>JANLTP010000080.1:0-2874 GCA_031363055.1 Burkholderiales bacterium | reverse complement strand
GGTGCCTATGGTATTGCGGTCACCTTGACCATGATGATCACCACGGTGCTTACCTACTTCGTGATTCGAAGCGGCTGGAATCTACCGGCCCCTTTGGCTATTGGCGCGACCTTGTTTTTCCTGGCGATCGACGCCCTGCTGGTAGCGGGCTGCGCGGTCAAGTTCTTCGATGGCGGATGGTTCCCGCTGTTGCTCGGGCTACTGCTCTTCATCTTGATGACAACCTGGCGGCGGGGACGTGAACTGGTCCTGGAGAGCATTTCGCGAGACGGCCTGGTGCTGCAGTCGTTTGTCGACAGCCTTGATCACACGAGCATTAACCGGGCCGCGCGTACAGCGGTTTATCCGGTCACCAATCCCGAGTCGGTGCCGCAAGCGCTGTTGCACAATTTGAAGCACAACCAGGTGCTGCACGAACGCAACGTGATTCTCAATGTCATCTTCCACGAAGTTCCAATGATTGCCGAGCAAGAGCGACTTCAGACGCGATTGCTGGGCCATGATTTTTGGCAAGTGACCGTGCATTTTGGATTCAAGGATCTGCCCGACGTACCCAAGGCGTTGGCGTTGGGCGAAACGCTGGGATTGCCGATTGAACCGTTTACGACGACTTACTTCTTGAGCCGCGCCACAGTCGTGCCAACACGCGGTGGCGGCATGGCCGATTGGCGTGAACAATTGTTTGCGACGATGAGCCGAAATGCAGGTGGTGTCGCGGCCTTCTTTCGCCTGCCCGACAATGCTGTGGTCGAGGTTGGCAGCCGGATTCAGATCTAGTAGGGTGGCGGCCGACTTAGCTTACCGGTCGATACAGCGCACAAATTTTGTTGCCGTCCGGATCGCGCAAATAGGCTAAATAGAGTCGACCTGTCGGCCCATCGCGATATCCCGGCGGATCTTCAATGGTAGTGCCGCCGTTGACGACGCCGGCCGCGTGAAACGCGTTGGCTTGCTCAGGGGATTTCATCGCAAAACCAATTGTGCCGCCATTCGCAAAGGTCGCCGGTTGGCCGTCGATTGGCGTGGTGATGGCAAATACGCCTGTGGGGCCTCGGTAAAAAAATCTGTTTCGGTTGGCAGTGCCAGGACCAACGCCGATGGTGCCGAGCAGTGCGTCGTAGAACTTCCTGGACACTTCGAGATCCTTAACGCCGACCATGATGTGACTGAACATAGTTACCTCCGATGAAATAATGGCCGATTGTCGCGCGCCAAGTGAGTTCGTGAATCTCAAGCCAAACGGTGAGAGCCGGTAATCGCCGATCCCCGGACCGTGATCCGGTGCATCAATCGGCGTTCGCCATGATAGTCGTTGAGCGCGTAGTGCCAGGTCGAACGGTTGTCCCAGAAAGCTATAGCACCCTCGGTCCACCGAAAGCGGCAAGTGAATTCAGGCCGGCTGGCATGTTGATACAGGTACTGCAATAGCGGCGCACTCTCCGCCTCGCTCCAGTGCTCAAACCGAGTCGTGAAACCCGAATTGACACACAACACTTCGCGGCCCGAGTCGGGGTGGCGAATCACCACCGGATGAACCATATCGGCCATGACCTTCTCGGCGTTGCCGATGCGCCCCTTCAGATCGGCCCTCTTCGTAGAGCCAGCCGTGCCGAACACATGCCGACTCGAATGCACGGCGTACAGGGCGCGCAGCGTGCGCTTCATGCCGTCAGACAGTGCATCGAAGGCTGCGGTCATGCTCGCGAACAAGGTGTCGCCGCCCTGCGCGGGCACTTCACGCGCCAGCAGGATCGATCCCATCGCCGGCTCGAGGTCGTAACTGTGATCGGTGTGCCAGCCGCCGCCGATGTTGGTGACCTGTTCGGGTTCCTTGCGAACTTCAGCGATTTCGGGGTACCCCGCCACCGGCGTAAAAAACCGATTGACGTCAATCTCAGCCCAGCAACGCGCGAACCCGAGATGCTGTTCGGGCGTGATGGTCTGACCCGGAATAAAGATGACACCGTGGTCACGCAGCGCGGCGCGCATTTGTTGCAGCGCGTTATCACTCGGCCGGTTAGAAAGATCGACGCCCTCGATCAGCGCGCCGACCGCCGCCGAGTAGGGTGTCACCTTGATTTCCTGGTTGGTCACCGTGCTCTCCCCCATTCGCGCAAGTCTACCGCGCATTCAAGCGTGATGTATGCTGCTTATAGGACGACGCTCCCATGAATCGAGTCGTGCGAACCGCGTTGGCCTTCTGACCCAATCGCCCCGGAAAGGTACGAAATGAGCACGACCTCGACTTACTCCCGGTTTGCCAAAGCTGCCGCTCGTTTTTGCGGTCGCCCCAGGGTCTTCACACTCGCGGTAGCGGTCATAGCGGTATGGATACTGACCGGGCCGATCTTTCGATTTAGCGATACCTGGCAATTGGTCATCAACACCGGCACGACGATCATCACATTTTTAATGGTATTTTTGATTCAAAACACACAGAATCGGGATACCGAAGCAATCCAGGTCAAGCTCGATGAATTGATCCGTGTCACGCAGGGCGCACACAACGCGCTGCTCGATCTCGAGGAGCTCGAAGAGGAAAGTCTGCATGTATTTCGAAGCAAGTATCAGGCGCTGGCCAGTGCAGCACGGGCCCAGTTGAGTCGAGGTGATCGCGAGGCCGTTCGGGTGACGCCAAAAGAGGTCGCCATCCTCGCAGTTTTTAAAGAAGCCAAAGGCGTCCCTGTACACAGAGATTTTATCCGTCGTTCTGTTTGGGGTGATGTAAAAGTAGGGGCTAAGACATTGGATGTTCACATGGCCAATCTTAGAAAAAAGGTCAACCGGCTCGACTGCCAAATAACTTTTTTAGCACCCGATCATTACAAGCTTTTAGGAGATTGGATGGATGTGTGAAGGCACCCAGTCTTTGTC
>JANLTP010000055.1:0-15803 GCA_031363055.1 Burkholderiales bacterium | reverse complement strand
ACTGCGGCCAGACGCTGCAGCGCATCGGCGAGGACGTGAGCGAGCAGATGAGCATCGTGCCGCAGCAGTTCTACGTGATCGTGCACCACCGGCTGAAGTACACGTGTGCGTGCAAGGGGTGCATCCGCACGGCGGCGATGGCGCGGCGCGAGCAACTCGAACTGCCTCGGGCCAAACTGGCCCGCTGGCACATCGCCACGGGTCTGGCCACGCAGCCGCTGTACAACCTGATCCAGGACGCCTTCTTCGACTACGACATCGCACAAAGCGATGACACCGGCATCCAGGTGCTCAAGGAAGCGGGCCGTGCACCCGAGACCAAGAGCTATCTGTGGATCCGGCGCGGCGGGCCACCGGATAAGCCGGTGGTGTTGCTGGACTACTCGCCCAGCAAATCCGGTGAGACGGCGTACGGGCTGCTCTCGGAGTTCCGAGGCTACCTGGTGTGCGATGCGGCGACCAACTTTAACCTGAGCATCAAGACCAACGGCCTGGTGCCGGTATGGGGTGAGTTTATCGGCTGGGCCAAGACGATCGTCCAGGAGGGGCTGGCCCATGGCAGTTCGCGCGAGGCCCTGAACTATCTGCTCAAACATGAACAGGGCCTGCGACGGTATTGCGAAGTCGGGCGCCTGCCGATTTCCAACATCCTGGCCGAGCACGTGGCCAAGAAGGTGGCGATCGCCAGGAAAAACTTCTTGTTCGCCGACACGCCGGCGGGTGCCAAGTCCACGGCGATGAACTACTGCCTGATTGAGACCGCGCGCGCCAACGGACACAACGCCTTCCAGTACCTGGCCGTGGTGCTCAGCGCGCTGCCCAGTGCCGCGTCCCTGGGCGACTACGAGGCGCTCTTGCCGTGGAACGTCACGCCCGACGAAATCCGCCATCGCTACAAAGGGCTGCCCGCGCCGTAGCCGGCTACTGCCACATACCCGCGCGCAGCGCGAGACCTGTGCCAGATCGATCGCTTACTGACCTTGGCTATTTTTGCGTTCGTCAACGCAGCCTTGGTTAGACTCAAGTGTAAGGGCGTCCCGGTTCTGGACGGCGCGTTCACCGTTGCCGTATCGGTGCCGTTCGTCGGCTGTGTCCTGTGCCTGACGCTGCTTATCGGGAGTTTTCTTGCCTCCAGATGATTTCGCTCAAAGTGGGGCCGCATAGCGGATTCAAGATACAAGGCACCGCAGCCTTTTCCGAAAGATGATGGTGATGCAGTTGCTCGTCCTTCGAGCCGCAACGTTACTGATTGCCCTGTTGAGCGTCATGGTTAGCCCGCTGGTTCAGGCGCAAGTACCCGGCGAGTACCGAATCGTCAACGGCGTGGTCGACAACGGCACTTACTTGGGTTGGCGGGTGTTTCACTCGACCTGCCACACCTGTCATGGCGTCGGCGCGCTCGGCACCGCTGTAGCGCCGAATCTGGTGGAGCGAGTGCAGACGCTGACGCCGCGCGCATTCGTCTCGAAAGTGTTGACCAGCTATCGCATCGTCGCGCCAGCCAATCAGGCCAACGCCGACGACCGAGCCGCCGTTCGCGAAGCGATGGTCGACGAAGTCATGCGGCAAGAGCGTCGAGCGCGCGGCCAAATCGTGATGCCGGCGTGGGATGACAACCCGAAAGTCAGCCCAATGGTGCTCGACTTATTTGCCTATTTGTCGGCGCGGGCGGATGTCTCGCCGCCGGCCATCGAACGATTCGCACAGCCCATTATCGGGTGCGGGTCACGCGCCGCGTGTGATCGGCATCTCGACGGCTTGAATGCCGCCGGGCAGCATCAGTTGCTTGGCGAGTTCGAGTTTCGCGATCGATGCGCGATGAACTTCGTCCGGGCCATCCGCGAGGCGCAAGCTGCGGGCATGAGCGTACAGGCTTGCCAGCGGAAAGTCATCGCTGACACCGCCGCCGCCGTGAGCCTGGATCGCCCAATCAACTACCTGACAGCACATGGTCGGAGCCGCGACCTTGATCATTGCAATTTCAGCCTTGGCGATCTTGTTGCCGACTGTATCCATCATGTAAGCGGCTTTCAGCGTCAGCAGGCGCGCCTGATCGATCATGATTCGCGAATCGGCGATCCGTTCATGCCAGACGCTTTGCGCCGAAATCGGCTTGCCAAACGCAATCCTTGTGCCGAGTCGTTTGCACATCAGCTCGAGTGCCCGCTCGGCGATGCCGATGGTGCGCATGCAATGGTGGATACGGCCTGGTCCCAGACGACCTTGAGCAATTTCGAATCCTCGGCCTTCACCCAGCAGGATATTGCTGACCGGTACTCGAACATTTTCAAACAGCACTTCGCTGTGGCCGTGCGGCGCGTCGTCGTAACCAAACACGTTCAAGGCGCGAAGATTGGTGATGCCGGGTGTGTCGGCTGGCACGACAATCATCGATTGCTGCTCATGACGACCGGCGTCGGGGCTGGTCTTGCCCATGAAGATCATCATCTTGGCCCGAGGATCGCCGGCGCCCGAGCTCCACCACTTGCGACCGTTAATGATGTAATGATCGCCGTGACGCTCGATGCGCGACTGGATATTGGTTGCATCGGAGGAGGCCACTTCGGGCTCGGTCATGGCAAAGACGGAGCGGATCTCGCCGCGCAAGAGCGGGTCCAGCCATTCGCGCTTGAGTGCTTCGCTCGCATAACGCTCAAGCGTCTCCATATTGCCGGTATCCGGTGCTGAACAATTGAATACTTCCGGTGCCCAGGGTACTCGCCCCATGATTTCGCAGAGCGGCGCGTAGTCGAGATTGCTCAAGCCTTCAGGAACCCGATCGGACTTGGGCAGGAACAAGTTCCAAAGGCCCGCCTCGCGCGCCTTCGGTTTGAGCTGTTCGATGATCTTGGTGGGAACCCAAGGGTTGCCGGCTTTGCGATTGGCAGCCACTTCGGCGTGGTACACCGATTCGTTCGGATAAATGTTCTTGTCGAAGAACGCCAGAAGCCGCGAACGAAGTTCGTTACAACGATCGGAGTATTGAAAATCCATGAATTGCTTTCGAGCAGGGATTAGCCAGGGATCCGAATCCGGATGAGCCGATGGCGAAATTAGTCGCCACCAACGCCGATCGGTGCGGGGGCCCGATTCACGATTCGGGTGAACAGCAGGTTGTAGACCGGATCGCGCGGGTATTTGGACGACAAGGGATCGCGATCCCGCACGAATGCTTCGTCGAGCTCTCGCCAATCAACTCCCAGGCCAGCAACAAATGCTGCAGTTCACGTACCGCGGACTCGCCGTGGACATGTTCGCTTTCGAGGCGACTGATCACACCGGCAGTCTCGGGAGCCCGCCGTTCGACCAGCGGAAACAGCAAGCTCGACTCGATCGGATGATGGTGCCGTTCGGGCAACTCGTCGATGTAGAACAACATCGCTCTCAGAACATCGAAGTAGCTGTCGGCATTGCCCTTCGGCCCGCGCTCGATCATCATCCCGATCGACAGCAGTACCGCCCCGAGCGTGAGATGCTCGTCGCGGATGATTCTCAGACTGGCACCTGGCACGGTCACCCCCCACTTGTGTATGACAAGCTAAGTCCGGGAGCTCGTATCTGCCTTGACAATGATCAAGTCAATGCATAATCCGTAACCGCTCCAGTAAAACCGCAGCGACCACAGACTCGATCGGCGCGATTGCCATTCCACCGGATGGGCGTACCGCCGCCCGCGCCTTCAGGCCGCCGATGTTGTCGAACTGAGCAGTGAGCAGATAGGTATCGCCTTCGCTGAACGACGTCAGGTTGGCCGCCGTCGATGCCGATGAGCCCGACGGCGACTACCAAGGCACCGAGGATACCGATCGCCGAGAACATCGCCGCCAGCAGCGGCATCGCGCAGCCCGACCGCGTCGAGCCTCATCAGCACGATGTCATGGATCATCGACTCGGGCAGGTCGGTCATCTCGCGAAGCGGGAAGGCGACATTGTCGTGCACCGACAGATCGGTGAACAAGGCGCCGAATTGGAACAGCATGCCTAAGCGGCGGGCAAGCGCTGAAGTTGTTGGGCATCGTTTACGTTGGTGACATCACCGTCGAAACGCACCTGCCCCGCGTCGGTGCCGTGCACGCCAGCAATCGGTCGCAGCAGCGTGGTCTCGCCGCAACCAGAGTTGCCCAGCACCGCCGTTACCTCGCCGCGCAAAGCGCAGACTGACGTCGTTCAGAATCGCCCGCCGCTCGTCGTAACCGAAGGTCACGTGATTGATCTCGATCAGTGCTTCGCCACTCTTGAGCGGATTATTCATGGCAAGTGATTCAGTTTTTCGGAGACGCCGCTTCGGTGAAACGACATGATCCATGTTGACCGAGCCAGATCTAGCACGAATTGCACCAGCAACGCTACGCCAAGTTCCCAGCCGATGCTGTGTCCCGAATCGGCGATGATTGCGCTGTTGCCATCTTCAATCTCGAGGTGATTAACGATGATGCCGCCTCGGAGTCGGTAGTCAAAGCCGGTTTGAGCGAGCCGATCGCGCCACTGCATGCCCAGCACAAAACCGGATTCGTTGACATCAACCCTGGAACCGGTCAACGCCGAGTCGGCCCGGAAGTGATGCCAGTTGCAGCCGAAACAGGTGCCGATTTTCGGCGTCATGCCATACGAAATGGTGGCGTCGAAGCCCAGACCGTTGTTCAGTTTCGAGAGGCCGAGTTTATCGGTCGGAAACGCGATGTCGCCAGCGACTTCCCTCATGGGGTCCTCCGGCTACCTTGTTGATCTGAGACTACCGACCTCCGGTGCGGTGCTTATTGAGAAACATCAAGCGCGAGCTCATGAGATCCCGATACGCTGGCGCAATCTGTCACGCACTCGCGGAGGTCAATCATGAACAATGCGCTCGGAAGTCGATATTCGGTGACGCGATCCATGTCGGCGGCGATGATCGATTCGGCCGCTTGGGGTGCGGTCTGAAGATGACGGCCCGAATTCAGACGGCCAGAGAACAACGCTATCCCTGGTATGTGAGGCTGATCTTCGCGCTGCAGCGCCGCCGCTACGGCGTCGAACTTGAACCGGTGCGCCTCTGGGGACGGACCCCAAAGGTGTTTGCCGCGGTGACCTTGGTGTATCGCATGCTCGAACGATCGTCGTCGCCCCTCGAACCCGTACTTCGCTCCCTGGTCATGGTGCGGGTGTCGCAAATGAATTGGTGTGAGTTCTGCGTGGACCTGAACTCGGCACATGCCCTGGAGCGCCACGTTGCCCCCGAAAAAATCGGCGCACTCGCCGATTTCGAGAATTCGCCGCTTTACAGTGAACGAGAGCGAAGCGCATTGGCGTATGCCGATTCGATGACCGATTCGACTAGAAAGACGACCGATTCGACGATGATGCGCCTGCGAGCCCAGTTCGAGGACGAGGCGATCATTGAGCTCACCGCGTTGATCGCGTTTCAGAATCTCTCAAGCAAGTTCAACGCGGCACTGGGTGTCGCGCCGCAGGGCATCTGTCAACTGCCGATGCCTGTGCTGGGACCGCCGTTGTCGCTTTGAGGCAATATGTCGCAAACTTTTGCCGCAATTTCGGGTGTCAGCGAAATTCGATTCGACCGATGCACGAATCAAGGTCTCCGACGTCAAGCGGCGCGTTGTGTTTGAAACGAAAATCGATGGACCTTGGCTGATGTTGGATTTGCCGCTGGGTCGCTTCGAGATCGAAGCAACATATGAATCGGAGACACAAAAAAGCTCGCCACGATTCATCGCAACGACCACCATTGGGCGCTGTTGTCGTCGACGCCCAGTTGCGAGAACCAGCGGCTGTATTTCGATTGCTTGATTGCCATAACCGCTCCTGCGTCAGAACTGCTTATGATTCGCAGTGTGCGACTCGAAATCGGGATCATGTTTGACGATTCGCAAACCCTATTGCAATCACCATCGGAATCTATTGTCGATCGAACTATTTCGACCCGGCATGATTCGGATCAAGGTTTGACCGCGGCCGGCATGGCAATCTGGCAGCGTATCGAGCCACTGTCCCCTTGAGGAGCAAGCGACCATGTACAAGAAAATTCTCATTCCCACCGACGGTTCGGCTCTGTCGATGGCGGCCGCGGAAGCTGGAATCAAACTGGCGAAGTCGCTGGGCGCCTCGGTTGTCGCGATCTACGTTGCGCCGCCTTTCGAAGTGCCGGTCTATGTTGATGGCATGGCCGACATCTATTTGACGCCGGTTCAGCATCGGACCAGTTCCCGCGCCTATGGACAATTCTTTCTCGACTTGATCGGTGAGGTCGCTGAAGAGATGTCGGTGGTTTGCACCGATAAGATCGTCTTCGCGGCATCTCCGGCCGTGGCCATCATTCAAGCGGCCAAGCGCGAGCACTGCGATCTCATCTTCATGGGTTCACATGGGCGCGGTCGCATCGGTGCGCTCTTCTTGGGCAGCGTCACGACCAGAGTGCTCGCCGGCTGCCACATTCCAGTGATGGTGCATCGTGCCAGTCGCGAAGAGTTACAGCGGGCGCAGTTGCTGAGTAAACCCAGGGCAACCGGTGCGCGACAACGCGCTTCGAAGGGTGCAGGTCGACAAAGTTCGGCTGCCAGCGCGTCAAAGGCATCGACACGATCGACAGCGTCGGCTGCACGCGCGTCGAGCTCGCAATGAAGCTGACATTTTTGGGCGGCACCGGCACGGTGACCGGATCGAAGTACCTGTTGGAGCACAACGGGCGACGGCTGCTGATCGATTGCGGCTTGTTCCAGGGACTTAAGCAATTGCGCTTGCGCAACTGGGAGCCGTTCCCGGTTCACCCTGGCGATCCTGAGGCGATCGTGCTGTCGCATGCGCATCTGGATCACAGCGGTTATCTGCCGCGATTGACCAGCTCAGGATTTCGCGGCAAAGCCTATTGCAGCTCGGAGACCCGCGATTTGTGCGGTCTGTTGTTGCCCGACTCCGGGCACCTGCTTGAAGAGGAAGCCGATTTCGCCAATCGTCACGGCTACTCGAAGCATCACCCGGCTTTGCCTTTATACACTGTTAGCGACGCGCGGGCGGCGCTCGAGCGCCTGAGTGTCTGCGAGTTTCACCAGGGCTTCGAACCGATTCCCGGCGTGCGCGTGGTGCTGTATCGAGCGGGGCATTTGCTGGGGGCTGCCAGTGTGCGGGTGGAATGGGATCGTCATGCTCTGCTGTTCTCCGGTGATCTGGGGCGCAGTCAAGACATTGTGATGCCGCCGCCCGAGCCGCCTCAAGCCGCCGACTGGGTGGTGCTCGAGTCGACCTATGGCGACCGCAAGCATTCGGGGATCGATCCCTTGACCGCGATGGCCGATGTGGTCAGTCGAACAGCAGCGCGCGGCGGAATTGTGATCATCCCGTCGTTTGCGATCGGCCGGGCGCAAGCAGTGCTGTACTGCATCCACTTACTGAAGGAGCAGCGCCGAATTCCCGATCTGCCGGTGTTTCTAAACAGCCCGATGGCGGCTGATGCCACCCACATTTACGAGCGCTACGGCCACGAGCATCGCTTGACACCCGAACAAACCAAAGCGATGGGTCGGGTGGCGCGCATCGTCAACAGTGTCGAAGAGTCGAAGAGCCTGAATGATTTGCACATGCCAACGATCATCGTTTCAGCGAGCGGCATGGCCTCAGGCGGACGGGTATTGCATCATCTGAAGTCGTACGCACCCGACCCGCGCAACAGCATTCTGTTCGCTGGCTACCAGGCCGCTGGTACCCGTGGCGCCTCAATTGTCGGCGGCGCATCGACGGTGAAGATCCACGGCCAGCATGTGCCGATTCGCGCAGAGGTCGCGATGATTGAATCGTTGTCTGGGCACGCCGATCGTGACGAGCTGCTGGCTTGGATCGGTGCGCTGCCGTCAGCACCACAGCGAGTTTACATCACGCATGGCGAGCCGGTCGCGGCCGACGCATTGCGGCAGGCGATTGAGGAGCGCCATCACTGGGCCTGCACGGTGCCGGAGTATCGCGACTCGGTTGATTTGTGAGTTCATCACCTAGGTGGAAACCGAGGCCAATGACCGACACGCGGCGAATGGCATGGACTACAACCTTCGCGGTAGGTTGATCGAGCAATTCGACCGATACGTGGCGCAGGTACACCATCATTTAAAAGTGCTGGACTATCTGATCCGAACAAAGCTTGGAGCGTCCAACCGTTCAAGTCATTTCTACGTTGACTACAAGGCGGTGTCAGCGCTATTGCCAGGGACGCCGAGGCAGCCAAGGATCTGCTCAAGTTCCTGGCAACTCCAGCGGCGATGTGGGTGATGAAGTCCAAAGGCTGGGAGCCCGTTGTATCCTGATTGTACGACGCTAACGGGTCGATCGTTTCGGTCGTTATGCTTGCCAGCGAGCGCACTCTGAAACCGTTCGAACCAATCTGCGATTTGCAGCTTTTTGGTTCAGAGTCACTTGTGTTTTGATCGCAGGTTATCCGGGTCAAAGATGGATGCGCACTGAGCGATCAGGGTTGCAACCAATCCAGTAACTTCGCGGACACCGTCGGATCGTTCAACAATTCGAAGTGGTTCAAGCCGTACACAATCTGCTGCTGGTTGTTTGCAAATCCCAAAGACTGTGCTCGCTTTTCATGGCGTCCGAGCGCGCTGCCCACGGGGACCAGGCCGTCGCTGCGCCGCGGCGATGCAGTCGATTGCCGCGCGCCTGCAGTTTTGCTGGCCGCGAGCTGCCGAGTGGCGGCCACGGCGTAACAGCGCACGCCGTCGGGCAGAGGCACCGGCGTGCGAATGTCTTTACGGGTCGACTGCGGATGTGCGCTCCAGTCCGCTTCAAGCAACATGCCATGGCGCAAATCGCGAATGCCGTCACTGCGCGCCATGCCGAGGCGTGCGAACGGCGCGCTGTAGGGACTCAGCGTCAGCAACAGATCGACCCAACTGCCAGCTCGCTCGAGCGGTGCGCCGTGATGCGGCGTACCGAGAAAGACTATTTTGTCGAGCCGCTCGTGCCATGGCTGCTGCACCCGTTCCGAACCTTGGTTCTGGTGCGTTCGTTGAGTCTGCTCCGCATAGTGACACGCGCTGCGCGTGACCAGTCCGCCCATGCTATGGCCGACGATGACCAGTTCTGCGATCGGCGTTGGCCAGTGCTCAAGCAGTTGCTGCAGCAACGCTGAGAAGGCCTGGCCATTGATCGAGATATGCTGGCCGCTGTTGTAGTGCAGATAGAGCGGTGTGAACCCGAGCTTCTCGGCCAGCATCTGGCCGTGATCATGACCGTCGCGCTGCCACTGCAGATCGTTCATGCACAGGCCGTGAACCAGCACCAGTAGCTTGCCGTTTGATTGCGGGAAAGCCTTGGCCAATGCTTCGTGGCTAAGCACGAGTTCCTGTCCCTGACTTCGCAGGCGCATGTTGATGGCCAGTGAGTTACTCGAGGCTACGAGAAAGTCACCGAACACGCCATTTAGCGCCGCCAACATGGCTTCGCGTGGCAACTGCGGCGTGCTCGCCTGTCGGTTCAGCAGCGGCGCAAGCTTTGACAAAGCAAGATCGAGCGTCGCAGCAGTCAGTTGTGTGACGCCGCGAATGCTGCGGTAGACAATCCCGGTGATTCCTCGTGTACGTTCACGCGTGCCAGTGCGTGTTTCAGTACCTGCTCCTGCGATCTTGCCCACGATCGGTGAAAGGGTCGAAATCGTTTGGTGCAGTGACTCAACCAAATCGACGACGCCAGCGACGGCTGCAACCGTCAGTTGCGCCGCTCCGTGCAGGTCTGTGCCAATACCCGACGCAACGACCTGCGTCGAGGCTGGTTTGGGAGTGCGTGGGCGTACCATCGGGAACTTGCCTTTTGTTTCGAATCACCTATATTGACAGATTGACCCGACTTTTTCAGGAATCCTGGTGAGTAAATTTTTCGAATCGTTCAGTGGCACCCCGAATCATTCCGCCAATCCCAAATTCTCCGAACTGCTGGCTGATGCCGAGCGACGCGCGCTGTTGAAGGCGGCGCCCGCCGTATCAATTGCTGCTCTGCTGGGTTCAACCGCCTGTTCAACCGTGGGTGCTGACGGCAGTTCGAATGCTGCTGCGGTCGGCTTCAAGCCGATCCCGATTTCGTCGGCCGATGCCGTGGTGGTACCCGAGGGCTACAAGGCCAATGTACTGATTGCCTGGGGCGATCCGATCGGTGACACCCGTGGTATGCCAGCCTTCAAATTCGATGCCTCGAACACGGCCGAAGAACAGACGCTGCAGTCCGGTACCCATCACGATGGTATGTACTACTTCCCGTTGCCGCTCGGCTCGACCAATTCGACGCATGGACTTTTGGTTACGAACCATGAGTACCCGGACAACTCGCTGATGTTTCCTGACGGGATGGCCAACTGGTCGCTCGCCAAGGTGCGCAAGTCGCAGGCGGCGCTCGGTTGTTCGGTGCAGGAAGTGCAACTGGCCGATGGCGTCTGGCGAACTGTCAAGCCGTCGCGTTACGCGCGTCGTATTCATGCCAATACCGCCATGCGGGTCGGGGGACCGGCGGCCGGACACGCGTTGATGCGCACGGCCGCCAGTCCGACGGGACGGGAAAGTTTTGGGACGTTCAACAATTGTGCCAACGGCTGGACGCCTTGGGGAACGTATTTGACTTGCGAGGAAAATTTCAGCTTTCACTTCAAGCCACATCCGCAAGCGACGCCGCTCGAGGAGCGCTATGAGCTGAGTCCGAAGGTCCGTTTTTCGTTTCGCTGGGGTGAGGTTGATCCGCGCTTCGATGCTGGCCAGAATCGCAACGAGCCGAATCATTTTGGCTGGGTGGTCGAGTTCGATCCTTACGACCCGAATGGCATCCCGGTCAAGCGTACCTCGATCGGCCGGTATTCGCATGAAGGCGCGCGTTACACCGAATGCAAGGACGGCCGCATCGCCGTTTATTCAGGCGATGACCGCAACTTTGAGTACATCTACAAGTTCGTGACGTCCAAACCCTGGAACAAGCAAGATCGAAACGCCAATCGTGACTTGCTCGATGAGGGCACGCTGCATGTCGCTCGCTATAACGCTGATGGCAGTGGCGATTGGCTGGAGTTGACCCACGGCAAGAACGGTCTGACCACTGAAAACGGTTTTGATTCGCAGGGTGCCGTTTGCATGTTCGCGCGTGCCGCCGGTGATCGGGTCGGTGCGACCAAAATGGATCGGCCCGAGTGGATTGCGCAGCATCCGCAAACCGGCGACATGTTCTGCACGCTGACCAATAACTTTGCGCGCGGCGGTGAAGGTGTCGAGGCCGGTAACCCGGCCAACACCCGGGCACCGAATCGTTTCGGGCAAATCCTGCGCTGGAGCGAAGCCGGCAAGGACTCGGCAGCCACGCGCTTTCAATGGGAGATCTTTGTGTTGGCCGGCGATCCCAAGCACGAAGATGCGCGCGTGCGCGGCAACATCAAGGGCGATCTGTTTGCCTCGCCCGATGGCTTGATGATCGATCAGCGCGGCGTCATCTGGGTGCAGACCGACATGTCACCGAGCGCGCTGCTGAAGGGCGATCACATACCTTACGGCAACAATCAGATGCTCGCGGTCGATCCAATGACGCGTGAAGCGAAACGGTTTTTGACCGGCCCGCGCGGTTGCGAAATTACCGGCGCCTGCATGACGCCCGATGGCAAGACGCTGTTCGTCAACATGCAGCATCCTGGCGAGACCGGGGCCATCGGCACGGACGCGGCCGATCCTCGTCGGCTTTCGAACTGGCCTGACTTCAGACCCGACGGGCGACCGCGATCGGGGACCGTGGTAGTGAGGCGCATTGACGGGGCGGTGGTCGGGACTTGACTCGTGTAGCGCCTGTTGGCCTGGGAGCGAAGCATCACTTTAAGGATTTGCGCGATGCGAACGCCCACCCCAGTTATGCTGTTTGCGGTAGTAAGTTTCTTGAACGAAGTTTCTGCGCAAATGGTAACCCCTCTTATACCTATTTTGCTGACGAGCGTGCTGGCGGCTGGCCCCATCGCGTTAGGCTTGGTGGAGGGCTTTGCCGATACGCTTGCGGCGATGCTCAAACTTTGGTCCGGACGTCGTGCTGACGTCCACCCGGAACAGCGCAAGCCTATGGTGCTGCTCGGCTACGGATTGGCGACGCTTTCCCGTCCTCTGATGGCCCTGGCCGGTTCTTGGTTGACGGTCGCGGTATTGCGCAGCGCAGATCGTCTGGGCAAAGGCATTCGCGGCGCGCCTCGCGATGCGATCCTGGCCGACGCTACTCGATCCGCTGAGCGCGGTGAGATGTATGGCCTGAATCGGGCTATGGACTACGCCGGAGCCGCAGTTGGAACCCTTTTGGCGGCAGCGGCTTTGAACTGGTCGGGATTGGGCATCACCGAAGTAATCGCTTTGTCGGCAATACCCGGTGTCGCGGTGCTGGTTTTGCTCGTTCTGCTACCAGTACCCGCTCCCATTACAGACACCCGATCTTCGGCCGCCGTCGCGCTCCCGCCGCTTTCCTGGCATAGTATTCCACCGCCACTTCAGCGCTATCTTCAGGTGCTGGCCTTATTCTGCTTCGCCAAGGCTTCGGAAGCTTTCATTATTTTGCGTGGCCACGAGTTGGGCATTCCGACAGTAACGCTGCTGCTGCTTTGGGCGTGGCTGGCTGCCCTGCAAACCCTCACGGCCTACCTTGGCGCACCATTGGCTGACCAATTGTCCAAACGTGCACTAACGCTGTTCAATTGGATCAGTCTTGCGGTGGGTTATGTGGGCCTGGCGATCGCGGGCACATCAACCGCGCTATGGATTGCAGTCAGTGTCTACGGGCTCCTCAGCGGCATCAGTGAAGGTGTCGAGCGCTCATTGGTGAGTGAATTGGCGACCGAAGGCGAAAAAGGTACCGCCTTTGGTTGGTACTACATGGTTACTGGGGCAGCGGCAATCCCGTCAGGATTGCTCTTCGGCTTTTTGTGGTCTGTTGCAGGTGCCAGCATGGCCTTCGGACTGGCTGCGGTTGTGGCTTTGCTCAGCGCGGCATGGCTCCAATCGCGTCGGCCATGACATACGAAATTGAATGACTCAATCCGCAACAGTTTTGGGTTGAGTCAGGACCGGTATGAAACTCTGAAAGCCACCGGCCCGACAGGTCACGACCAAGGTGTCGCGGTAGGCGCTGACGTCACCTTGATTCGCTATTGGTTGAATCGGCGTCGACTCGTGAATGACCCGCGCATCGTCCAGTAACACCAGGGACCAGGGTTGTGTCAGTGTGAACCGCTCGCCGCGTGTGCCGTGTGCGTCGAACACTCGAGTCTCACCGCCCTTGATGCCATGGCGATTCACGAGGAACACCGCCACCAGTTCGACGCCGTCACGGTGCGCGCCTTCGGGTGTGGGCCGACCAATGCCGCCTTCGGTGTCAATTCGGAATTGATGCGCTTCGACGAACCACGGCTGCTCAGCGAACAGCACCGAACTTTGCGCGGCCAAGGAGAGCAGCAGCTTGTTCCAGGCGGGCAGTGCCAGAGTCTGCGGCAGTATCGGCTCAAACCAGCGCTGCATGCCACCATGCAGAGCGTTGTACTCAACCGGCTGCCAATGCGCGCGGTGTGCGACCAATTGCACCGAGTCGCGATCGACTATAAAACAGCCATGGCGGCGGTGACGGTAGCGTCCGCCGTCTTTCAGATGCGCGTCGGCCGGCAAGTCTGACCAGCTTTCTCCCAGCTTAGCCAGGTCGCTGGCGGCCGTATTCAACAGCTCACAGGTACCAAGGGTGCTGAGCACGGCATAACCTTGTTGGCGTAGCGCCACGGGCACTTGGTCAGGATAGGTGTAGGACGGAGCGAGTGTCATAGACATAGGTCATTCAAGCTTCGCTGTGTAGGCATTCACATTGTCTGCCAACTCAACACCCGGGCGGCGCTGATTCCGAACGATTCACCGCCTCCGTAGACGACAGCTGCCGCTCCGGCTTCTTGGCCAATGTGCGCTTGCCAACGCGCCAAGTTGCGCACCCAGTCAGACGCGTAAGTCATACCTGATTTAACTTCCACACCGTGTAATCGTCCCTCATGTTCGAACACCAGATCGATCTCATTGCCGTGATTGTCGCGCCAAAAGTAGATATCGGCGCGCAGACCGCGATTCCAACGATACTTTATCGTTTCCCCAATCACCCAGTTTTCGAAAACCGCGCCGCGCATCGCGTGGGTAGCCATGGCGTTCGGTTGTTCGATGCCCAGCAAATGGCACAACAAGCCGCTGTCTCGAAAGTAGAGCTTCGGTGATTTTGACAGGCGTTTGCCGAAATTGCGATGGTACGGCTGCAGCAAAAAAACAATGTAGCTCGCTTCGAGTACCGTCAGCCAGCGTCGCGCGGTCGTGTGTGTAATGCCGCAATCTGCGGCCAATCCATTGAGGTTTAGCAACTGCCCTGCTCGCGCCGCGCACATGAGAAGAAATCGCCGAAACTGCGCCAGATCGGCCACCGCGAGGACCGATCGAACGTCGCGCTCGACGTAAGTGGTGACGTAGCTGTTGAACCAAGCATATTGCCCGTCGTCATTGATGTCGGAATGCAGCACCGGATAGCCGCCCTTCCAGAGGGTTCGCTCCAGCGAATTGAGTGGCGACTCGCGCCGTGACAGGGGCATCAATTGCAACATGCCGACGCGCCCGGCCAATGACTGTGTAATTGAGTCCAACAATCCAAATTGCTGTGAAGCCGTGAGAATGAAGTCGCCTTTTCTGCCGCGCCGATCGACCAGTCCCTGTAATTCAGTGAAGAGCGCCGGCGTGCGCTGCACTTCATCAATAATGGCGCCCTGCGGAAAATTCGCCAAGAACCCCGCTGGATCGTCAAGCGCCCGCCTCTGGTTATTCGCATCCTCCATCGACACATAAGGCTTGCTGGCAAAGATCTTGCGCGCCAGCGTTGCTTTTCCCGACTGGCGAGGTCCCGTCAGTGCAACGACGGGAAACCACCGGGCATACGAGGCAAGTATTTCGCTGGCTTCGCGGGCGATATAACGCATATCTGTGTAATGTGAATTTATAATATTCAAATTGTACAGATTATGCGAAATTTATTTCACAGACCAGGACTGTTCATCACAGTTTTCGTACTTGATTTTCAAAGCGACATCGGCATGATCAGTGGAAGCCTTCCGGTGATGTTACTGGCTGCGTAAAAGAGCGGGTATTTGCCGAAGATTTTTTGGCGGCATGAATTTTTGTGCGAATCAGAATGGCTGATCAGGGTCGAGTGGGATGAGTAGTTGTCGAGGATCGACCGACTGTTGTTCGCGGCGTAGTGCCCGCTGGATGTCGGCGGCGTAGGCAAGCCAGAGTTCGTCGCGCATGAGCTCGATCATCTCGAACACGGCCAGGGCCTGCTCCGGGGTCCAGTGACGGGGAAGCGCCGGCGGCCGGGTTCGGGGTGAAGTCATGATTTCTAGCGACGTCGGCGCTGCGCCCGTTGCTTGGCGTGCTCCTGAGCTTCCTTGAGCCGATAGGACTGGCCTTCCAGCGCAATGACTTCAGCGTTGTGGGTCAGGCGGTCCACCAGAGAGACCACACAGGCGGCGTTGGGGAACACCTCGTGCCACTCGGCAAACGCCCGGTTGGTGGTGATGATGGTGCTCTTCTTCTCATAGCGACGGTTGGTCAGCTCGAACAGCAGGTCGGCATGCCGGTTCGAGTACGAGAGGTAGCCGACCTCGTCCAATAATGTTGAGCGCAACATTATTGGACTAATGTGAAGTCCGCAGTTATGTGGAGTGAGGATCTTTTCTTGCTTTTCTCCGGTGCCCACCAGGGGTTTGAGTCAACATAACCAAAGGCAGTAGCAGTAGGGTGATC
>JANLTP010000048.1:0-1615 GCA_031363055.1 Burkholderiales bacterium | reverse complement strand
ACATCGAGCGCGGTGGTCGGTTCGTCGGCGATCAACAGCACCGGGTCGAGTACCAGTGCCATCGCAATCATGATGCGTTGTCGCTGGCCGCCCGACAGTTGATGCGGGAAACTCGCCACCATCCGCTCGGGATCAGGCAGGAGCACTTCGCGAACGATCTCGAGCACCTTCTGCTTGCGCTGCGCAACCGTCAACTTGGTATGTTCGCTGAGCACTTCATCGATCTGATCGCCGCAAGTCATGACCGGATTCAGTGCTGTCATCGGCTCCTGAAAAATCATCGACATCCGCGTCGCCCGCAACTCGCGCAAGCGTGACAGCGGAGCATGCGTAATGTCCTCACCTTGCAAGATAATTCGCCCGCCAATTACAGGCAACTGCCGGGGCAGCAAGCCCATGACCGCTTGTGCGATGACCGATTTTCCAGAGCCGGACTCACCCACCAGGCAGAGAATCTCGCCGCGTCCAACCGTGAAGGAAACACGTTGTACCGCGCTCATTCGATCGCCACCTGGTGGCAGTGCAATTGCAAGTTCGGTGACTTCGAGAATCGGCTGGTTCGTCGAGCTCATGCCGATCAAACTCGCTTGGCCATTTTTGGGTCAAGCGTGTCGCGCAGGCCGTCGCCCAGAATATTGACGGCCAGCACCGTCACCGCCAGAAAAATTCCAGGAAAGAAAATGTTGTGCGGAAACTCATTGAACTGACCACGGCCCTCGGCCATGACATTACCCCAGGTCGGCGTTTCGGGCGGCAGGCCGACGCCCAGAAACGACAGGATGGCCTCGGTCAGAATACCGGACGCACAAATGAACGTGCCCTGCACCACCAACGGCGCAACCGTATTCGGCAAGATATGCCGAAGCATGATTTTCCAGGTCGCGGTGCCCATTGATATCGCCGCTTCAACATACGGTTCTTCGCGTATGGTCAGCACCAGCGATCGAACCAGGCGGGTCACCCGGGGGATCTCGGGAATCGCGATCGCGATGACCACGGTCAGCAAGCTGCCGCGCCACATGGCCACCAGCGCAATCGCAATCAGAATCGCCGGAATCGCCATGATGCCGTCCATGACGCGCATCAACGGGCCATCGAGCCAGCGCAGAAATCCGGCCATGAGTCCCAACAAAATGCCGATCGCCATCGCAACCACCGCCGTGAACAAGCCGACGATCAGCGACACCTGGGTGCCGTAAATAACACGGCTATAGATGTCACGGCCAAAGCTGTCCGAGCCCATCAGAAAACGGTGCGTCAGTGTCTCGCCTTCCAGCGTTGTAATCTCGCCGATTTTGCCGGGCAACAGATCGCGGCTGGCAGGATCGAACAGCGAAGGATCGACAGTACCGAGCCAGGGCGCGAGCAGCGCGATCACGACCAGCAACAACAACACCAGTCCCCCGATTCGAACCGACCAGTTACGGCGCGCACGACTCCAGGCGCTGGTCTGTCGAACCACGGTCGCCGCCTCGATCGACAGTTCCTCGAATTTCGACTGAACCGGGTTGGCTTCGAGCGATTTCATCAGTACCGAATTCGCGGATCGAAAAACACGTAGGTCAAATCGACCAGCAGATTGATCATGACGTAAACGAACGAGAACAGCAGAATG
>JANLTP010000036.1:0-5693 GCA_031363055.1 Burkholderiales bacterium | reverse complement strand
CAGCACAGCACAAGTATCACCGCGACAAGTCATTGAATCGCTCCATGTAAAGACTTTCAAACAACGTAATCCGGCGAACGTCCACCGGAACCAAGTCACAGCGCGCTAGCAGCCTCGCGTCAACAAAACTCTGACTTCAATTCGGCGCGCATTGCACACACACGATGAGCGACGACCGGGGATTACTGATGACAAGCAAGAAAATTGCGCTGCTGGCGCTGACCGCTTGCGGCAGCGCCGATACTGGCGACACCGACTCGAACCGCCCAAACAGCTGCGCAAATACGAACAGCTTCGCGAACGCCAACAGCACAGCGAATGCAAATGGCTCAGCGAATGCATACGGTTCCGCGAGTAACGGCACCGCAGCAAACAGCACCACCAAAGCCATCGCTACCCCGTGCAATCGATTGAACGGGTTGGCGATCACGCGAAGAATATTGCAGAATACGTCGTTAACGTGGTCGAGGGGATTGATCCCCGGCATGGCGGATTGCTTAAAATATCCTGATCGTTTACGCGTGCACTGGACGATGCAAATGGATGAGTACGGGACGATTGAGATGACTTTGAAGAATTCATTCCGCCGTATGGCCGGCCTGATGTTGATTGTCGTCTGCCTTGTGGCCGTTCCAGTCGCGGACGCGCAGACCAGCAAGATCGTAAAACTACTGGTGGGTTTCCCGCCGGGCCAGGCAACGGACCTGATTGCGCGGGTCCTGGCAGAGCAACTCGGCCCGGCGATTGGTGCTAACGTCATCGTTGAAAACAAACCCGGCCAGGGCGGCAGTTTGGCGTTGGCGGCCCTCGCCCGAGCGGCGCCGGATGGCAATACGCTGATGCTCTCGGCGCTCGCCTCTTTGGCCGCAAACCCACACCTGTACAAGTCGGTCGGCTATGACAGTCTGAAGGACATCGATTCGATTGCCATGGTCGCTGACCTGCCCATGGTCCTGGTCATCAATCCGGCGCTGCCCGTGCAGTCGCTGCACGAATTGATCGCGTATGCAAAAGCCAACCCTGAAAAGCTCAGCCACTCGTCTTCAGGCAATGGCACCCTGTCGCACCTGGGCATGGAAGACCTGAAACGTCGCGCCGATATCAGAATTCAGCATGTGCCGTATCAGGGCAGTCCGAAGGCTATGACCGACCTGGTCGCCGGCAATGTTCAAGTCGCCATGGACACGGTCGCCGTCACGCGACCTTTTATTCAGTCCGGCAAACTGCGCGCGCTAGCTGTGACCTACGGTACGCGCCTGCCTGCCTTCACCGATGTGCCAACCATTACCGAGCTGGGCTTCGACCAATTTGCCATCAGCGCCTGGTTGGCGGTGATTGGCCCGGCTGGCATGCCGAAAGATCAGATCGCGAAAATCAGTGCGGCCCTCGAGCGAATTGTCGAGTCGCAGCCGATTTCTGAAAAGTACTCTTCCCTTGGCGCCGTGCAGCGCTACATGCCGCCCGGCGCGCTTCGCCAGTTCATTGCGTCCGAGCACTCGCGCTGGGGCACGATCGTCAAGACTGTCGGAGCAAAAGTCGATTGACGATTGCGGGCTGACGCACGACGCGCCGAGCGCCATCGTCAGCCCGCATAAATAACCGACGGTCGGTGTCGCTGCTTTCAATGATTAAACCCAGGTCCGGGCATGAGGATAACGCATGTCGACAAACCTTGTCCGCAATGCGCTCGACGCTCTCAAGCAAATGTGGCTCTGCCACTTTGCTTGAACCCCCGCGGGGGGCGGGTTGGGCGCAGCCCGGCCCTGGGGGCGCTCCTATAACCGAAATGAAACCGCGATAATTCTGATTCCTCAACCCCGAAGGTTACCAACATGGCCCGTCTGCAGCCGCTGCCACCCGAGCACACGCCCGAGCTCCGGGACCATTTCAATTTCTTTCTGGGTACCCTGGGCTTCACACCGAACAGCGTCCTCACCATGCAACGCAAGCCCAAGCTGGTGCGCGCATTCGCACAACTGAACGGCGCCGTAATGGACCCGGAGGGCGAAGTTGACCTGGGCTTTCGCCGTCTCATCGGACATGTGGTCAGCAAGGTCTCCGGTTGCCTCTATTGCCAGGCGCATACCTTGCTGGGTGCACGCAACTTCGGCGTAACCGATGCCAAGCTGGCCGATGTATGGACCTATGCAACCAGTCCACACTACAGCGCGCGCGAGCGTCTGGCCATGGACTTCGCGCTGGCCGCGTCCAGCCAACCGAACGCGGTCACCGACGCACAGTTCACTGAATTGCAACAGCACTGGAGCGACGATGAGATCACCGAGATTCTTGGGGTCGTCGCCATGTTTGCGTTTCTGAATCGCTGGAACGACACGATGGCCACACCGCTGGAAGCGCCAGCGATAGCCGTGGCTGACAAGGCGCTCGGTGCGCAAGGTTGGGTGGTGGGCCGACATCTTTGAACCGATGAATGGGATGGTGGGCTATCACGGCAGCGCCGCGCCATTACGTCACGGCGAAATGACGGCCTCTGGAAGGACTGCGAATGTTCACGGAAACTCACCCGATTCTCGGCACACGCGACATCAAAGCGGCCAATGAGTTTTATACCCGGCAACTTGGCTTCAGGTTGGCCTTTGCAGACGATGCGCAAACACCGAACTACGTCGGGTTGCGGCGTGACAGCGTTGAGCTACACGTGCAGTTTCAGTTCGAGCACGAGATGGCAACGACCCGTCTGCGGTTTTTGATCAAAGACCCGGACGTGCTCTTCAACGAGTACCGGCAACGCGGCGTCGAGTGTTCTCCCAACGGTATTCGCGACACCTCGTGGGGAACGCGCAAATTCGCTCTCTACGATCTGGATCGCAACGCGCTCACCTTCTACCGAGACTTGACGAGTGCCAGCTAGCCTCGAGCTGCGATCAAACTCTGCGTACTCACGCTGACGGCCTGCGGCAGCGCCGATACTGGCGACTCGGCAGCGAACCGCGCGAATAGCCCCAGCGTCACCAGTAGATTAGTGGGAAGTTGATCTGGGCAACCTGAATTCGATCAGCGCAGTTCGACTCTGGAACCGCACCGACTGCTGCGCAGAGCGTTTGTCAAACTTCAACGTCTTCATTTCAGATAACCCCATGTCGGGTCGCAGCATGAACGAACTGATCGCTGACGCCAGCGTCAAACGTGCAGCCTATCCGGGTACTGTGGGTGCGTCTGCGCTGCTGCAATTCAATACCTCGGGACGCTACGTTCGAGTGCAATTGGCCGGCACCAATTTCCTGAGTCTGGCCGAAGTCGAAGTGGCCGGCTTGCCCTTGATCAATCGCCCGCCAATACTGACTGCACCGCTATGGCAAAGCTCACCGGTCGGCAATTCACCGAGCTTGCAACTGGTTACCAGTGATCCGGAAGCCGACAAGCTCAGTTTTGCAGCAACAGGTTTGCCGAACAGCCTCACCGTGAACCCGAATACCGGTCTGATCAGCGGAACCTTGAGTACGGCTGGAAGCTTTTCGCCGACGGTCACGGTGACCGATGCGCGCGGCGCCAGCGCGTCGCAGACGTTTGGCTGGACGGTCACAGCGGGTGCGCCACAGATTGCGCCGATCAGCACGCCAGTTGTGACCGTCGGCTCACAAGCCAGCTACACCGCGAATGCCACCGGTAACGGCGCATTGCAATATCGCTGCAACTTTGGCGATGGCTCGGGCACGACCGCTTACAGCAGTTCGCCTTCGGTCACACACGTCCATGCCGCCAGCGGTGTCTACGAAGTCATCCCTGACGGTACGCGCCGCCGACGGATCGATCGCCGAGCGGCGCTTTCTGAGCGCCGTGACCTTGCCGGTAACCGCTGCAAACTCGGTGTCGTCGTCCAACCTCTTGCTGGAAATTCGTGCGGGCAACAGCAATCGAATCTGGGTGGTCGACCCGGATAACGACAGCGTGTCGGTCATCGATACGATCAGCCAACAGCGCACCGCCGAGATCAAGGTCGGAGGTGCGCCACGCTCCTTGGCGCGCGCAAGCGACGGCCGAATCTGGGTCACCAATCGCGGCAGCGCAAGCTTGAGCATCATCAATCCTGGCACCTTGTCGATCGCACAAACCATCGCACTACCGCGCGCATCACAACCCTTCGGCATTGTGTTCGGCATCGATGGCAACGCCTTTGTGACCGTCGAGGCGAGCGGCCAGGTGCTCAAGCTGAGCCCGACCGGTGCGACGCTGGCAACCCTTGCGTTGGCTGGTTCTGCGAGGCATATAGCGCGCAGCTCGGCGGGCGATCAACTGCTGATCTCACGCTTCATCAGTGCGCCACAACCCGGCGAAGCCACCTTGAGCGTGAAGAGCGATCTAGCCGGAGTCAAACAAGGCGCTACGGTCAGTGTCGTGAGCA
Source organism: Burkholderiales bacterium (assembly GCA_031363055.1). Lineage (GTDB taxonomy): Bacteria > Pseudomonadota > Gammaproteobacteria > Burkholderiales > Burkholderiaceae_E > JANLTP01. Next base: position 1,330 of record JANLTP010000036.1, on the reverse strand, counting down.
CGTCAAACTTGAATCTGACGCGCAACATTACCTTGCAGCACAGTGACAAGCCCGACACCACCATCGGTGCCCGAGGGGTTCCGAATTACCTGGGCGCACCGGCATACGCGCCCGATGGCAAGAGCGCCTGGGTGCCGTCCAAGCAGGACAATATCCAGCGCGGTAGCGCACGCAGCGGCGAGAATCTCGACTTTCAGGATACCGTGCGTGCCGTCAGTTCTCGTATTGATTTGACGACTATGGCCGAGGACTATCCGGCTCGTATCGACCATGACAACAGTGGCGTTGCCAGTGCCGCCGTATTTCATCCGACCGGCTCCTACCTGTTTGTCAGCCTGCAGGCCAGCCGCCAGGCCGCAGTCGTTGATCCGGGCTCGCGTCGCGAGCTGTTTCGCTTTGAAGCCGGCCTCGCTCCGGACGGTCTGACGATCGCACCGGACGGCCAAAGACTCTACGTCCATAATTTCATGAGCCGTAATGTGGGCGTGTATGACCTGGCGCCGTTGACCGGCTTCGGTCAACTGAGTGTGCCGCTGCTCGTCAGCATCGGCACCGTCGGCAGCGAGAAACTCACGGCCGCGGTCCTGAAGGGCAAGCAGTTTTTTTATGATGCCCGCGATCCGCGCCTCGCTCGCGATGGCTACCTGAGTTGTGCGGCTTGCCATAACGACGGCGGTCATGACGGCCGCACCTGGGACCTGAGCGGTATGGGTGAGGGCCTGCGCAACACTATCAGTCTGCGCGGTCGCGCGGGTGGCCAGGGTCGGCTGCATTGGAGCGCGAACTTCGACGAAGTGCAGGATTTCGAGGGGCAGATTTGTTCGCTATCGCAAGGCCTCGGCTTGATGCCGGATGCGCAGTATTTTGCCGGTACTCGAAGCCATCCTCTCGGTGATCGCAAGGCCGGCATCAACACCGATCTCGACGCGCTGGCCGCCTATGTAAGTTCGCTGACAACGATTGCGAGCAGTCCGTATCGACAATCCAACGGCGCGCTGACCAGCGCGGCACAGGCCGGCGAGATCGTGTTCCAGAACAAGTGCGCGAGTTGTCATAACGGTGACGGCTACAACAACAGCGCTGACGGCAACCTGTTTGATATCGGCACGCTGAAGGCGTCATCGGGCAAGCGCCTGAACGGCACCCTGAGCGGCATCGACACGCCAACCTTGCGCGATGTCTGGGCAAGCGGCCCGTATCTGCATGACGGCTCGGCAGCGACGAACCGGCCTTCGGCTTCGTGCGATGTGCCAGTCAGAACGGCACCTGTCGTTTGCCCACCGGCGTCGCCGCGACCGTCTACTACGGCGCCAACGGCAAGTTCAACAGC
>JANLTP010000030.1:0-1544 GCA_031363055.1 Burkholderiales bacterium | reverse complement strand
ATTCTGAACACTCCGTAGCGCGGATCTTCAATCGGCGCATTCATGGCGGCCGACAAGGCTATCCCCAGAGCATTGCGGGTATCGGTGGGATCGAGAATGCCATCGTCCCAGATCTCTGAAGTTGAATAATAGGCGCTCGATTCACGTTTGTAGTCCTGCAGCACCGGATCGCGGATCGCCGCGATCGCAGCGGGCGACAACGCCTGTCCGGCGCGCGCCAACTGGCGTAGTTTGATATCGGTCAACACATTGGCGGCCTGGTCGGCACCCATCACCGAAATCTGGCTTTGTGGCCACATGAACAGGAAGCGCGGGTCGAAGGCTCGACCGGACATGCCGTAGTTGCCGGCGCCGAACGAGCCGTTGCAGATCACCGTGAACTTCGGCACGCTCGAACCGGATACCGCCATGATCATCTTGGCACCGTCCTTGGTGATCCCCTGGCGCTCATATTCGCGCCCGACCATATAGCCTGTAATGTTCTGCAAGAACACCATCGGTGTGCGGTTCTGATTACAAAGCTGCATGAAATGCGCACCTTTGAGCGTGCTGTCATTAAACAGAACGCCGTTGTTGGCCAGAATGCCGATCTTGTAACCCCAGAGATGGGCGTAGCCGCAGATCAGCGTCGTGCCATAAGCCGGTTGGTACTCGTGAAAGCGGCTGGCGTCGACCATTCGCGCGATCACCTCGCGCATGTCAAACTGGGTCTTGATTTCGCGTGGAATCACGCCGTAAAGCTCGAAAGGATCGTAAAACGGCGCCTCCGGCTCCTGCCATTCGATGACCGTCTTTGGCGGTCGACGAAATTGCGCCACGATATCGCGTGCAATCGCAATCGCTTCAACTTCACTGGAAGCGGGATAGTCGGCCACCCCTGAGACCCGGGTATGCATGTCGGCACCGCCCAACTCCTCGACCGAAACCTGTTCGCCAGTGGCCGCCTTGACGAGCGGCGGGCCACCCAGGAATATCGCGCCGGTGCCCCGTACGATGACGTTGTAGTCCGATAGCGCCGGCACATAGGCGCCGCCGGCGGTGCAGTGCCCCAGCACCAGGGCCACTTGCGGCACACCCATTTTCGAGAGGATCGACTGATTGCGAAAAATACGTCCAGCGTAGTAGCGATCAGCGAACAAAGTCGATTGCAGCGGCAGGAACCCGCCAGCACTATCGCACAGGTGAATCACCGGCAGCCGATTTTCAATGGCAATGTCGAGCGTGCGGATGATTTTCTTGATCGACAGCGGATACCAGGCGCCGCCTTTGACGCTGGCATCATCGGCGTGAATGATGACCTCACGACCCGAGACGATGCCAATACCACTGACGATGCCGGCGCCCGGCACGTCGCCGTCATAGGCCATGTTGGCCGCCAGGCTCGAAAGCTCGAGAAATGGAGTGCCAGGATCGAGCAGGTGGTTCAGGCGCTCGCGAATGAATAGTTTATTCTGCCGCGCCAGCCGTTGCATGTCGCGTTCCGGACGCACCGAACGAGCTTGGTGTTGCCGCTCCTTGAGTTCGGCGGCAAGTAGGCGGTGATG
>JANLTP010000021.1:0-34518 GCA_031363055.1 Burkholderiales bacterium | reverse complement strand
CAACGACGCCTACTGTCGGTTGGTCGGTTATTCGTCAGAGGAGCTGCTCGGTCGTGACCCGATCGATCTGTTGCATCCCCCCGAGCAGGCCAGGTTACTCGTCGAGCAACGCAGCAAGCTGCTTGCTGTCGCGCCCAGCGCGTTGCCCGGCTTCTCGCGACCGCGCGAAATCCTTCATCGCAGTGGCCGTCGGGTTCAGTTCCGGCTCGAACTGGTGTGTGTCAAGGGACCCGACGGATCTTCGCTGTGGTGTTCGACGCTGATCGACCCGACGACTTCGGATCATTTATCCGCCTGCGCCGAGGCGTTAGCGGATGCCAGCCCGGACGCAATGATTGTTCTGGATCTCGAGCAAGACCGAATGGTCCACAGCAACCGCGCGGGTCGCTTGTTAATGGGACTTCTGGCGCTCGATCGCGGTGATAAGGGCCTGGCATTGCTGTATTCAAAAGTGCGTCTCGAGGCACCGGCACAATTCGAGAGGGCGCTTCGTGCCAGCTCTTCGACGTCGGAACATTGGGGTGAAGTGAGCCAGCCCGATGGTCAGGCCCGCTACGTCAGGCTTCGGGTTTTTCCGAGCCAGACTTCTGCCTCGCAGCGATTGATCGTGGCTGAAGATGTCACCGGGAGTCGGCAGCGCGAGCGCAACCGGCTAACCGAGGAAATCGAGCACCGCAAGATTCTGGTGCGCGAGACGCACCACCGGATCAAGAATAATTTGCAAGGAGTCGCCGGTTTGATCGAGCGCGCGTCGTATCGGGACCCGGCGCTCAAGTCGGGGCTTGATAACGTGATTTTGCAGATTCGATCAATCGCCACGGTCCATGGGCTACAGATTGAATCTGATAATCGTGTCGATATCGTTCTGCTGGCGCGCGCCGTGTCCGAGAGTATCTTCAAGATCTTTGGTTCGCGAGTTGCGGTCAGTGCAAAGTCGGTCAGACCGAATCTGCGCTGGGGCATCGACGAACACAATGCCGTGCCGGTTGCGCTGGCGCTGAGCGAATTGCTGACCAATGCGACCAAATACAGTACACAACGGGAACGGGTCAGAATTGCCATTGAGTCCGAACACACTCGAATCGTGATTCGAATCAGCAACGCGGGCAGTCTGCCGCAATGGTTCAACTACCAGCATGGCGCCGAATTGCTGGGTGGCCTCAAGCTCATCAAGGCACTGTTGCCGCGCGACGGTTGTGAACTCGAGTTCAGTCAGGAACAGGGACAGGTCATCGCCCGACTCGAGCTCTGCCCACCGGCGATTGCCCGGTTTATCGGACCAGCAGTTGCAGAAATTGACCCGTGAGCTGATTCAACGGGGTCTCGATCAGTGGCAGACCGGCGGCCAGCAGAACCAGACCGCTTCCCAGGGTGACTGGAAATCCAATCGCGAAGATGTTCAGTTGCGGCGCTACCCGTGAGACCACTCCGAGAATCAGATTGACCAGAAGCAGCAGGGCAATGAAGGGTAAGGCCAGGCCCAGCGCCGTGGCGAACAGATTCGCACCCATCGCCACCAGTTCGCGCAAGGTCCATGGGTAGGCACCGCCGACGACACCTTGAGGCTGTGCAGCGCTATCGTGAATCGGGAAGACCGAGAAGCTGTTCAGAATGACGCCGATCAACAGCAGTGGGCCGTTCAGCGTCACAAAACTCAGCAGTGCCAGCGTCGAAAACGTGCGGCCCACAGCGTTCGCTGTCCCCGATTGCGGATCGAAAAAGCCGGCATAAGACAGTCCCATTTGTAGTCCGATGATTTCGCCGGCCATCTCGAACGCCGCAAAAATCAGCCTGGCCGCGAATCCAATGGCCAGACCAATCAGGATTTGCTGCGCCAGGATGCCAACCTCGGGCAGGGAACTCGCCGGTGCCGCCGGCGCGGGTCCAACCGGCAGGACCACCATCATAGCGATGAGACCCGAAAGGGCAATACGAAAGCGTACCGGTATCGATCGACTCGAGAGTATGGGCGCCGAACTCATCAAGGCGAGGATTCGAAAGAACGGCAGTAGAAAGCCATTTAGCCAGCCCAACAGTTGCGTGTCTGTGAAACTGATCATGTGCGTTTCGGTTGTGACCGCGGACTTGGGGACTCTTTAATATGAGACACCACACTAACCGACCGCTTGTGGAATGCTGGTCAGGATTTGCCGCAAATAGTCGACCAGCAAGGCGATGATCCAGGGGCCAGCCAGCACCAGAGCCAGTGCCACGCCGATCAGCTTCGGCAAAAACGAAAGGGTTGCCTCGTTGATCTGGGTGACCGCCTGGATGAGACTGATGGCGAGACCGACGACCAGTGCGGTCAGCAAAATGGGCGCACACGCCAGCAGTGTCAATTCAAGCGCCTGGCGGGCAACGGTCATGACCGATTCAGGGGTCATAGGAGGGCTGCTTGGTTCATGCTGCTTGGTTCATGCGGATGGGTCGGCGTTCAAGCTAATGTGCGCCGAAGCTGGCGACCAGGGAGCCGATCATCAGATTCCAGCCGTCGGCCAACACGAAGAGCATCAGCTTGAAGGGCAGCGCCACCAGAACGGGCGAGAGCATCATCATGCCCATCGACATCAGGATACTGGCGACGATCATGTCGATGATCAGAAACGGTATGAACACCAGAAAGCCGATTTGAAAGGCGGTTTTCAGTTCGCTGATCACGAACGCCGGAATCATGACGCGCAGCGGCATCTGCGCGGAGTCGGAATATTCCTCGATCTGCGCCATACGCGCGAACAAGGCCAGGTCGGCTTCGCGCGTCTGCTTCATCATGAACAGGCGCAGCGGATTGGCGCCGCGCTCGATCGCTTCGCTGAAATTGATCCTCTGCTCGTTAAAGGGCTTGTACGCTTCGGCATTGATTCGATCGACGGTCGGGCCCATGACAAACAAGGTCAGAAACAGGGACATGCCAACCAGCACCTGGTTTGGTGGCGTGGTCTGCAGACCGAGTGCTTGTCGCATCAGCGAGAGCACGATAATGATTCGAGTGAAGCTCGTCATCAGCAGCAAAATGGCCGGTAAAAAGGATAGCGCCGAGAACAGCAATAGGGTCTGGACCGGTAACGAGTAGGTCGTCCCGCCACCGCTCGCCGGACTGGCCTTCAGCGAAAGCACAGTTGACGGTGAATCCGTTACGACTTTCGATGGGCTGCTGGCGGCATTCGGAGTCGTCAACGTGACGTTGGCCTGTGCGCGTGCTGATAAGGGTGTCATGCCCATCAGCAACATCAGCGAACACATCGCGCCGGCCAGGGCGCCGTTTGCGAGTCTTGCAGCAATAGCGAATCTTGCGGCCATCGCGATTCTTGCGGCAGCGGTCATCGGCGAACCATACTCTGGAGCAGTTGCGTGAAGCCGGTGCCGGCCGCATTGACGGACGGATTGAATGACGGATTGACGGACGGTGCGCTGGCATTGCCGCTAGCCGACAACGGGCCTTCGATATTCAACAGCAGGGTGATCGATTGCGAACAGACGCCCAGCAGCAGCGTACGATCACCAATTTTTACCAACTGAAGTTGCTGCGCCGGACCGAGGGCTTGCGACGCCAACACCACCAACAGTCCCTGATTGAGAGAGTGCTGCGATTGGCTTCGCTTGAACAGCCAGAGCGCGGCCGCCAGCATCAAGAGCAGCAAGGTCAGACCGATGGCAGCGCTCGAGAATACCGAACTAGTGGTACCGTTGATAGTCATCCGATCACTCGCCGATCACTCGCCGCTGACCCGGCGCAGGCGCTCGGCCGGTGTCACGATATCGGTCAGGCGAATACCGTATTTGTCATTCACCACGACCACCTCGCCCTGAGCAATCAGATAGCCATTGACCAGGACGTCCATCGGATCACCGGCCATCGCGGCCAACTCGATGACTGACCCTTGCGCCAATTGCAGGACCTGCTTGATGGGAACCTTGACGCGGCCAAGCTGCACGGTCAATTGCACGGGAATATCCATCACCCGCTCGACGTTGAACACGCCCGCATCCGTGCCCGCTACGAGAGGAATATCAAGACTGTTATTGGACATGGTTCGGCATTTTTCCGCTGGAGTCATTGGCCATCAAGAATTCATGGACCCGAATTGCATAGTGGCCGTTCGACAGGCCATAGCCACAACTGAGCACCGGTACGTCGCCGATTCGTGCAATCAACGAGGGTCGTAAGTCAAGTTCGACGAAATCGCCGACCTTCAAAGCGGCCAGATCGGCCAGCGTCGCTGGTGCGTTGGCCAAGTCAGCCACCAATTCGACTTCGGCCATCTTGACCTGATCGAGCAACAGGTCCATCCAGCGGCGATGATTCAAGGGTCTCTCGGAGGAATCGGCTTGCTGCAGTTTGCTGCGAAACGGCTCAACCGCCAGGTAAGGCAAGCACAGACTGATTGAATGAGTCTCGTCGCCGAGTGCAGCGTTCAGTCCGATGACGAGGACGTAGTCCGCAGGCTGCGCAATTCGGGCCAGTGCGAGGTCTTCTTCCTGCCGGCGCAAATTCATGTTGATGGGCACCAGTTCGCGGACGGCGCTCGAAAAGCTCTGGCTCATGGCCAGCAGCAGCCGCTCAGCAATACGGCGAACCGATACCGAATAGCCGCGATCCTGTTCGGTCATCGCCAGTCGACCTTGGCCGCCGTACAGATGGTCGACAATCAACATCAGCAGCGTCGATGAGAAACACAACACACCCTCGCCCTGCAGCGGTTCGAGCGCAACGACCCCCGAATAACAGGGTTGCGCCTGTCGTTCGAGAAACTCGCTGTAACGCATGACCTGCAACGGAGTGCTGCTGATCTCGATCGGGCGCAGCGCGATGCTGCGCAACTGCGGGCCGAATAGATTGATAAATCGGGCGACCGAAAGTGCCAGCGCCGGCATCTGGTCACTGGGTACCATCGGCTCGCGACCGAGTGCGTAGGCGTCGGCAGACGGCGGATTTCGAGCGGTAGTCGTTGGCTTGCGATGCGCCGCGCGTATTTCCGTCTGCGGTTCAGGCAAGGGGTTACCGGGTATTTCGATGCTGCTGTCGATGGGATCGACGCCATTGAGCAGATCGTCCAGATTATCGGTGTTCATGGCCTCGTCAGACATGGTTCGTCAACTCTACTGAATGATGAACTGCGCGAAGTGCACTTCATTGATCGGATTGGGATTGGCGATCTTCCTGGATTTCGATTTGCTTTTTTTGGCACTGGATTTGGACGAAGACTTTTTCGGTTTGGCGTCCTCTTCCTCTTCGCCGGCTTCATCGTCGCCTTCGGATTCCTCGTCGGCGTCCTTTGATTTGGCCACCACTTTCTTCTTCGTGACCTTGGGTTCGTCGGGCTCCCAACCGATCAATTTGGCAGTCTCCTCAACAATCTCCTGAGCCAAAATTTCCTTGCCGTTGTTCGAGAGCAGCGTAGCGGCCTGTTTCGCGGAGATCAGTCGCAAGACGCGGTCGCGTACCGCCGGCATGATGTTCTTGATGAGCTCTGCAGTCTCGGCGTTCTGCACGTCGTAGACAATGGCCACCTGGGCGAAACGGTTGTTCTCGCCCGCCAGGTTCACCGTGAAGGGATCCATCGGCAGAAAAACCCGCGCCTTCTTTTCCTTCTTGGCGTGACCTTCGTCGGCATGTTCAGTATCGGCCGCGCGGCTCTTCATGAAGAACCAGCCGCCAGCACTGCCAGCCAGCAGTAGAACGGCGGCGACGATGATGATCAGTTTTTTCTTGCCCTTCGGCTTCTCGGCTGCCGCAGCCTCGCCTTCCTTGGTCTTTTTATCCCCAGCCATCTTGCGCTAACTCCCTCTGTTGAACGGTGCAGTAAGCGGGCCAAGGTCGTGTATGGCCTGCGCTCTATTCGAAAGCTAATTGTGTTTTAACTTGAGTTGCTGGATCGAACGAATAACCAGGGATTGCCCCGCTATATCAAGCGAACAGATCAAGCAGCCTTCGGCTCGAGCCCGCCAGGATGGCTGACGATTCGACGCGTTGCTCCGAGCTCATCCATGCAGAACCCGGCGGCCGATTGTCGGCGCCTGATTGGCTGCGGCCGTCCTGGCCGCCTTGCGGGTTCGGGGATCGATCGGAACCCGAGAAGCCAGAGCGAACCTCGAACTGGCCGAGTGTCAGCCCTTGCTCGCCGAGGAGTGTTCGAAGCATCGGTGAGCTCTGTTCGATGGCATCAACGGTGTGCGCATGGGCAGCGATCAAGACCACATGAGTCTCGCGATCCTTGACCGAGATCTCCACTCGAATCGGACCCAGTTCTTTCGGATTGAGCTGAATCTCTGCACGCTCGACCGAATGAGTGACGATACTGGACAAATGGCTGGCCAGTGAACTGCCGAATTGAGCCGACTCCAAGGGCGCCGTAATGTCGTAGCTCTGCAAGGCTGGCGCACCTACGCCGTTCATGGTCAGGTTGAACTCCTGAGTTTGCCGAAGGTGGGTAGTGCCACCGATGGCTGAACCCAGCAAACTCGCAAAGTCAGGCCCTGCTGCCTTGCCCGATGTTTCATTGAGCGCACCCAAGGGGCCGTCGTTCGGCCGGCCTCGCTCGGTACTGAGCTCGGGCTCACCGAGTTCCTTGATTCTGGCCAATCGCGAAGGTGCACTGGCCTTGCCCAGGTCGGTGCTGCCATCAGCGAGGGTCTGTGCGACGCCATTGGTTGGAGTATCGCTATGGGCCGTCTCCAGGCTGAGGTCGGAGGCGCGCGCATCTGAAGTCTTGAGAGCGCCTTTGCGATCCATGCCTGACGAGCCGGTAAGTGTTGCCGCGAAACGGCTTGCGTCGGGACCACCTGCCAGAAACGACTGCAAAGCGGCGCTCTGTACCGCCGCGCTCTGTACCGCCATCGGATCGGCCGCCATAATCGTGTTGCTATCGGCTGGCTTTTGCGCTTTTGAATCCGCGCCCGGTGCCACAGTCAGATCCGTTTTCAGAGTCGGCTTCTCTTCAGTTGCCACGCCGGCATCGGCGTTTGTGTCAATCGTATTTTCGCTGTCTTGCTGATCTTCGTTCGGACCGTCACTCGGACGGTCACCCTGACGGTCGCTCGGAATTTTCTTTTGATCACCGTGCACTTCAGATACTTTTGTGCCGGGTGCTCGCTGTGCGGCGGCGTTAGCCGCTGCCGGGTCGCGACGAACCTGACTCAGGTAGTTATCGAACGTGTTCGTGCCCTGGCTGCGGGCGCCCGAGGCAAGCGGGTTGGCAATGGCCGCGTTGGCCAAGCCGGCGGAGCCCTTATTTTGAATCGATTCAAGACTCATAAGGCTAGTCCTTCCAAAGGTGAGTAGGTACGCGCCGCGAATTCATCGCTGCGTTTCTGTTCGGCTCGCTCCAGCAGGGTGCGCTCGAGGCTTGACTGCCGTGCGATCAATTTCTGCAGCGTCATGATCCGTCGCCGTTGTGCCAATGCCCGGTGCTGCGCACTCAACAGTTGCTGCTCGAGTTGACTGCATCGGCCCAACTGTTCCTCGATGGCGGCATCCAGCCGCTGGCTAAACTGTTGCTGGCGATGCAGCGCTGCCAGCTCGAACGTCTGATTGCTGAACAGCAGTGAGTTGCGCTGATACTCACTGGCGACGTTGCGCAGATAGTCGAGCTTCTGTGTTTCAACGTGGCATTTGGCGGACAGCTCCGTGAGTTTGACCACAGATCGATCGAGGTCGCGCTGGCTGAGCTGAATCAGAATCTGCAGTTGCCGCGATGAGGTCATGGCGTAGCCTCGAACAGCATCTGCAGTGCGGCGAGGCTGACATCAAAGCTCTGTGCATCGTCGATCGGCTGCTGCAGCCACTGGGCCAGCGTCGGGTATCGCGCCATCGCTTGGTCGGCTTCAGTATCCTGGCCAGCAACATAGGCACCAAGGGCAAGCAGATCGTGCAGCTCTTGATAGCGGGACCAGCAGGCCTTCGCCTGACGGGCGCACTCCTGATGCGCTTTGGTGGTGATATTCGCCATGACTCGTGAAATGGATCGTGCAATATCGATGGCCGGATAATGCCCGGCATCGGCAAGCGTGCGACTCAGGACGATATGACCATCCAGAATGGCGCGGGCCGCATCGGCGACCGGATCGTTCGGATCGTCGCCTTCGGTCAGCACGGTGTAGAAAGCCGTGATCGAGCCGCCCCGATCGCCATTACCGGCGCGCTCGACCAATTGCGGCAGTCGCGCGAATACCGAGGCCGGATAGCCCTTGGTGGCCGGTGCCTCCCCTATCGCCAATGCGATCTCGCGCGCCGCCATGGCGTAGCGTGTCAGTGAGTCGACAAGCAACAATACTTGTCGGCCCTGGTCCCGGTAGTGCTCGGCGATCGCGGTTGCATAGGCCGCTGCTTGCATGCGAAGCACGGGTGCGGTGTCGGCCGGTGCTGCCACGACGATACAACGCTGCAGACCACGAGGGCCGAGGACCTCTTCAATGAACTCCTTGACCTCCCGGCCGCGTTCGCCGATCAGACCCAGCACAATGATGTCGGCGGCGGTGCTGCGGGCCATCATGCCCAGCAACTGGCTCTTGCCGACCCCGGCACCGGCGAACAGACCGAGCCTTTGCCCGCGCCCTACGGTCAGCAGGGTATCAATCGATCGGATGCCGGTATCCAGCACCTGCCGGATCGGCGCACGCGACATGGCATTGATCGGTCGCCTGAAAATGGGTTGCTGCACCACATCGCAGAGCGAACCCAGCCCGTCCAGCGCAATACCGCGCGCGTCAACGACGCGGCCAAACAAACCGTCGCCAATCGGCAGATGCCTGAGTTGATCCTGTGCTCGCCGTTTTGGAATCACCGGCACGCCGAGGCGCGGCGCTTCAGACCCATTGGGGCGGGCGCGCACGCGGGCCCCGGGTGCGACGCCGATCAATTCTTCCACCGGCATCAGATAGGTTCTTCCGTCTTTGAAGCCAACCACTTCGGCTTCTATCGACTGACCACCGCCCGAGGTCAACGGACTGCTGATTTCGCAGATCGAGCCGAGTGGCAAGCTCAATCCGCTTGCCTCGACGAGCAAGCCGCTGGCGCGTAGCAGTTTGCCCTCCAGCGTGATTGGCTGCGCGTGGGCGGCCAGAGTTTTCAAACCCCGCAAGTAGTCGAGCCAGCGCGAGTCGCCGTCGGTTTGAGTATCCCTGCTGTTCACTTGCGCACTCATTGAACCGCCGTTCCGCTCGAGGGTTTCTCGCCGCGTCCGATCGCAGCGATGGCTGTACGCCAGCGTTGCGCCAATGTCGAATCCATCGTCAGGTGATCGTTGCTCAGATGACAGCCGCCGGCCTGTATCGAGCTGTCGGCGATCAGTTCGATGTCATAGGCCGATAACTCCGCGACCAGCGAATGGCGCAGAAATTCAAGATCCTCAGGATTCATTCTCAATTGGCCGGCGCGCGCTGGCTTGGGCAACAAGGCCAGACATTCGCGGACCACCGCCAGAGCTGCCTGGCGATCGATGTTGACCTGTTGAGCCACGACGCTGGACGCGACCTCGAGGGCTAAATCGAGCAGACTTTCGGCAATCGCTTGCTCTGCGCGGGTCAACTCACGCTCAAACGATTCGCCGATGCCTTGCACTCGCTGTGCCAGGTTCTTGCCCAGTCGCTGCGACTCCTCGGCGCGGTTGCGTTGAAACGCTAGCTCGGCAGCATGTTGGCCTTCCTCGAAGCCATCCCGATAGCGTTCCTGCAACAACGAATCGAGGCTTTCCGGATGCTCGGAAGTGTTGGAGCTGTCGCTAGCGAATGCTTCCAGCGTTCGCATCTGAAACGGCTGGACTTGGTCCGGTGAGTGGGCTGTAGCCTGCGGCCTGAAGGCGGCATCGGGGCGCAGCAGACTGTGCATACCTTCATTAAACGAAGCCATCGCCGCCTCCACTGGAAAGCTGAATCTGGCCTTCATCGGCGAGACGTCGAACCGCCTTCATGATTTCCTTTTGTTGTTCTTCGACTTCACTCATGCGTACCGGCCCGCGTGACTCGAGATCTTCGCGCAAGGTTTCGGCGGCCCGCTGACTCATGTTCTTGAAGATTCGCTCGCGTAATTGAGCGTCAGCCGCTTTCAGCGCCACGATCAGTGAATCGCTTTGCACCTCGCGCAACACCAACTGAATGGCCTTGTCATCGAGCTTCAGCAGGTCGCCAAAGGTAAACATCTGATCGCTGATTCGCTCGGCCAGTTCCTCGTCGACATCGCGAATGGTGGCGAGAATCAGTTTTTCATTCTCGGTACCCAGATGGTTGAGCACTTGGGCGGCAATCTTGGCGCCGCCCAAGCTGCCTTGACGACGTTTGCGCGGCGACCGCATCAGTTGCGTGAGCACCGCGTCAAGGTCGACCAACGCGTCCTGATGGATCGATCCCATCGTGGCCATGCGCAACAAGGTTTCCGAGCGGAGATTTTCTTCGAGCAGTTTCATGACCTGTGCGGCGTGATCGGCCTCGAGGTGCAACAGGATCGATGCGATGATCTGCGGATGTTCCTCGCCGATCAGCTCATAAATACTCTGGGCGTCCAGCCAATTGAGCTGTTCGATGCCGCTGGGCCCGTCTTTTTCAATGATCCGATCGAGCAACAGATCGGCGCGTTCCTGTCCCAAGGCGCGGGTGACGACATTTTTCACGTAGGAATTCGAATCCGGTACGATTGGATTGTGTTTGCTGGCGGCTTCCTGAAATTTCCCCAGCACGCCCTCGAGCTGATCATTGGCCGATGAATCAATCGCCAGCATGGCTTCGCTCAATCGATGTGCTTCCTTGGCATTGAGTTCGCGAAATACCTGGCTCGCTGCCTCTTCACCAATCGCCAGCATCAACATGGCGGCATCGGCCAGGCCTTGATCATCCATTCTTGTTCACCCAGGTACGGACCACACTGGCGACTGCCGCTGGATTGTCTCGTGCCATTTGCAATACCTGTGGCTGATTGACGCCAGGCAGACTCAGCTCATCCTGGACAGTTTCGTTGATACTGTCGCGACCGCCGGAATCCTGCGTCGGTACCTGCGATCTCGGAATTGCTTTCATGGCCGGCCGGATGACACCGAAGATCGTCAGCATGCCCAGCAAGACCAGCCCGCCGGTTTTGCCGGCTTCCTTGGCGCTCGCAATATTTTCAGGCTGCCTCCACCAGGGCAACTCGGCCGGTTTCGGCAGCGGCTCTTCGGTCACGAACGGCGTGTTCATGACGTTCAATGTGTCGCCGCGTTCTTTGCTCCAGCCGATGGCTTCTCGAACCAGTGCGTTGATCCCTTCAACTTCCTTTTCGGTCAACGCCGTCAAGGTCACTTTGCCGGCCTTGTCGACGCTGCGCCGATGATTGACGATTACGGCCGCCGTCAGGCGCTTGATCATGCCTGACGGATTTCGGGTGACCTTGATCGTTTTGTCGACCTCGAAATTGATGGTTGCGTCGCGCCGTGTGCCAGTGCCGGCGCCCGAAGAAGCGCCGGCGCCTGAGGCAGCCTGAACGGTTTGTGCGGGTCCGTTGATCGGCGCGCTGCTGGCGCCCGGGGGTTGGTTCGACAGGGCACCTGGCACACCTTGCGCCGTTGCGCCGCCGGCATCAGCGCCCGGCGCCTCCGAGGTCTGTTGACTGCGCACGCTCTGCGGCTCTTTGCCCTGGTTCGGTTTGTATTCCTCGGCGGTGGCTTCGGACTGTGTGAAATCGACATCCGCGCTAACCTGGGCACGGACATTGCCACTGCCGACCATGGGCTGGACAATCTCGAGAATTCGCTGGACATAGTCGCTCTCGATGCGCCTCAAATAGGCCAACTGCGAGGGATCGAGTCCGGTGGCCGGCGATTGTGGATCTTCAGAGAGCAGTTTTCCGTCCTGATCGACGACACTGACCTGCTTTGGAGTCAACTCGGTCACCGATGAGGCGACCAGATGTACGATACCGGCGATCTGGGCACGGTCGATCTGTCGACCGGCATGCAGACTGAGCAACACCGATGCCGATGGTTTCTGGCGGTCCCGAAAAAAGCCGTTTTGAGCGGGTAGCGCCAGATGAACTCGGGCCGATTGAATCGACGACAAGGCCTGAATCGAACGCGTCAACTCGCCCTCCAGACCGCGTTGATAGTTCAGTCGCTCCTGGAACTGTGAGGCGCCAAACTTTTGTGACTCCATGAGCTCGTAGCCGACGGTGCCGCCGCGGGGCAAACCCTGCGAGGCCAACTTCATGCGGACCTGATGTAGCTGATCGGCTGGAATGGAAATGGCGCCGCCAACTTCGGTAAATTTGTACGGAATATTCATCTGCGACAGCGCCGCAATGACGGCGCCGCCGTCGCGATCACTGAGATTTGCAAACAGCACGCGATAGTCGCCGCTGCGGCTCCACTGCACACTGACCGTGATGGTGGCAAAGAGCAGGGCTAGTCCGGCGCAGAGCGCGAAGACCTGCCGGGCTGGCCAAGCCGAAAGCCCGTTACGAGCGCCCACGACGGTATTACTGGCGTTAGATAGGTTCTCCATGGCACGGATTATTCAGAATTCGCAGCCGTGGAAAGCCTCGATATGGCGCTTGAAACAGGCGTTTTTCCAGTCGCTGTCGCGGCTTGCCTGACTTATGATCGAGGCAATGTTTTTCAGGTGAGCCTATGGACATCAAATCGGTAATGCCTGCGCTTGCCGCGATTCGGTCGGGACCAGCGACGGGCGGTACGATTGCCGGTAGCGGCCTGGCCGGCGCCTCGTCTGCATCCGGTGTATCGGGCGTCGCAGGTGTCAAGGCAGCGACCGCCGGCGGGTCGGCGTCGTTCTCCAATGTGCTGAAGAACGCACTGCAATCGGTCAGCGAATCGCAAAATGAAGTCAGTACCTTGCAGCGCGATTATCAGTTGAACAAGCCCGGCGTTTCACTCGAGCAAACCATGATCGCAATGCAAAAGGCCCAGATCGAATTTCAGGCGGCCGTCACGGTTCGCAATCGTCTGGTCTCGGCCTACACCGACATCATGAACATGAGCGTCTGAACTTCAGCTTGCACGGCTGAACCCCATTTCAACTTTGACAGAGTCCTGGTTCTGCGCTTGCTTGTATGCGTGCCTCTCGATATCGGTAATCAAGACTTGTAACCGACGTTCATTGTTCTGATCGAGATATTGAAACTCGCAGCCCAGCACCTCACCGCTTGGTGGTGAGTCATTGGGTACCCAGCACCGACGAACCGCCAAGTGAACCGGAATTGGCGAATCGGTACCCACTTCGAGTTGCGCATGTTCGATGATCGTGCCTATTGGCGGAATGACGATGCCTGCAGGCACTTGCATGGCAAGCCCGATCACCGACAAATCCAGTACGCGCCAGTTGCTGAACTGGCCTTGCGGGTTGCGTACATTGCAAACAATTCTCTCTGCGCAGAACGGCCGCACACGCAGCCCTTCACGTCGCTGGATCCGGTAGACGAGTTGCGGAAAAGCGCTGGTCAGCACACATTGGTTGCTATCGCAGTTCATCCGCAGGTCATGCAAGTCAAACTGAACTTGTACAAAGCCCAGGTCAGCCAGGACATACGGAGCGCGACCGCTCACCAGTGCATCCAGCAAAGGGTCACCGGCCAAGTGCTCGAACTCGATGGTATTCGAGTCGAAGCGCAGCAGACGGGCCGGTATGCTGAACTCGTGTTGTTCGCGCGCTATTAAATAAATCGATCCGGCGTACCGCAGCAACTCGCGCAGCGTGCTGTTGATGAGCTGGCGATCCGAAATTTCGAATGGCTTCAAATTATTCTGCATAATCCGTCAGACTCCGACGACTTTCGGTTTTCGGTGCGGTGTTTTAGCCGCTTTGGCGCTTGCACCCAGCCAAACATCGGCGCGGCTCGATCGAGGATCGACGAGGCGCCTGATTTGGCCATCGAGTCGTACCAGCGCCAGTGCAATTTCGAGCAGCACGTCGCGTTGCTCGTCATCGATCTGAACCTGAGTGCGAAGCGACTGCAAATGCGCAATGCGCTTCAAGTAGGCTTCACGCAGTCGATTGAATTCGTCGCTACGCCCGGCGCTGGCCAACGCCAGCAGTTGTTCAGCGTCGGCCAGAATTTCGAGCTCACTGGTCAATAGTTGTTCGTAGATCATGATTCGCCTGCTTGCCTTAACGACCGGCCGGCAGGTTTGAAATCTTCGATGGCGCAATGGCCAACCACGCTTCGTTCAGACCGCTGAGCAGGCCGGCGACTTCTACCAGCATGGCGTCGCTGGCATGTCGGTGGGCGCTGAACAAGCGCCGGATCATATAGTCGTACAGTCGATCGAGATCCTGCGCCAGCGAGTAGGAGTTCAGATCAAGGGAATGTCTGAGACCTTCGTCGATAATTCGGATGGCCCGATTGACCGCCTTGCCGCGTCCAGTGGTATCTTCATTGGACAGTGCGCCGCGAGCTCGTGCAATCGCTTCGAGTGCACCGGCATATAACAATGAAATCAGCCGATGCGGACTGGCATCTGCGATCGAAGTTTCAAGGGCAAGGTTCTGATAAGACTTGGCGGCCAGGGGGTTGGTTGCGTACATAAGGATGCATTTTCCGGAGCGTTTGGGTTATGCATTGATATCGACCTTATGAGCCTTCCCTTGAGTGGATCTTTTAAGTTCTGGTGGTGAACTTGCTACCCTGATTGCTGATACGGGTCACCTTGGCATCCAGATTGCTGTAGGTGCTGCGCAAGCGCTTTTCGACATCGAGCAGCCGTGATTCGATACGGGTTTTTTGTAGCTGGATGGCGCTTATTCTTCGCTGCAATGTTTCGGTGGAACTGCCGACAACCCCATCGCTGCCCAGCAATTGGGTCGCCATTTCATTCAACCGTCGGGCAATGCCGCTGTTTGCCGAGTTGAGCGGGTCGCTGAAGGCAAACAGAACTTGCAGATTTCGCGGTGTCGAGGCGACCTGCGTAAATTTGCTGTCGTTAACCAGCAACGAGCCGTCGCGCTGGGTTTCAATGCCGGCCGCAGACAGATTGGTCAACACGCCCGTGCTGGCGGTGCTGGCGACCAGTGCGCGCATCTGGTTCTGAATGGTCACGATCGAGTAAGAGCCCTGCAGCGACCCGGCGGTCTTGCTGCCGGGATCGTATTTGGTCGCATCGCTGATTTTGCGATTCAGATCGTTGTAGGCGATCACAAACTGGTCAGCCGCCTTCCGAACCGCCTCACCGTCGATCGCAACATTGACGTCAACGGTGGTGGTGCTGACGCGGTGCAGATTGATCGTCGTATTTTGAACGATGCCATCAATGGAATTGCTCGGCGCACTCAGTGTCATACCGCCGAATCTGAATTCGGAGTCCTGAGCGGATTCATTCAAGCTGGTGGCGCCACTGGTAGGAGCCAAGGGATTGAACGCGGCCATTGACAATCCGCTGGCATCGTTATTTGCGCCATCGGCGTCGCTTGCCTGGATACTGAATGCATGGGTCAAGCCGCTGTTGGTGCTTCGAATCAGCAGCCTGGAGTTTGCGCCGTCCTTGACAATGGTGGCCACGACCCCGGCGTTGGCCGTATTGATGGCGCTGACGACTTCGGTCAAGGTTGCACCGGCGTCGACCGTGACGTTGATGGCCGGTCTGAGCGGGTCGGCGGTAAAACCTGCGCCGCTTGCGTTCACGCTGCCCATTTGGATACTCAGGATGCCACCGCCGACCACCGTACTGGCACTCGCCAATGCGGGTCCTGAAATCGATTGTCGTTGCGCAAGACGATCCACTCGCACGCCGTAATTGCCGATCGGTGAGCCGGCCGAGGCACTGGCGCTGACCGTTGTCGGGTCGGAGCTGTTCGCCTTGGCTGTTTGCCAGGTGGTCAGACTGCCGAGGCTGCGGGCGGCATCCTGCAAGGTGCTCAGTGCGCTCTTGATCTGACCGATGGCGGACAGCTTGGTCTGAACCTTGGTGCGTGTCTGATCGAGCTTTTGCAGCGGTGCCCGTTCCACTTGCATGAGCTGGGCGACGATTTTGTTAACGTCAATCAGTCCGGAGGAAGCAGTGATCGTTGGCATAGGTTCTAGGCCGAGGTTACAGTGTTTCTATTTGGCTTATCGGCCACTGAAGCGGATTCTTTAGCCGGCGCCGGTCTGCCTGTCTTGCCACTCGAGGACAGCGAGATAGTTGCGCAGTCGATTCTCTTCGAGGCTCATGAGCAGCGGATTTTTGTGCCACGGCGCCAACAGATCGGCCAGTTCACCGGCCCAGCTCGCCTCCAGATCGAACAACACGCCCAGCCCGAACACCGCTGGAATGCAGGCCCAGGCGAGTGCTTGTCCCTGTTCGATTTCCTGCGCGACGAAGTCTTCGACAGCGGTCAGGACACCGTTCTTCGGCCCGCCTTCATATTCTGCCCAGGCAAACTGACCGTTGCCCCGGAAGCCTCGGTTCGTCAGCAAACCGTGACTCTCGAGCGTGACGCCGGCGTCGAAGCGATGGCGCTGTAGATGTTCGCTCGGAATACGTGCCGGTTGGTAGTAAGAATCGCGTCGGGCGCACGGCCAACTGACATCATGCAGAAACACCAGCAGCGGTTTGCCGTCGCGCGCGCTGGCCGACCTGATGGCCTTGAGTTCATGAAAAACAGTGTGCCAGTTGTGATCGCCGTCGATGAACCAGGCGTCGATATCGCGTTGCTGCTCAAGCACATCCAGGCTGGGCAGGCCGATATGCCGGACGCTCGGCGTACCGGCCAGCCAATCGCGAAATGCCTTCGAAGGTGCGGGGTCAATGCTGACGAGTTCGCCGCCCCGTGCAAGGGCGAATTCAGCCAGTCGTGCCGACATGCCGCCGTATTCGGCACCGACTTCGACAATTCGTTGCGCTGCACACGCATCCAGGGCAGGCGCAATCACTGGTTCGAATTCGATCATTGAATGGATCAGCAAATCGTTCATGTTGCTAACCCTGAATGGTTTCGAGATTGTCGGCGTTGGATCTGGCGTCGGATCTGGCTTCGGACTTGGCTTCGATGTCGGTTGCACGCGTGCGGTCGTCATCGGCCGGATGGGTCGCTGCTGGCCACGGTGCAATCGGGCGAAACACCAAGGTCAACGCGAATGGCCGGTCGCTGAGCCGTTTCGGCGGTGAGACGAGCGCGAATGATGCCCGGCTCTCGCACTGCATCAGCCCATTGGCGTGAATCTTGATACCTTCATGTACGAGGGTGGACAGCAAATCCTGTGGCAGCGTGTCCGGGCTGTCGGTCATCATCTCGTCGACCGGCGCCGCGTCAATTGAAAAGAGTTGCAGCCATTCGAAGTTTTCCCCGAATTTCAGCCCGATGGACAGTCGGCAATCGCCGATCGGCACGCAAGCGACAAAATAGCCTTCGCGAGTCGGGTTGGCCTGGACGCTGCTGGGCATGATCCGGCGCTCATCGGCGACGATGATCGGCAAGCTCAATGCAGTACCCTGAAAATCCGGATGCCGCAAGTCCGGCGCGAACCGCCGTAACAACAGAACGTTCAGCGACAGATCCATGCCGGCGTCGCGCAGTTCGGCCGGCAGGTATTGGCGCGGGTTGTTGTTGGTATAAAACAGTCCATTGCGTAACAAGCCGTTTCGGGCAGTTTGCGGATCGAGCAGCTTGACTCGTTCGTCGACACCGAGATTCAGGTCATGTTCGAACTCGGCGAATAGTTCGATTTCCTCGGCGTTCGGTGTGAACATGAGTCGGCTGATGACTTGTAACGCCGTCGTTCGCTGTGCGTCGATGCCGCCGGCATCGGGGCGACGCTCGAACGCCTGGCGCCAGTCGTTCGCATACTCGAGACAGGCACGCTGAGCGTGCTGGCGCTGCGTACTCTGCTGTGATTTCAAGTCGCCTGTTTTTCGAATCGGTTCGGCATCCTGACCGTAGTCGATGGTCGAGGCGCAATCGGCCGTACAAAGCTGCTCAACGACCGCTACGTAGGCGGCCAAGGCATCCAGGGTACGATGATCGTAATGATCAGGTCCCAGCAAGGCCGCTTTGTCGCTGCGCCAGGCGGGCATGTCGCGAAGCAGCAGATAGCGTCCAACAATACTGACGTTCAAGCGCTCGCGAAGTATCGGCGCCAAGCGGGTTTGAATGGTGCCTGCATAACCGAGATCGCAGAAGACCAGGACTTGCCCGGCTTCGACACCCGCCTGTTGTTGCAGATATCGACACAGACGGTCGGCGAAGGCGGATGATCTGGCGAGGATTTTTTGCAGATTTTCGGCGCGCAGGATCTGTTTGGTAAAGGCCTGCAAGATCAACTTTTGTACCGGTGAGTCCTGCTCGCTGACGGATATCAGCTTGGCGCTCTCGGATTCGTCGAACAGCAACTGATTGCAGAGGATATCGAGGCGTCCCGTGCCACCGAGTTCGGTCAAGTATTCAAGTACCGAGGACTGGTCGGTAAAGGACGCCGCAAAGGCGCAGTATCGGCTCAATTCGACGGCCTGGGCATTCCAGGTGGCGTGTTCGCCGGTCTGGTTGAATACCTGTAATGGCATAAAGCCGTCGCGCATCAAAAACAGCGGCCGCAACTGGCCGGGCGGGTGTTGCTGGGCCAGTGTCTGCAATTGTTCTTCCAGCCAGCAGGTATAGGCCACCAGGATCGGCCCAAGACAGCCGTAGCCCACTCGGGCGGCGGCACTATCAAGCGCAGGCCAGGCAACGGCCAGGGGCGCACGATGAAGCTGGATGACTGGCTTGGTATCCTTCAAGCGCGAATCCATGATCAGTCCGGCCGCTGCTTCGAGTCGAAACCGCTGTGCCAGTTCGCTGTTGAACTGCAGCATATGCAGGCCCCGGATTCCGGCCTGGTTAGCGGCGTCATGATCGGCATGCAGGTTATCGCCGACGTGAAGAATGGTTTTCGCGGTGACTTTCAAGGCACGCAAGACCTGTAGAAAAAGCCCCTGGCCCTTCGAGCAGCCATAGTCACTCGAGCAGAAAATAGCGTCAATCAGCGCTGCCACCGATTCACCGGCGGCGTGAGCGATCAGCTCACGAAGTTCTCGCTCGTTCAAATAGGTATCACTGACGACGATCACCTTCAGGCCGCGATGTTTGGCCTTGCGGATGAGTTCGATGGCGCCGGCAAAGCCAAAGCAGTGCTGATGCTCAACGTTGAGCTCTTGCCGAATTCGCAGAACGAGCTCGTCTGGTGTGGCGTCGGGATAGGCGCGCCGATGGATTTCTGAAAGCGTGACTTCGTCGTAAGCGTGGCTGCAGCGATTGAACTGTCGTTGCAGTGCTTCGCTCCAGAGTCGGATTCGCGGGCCGCAATCGAGTTCGCTGAATAAATCGGTTGCTGCGTGTGTAGTCCGCCAAAGCAAGGTGTCGAAGCAATCGAGCGACAGGATGGTGATGTCATCCGCGTACGGATCGATTGCGCGCGCCAACTGAGCGGCTGCGATGGTGTTTGCCATGATCTGGATTCCTCGGCCTTGATGGTGCCAACAGTCAGAGTAAGGCCAGGCCTATTAGTCGAAGCCTTCGAACAACGGCAAAAAACCCTCGCTGTTGATTCATGCCAGCTTGCGCATGCAGCGAGGGTGTGCCGGCCGCTGGTGGCGGCCGTTCAGGGAAGATTACTGGCGCAGCAGCGACAGGATTGCGTTCGGCGACGAGTTGGCTTGGCTCAACATCGCGATGCCGGATTGCTGCAGGACCTGCGAGCGAGTCAGCGACGCTGTTTCAGCAGCGAAGTCAGCGTCCATAATGCGGCTGCGGGCGGCTGCCTGATTCTCTGAGGCCACCTCAAGCACACCAATCACGGCCTCGAAGCGATTCTGGGTGGCGCCGTAAGTGGCGCGCTGAGTACTGACCAGATCACGCAAGGTATCCAGGTTGGTGATCGCCGTACCGGCCAACGCTGCGGTGGTCACGTTGCCGCCGGTCACTGCGGTTACGCCGCCGGCGGTCGACAGGTTGGTGGTGGTGACCGTGATGGTGTCGTTAGCAGTAGTACCCGCTCCGATCTGGAACGCCAAGGCGCCAGCACTGGCACCCAGGATCGACAGTCCGTTGAACTGGGTAGCAGCCAGCGTACGGGTGATCTCCGCACCGAGTTGCTGATATTCAGTGTCGAGACTGGCGCGGTCGCTGGCACCGTTGGTTGAGTTGGCTGATTGAACGGCCAATTCACGCATACGCTGAACCATGTCGCCGACCTTGCCGAGTGCACCCTCGGCCGTCTGCGCCATTGAGATGCCGTCATTGGCATTACGAATGGCGACGTTCATACCGCGTATTTGTGAATTCATCCGCTCGGCAATGGCCAGACCGGCGGCGTCGTCCTTGGCGCTATTGACCCGCAGTCCCGTCGATAGCCGTTGGATCGACTGATGCAGCATTGACTGCGTGCTGCTCAGGTTGCGCTGCGCATTCAGCGAAGCCAGATTGGTATTAACTACTGAGGGCATGAGAACTCCTGATTTGAAGAAAAGGTCTGAATGGGGCCATCTGGCCTGAGACGGGGTTTGCCCGTTGCCTCAGTTATCGGCCTGTCGTGGGTAAGCTTTAGGCGTGCACTGAACCGGTTAGCGGACTTGACGTGTAGGAAGAATTCCGATTGACCTCGGAAGAAGGCTACGGCTCGGCGCAGACTTCGTCGTATTCAAGAAACCTGTGCTTTTCTTCACACTGACGTCATCGCATGGCAACAAAAGTGCGACCCACCAGGAAAAAGGAAAGAACATGACCATTAATCAAAGAACACTGTCAGAAATCAGGGAAGTAAACCTGTCCTATTTGATTCTTGCGCAATCGATGCTGCGCGAGGATCGAGTCCAGGCTATGTTTCAACTGGGCATTGCCGAGCGCGTCGCCGATCTTCTGATCGCGCTGACGCCGGCGCAAATTGTCAAGATTGCCTCGGGCAACGTGTTGTTGTGTTGCATGCGCTGCGATGACGAGTTTGTCTGGTCGCTGCTGTCCGAGCAGCCGCGCATGACCGAATTCGGTGAAGTCAATGCCGGCCGCCTGCATGCCAACATCTTGCTGGCTGGGCGCGCCGCCGAGGCGATACAACCATGAAAAATCGCAGCCTTATCAAGGATAGTCAGCATTTGCAGCGCGCCGTTGAGCTCATTTCGCTCGGTGCTCGACTGCAGGTTCTTGAATCGGAGACCGATCTGCCGCATGAGCGTTTACTCAAGCTCTATAAGGAGGTCGCGCATAAATCGCCCTCGAAAGGACAACTGCCATTCTCGACCGACTGGTTTATTGGTTGGCAGCCCAATATTCATTCGTCGTTATTCCTCAATATCTATGAGTACTTGCACAAGACCGCCGACATTGAATCGATTGATGCGATTACCAAGGCTTATCGGCTCTATGCCCAGCAAGTTGACTGTTGTAACGTCGAACCCATGTTGAGTATTACCCGCGCCTGGCGTCTGGTTCGTTTTGTGGATTCGAACATGCTCTGTTTGACGGATTGCATCCGCTGCGGTGGCAAGTTCGTCAATCATACCTACGAGTTGAACGGCCGTTACATCTGCGGTCTGTGTGCACCACCGGCTCGCGCGGGCAAAAGCAAGCGTCGTGCGCTGATTCACTGACCGCCTCAAGTAAGTCCCGTCGTTGCCGTAAACCCAAGGTGAACAACGGGACTATGGCACACAACACAAATGGCAACTCCGCCCAAGGACGCAGCGGCACGGCCGATCATCATCAAGCGTATCAAGAAGGCCGCTCACGGACATCACGGTGGCGCCTGGAAGATCGCCTACGCCGATTTTGTGACGGCGATGATGGCGTTCTTCCTGCTCATGTGGTTACTGGGTTCGACCGCGAAGGGCGATTTGAACGGCATTGCCGAGTATTTCAATTCGCCCTTGCAAGTTGCCATGGGCGGTGGCTCGGGCAGCGGTGACAGCTCCAGTATTCTTCAGGGCGGCGGTAAGGACTTGACGCGAACCGCCGGTCAGGTCAAGGAAGGCGATATCAAGGCCGAGAAACGCGGCATCAACTTGCAGGCGCTACCCGACGATCAGGTCAAGCTCGAACGCGAACAACTCGAGGCGCTCAAGGGCAAGGTGGCTGCCGTCTTGGAGGCCAATCCGCGCTTTGCCGAATTCAAGTCGCAGATCAAACTCGATCTGACCCAGGATGGACTGCGGGTACAGATCGTCGACGAGCAGAATCGTCCCATGTTTGATTCAGGCGGCGCCTCGATCAAGGACTATGCGCGCGACATCTTGCGAGCCATCGGTCGAGTGCTCAACGATGTGCCGAACAAGATCACCATCTCGGGGCATACCGACGCCTCGCCGTTTTCCGGCGGCGAGCGCGGTTACTCGAATTGGGAGCTGTCGGCCGATCGCGCCAATGCCTCGCGTCGTGAACTGGTTGCAGGCGGCATGCTCGAGTCGAAAATACTGCGGGTGGTCGGTCTGGCTGCTGCCGTTCCGATGGATCCGGTGAATCCGACAGCACCCCTGAATCGCCGGATCTCGTTGATCATCATGAATCGCGAAGCGGCCGAGCGCGCCCTGAAGTCGGTGAGTGCCGAAGCTCAAAGCAACGCTGCCGGGGCGACAAAAGAAGCCGAAAAGTAGCCTTGATCATTGGATTGGCCGAAGTCGGCGAATCGAATAATACAGATCAAGTTACTTTTGATCTGAAATGGCTAATAGCGAAGCAAGCAAAGATGATCGTAGTCTGCCCGCCTCGGAAAGGCGCCTGCAAAAGGCGGCCGATGAAGGTCAGGTAGCCCGGTCGCGTGATCTTGGCCACAGTGCAATGCTGGGCTCATTTCTGCTGGCAACGCTTTGGCTGGGCAGCGGTCTTTTTGACACAACGACTCGGATCCTGAGCGACGGCCTGAATTTCAATCCGCAGCTTCTGTCCGATCCCACGTTGGTTCTCGAACATGTCTCGCAATTGGCGCTGCGTGCGCTCGGTGGTGTGACGCCGTTTCTGGCGTTACTGGCGGTCGCTGCGATTATCGTATCGGTGGTTCCGGGCGGTTTTGTGCTGACTTTAAAGCCGCTCATGCCGGACTTCAAGCGAGTCTCGGTACTGGCAGGACTAGGGCGCCTGTTCAATCGCGATATTCTGGTCGATCTGGGCAAGCTCGTCTTGTTTGCAGGACTCCTGAGCATGGCAGGTGGCTGGTACACCTGGTCGTCAATTCCGAGCTTTGCGCAACTCGCCTCGACGCACGTCAAGCAGGCCCTCAATCTGTCGTTTGCCACTATTCAGAATGGCTTGTGGTTGTTGTTCGTCTTGATGGTCATGGTCACCATTCTCGATGTCCTGTTGCAGCGTCACCGTCATCAAAGCAACTTGAAAATGACGCTTCAGGAAGTGCGCGACGAACATAAGGAGACCGACGGCGATCCGCAAATAAAATCGCGAATTCGCGGTCGGCAGCAGCAGATCAGTCGCGCCCGGATGTTGTCTGAATTACCAAAGGCCGATGTCATTATTACCAACCCATCGCACTTCGCGGTCGCGATTCGCTACGATGAAACCGGCATGGGCGCGCCCACGGTCATCGCCAAAGGTGCGGATCATCTGGCAGCCAGAATTCGCGAAATCGCCGGCTTCTGTGAAATCCCGTTCGTCGAAGCGCCACCGCTGGCGCGTGCACTGTATGCCCATGTCGAAGTAGGACATGAAATTCCGGCGGCGTTGTATCAGGCGGTCGCCCAGGTACTGGCATACGTTTATCAGTTGCGGCACTGGAAGCCGGGTCAGGGCGCGCATCCGAGTGTGCCGCATGAATTGGCGGTACCGATGGGGCTTGATCCGCTCGGAGCCAACCGATGAGTACCAGCAAGGTGATCGGACAACGCTCGGTTGGCGTGCGGCGCAGAATTGGCCCGTTGCAATTTACGGTGCCGGCACTCAAGGAGTTGACCGTTCCGCTGGTCATGCTGCTGTTACTGGCGATGTTGTTGTTGCCCTTGCCACCGTTCTTGCTGGATCTGCTCTTTACCCTGAACATCGCATTGGCGATGGTGGTACTGATTGTCTCGGCCTACACGGTCAAGCCACTCGAGTTTGGCGTTTTCCCCTCGGTGTTGTTGCTGACGACCCTGATGCGCCTGTCGCTGAACGTCGCCTCAACGCGGCAGATTCTGTTACACGGCCACACCGGCACCGATGCCGCTGGTGAGGTGATCGAATCATTCGCGCAGTTTCTGATTGGCGGTAATTTTGCGGTTGGCATCATGGTCTTCGCCATATTGACGGTGATCAATTTTGTCGTGGTCACCAAGGGTGCTGGCCGGATCGCCGAAGTATCGGCGCGCTTTGCGCTCGATGCCATGCCCGGCAAACAGATGGCGATCGATGCCGATTTGAATTCGGGCCAGATCGACCAGATCGAGGCCAAGCGTCGGCGTAAGGAGGTCGGTGAAGAGGCCGACTTTTTCGGTTCGATGGATGGCGCCTCGAAGTTTGTTCGCGGTGACGCGATCGCCGGTATCCTGATTCTGTTTATCAGTGTGATTGGCGGTTTGATCATCGGCGTCGCCCAGCATGACTTGCCGCTGGCCACCGCCGCCAATAACTATGTGTTGCTGGCGATTGGTGATGCGCTGGTCGCGCAGGTTCCTTCGCTGGTGATCTCGGTGGCCGCCGGCCTGGTTGTTTCGCGCGTCAGCAGCGACGATGACATTGGCGGCCAGTTTGCCAAGCAACTGTTCTCGATGCCGCGCGCGCTCGGTTTGACCGCCGTCGTCATCGCCATGCTGGGCGCAGTGCCCGGTATGCCGCACATCGCATTCTTCGTACTCTCCGCATTTTGCGCCTATGCCGCCTGGTGGGTGGCGTCGCAACAGAAAGATGTTGAAGAACCGGCGCCGCTGCCCCTCGAGACACAGACCAGCGGTGAAGCCAGTTGGGATGATGTTGCGCCGATCGACGCCTTGGGCCTCGAAGTCGGCTACCGACTGATTTCGCTGGTAGATAAGGAGCAGAGTGGCAATCTGCTCTCACGTATCAAGGGCGTGCGCAAGAAGTTCGCCAGTGAAGTCGGTTTCCTGCCGCCGGCCGTGCATATCCGGGACAACCTTGAGCTCAAGCCAACGGCTTACCGAGTCGTCTTGAAAGGGGTCGTCGTCGGTGAGGGCGAGGCCTTCCCCGGCATGCTGATGGCGATCAATCCTGGCCAGTCATTGCCGGCCTTGCCCGGTACCGCCACTGTCGATCCGGCGTTCGGTCTGGCCGCCACCTGGATCGATTCAGAGCATCGCGATTCGGCGCAGGTTTCCGGCTACACGGTCGTTGATGCGGCGACGGTGGTGGCCACTCATGTTCATCACCTGATGCAGTCGAATGCAGCCCGCCTGCTCGGTCGCAGCGAGACGCAGCACATGCTCGATCATTTGAGCAAGCATGTCCCGAAGCTCGTCGAGGAACTGGTGCCGAAGCTGCTGCCGCTGGCGGTCGTGCAACGGGTACTTCAGAACCTGCTCGAGGAGGCTGTTCAGCTTCGGGATCTGCGCAGCATTGTTGAAACGCTGATTGAGCATGCACCGCGCGTGCAAGATGCCAATGAGCTGACCACCGAAGTGCGACTGACGCTCGCGCACTCGATTATTCAACAGATCTTTGCCCAGCAAGCGCAGCTTGAGGTCATCGCGCTTGAGCCTGGACTCGAGTCGGTGTTGATGCAATCGCTGGGCGGAGGCCTGACCTCATCGCTTGAGCCGGGTGTTGCGGATTTTCTGATCGAGGCGGTCACCCAGGCGGGCCTGTCGCAAGAAGCATCGGGCGTGCCGGCGGCGCTGTTGGTGCCTGACCGCATTCGATTGGCTCTGGCCCGATTGCTGCGAAAGGCTGCGCCGAGATTAAGAGTACTCGGGCATCGAGAAATTCCCGAGAGCAAGTCGATCCGGATTTCCAGAGTCATTGGAGCAGATAAATGAAGTTGCGCCGCTTTACCGGCCGGGATGCTCGCGAAGCCATGGAGCGGGTTCGCGCCGCCTTGGGTTCCGAGGCGATCATTCTGAAGAACCGATCCGTGCCGGGTGGCATCGAGATTCTGGCGACCATTGATGACCCGGGCATGGCCGAGAAGTTGAATCTGGATGCGCGCACGGCCAGCGAGCTCGAGACAGCGTCCCGGTCCACCAAGCCGCCCACGGATGCAAGGGTGCTGACGAGCACACGCGCGCCGGAAATGAGTACGGTTTCATTTCAACAATATCTTCGCGATCGGGTCAAGCCGGAGCCAGCGCTGCAAAAATCAGTGCTGCGGCAACCAATACTGCGCGCCGAACCAGCGGACCAAGCTACGCAAGCCACACAAGCCACGCAGGCGGGCGAGCTGTGTTTTCCGCAGCCGTCCCTTGACCCGCCATTTGAGCCGTCGGTCGCAGTGCTGCCGCGCGAGGCCGAATTGATGGGCGAGTTGCGATCGATGCAAGGCATGTTGGCGTCGCATTTATCGTCGATGGCCTGGCTCGACGGGGTTCGACGCAATCCGGTTCAAACCCAGGTGCTTCGTCATCTGATGGCGTGTGGATTTTCGGGTGGACTGGCCCGAAGGTTAGCCGATCGCTTGCCCGGCAATTTGGGCGACCGGCCAGCCAGGCTGTGGCTGGCGGATCGTTTGCAAAAGGTGATTCAGGTCGACGCGCCAGGTCAGTCGATCATCGATCGCGGCGGCATTTACGCGATAACGGGTTCAACCGGTGTTGGCAAGACCACCACGATCGCCAAATTGGCCGCGCAGTTCGCGATGCGCTACGGTACCGAGTCGATTGGATTGGTATCAGTCGATGCCTACCGCATTGGTGCGCAAGATCAATTGCGCGCCTTCGGGCGTCTGCTGGGGGTGCCGGTCATGGTGGCCCATGACGCGGTCAGTCTGGCCGAGTTCCTGCATGTCTTCATGCGCAAAAAATTGGTCCTCATCGATACCGTCGGCTTTGGTCAGAACGATTCGAGAGTGGTCGATCAATTGCGCGCACTGCAGCACACCCAGATACAGCAGTTGCTGGTGCTCAATGCTGGCGCCCAGGCCGAGGTCCTGCATGGCGTCATTTCAGCCTTCAAGGGGATCGGTCTTCGCGGGGTGATTATTTCCAAAATTGATGAGGCGGTCAAATCCGGTGCAGTGCTCGATACCGTGATTCGGCATCGACTACCGGTGATCGGCATCGCCGACGGTCAACGCGTCCCCGAAGACTGGCAACTGACCGATCCGGCTGCGCTGATTGCGCGTGCACTGTCGGCGCCGATGCCCAATGCGGTCGAGCTCGATGACAACGAAATGACGCTGCTCCTGCAAAGCGCTAGTGAACCTGGAACCCTGCATGCGTGATTACTTGCAAACCTGTCCCATTCAAATTCCCTTTCGAGACCGAGGTCGCCTGTGAGTGTTTCCCTGTATTCCGCTGAAGAGACCCTGAGTCATGCGGCGGTGGTCAAGCAATATGGCCCGATGGTTCGACGAGTGGCAAGCCAGTTGGCGTTACGCCTGCCGTCGAACGTGGCAGTCGACGATTTGGTCCAGGCCGGAATGATCGGTTTGTTTGATGCGCTTTCACGCTATGAAGACGGTCATGGAGCACAGTTCGAGACCTTCGCGATGCAGAGAATCCGCGGTTCGATGATTGATGAATTGCGATCGGCCGACTGGGTTTCGCGATCGACGCGCAAGAATCAGCGTGCGATTGAAGCGGCCATCCAGAAGCTGGAGCAAAAGTTATTTCGGGCGCCAATCGAATCCGAGGTGGCAGAGCAAATGGCGCTGCCGCTGGCTGACTACCAGCAGTTGCTGGCCGAAGCCAAGGGCGCGCAACTGGTCTATGTGGATGAATTCAGCGACGAAGATGGGCACAGTGATTTTCTTGAACGCCAAAGTGCTGGCAACGCCTCGGACCCTGCGAAAATTCTTTATGACAGCCAATTCCGTCAGGCGCTCATCGCGGGAATCGAGCGGTTGCCGGAGCGCGAAAAGCAGGTGATGGGGATGTACTACGAACAGGAAATGAACTTGAAGGAGATCGGTGTCGTGCTCGGAGTCAGTGAATCGCGGATCTGCCAATTGCACAGCCAGGCGGTCAGCCGTATCCGGGCGGGCCTGAAGACCTGGTTGAAAGATTGATCGGCTCGTCCGTATAAACCGACAGCGCGCGTCGGTTCGCAGCGCTTGAGCGAGCCAGCAGCTCGCCGGCAATCCGCAATTTGCGGCGAACCGCAAAAAGTTCTATCGATAACGGTGAGCTGACGGTGTTGCCTGGGCGAGGGCCTGATTGCGCTTGCATGTTTTGTAGCGACTGTTGAAGGGCCTCATTGGCCTGATTCAACTCGGCAAGTTCACCGGTGACCAGGGCCGATTGCAACTCGTCCAAGGCCTTCTCGAGGGGTGCCTGCGGCATCGGCGACTGTGGTGGATTCGCGCTATTGGAGGTCATGAACCAGAATTCGACTGGCCGCCGAAGATCGTGGTCATCAACTCGGCCGTGTCGCCGATCATGCGATCGGCCACAAGTTCAGCATTCACATTAAATCGACCTTCGCTGATGGCTTTGCGAATTTGCGCGACTTTCGCTGCGTCGAACGGTTCGATCGACAGTCGGTTCAAGGCTTGGGAAGCCTCGGAGAGGTGGATCTTTTCGCTCGCAGCGGCCGCATTGACCGCTTCAACCGCTGCCGACGAATGGCCGGGAGCACTGGCCGAGGCACCGGCGGCGGAACTCAGACCGCGGTTTAAACGGTCACCGATTTCCTTGGAACTGCCATCTACGGGCGGGTTAATCTTCATCATGGAACTCCTTGTCAGCGCGCCTGCTGCCCAGCGGGGTCACGCCCTGTTTTCGGCGTTGTGCGGGAATACTTTAGCGTTGATTGGTACATTTTTTCAGCTTTATTCAGGCTTTACAGACCGGCTCTCAAGGAAACGCAGGGGCGCATCTACGGCTTGATCTCGACATAACCTTCGCGAACCAGCCCGCTCAGTACCTTGCCTGATTCGGTGCGAAGCCGCACCGATTGACCCGCAGCGGCATTGGCCAGCGCGACCGCGTCGGTGGTGATCGAGAAGCCTTCGCCCGGGACGCGCACTTTGACGACGTCGCCCGACGCGACCGTAGGCGGTGTCTTCAGATAGTCGCTTCGAACCGCTTGCCCTAATAACAGCGCGCGACCCAAGGTCTTGCCTTCCAGTGCGGCGACATCGCTGACCCATTGGGCGTTATCGCGGGTCAACTCGATCGTTTCGACGTCAAAGTCCGACGCCTGAACCGGCGTGCCGGACGGCAGATTGCGTTTCGCCACCAAGCCGCTGCCGTAGACCGTGATGGTCAGGGGCAGCAGTACGGTCCACTGCGCGCCAGCGACGCAGCGAATACTGATCTGGCTCTTGCCCCAAAGCCGGGTGCCGGGCAATAGCACCGGTTCGGCGCGTTGGCAGGGCGCCAGTTGCATTCGCGGATCCCACTCGCCGATCTTGACGTCGACCTGACCCTTGCCGGCCGTCGCGGTTTCAACCAGCCTGGCGATGGACTCGGCAAATGCGCCTGGATTGGGAAGGCCTGCGACTTGCGCTGACAGCGGTATGGCGCTGCTCGCGAGCCCGACGGTAGCAAGACAAAAGAGTGATTTTCGGAAACTATTCATGGCACGGAATGCTTCAGTTCTCGAATGACGGGAATCCAAGCTTAATCCCGAACGACAGCCCGCAAGAACCGAAAAGCCGGCGATCACCAGCGCTTTTCCGAGCTTAAGTTTTTGCACCGAGCGCCAATAATTCGAGTCAGGAGAAATTCAATCATGGCGATATCACCTGCTGACAGTCTGGATTTTCAAAGTCGAGCGCTTGTGTTGCGAGCCGCCCGTCAGGAA
This sequence comes from Burkholderiales bacterium, assembly GCA_031363055.1. Taxonomy (GTDB): domain Bacteria; phylum Pseudomonadota; class Gammaproteobacteria; order Burkholderiales; family Burkholderiaceae_E; genus JANLTP01. Next base: position 4,767 of record JANLTP010000021.1, on the reverse strand, counting down.
GTACTGGCGGCCAACATTGCCAACGCAGATACGCCCAATTACAAGGCACGTGACATTGACTTTGCCAAGATGTTGAATGAAGCAACCTCAAGATCGGCCACTACCCAGGGCGATATCAACAGCACGGCGCGAGCAGCCTTTCGCGTTCCCGAGCAAGCCAGCGGCGATGGCAATACGGTTGACATGGACCGTGAACGCGCCAACTTCGCGGATAACGCCGTTCGTTATGAAGCCACGCTCAGATTCATTAACGGCCGGGTTCGCGGACTCTTGAGTGCTATTCGTGGCGATTGATCGGCGGCTTCGCCCGACCCGTTGTTCGCCACGTTGTTCGCCACGTCCTTCGCCTCGCTTCACCGGCTCAACTTTTGGAGACTCCTTATGTCCTTAAGTCGCATTTTCGAGATCTCGTCGACGGCCGTGTCGGCGCAGAGTCAGCGGCTCAATGTGGTTTCCAGCAACCTGGCCAATGCCGAAACCGTCGCCGGTCCGAACGGTGAGCCGTACAAGGCTCGTCACGTGGTGTTTCAAGCCAAAGGTCCGGATGCGACCGCCGGCGTTCGGGTCAGTCAGGTCTATGAAGACAAGTCGCCTGGCAAGAGTGTTCATGATCCCAAACATCCGCTGGCCGATGCGCAGGGCTATGTGACTCAATCGAATGTCAACGTCGTGGAAGAAATGGTCAACATGATTTCGGCCTCCCGTTCCTACCAGAACAATATCGACGTCATGAACACCGCTCGGCAGTTACTGAGCAAGACCTTGCAGTTAGGACAATAAGTTAGGACAACCCAATGGCCATTGATACCTTGAGCGGGACTACCGCTGCGATCACCAACCGGAGCTCGGTAGCCTCGTCGTCGACGGCGGGCGCAACGCAGGGCGCCATCGCGCCGAGCGCCAGCACGCCGAGCACCGCAGCGCCGGCCGGCAGCGTCAAGGCTGACGAACAGTCAGACCGGTTTTTGAAATTACTGGTCGCGCAAATGCGTAATCAGGATCCGCTGAATCCGCTCGATAACGCGGCAGTCACTAGCCAGATGGCGCAGATCAGTACGGTCGAAGGCATTCAAAAGCTCAATACCTCGCTGGAAAAATATCTGAATCGCGGCAGCGCGCTGGGCTCGCTGGAGGGCGCGTCATTGATTGGCCATCGAGTTCTGGTCAAGGGTGACAGCGTGAGCCTGGGCGCGTTGCCGGTAAACGGCGGCGAGCGGGCGGCGGCGCAGGGCGGATTTGAATTGACGCAAGCGGCTGCGCTCACGCGCGTCGAGATTCTGGATAGCGCCGGCGTGGTGTTGGGCAGCCAGACAATGGGTGCGCTGGAGGCGGGCGTGCACACGTTTGCATGGGATGGATTGGCAGCCGACGGGACGGCAGCGCCGGCCGGCAAGTATCAATTTCGAGTCAGTTCAGGGACCGCATCGGAGCAAAAGCCGGTGACAGCCTTGCAGGCACAGCCGGTCAGTGCCGTGATCTCGGGTCAGGATGGGACTCGCCTGGAGATCGGTGGCCGTGGCCAGTTTTCACTTTCAGATGTCAGAGCAATTCTTCAGGAGACCAAACCATGAGTTTTCAACAAGGCCTTTCGGGTCTGAACGCCGCTTCACGCAACCTTGATGTGATTGGCAACAACGTCGCCAATGCCAATACCGTTGGCGCCAAGACCTCACGTGCCGAGTTCGCCGATGTCTATGCGAGCTCACTGTCGGGCGCTATCGCCAACGGTGCCGGCATCGGCGTAACCGTCAGCGAGATTGCCCAGCAATTTACGCAGGGCGACATTGCCACCACCCACAATCCACTGGATGTCGCGATCAATGGTGCGGGCTTTTTCAGAATGTCGAATCAGGGCAGCATCGAGTACACGCGGAACGGCCAGTTCAAGCTCAACAAGGAAGGCTACGTCGTCAATTCGCAAGGCGCGCGGCTGACCGGTTATCGCGCTGACGATACCGGTCTCATCAGTCAGGGGGCAGCGGCCGATATGCGCTTGAGCACGGTTGACATTACGCCGAAGGTATCGAGCCAAGGACGTATCGCCGCCAATCTCGATGCCCGGGCAACGGTCGCCACCTTGCCGTTCAACGTTGCCGATCCGCGTACCTTCAACGGCGCCACCACCTACACCTTGTTTGATTCGCTGGGCCGCGAACACTCGCTGGCCATGTATTTTCGCAAGACCGGCTCGAACGCCTGGGAAGTCAATGCCGCCGCCGACGGCACCGCGCTGACCACCAACCCGGTTGGCAATCTGACCTTCTCGTCGGCCGGCTTGAGCACCACCGGTTCGCCGATGACGGTCACCTTGCCGGTCGGTGCCGATGCCGGTGGCAGCCTGGCGTTTGTGATCGAGGCCAGCAGCGTGACCCAGTTCGGCTCGAACTTCGGGGTCACCGAAATGAATCAGAACGGCTACACGGCAGGTCGGCTGACCGGCTTCTCGGTCGCCGATGACGGGGTCATTCAAGGACGTTACTCGAACGGCCAGTCGCGCGCGCAGGGCCAAGTGGCGTTGGCCAACTTTGTGAATCCGCAAGGCCTGCAATCCCTGGGCGGCAATGCCTGGGCATCTTCAGCATCGTCTGGGCAGGCCTTGGTCGGCTCGCCGGCTACCGGTAATCTGGGCGTGTTGCAATCGGGCGCCGTCGAGAACTCGAACGTCGATCTGACCGGTGAACTTGTCAACATGATTACCGCGCAGCGTTTTTATCAGGCCAATGCGCAAACCATCAAGACTCAGGATCAGGTACTGCAGACCCTGGTCAATCTGCGCTGATCATGGACCGCTTCATTTATCAGGCATTGAGCGGCGCCAAGGCCTTGATGCAGCGCCAGGATGCGCTATCAAACAATTTGGCCAATGCCAACACCGCCGGTTTTCGCGCCGATTTGCTGGCCTTCCGTTCGGTGCCGATTCGCGCCGACGGCACCGCAACCACCCGCGTATACAACCTCGAGGCGACTGCCGGATTCAATGCCGAGGCTGGTGCCTTGACTCAAACCGGTCGCTCGCTCGATGTCGCGGTCAACGGCCAGGGCTGGATTGCGATTCAAGGCCTCGACGGCAATGAAGCGTACACGCGGGCCGGCGCCCTTGAAGTGTCGGCCGATGGCATCTTGCAAACCCGTAATGGTTTGCCCGTGCTCTCCGATGGCGGACCGATTACCGTGCCTGCCAATGCCGAGGTCATCATGGGCAGTGACGGCACGGTCTCGGCCAAAGTCGGTGGCCAGCCGCCGAGCGCGGTTGGCCGCATCAAGCTCGTGAATCCGCCGGCGGCGGAATTACGTAAAGGCGCCGATGGACTGGTGCGCCCGGCCAACGGTGATCCAGCACCGGCTGACGACGCGGTTCGCATGGCTTCGGGTGTTCTGGAAAGCAGTAATGTCAACGTCGTCGAATCGATGGTCGGGATGATTGCACTATCCCGCCAATTTGAAATGCAGATGCGCCTGTTGCAGAACGCCGAACAGAATGCGCAGCGCGCCGCACAGTTGCTGACCACCAGCTAGTCAATCAACGAACATCAAGGAACATCATGATTCGATCACTGTGGATTGCCAAAACCGGGCTTGATGCCCAGCAAACTCAACTGGATGCGATTTCGCATAACCTGGCCAATGTCGGAACCAATGGCTACAAGCGCTCACATGCCACTTTTGAGGATCTGCTGTATCAGAATATTCGGCAGGTCGGGGCGCAGAGTTCGCAGCAGAACACCTTGCCGACCGGATTGCAATTGGGTACTGGCGTCAAGACGGTTGCGACCTCACGCAATTACTCGCAAGGTAATTTGACGCAGACCAGCAATTCGTTTGATCTGGCCGTCGACGGGCAGGGTTTTTTCCAGGTACAGATGCCCGATGGCACGGTCGGCTACACGCGTGACGGTGCGTTTCGGGTCGATGCCCAAGGCCAGTTGGTGACCAAGAGTGGCCAGCCTTTACAGCCCGCGATCACCATTCCGGCGAACGCGCAATCGGTCACTATCGCCACCGATGGAGTCGTCAGCGTCAAGCAAAGCGGCACGGCCGCAACCACCCAGGTCGGGCAGGTACAACTGGCGAACTTTATCAATCCGGCTGGGTTGGACCCGCGCGGACAGAATCTCTTTTCCGAAAGTGCAGCGTCGGGTAATCCGAATTCCGGTACCCCGGGAATCAATGGCATTGGTTCGTTGCAGCAAGGTTATCTTGAGACTTCGAACGTCAATGTCGTCGAGGAACTGGTTTCGATGATCCAGGCGCAGCGGGCCTATGAAATCAACTCGAAGGCGATTCAAACGTCGGACCAGATGTTGGCCCGGCTCTCGCAACTGTGAGAAAAATTGTGCGTCATTCAGGATTACGTTTTGCCGGGTCCTGTCTGATGATCGCGACGTGGGCATCGTTGCAGGCGGGCTGCGCCGATTTCTGGATGCGTCCGCAAGTCGCCGTGCTCGATCCGGCCAAGGTCAAGCCCAAAGAGCCGACCGCAAGCCCGGCAGCGCCAGCAACCGGCAATATTTATCTGGCTGGCGCACACCGTGGTCTGTTCGAGGACCGGCGCGCACGACTGCCCGGCGACATCGTGACCATTCAGGTGCAGGAGAAGACCTCGGCCCGGCAACGCTCGAACACGTCGTTGGGACGCGATGGCAAGGTCAGTGGCAGTGTCACTGCGATACCCCTGCTGCCGCTGAGCATTCTGAAGCGCGCCAACGCCGGTGGTTCGTCAAACAACGCACTTGACGCCAAGGGCGAGACCGGCTCGGTCACCCTCGA
>JANLTP010000012.1:0-4194 GCA_031363055.1 Burkholderiales bacterium | reverse complement strand
CATTCTTCCCAGACGCAGGTCAACATGAGCTGGTCATCTATCCGACGATGTTCGATCAACTTCGAGCCGAGCAGCTTGAAACGCTGGTACACGAGTTCGGCCATGTTTTCGGGCTGCGGCACTTTTTCGCTAACATTAGCGAGACGCAGTGGGCTAGTGAAGTGTTCGGCAAGCAAAGCAAGTTCACGATCATGAACTAAGGGCCCGATAGCAAATTAACTGCTGGTGACAAGGCGGATCTGCGCAAACTTTATCGTAAGACATGGTCGGGCGAGTTAGATGAGGTCAATGGAACGCCGATCAGGCTGTTCCGCCCATACAGTGCAGTGTAGTTGACCCGATAGCTAAAGCGTCGGTGTGAGATGACTCGCTCACCGTGAAGAACCTCATGTTCTTGCGGTTGAGTTTTCGCTTGGCCGCTGCGTGCATGGTGTTGACTAGCCTGTTCGGATCCGGCCCGCTTAATCGATGAAGGAGTTCTCGCCGACCGCAGGCGCTCCTAAATCGGTTCTAGTCGATATCAAATTGTGCACCCCGCAACTGGCCCAAAAGGTCGGCTCGCGCCTGTCCGCGGTCAATGATATTTCCTTCCGCAACCCATGAGATCGCCGCCAATGAAACCTACAATGTCGTTACTGGCAACGCGGATGCCAGTTCACGAGGTAAGCCGGCAACGGATCGTCGGCAAACATCATGTGTTGCCGCGTTAAACAGACCACATTGAAGTTCCTGCCTGGAGAATTCTGAATGCAGCTCGAATGGTTGACTCTGAAGGAGCTGAAACAGCAGCTCGATGCCGGGCATTTGAGCTCGGCCGAATTGATCGAGTTCAGTCTTGCCCGGATCACCCGCCTTGAGCCGAAGCTGCACGCCTTTGTAGACATCTACGAAGCAGATGCGCGTGCGCTGGCGCGATCGGCCGACGAAGCGCGCCGGGCGCGACTGCCGCGATCGCCACTGCATGGCTTGCCGGTCGTTCTGAAGGACTTGCTCGATATCAAGGGGCGCATTGGCACGCTCGGGTCAAAGCGCAATATCGGGCGGGTTGCCACTGAAACCGCAGCCGCCGTGGAACGGTTACTGGGCGCCGGCATGGTGCCGCTGGGTAAGGTACACATGACCGAATTTGCCTTTGGTGGCTGGGGAACCAATCAGCATATGGGCACACCGCACAACCCTTGGGATCTGCAAACCCATCGAGTGCCCGGCGGCTCTTCAAGCGGAACCGGAGTGGCAGTTGCGGCCGGCTATTCGCCGGTGGGCATCGGCAGTGACACGGGCGGTTCGATCCGCATTCCCTGCGCGTTTAACGGACTCACTGGCCTGAAGGTCAGCTTCGGGCGCATCAGTCTGCACGGCGCTGGCCTGCTGAGCTGGACGCTGGACAGCATCGGCCCGATGGCGAGAACGGTTGCCGACTGCGCGTTGCTGCTGGATGCGCTGATCGGACCGGACGCGCGTGACCCGGGCACCCTGTCCCAGCCGCTTGAGCAGTTCAGCGCCGATCCTCGCAGCATTCGAGGCTTGAAAATTGCCTTGCCCGACGCCAACCAGTTGCCGTCGTTCATGCACGAGGGTGTACGTGCCTCGTGGCAGGCAGCCGCAAAGGTTTTTGAGCAATTGGGCGCACAGGTGATCAGCACCCGATTGCCTGACTGGTTTTTCGATTTAGCGGCGCAAACCGGCCGGATCATTGCCTGCGAGGCATTTTCGCTGCATAGCGCTTATGTTGATGATCCTTCAGTTCCACTGGACGATGCGGTTCGCAAACGTCTTCAGGGTGCCCGAAAACTCGGCCCGACAGAGTATGCCCAGGAACTGCGCACCATGGCCGGGCGCCGTCAGGAATTTTCCCGTTGGCTCGAACCCTTCGATGCACTGTTGATTCCGACGACGGCAACGCCAGCAATTCCGATTGCCCAGGTCGATGAAGACGCTGGCCAGCCGGGCTACCTGACCCGACCTGGCAACTACCTCGGGCTGTGCGCCCTCGCTCAACCCGCTGGTCTGGTTGATGGCTTGCCTTCCAGTATTCAGATAGTTGGCAAGTCGATGGCCGAGCGAACCGTGTTGAGCATTGGCCAGGCGTTCGAGTCTGCTACCCGCTTTGCTTCGTTGCATCCTGATTTCTCACGCACGCATTTTTGAAGGAGCCTGCTCGATCAACTGTCGGGGTGTGCGTTTCATACGCGCTGCCCACATTGGTCAAAGCCTAGCCAAACTCCGCCCGCAAGATCTTCGCCGCCGCCACCATCGCGCGCATCTTGCCGTCGGCCACTTCTCGCGGCAGGTATTTCATGCCGCAGTCCGGCGCCAGAATCACATTCTCCTTTGCGATAAACGGCAGCGCGCGTTTGATTCGGGCCACCACCGTCTGCGCGGTTTCCACTCGCATATCGGCGAGGTCGATGCAGCCGACCATCACCTGTTTGCCCGGTAATTGCTTGAGCACCGAACAATCGAGATTCGACTGCGCGGTCTCAATCGACACCTGCTGGCAACTGCAGCCAGTCAGCTCGGGCAGGAACGAATAGCCCGACGGTCGCGCATGAATTACCGCCGCATAACCAAAGCAGATGTGTACAGCGGTCGTGCCGATCACGCCATCGAGCGCTGCGTTCAAAGCCTGCAAGCCATACTCGCGCGCCTTCTCGGGTCGTGCCTGCATGTACGGCTCGTCGATCTGCACGATATCGGCGCCGGCCGCAAACAGGTTTTTGATCTCGGCATTGACCGCGACCGCATAGTCCATAGCAGCAGCCTGTTCGCTCGGGTAAAAATCGTTCTGCGCCTGGCAGCTCATGGTGAATGGGCCAGGTACGGTGATCTTCACTTGCCGGGTCGTATTGCGCTTGAGAAATAGCAGGTCTTCGACTTCAACTGCGTGCTTGCGTCGGATCTTGCCAACGATACGCGGCACCGGGTTCGGGTGACCCGATCGGTCGAGCGCACTACCCGGGTTGTCTATGTCGATGCCTTCGAGCGCCGTGGCGAAGCGGTTCGAATAACTCTCGCGGCGAATCTCGCCATCAGTGATGATATCGAGTCCCGCGTCCTCCTGGGCCTTGATCGCCGCCAGCGTCGCATCCTCCTGCGCCTCGGCAAGATACTGCGTCGGAATCCGCCAAAGCTCGCGAGCACGCACGCGCGGCGGAAAACGGCCAGCCAGCTTGGCGCGGTCGATCAGCCATTCGGGTTGCGGGTAACTGCCAACAAGCGTGGTTGGAAAGAGCATGTGAGATCCTTCGTGCTTCGGGCTTCGGGCTTCGGGCTTCGGGCTTCGGGCTTGCAAAAGGTGGTTCAACTTGAAAATGCTAACACTGCACGCCCAAAGAAAATCGGCTGATTACCAGTAGACGTACGTCGCACTGTGCAGGTGGTTGGATTGCAAGAGCGGTTCGCGCTCATCGACCGGCCTGCGCATCCAGCGCTCGAGGGCGGTCCGATGCTGGCTGCGCATCGCGCGGGTAAACCTCTTCCGGAAAGCCCTGGGGCACCGAGCATCAAGCTTCTGCCTCCGGCGTCGGCGTGGAAGCGATTCAGAAGGCGTGTGCCCGGTGCAGAGCGAGGCTTGATGGTTACCGCGCGAAAACTTCCGTCCTGGTGTCGGCAAACGTCGCGAAGAACCCAAGAATAGTGATACGTGGCGCCTCGTCGGCGCAGCGTTCTGAACATGATTAGCTCCTTTTAAGGTTACTAAGTCATGACGTCGCTCCTCGTTGAGAAAGTTACTGACACCGTCGCGTGACAGGTAGCGCAGCCGAAGCGGATGCGCGAATTCGGGTCGATCCGGAAGCAAGATGCGTACTGATCAGGCGTCGAATGGTTATGCTACGGTTTTTCTTGGCCTACCACCTCGGGCACCGTTGGTTCGCGCTGCAGCGGCTTTCGCCGCAGATTGAGAGCGGCCACCTTTGCGGGCGAATTCGCTTATCCAAATCTCGGTTCCGAAGACGCCCATCAGCAGTCCGCGCACGCTCAAGGCTGCATCAATTTGTGGCCAAAACAGGCCGTACCCTCCAGGGCTCAGTTCGATGTCCCCCAATTGATCCGGCGTCGCGTATTCCAGGCCTTGAGCGATCTTGGGTGGGAATGCGAACTTTGAACCATTTTCAAGATCGATGACGATCAGATCGTGCTCGGGAGAATAAGCAGCAGCGATCGCGTGTGGAAAGTCAGCCCGATTCTCACGGC
>JANLTP010000261.1:0-18737 GCA_031363055.1 Burkholderiales bacterium | reverse complement strand
CTGCGTCAGAATCGCCGATGCTCAGCGGCTCGCCTTCGAGCGGCAGCGCGGCGCGAATGAGACCTAAACCTGACTCATGGTCGTAGCCGGCAACACTACCCGGAATTCTGCGGCCGGTACTGCTGGTGATCATGACTTGATCGGCCTCGAGCAGCAGATACCCAATAGTAAGCACCAACTGACTTTCAATCAGTACGCCAGATCCGCTACGTTTGGCGCCGAGTGTTTCTACGCTCAAGGCGTCATCAGGGATCTGTGTTTCGATCTTGACAACCGAAGTTCGATAACCCGGCGTTGACTGAGCAAGACTGTAGCCAGTCAAGCCCGACAGAGTCAAAGCCAGGATCCAGGCTAAAGTTCGGAAACTATCGATGGGCACGATCCAAAACATAGCCGACTCCTCAGAACGCGGGACACTCATTGTTCCACCGGCTGCCGCGCGAGGCAAGTGCTGGCACTGTGTTGCAGAACACGCATGAATCGACCAAATAGTGAACGTCAAGAAGAACGGCATTTGACCGCCCGTGCCCGCCTACATACAATCGACAGTCTTTGCCTAGTGTGCACCGAAATTACCGCTAATCCGGGCTTTTTAGGTCGGGCCGGGCACTGAAGTCAGGCTGGGCAATACAATTCGTTTTGGCACGTTAAACAGTGTGCGAGCGGGAACTGGATGTTTGTAGCAGTCGGATTGCAAGTGGTTGCCAGCCTGGTTTTAGGCTTGGTAGCACTGGCACTGTTTGGGTACACAAGTGCGCTCAGTCTAGGTTTGGGCGGTGCGGCGGCCTTCATACCGAATGCTTTGTTTGCACTGCGCTTGGCAATGCATACCGGCAAATCGCCAGAGTCGTATCCGGCTGTGTTTTTTCTTGGCGAATTCGCCAAGATCGCTCTTACGATTGCACTATTGGCAGCATTAGTAAAGAGTTACGACGAACTACATTGGCCGTCATTGCTGGTTGGTTTGATAGTCTCGCTCAAGGTGCCGCTATTTGCACTTTGGTTAACGGGAAATCGCGCGCCGATCGCTGACTTGATGATGGCTAAAGACGAGAGCAGTACAGGACTAAAGCAACAATAACGGAAACACTATGGCGGCTGCATCCGACGCACCAACATCCTCGGAATATATCGTTCACCATCTGGGTCACCTGAACACGTCAGGACACCCGCAGACCAACATCGTCGACTTCTCGATCGTCAATATCGACACGGTGTTCTGGTCGGTGGTCTTGGCCATGGTGGCCGCCTGGTTCATGTACTCAGCGGCCAAACGGGTCAGCACGGGCGTGCCCGGCCGATTTGTCGGCGCTGTCGAGTTCCTCGTTGAATTTGTTCATGAGCAGGCGCGCTCGATCGTCAAGGGTGACATCACCCACATCGCGCCACTGGCGCTCACCGCGTTCGTCTGGATCGCGCTGATGAACACCATGGATTTTCTGCCGGTAGATTTGCTGCCGCGCTTAGGTGAGCTGGTAGGCATTCATTATCAACGTGCGGTCCCCACGGCCGATCTGAACGCCACCATGGCCATGTCGCTGGTGGTTCTCGGTGCCTCCCTGTACTACGGCGTCAAAGTCAAACACTTCGGTGGCTTCGTCCACGAATTATTTACCGCGCCGTTTGGCACCTCCAAAAATCCGATCGGCGCGCTGGTTCTGGGGATCGTCAACTTCGCCATGCAAATCATCGAATATGTCGCGCGCGCCGTCTCGCTGGGCATGCGGCTGTTCGGCAACATGTTCGCCGGTGAACTGGTGTTCATGTTGATCGCATTAATGGGTGGCGCCTTCGCGTTTTCGGTGGGCGGCTTGCTGCTGGGTGCCGGGCATATCATTTTCGGTACGGCCTGGGCGATCTTTCACATTCTGATCGTGCTTTTGCAGGCCTTCATTTTCATGATGCTGACCCTGGTCTATATCGGGCAGGCGCATGAAGGTCACTGACGTCACACCTGATTACCTTGAACTTGCTTTAACTTTTGTACCACTTCCACTAAACACACCCAGTCATCAAAGAAGATAGGAGTCATCATGACTAACGTAGCTCTCGTTGCCATCGCCTGCGGATTGATCATCGGCCTGGGCGCCCTAGGCGCCTGTATCGGTATCGGCATGATGGGCGGTAAATACATCGAGGGTGCGGCCCGCCAGCCCGAACTCATGGACAAGCTGCAAACCAAGATGTTCCTGCTCGCCGGTCTGATCGATGCGGCCTACCTGATCGGCGTCGGTATTGCGATGTTGTTCGCGTTCGCCAACCCGTTCAAGTGATCCACGGACCTCAGTTGCATACCAACGCCGTGGCGAGCCTGCCCAGCAACCCATCATTACCGATGGCCGGGTACGCCGCTTTGATTAACTTGAAAAGAAGGAGCCCGTCGTGTACCTAAACGCGACTCTGTTCATCCAGATCATCGTATTCGGAATTCTTTGGTGGTTTACGGCAACCTATGTGTGGCCGCCGATCACCAAGGCGCTGGACGATCGCGCAAAGCGCATCGCCGATGGTTTGGCTGCAGCAGACAAAGCCAAGTTGGAACTCACCGCAGCACAAAAGCGTGTCGATGACGAAATCGCCAAGGCGCGTAACAGCGCCACCGAAGTCCGTGCGGGCGCCGAGCGTCAGGCGTCGCTGTTGATCGATGAAGCGCGTGCTGAAGCGACTCGCATCGTCAACGCGGCAAAGAAATCTGCGGAAGAAGAGGCGGCGCTGGCAGCACAACGCGCCAAGGATCAACTGCGTGATCAGGTGGCGACCTTGGCCGTGGCCGGCGCCGAGAAAATCCTGCGCCGCGAAATCGATGCCGGCAAACATGCCGACTTGTTATCGAACCTGAAAAGCGAGCTGCGCTAAGCCATGGCCGAAACGATGACCCTTGCCCGGCCCTATGCCGACGCCGCCTTCAAGACGGCGATCGAGCAAGCGGCCCTGCCGAGCTGGTCAGACGCGTTGCAGCGTCTGTCTGCGGTGATCGCCTCGCCCTTGGCCAGCCAGATCATCAGCAACCCGAACCTGAGCGCCGAGGCCATCGCCACGCTGGTGGCCGATGTCGCCGGGCAGATGAGTCCCGAGCAACGCAATTTTGTGACCTTGCTCGCGCAAAATGAACGGCTGTCCGTCCTGCCGGACATCGTCGCGCAATTCGGTCGGCAGCGCCATCAACATGAAAATGTCATCGACGCGCATGTCATCTCGGCGTTCGCGTTGTCTGACGCGCAAGCGGCCGACATCCGCTCGACCCTCGAAGTCAAATACAGTCGCGCTGTGGAACTTACCGTCTCCGTCGATCCCGAGCTCATTGGCGGTGTATCGATTCGGGTCGGCGATGAGGTCATGGACGCATCGGTGCGTGGCAAGCTGGCCCAGCTTGCTGTTGCACTCAAGAACTAGGAGAACCCGCCATGCAATTGAATCCCGCTGAAATCAGCGAATTGCTGAAGAACAAGATCCAAAACCTGCAGACCCAGGCAGACACCCGCAATCAGGGCACCGTCGTCTCGGTGACGGATGGCATCTGCCGCATTCACGGCCTGTCCGACGTCATGCAAGGCGAAATGATCGAGTTCTCAGGCAACACCTTCGGTCTGGCGTTGAATCTCGAGCGCGACTCGGTCGGTGCCGTGGTGCTGGGCGAGTACGAACATATTTCGGAAGGCTCAACCGCCAAATCCACCGGTCGAATTCTTGAGGTGCCGGTAGGCCCCGAGCTGATCGGTCGTGTGGTTGATTCGCTGGGTCATCCGATTGATGGCAAAGGTCCGATCAATGCCAAGATGACCGACGTGATCGAGAAGGTCGCACCGGGCGTGATTGCCCGTAAATCGGTGTCGCAGCCGGTGCAGACTGGCCTGAAATCGATTGATGCCATGGTGCCGGTCGGTCGCGGCCAGCGTGAGTTGATCATCGGCGATCGCCAGACCGGCAAGACTGCGGTGGCGATCGACACGATCATCAATCAGAAGGGCAAGGACCTGATCTGCATTTATGTGGCGGTCGGCCAGAAAGCCTCGACTGTGGCCAACGTGGTGCGCAAGCTCGAAGAGCATGGCGCCATGGCCTACACCATCATCGTCGCGGCAACCGCCTCCGAATCAGCGGCGCTGCAGTACATTGCGCCGTACTCGGGCTGCACGATGGGCGAGTACTTTCGTGACCGCGGTCAGGACGCGTTGATTATTTATGATGACTTGACCAAGCAGGCCTGGGCCTATCGTCAGGTGTCGCTGCTGCTGCGCCGCCCGCCGGGTCGCGAAGCCTACCCGGGTGACGTCTTCTATTTGCATTCGCGCCTGCTTGAGCGCGCTGCTCGCGTCAACGAAGAGTATGTAGAGAAGTTCACCAATGGCGCGGTCAAAGGCAAAACCGGTTCACTGACGGCACTGCCGATCATTGAAACGCAAGCCGGTGACGTCTCGGCGTTTGTGCCGACCAATGTCATTTCAATTACCGACGGCCAGATTTTTCTCGAGACCGATTTGTTCAATGCCGGTATTCGCCCGGCCATCAACGCCGGCGTGTCGGTGTCGCGAGTCGGTGGTGCCGCGCAATCGGACATCATCAAGAAGCTCGGCGGCGGCGTTCGACTGTCGCTCGCCCAGTATCGTGAATTGGCGGCGTTCGCACAGTTTGCCTCCGACCTTGACGAAGCGACGCGTAAACAGCTCGAGCGCGGTCGTTTGGTGACGGAACTCATGAAGCAGCCGCAATACCAGCCTTTGCAGGTTTGGGAAATGGCGCTGACTCTGTTTGGCGTTAACAACGGCTACTTTGACGACATCGACGTGACCAAGGCCCTCGCGGCCGAAAAAGGCATGCGCGACTTCGCGAAAGCCAAACACGCCGGCCTGGTTGAAGAGATCGAGCGCGACAAGAAGTTCAGCAAGGACGTCGAGGCCAAGCTGCACACCTTGATGAAGGACTTCAAAAAGTCCGGCGCTTATTGAACTTGATGCAGAAATAATGCAGAAATGATCCGGAAATGATCTGGAGCAACCATGCCCAGCAGTAAAGAGATACGAACCAAGATCAAGAGCGTGCAAAACACGCGCAAGATCACCAAAGCCATGGAGATGGTGTCGGCCTCGAAGATGCGCAAGGCGCAGGACCGTATGCGCAAGGCCCGTCCTTACGGCGATAAGATCCGCAATATTGCTGCGCAATTGGCGACGGCCAACCCGGAATATAAACACCCGTTCCTGGTTCATAACGACACGGTCAAGGCGGCCGGGGTCATTGTGGTGTCGACCGACAAGGGTCTGTGTGGCGGCATGAACACTAATGTGTTGCGGCTGGTCACTAACAAATTGCGCGAGCTCGAAAAAGAGGGTGACTCGATCATCGTTTCGGCCATTGGCAACAAGGGTTTCGGCTTTTTGAATCGTATCGGTGCCAAGGTGGTGTCGCATGTGATTCAGCTCGGCGATACGCCACATCTGGACAAGCTCATCGGACCGGTCAAGGTCCAGCTCGATGCGTTTTCCCGGGGCGAGATCGACCGTGTCTTCCTGTGCTACACGCGCTTCGTGAACACCATGAAACAAGAGCCGGTCATCGAGCAATTGCTGCCGCTTTCGCCCGATCGCCTGCAGGGCACTGACGCCAAACGTGAATACTCTTGGGACTACTTGTACGAGCCCGATCCGCAAGCCGTTTTGGACGACCTGCTGGTGCGCTACATCGAAGCAATCGTGTATCAGGCGGTGGCCGAGAACATGGCGTCCGAGCAGAGCGCTCGCATGGTGGCCATGAAGGCCGCTTCGGACAATGCCAAAGAGGTGATCGAAGACTTGCAACTATCCTATAACAAGGCACGGCAGGCGGCGATTACCAAAGAGCTTTCCGAGATTGTGGCGGGCGCGGCGGCGGTTTGACCGTAACGCTCGCCGCCGTAAATCGTTCGCTGGAATCGCCTACGAACCGCGAACGTAACGCATACGAACCGAATTACAAACGAATACGAACTGAGAATTTAAGGAAACAACAACATGGCAACCGGACACATCGTTCAGTGCATCGGCGCAGTAGTGGATGTGCAATTCCCGCGCGATGGCATGCCCAAGGTCTACGACGCGTTATTGCTCGAGGACAGCGACAACAAGCTGGTCGAAAAGGGTTTGACTTTCGAAGTCCAGCAACAGTTGGGTGACGGCGTGGTCCGCACCATTGCCATGGGTTCATCCGACGGCTTGCGTCGTGGCATGTCCGTACGCGGTACCGGCGAGAACATCAAGGTGCCGGTCGGCCCGGAAGTGCTCGGCCGAGTTATGGATGTATTGGGCCGCCCGATCGATGAACGCGGCCCGATCGATGCCAAGGAGTATCGCGGTATTCACCGGGCGGCGCCCAAGTTCGACGAACTGGCGCCGTCGCTGGAACTGCTCGAAACCGGCATTAAGGTGATCGACCTGGTCTGCCCGTTCGCCAAGGGCGGCAAGGTCGGCTTGTTCGGCGGCGCCGGTGTCGGCAAGACCGTCAACATGCTCGAGCTCATCAACAACATTGCCAAGGAACACTCGGGCTTGTCGGTGTTCGCCGGGGTCGGCGAGCGCACACGCGAGGGCAATGACTTCTATCATGAGATGTCGGATGCCAACGTGATCGTGCAGGAAGACCTTTCGAAGTCGAAGGTCGCGATGGTGTTCGGTCAGATGAACGAACCACCGGGCAACCGTCTTCGAGTCGCTTTGACCGGCTTGACGATGGCTGAACGATTCCGCGACGAAGGCCGCGACATTCTGTTCTTTGTCGATAACATCTATCGCTACACGCTGGCCGGTACCGAGGTCTCGGCACTACTGGGACGTATGCCCTCAGCCGTGGGCTACCAGCCGACGCTGGCCGAAGAGATGGGCCGTCTGCAAGAGCGCATCACCTCCACCAAGGTTGGCTCGATCACCTCGATTCAGGCGGTCTACGTACCGGCCGACGATTACACCGATCCATCGCCGGCAACGACCTTTGCCCACCTGGACTCAACGGTTGCGCTGTCGCGTGAGATCGCTTCGCTGGGCATCTATCCGGCGGTTGACCCGCTCGATTCCACCTCGCGTCAGCTAGATCCGCTGGTCGTCGGCGAAGAACATTACAAGGTCGCACGCGGTGTCCAGCAGACGCTGCAACGTTACAAGGAATTGCGCGACATCATCGCGATTCTCGGCATGGACGAACTGGCGCCCGAAGACAAATTGGCAGTGGCCCGTGCTCGCAAGATTCAACGATTCCTGTCGCAGCCGTTCCACGTCGCCGAAGTGTTTACCGGATCGCCGGGCAAATACGTTCCCTTGAAGGAAACCATTCGCGGCTTCCAGATGATCGTCAACGGTGAGTGCGACGCACTGCCCGAGCAGGCCTTCTACATGGTCGGCGGCATTGACGAAGCGTTCGCCAAAGCCAAGACCCTTTAAGCAACGGAACAACCGTGTCTACCTTTCATGTTGACGTCGTCAGTGCCGAAGCATCGATCTTCGAAGGAGAAGCTGAGTTTGTCGCTTTGCCTGGGGAGTCCGGTGAGTTGGGCATCTATCCGCAACATATGCCGCTGATCACGCGAATTCGCCCCGGCGCCGTCCGCATCAAGGTGGTCAATCGTGCCGATGAAGAGTTTGTTTTCGTGGCCGGTGGCATTCTCGAAGTGCAGCCGCATCGTGTAACGGTGTTGGCTGACACGGCGATTCGCGGCAAGGACCTGGACGAAGCGAAGGCCGCCGAGGCGGTCAAGAAGGCGCAAGAAGCCATGGCGAACGCCAAGAGCGACATCGATTTTGCGATGGCGCAAAGCGAGTTCGCGGTGATGGCCGCGCAGATCGCTGCGATCCAGAAGTTTCGCAAGAAGTAAGCGAGCCGTTGCGACCGGCAGCGTTAGTTGTTGGCGCAGTGGGTCGGCTTGGCGAAGCGCTATTAAATCAGGTCCTGGCGCGAGGCCAGTACCCTCAAGTTAATGTTCTGGGTCAGGGCGCACTGAATTCCTCGGTTCGAGGCTTGCGTCTCGTGATGCTTGATGCATTGCCAGAGATTGAAGACGCCTTCCTGGTCATCTCGCCGTCCGACGCAACTGCTCAGCGCTCGTACTACGGCCGAGATTTGCGTTTTACCGAATTGACCGAGGACAACTTGCTGCGGGTTGCGCAGGCGCTTGCTGCACGAGGAGTACGCAAGCTCGTCTTGCTCTCGCCGGCACCGGCCTGGCAACAAATGTCACGTTTTCAGCAGGGCTTGATGAATACAGTTGAGTCCGAGCTCGCCGCTTTGCCGTTTGAGTCGCTGGTGATCTTGCGGTCGGTTGCACAGAGCAAGTCTTCGGCGGGCAACTTGCTCCAAAAATTCGCGAGCTTCTATCTGGATCTGCAAATGATGATGCTGCCGCGCTCGATACCGGTGCTGACGTCCGATCAACTCGGTAGATCCGCCGTCATCGCGATGGCTGAAGCCCAGGCTGGCGTCAGCGTGCTGCAGGCGGAACAGATTGCACGGTTGCTCGGCTTGCCGCAATGATCGCTTACCGTGACGGCTGAACACGAATCGCTGAGTTCCGCTCCAATCATGACCCCCAACAACACATCAGGTGAGCGTCAGTTCTACCTCGACTGGCTCGGCACAGCCTGGCTGCTGGCCTTGCCGATTGTGTTTTTGATCCTGACCCAATTGAGTCTGCGGCCGCGCTTTCCCAATACGCATGCGCTCATCGATGACTGGTTCGCGCACAGTCAATACCTGGCGATGTTCCTGTTCGGCGCTGATTCGCGCGACCCTGTTCAGCACGCAGCAGTGGTGCGCGGTGCTTGCAGCGCTGGGCTTTGGCCATCGGCTGCTGAGCTTCGATTTTTCCGTTCGACCCTACCTGAATGATGCAGTGTTTCCGATCTACATCCTGCACCAGACGCTGATCATTCTGTTCGCGAAGGCGATGCTCGCCTGGTCGCTGAATCCCGCACTGGAGGCCGTCCTGCTGATCCTGGCCACGTTTGCGACGGGTTTCGTGTGCTTCGAGATCGTCAGGCGAGTACGCTGGCTGAGCGGGGTGTTTGGCTTGAAGGCGGCTACAGCAATCCCGCGCTGACCCAATCCGCCACCAGGGCAGGTTTGTTCGCACCCTCGATTTCAACCGTGACCTCAAACGTTGACTGCCAGCGGGTCGGCTGGACCTCGAAGGCCTTGAGCACAAAACGGCCGCGCACGCGCGAGCCGGTCGGCACCGGCGCCACAAAGCGAAGCCGATTAAAGCCATAGTTGACACCGGTCTTGGTGCCCTCGACCCAAGGTGAGGTCTGGTAGGCCATATTGGCCAGCAGTGACAGCGTCAAAAACCCATGCACGATGGTGCCGCCAAACGGCGTCTCGCGTTTGGCTCGTTCCGGGTCGACGTGAATGAAGTAACTGTCGCCCGTCAGTTTGGCGAACGCATCGACCATCGGCTGGTCAATCAGCGTCCAACCGGAGACACCGAGCTCGGTGCCGACGGCGTTTTTCATTGCATCCATGCTGATACTCTTGATCGGGCCGTCCATGCTGTGTTCCTTACAAATAGGCGTTCGAATGCTAAAGTCCAGACCGCCAGACTACATCATTAATCAGTGCATCTCTAGCCCAAGGAGCGTATTCATGGATCTCGGACTCAAAGCCAAAGTCGCGATCGTCACCGGCGGCACGCAGGGCATCGGCAAGGCCACTGCGATGCGTCTCGCACTTGAAGGCGCGCATGTCGTGATTTGCGCGCGCGGTAACGAACTACTGGCCAGCACCGCTGCCGAGATTCGCGCGGCCGGCGGATCGGTACACACCGTCAGCGCCGACGTCAGCAAGGCCACCGATTGCGAGCGGCTGGTGAGCGAGGCAATCAGCGCCTTTGGCGGCGTTGATATCCTGGTCAACAACGCCGGCACCGCCAAGACTGGTGCGTTTGAATCGGTGACCGATGAAGTCTGGGCCGCCGATCTCGAGCTCAAATTGTTTGCCGCGATTCGACTGATTCGTCTGGTACTGCCGCACATGAAATCGCGCGGTGGCGGACGCATCATCAACGTCACCAACATCGGCGCCAAACAGCCAGCGGCGCGCACCATGCCGACGACGGTCTCGCGTGCGGCCGGCCAGGCCATGACAAAAGCGATGTCAAAAGAATTCGCGCCGCACAATATTTTGGTGAACACGGTTTGCATCGGCCTGATTCGTGCCGGGCAACACGAACATCGTGCTCATCAACAAGGCATCGATGTCGAGTCGCTCTATCGGGATATGGCGAAAACCGTGCCGCTGGGGCGGGTGGGTCGCGCCGACGAGGCCGCTAACGTCATCGCATTCCTGGCCTCTGACGCGGCGAGCTTTGTGACCGGCTCGAGCGTCAATCTCGATGGTGGCGCCTCGGCCGTTTTTTGAAGCATTCAATCGGCCTTGATATTCGCTTCGCGAACGACCTTGCCCCAGGTAGCAACCTGTTCCTGGATGTGCGCACCAAAACTGTCTGCTGATCCGCCAACTACCTCGACCCCTGCGGCGACAAAACGCTCCTTTACCTCCGCTGTGTTGATGATCCGATTGATCTCGGCATTCAGTTTGGCAATCACCTCTTTCGGCGTCGCTGCCGGCGCCACCACGCCGAACCAGACCTGTACCTGATAGCCCGCGACGCCCGCTTCATCAACGGTAGGAACATCAGGCGTCAATGAAGAGCGCTTCGGCGACGTTACTGCCAGCGCTCGCAAGCGACCCGCCTTTACATGCGGCAAGACGTTCGGTGTGTTATCGAACAGCGCCTCGATCTGCCCGCCAATCAGATCGGTCACGGCGGGTGCGCTACCCTTGTACGGAACATGATTCAGATTGACACCGGCCATGATCTTGAACAGCTCCATCGACAAGTGGTTCGAGCTGCCATTGCCGGTCGAGGCATAGGGAATCGATCCAGGCTTTGCCTTGGCGGCCGCGATCAGCTCCTGCACCGAACGATACGGCGACGCCGGGTTGACGACCAACAGGTTAGGTGTTGCACCCACCAACGCCAGCGGTGCGAAGTCGCGCGTCACGTCGATCTTGGCCTGGGCATGCAAGCTGTTGATCAGCGCAAACGGAAAGGCAACGATCAGCAAGGTGTGGCCGTCGGGCGCCGAGCGCATGACATGATCGGTCGCAATCACGGTACCGCCGCCCGGGCGGTTCTCGACCAGTGATCCGGGGGCAAAGCCTTTCGAGAACTCCGCCGCCAGGGTGCGGCCCAGGGTATCGTTGAACGCGCCGGGCGGGAACGGCACTACGATGCGGATCGGCTTGGACGGAAAGGCTTGCGCACCGGCCGGCTGCGCCGTCAGTCCGAAGATCGTTGCGCTGGCCAAAAGAATCGACAAACCACGACGCCAAAAAATGCGTGCTTGACGCGTCGAATATCTCGATAACTGGTTCTGTGCATAACTAGACATAACTGGGTCCTTCAATGACAGGATGTTTGATCAGGAATTCTTCGTCAACTTCCAGGCCCAGGCCCGGCCCCTCGAGGGGTCTGACGCAGCCGGTGGCATCGACCTGGTACGGGGTGCTGACCAAGCTGTCGCGGAACAGATTATTCTTGGACACGTCGCCTTCGAAGTAACCTGGGTCATCCAGACAGGCAAGCACATGGATCGACGCCGCCATGTTCAGTCCCGTCATCGAAGTATGCGGATGCACGGGCAGTTTATGAGCCGACGCCATCGCGGCGATTTTCATGAACTCGGTAATGCCACCGGTCTTCGAAAGATCGGGCTGCAAGATGGTCACCGAACCTTCATCGATGAGCCGCGAAAACTCGAAGCGGGTGTAGTGATTCTCACCGGCCGCCAACGGCACCCGGCCGAACGCCTTGGCCTCTTTATAGCTTCGGTAGTCATGCGCCGGAAAGGGCTCCTCCAGCCACGCCACGCCACACTCGTCGAGCCCGGGCATGACGGCACGGGCATCCGCCAGGCTGTAACCAATATTGGCATCGGTCAGAATGACCAGATCGGCGCCGAAAGCCTTGCGGATCGCGCCAACCCGGGCCAGATCATCCTTCGGGTTATCGCCGAGTCGCAGCTTGACGGCCTTGTAGCCGGCCGCAAGGTGAACCCGCGCTTCATCGACCAACTCGGCCGGGTCCTGAAAGCCCAGCGAGATCCCTCCTGCGTAAGCCGCGACCGGCCGCGAAACACCGCCCAGCAGCTTGTAGAGGGGCCAGCCGGTGGCCTTGCCGCGGATGTCCCACAGCGCCATGTCAATGCCGCTCATGGCCATCGCGGTACCCGCACCCAGGCCGTGGCTGGCCAACTGCTTGGTGTAGATTTTCTTCCAGATGCCCTGAACGTTGCTGGCATCTTCGCCGACCACCAACATCTTCAGGGTGGTCTCGACCAGTTTGGCAATCGTCGATGGCGCACGTGCATGATGCGACTCGCCCCAGCCCACCAAGCCGCCGGCAGTGGTCACTTTCACAACCACCGCATCTTTCTTGACCGCAAGGCCGATGCCGAGTCGAACGTTACCGTCCTTGGGCAGTGGAAAAGAGGTCGCGTAGGCTTTGATATCGGTGATTTGCAAGTCGTCGTTCATGGTGATTTCTTTCAGCAAATTTCAACGTACAAGCATCGACATTCAGGCATCAACGCTCAAACGCCTGGTAAACCAGCTCACGCATCAGATAGCGATAGGGCAGGCGTGCTTGCGGCGATTGCATCATCAGAATCGCAAACAGATTTTCCTTCGGGTCAATCCAGAAGTACGTGCCGTAAGCGCCCCCCCAAAAATAGTCACCCACTGATCCGTGCAAGGGATTGCGACCGGCATCGGTGCGTACTGCAAAGCCCAGCCCGAACCCTTGCCCCATGGCCGCCGAGGGAGCGAGCGCTTCGAAGCGCGTCATGTCAGGCCCGATCGGCGTGTCCGGCGGCAGATGGTTGGCGGTCATCAGCTCAATGGTTTTGCGAGACACCAGCCGCACGCCGTCGAGCTGACCGCCGTTCAGCCAGAACTGGCAGAACCGCGCATAGTCCGAGGCGGTTGAAACCATGCCACCGCCGCCGGATTTATATTTGAAATCGCCCGTGATCGCTGGTACGTTGGGCAACTCGTTTTTGGGCCCTTCTTTCTGCGGACGGGCGCCCCGGTTGGCGTTGGCTGCGGGTGCTGTGAAACCGGTGTCCGGAAGCTTGAGTGGCTTGGCGATGCGCTCGGCAATGAACACATCGAGCGGCATACCGCTCACGACCTCAACAATTCGCCCGAGCACGTCGGTCGAGACGCTGTATTCCCAGGTTGAACCCGGATGGAACAACAGCGGCAGTTTTGAAAGTTTGGTCACCTGTTCAGCGTTCGTGCTGTTCGGGTCGCCGACCTTGGCGTCGACGTACAGTTGCTTCAGAAAGTTCGACCCAGCCGCCCCATAGGTCAGCCCGGAGGTGTGTCGCAAAAGATCTTGAACGGTCATGGCCTGTCGTGGCGGCTCCCAAGCAATCGCCGGCTTGCCGTCAGCTCCAGGCCTCGCCGTGCCCACTTGCAGGTTGGCGAATTCCGGCAGATATTTTGAGGCGGCATCGGCAATCGATAATTTACCCTCTTCGGCCAACATCATGATGGCCAGCGAAGTGAACGGCTTGGTCATGGAGGCGATCCGAAAAATCGCGTCGGCGCGCATCGGGTCCTTGCTGTCAGGATCGCGCACACCAAAGCTCTCAAGATAGGCAACCTTGCCTTCTCGCGCCACCAGCACGACAGCACCGGGCATTTCGCCTTGTGCCACACCTTGCTTCATACGCTCGGCAATGCGATTCAGTCGCAGGCTTGAGAGGCCAACGTCCTCGGCCTGCCTTGCCCGCTCGATACCTTGTGCGAACGCCGATCCGCCAAGCATCAGAATGAAGCCCGCGATCATTTTTTTCAGAGCCATGATTTAGTCCCTTCTTGTCTTTTTTGATGAATCAATTAATCAATCAATAGTATTGCGCAACGGCAGGCAGTCGCGCCATCGCGCCAGATTCTGCAAAAACAGTTCACCGACCGCCGCGTAATGGGCACTGGTGTGGCCAGCCGAGTGTGGCGTGATGATGACGTTGGGCAATTGCCACAGCACCGAGTTCGTCGGTAACGGTTCCTGAACGAATACATCGAGGTGGGCGCCGCCTAGATGGTTCGACTGCAGCGCGGCAATCAGATCGGCTTCCACCAGCACCTCGCCGCGCGCAACATTGATGATGCGTGCGCCCTTCGGCATCTGTCGAATCGCGCTTTCGTCGATCAGGCCACGCGTCTCGTCCGTCAGCGGGCAAGTCACCAACAACCAGTCGGCGCGCGCAAGAGCCTCGGGCAGGCGAATGGCGGGCAGCGTTTCATCGATGTCGGGGCAAGGGGTTGCGCTCCTGCGAACGCCCAGCACTCGCAGGCCCAGCATCTTCAGCAGTCGCGCGAGCTCGAGGCCGATGGCGCCCAGACCGACCACGACCGCCGTCTGGCCGCGCAAGTCAGTGGGCGTGCGCACACCGAGCAAAGGCGCCCAGACGCGCTGTTGCTGCGCCAAGCTTAGTTCCGGCAGTCGGCGTGCCAGCATCAGCAACCCGGTCAATGCCATCTGCGCAACTGGCACCGCATTGGCGCCAGACGACGTGGTGACGATGACCTTGCGCTCGCGCAGTTCGCGATAGATCGGCCGGTCGGCGCCGGCAGAATGAGTCTGCATCCATTGAAGATCGGGCGAGCTACGCATCTGCGCGTAAAAGCGCAGCAGCGATTCAGCGAGCACGGTCTTGCCCGAATCGGCGCTGACTTCCCGGGTCAGAAACGCGATATCAGCGCCATTGCCGGCAGTCATTTCGTCTTCCGGGTGCTGGTAGCGCCATGACCGGGCCTGCAGCAACCCTGCAATCTGCGCGCCGAACTCGCCGGCGGCGTGGCGCGACATCAACAGCGTCAACGGTCGGGTGGTGATGACGAACTCCTGAATGCAAGGATCGATTCGGCGCATACATCGCTTGGGCACACTGCTAGACTTCGATCGTGAGTTCGCGCACGTTAACTTATTTTATGTGCAGCTACCTGGGCCTGACCGTGCTCGGATTTCACGGCACGGCCGCCCTGCTGCCTCAATTTATCGACATCTGGCATCTGAGCTTATGAATCGCCATGAATCGTCATGTATTGCGATTAATCATGCTGAATCACAACGCTCGCTGGATACGGCTGTCGTGCTTGCGGGTAAACTCTGCAACACTGGAATTTTTATCGCTGCCGCTGAGCGCTGGTGTGCAACCAATCGTCGATCTGATCCAGCGGCCTCGGCCTGAGTGAAGGCACGTATGGTTGAATCGAATATAGATCCGACGAACCTCCTATGTCGCCAACCCGTTTCCTATTCAGTACCGCAGAAAAGCATCCTTGCACAAGGCCCGACGTCGAAGTCCTAATCGGCAAGGAGTTGCCCCGCCTCGGCATATTGAGCGATCTGGTCGGGGTGGGTGATCCCGGTGTCACCGCGCCTTGGGGCGGCGGGCTTGCGTTTATCAAGGCGGCCGGCGCATCGAAGGTCAAACAGACCTGGGCCGATCTGCTTCAGCAGTTGAATCTGTTTCGCTACGCGTCAAAGCGTTATTCGGGACTGATCGTTCGCGATAAACCAGTGTTCGGCATCGTTGGTTTTCTGGCCGCCGGCTGGGCCGGCATCCCGTTTGCTTACTGGATGTCGTTCCCGCTGCCCGAAGCGTATCTGGAACTCGCGCGTACATCGACCCGAATCGCCTGGCATCGCCGCATTTTGCTCTGGCTGCGCGGTTCGTTGGGCTACCTGCTGCTGAATCGCTTGCTGTTGAATCGCGTCGATTGGCTGTTCGTTCAAAGCGAGTTCATGGCCCTCGATTTGCGCAATCGCGGGCTGCTGCGTCACGATCGAGTCAGTGCCGTGCCGATGGGTGTTGATGTTGCCGCGCTGAGTTTCGAGCGCGGCGAGGTACCCATCAAACTGGCTGGACGAAAGACCGCTGTTTATCTAGGCAGTCTCGATCGCTTGCGCAAGCCCGAGCTGATGGTCGACGCGGCGCTGTTGGTTGCCCGGCAAATGCCTGGGTTTTTGCTGCTGGTCATCGGTGAAGCCGATGAACCCAGCGATGTCGGTTGGCTCAAGGAATATGCGCGCTCGGTCGGTGCCAGTGATATTGTTCATTTCACCGGTCGATTGCCGCGTCTGGAGGCCTTGCGTCTGACGGCGTTCGCGCAGGTCGGTCTTTCGCCGATCGCGCCAAACCCGCTGTTTGAAGTCTCCTCGCCCACCAAACCGCTCGAGTACTGGGCACTGGAATTGCCGGTCATTGCGAACGACATACCGGACCAGAAAACCGTCATCGAGCAAAGTGGCGGCGGCTGGTGTGTGGAGTTCACCGAGCAAGCCTTCGCTGCGGCGATTCTGGAGTGTCTGAATAACCCTGAGCAGGCTAAAGAGCGAGCCCGAAAGGGTCGGCAATGGGTCAATACGAATCGCTCGTACTCGGCGATTGCGGCTCGCCTGGTGCAACAGTGCGACCTATTTCGTGGAATCTCGTCATGACCCTGGAAAACCCCGCCGTGATTGAAGAGCTCGCACGAGTCTCTGCCGACACCGGCCGGGAGCCTCCGGTGGCTGGCAAAAAAGTTGTTCAAGGCACGGTCATTGTTGCCAATAATTATTTCTATCGCCGTGGCGGCGCCGAAGTGGTGGCGTTGGAGGAGAGCCGCGCCCTGCGAGCGCTAGGATGGAACATGATTCCGTTTTCCATGCATCACGAGAAGAACGACGCCTCGCCGTATTCGCAATACTTCGCGCAGGAAATCGAATTCGGCAATCAATACGGCTTGATGAAGACCGCATTGAATGCGATGCGAATCATTTATTCGCGCGATGCCGCGCAGCAGCTTGAGCGATTGATCGCGAACACCCATGCGACGGTCTTGCATGCTCACAATGTTTATCACCACCTGTCGCCGTCGGTATTGCGTCTGGCCAAACAGCGTGGCTTGAAGGTCATTCTGAGTCTGCATGACTTCAAGTTGTTGTGCCCGGCCTACTCGATGACCCGGCAGCAGAAGGTGTGTGAGGAATGCAAGCCGAATCGAGTCCACAAGGTCGTCGTCAATCGCTGCATGAAAGGCTCGCTGGCGCTCTCGGGTCTGGTGTTCGTGGAGTCGGCGATTCATCGAATGGCGGGCCTGTATCGCGATAACGTCGATCTGTTCATTTCGCCGAGCCAGTTTCTGATCGACAAATTCGTCGAATGGGGTTGGCCGCGTGAAAAGTTTCAGCTCATTCGAAACTTTGTTGATCCGCGTCAGTTTGATGTCAGCGCCTCCTGCGTTGGCGACGAATTTCTGTACTTCGGTCGACTTAGTGGCGAGAAAGGCATCGCCACCCTGATCCGCGCAGCGGCGCACAGCAAGGTGCCGTTGGCGATTGTCGGCCATGGCCCTCAGGAGGCTGAACTCAAGGCGTTGGCGCAGAGCCTGCGCGCGCAGGTTCGATTTCTGGGTTATCGCAGTGGCGCGGCGCTCTGGAGTGAAATCGCTGCGGCGCGGGCCGTGGTGCTGCCGGCCGAGTGGTATGAAAACGCGCCGGTCAGCTTGCTCGAGGCGATGGCCTGCGGCAAGGTCATCATCGCTGCGAAGATCGGTGGCGTTCCCGAAATTGTCAATGAAACCACCGGCTTTCTGTTCGAGTCCGGCAACGTTGAATCATTGGCCGCCCGACTCAAAAGCGTTCATGAAATGCCTGCCGCCCAGATCACACAAATCGGTAGCGTCGCGCGGGCGCGGGTTGAGTCCGACTTCTCGGAACACCGACACGTTGAACTGCTGCAGCGCGTCTATCGAGCGCCGCTCGCCTGACAGCACAACACGCCGGCGTTGATTCCAGCGGAATAGTCGGCAGAAAATCCAATAGTCGACAGGCACCGCGCTAGTCGACGTCAAACCACCTGCAATATCGCATGACAAGCGATTTGCCAATTTAACAAACTCAAAAATCGCAGGCGTGCCTCGAACGAGGTTAACTCGTAATCGCACCGCTTGACGTGTCAAAAGCTCGAACGGTAGCGATTCGCTGACCGTCGGCGCGATTTTGGGGCCAAGTCCGCACGCACCGAGGCAGCACCAACCGTGGCAAAGCGACCTTTTTCGTCACTTTGCGCCGCCCGCCATCCAATGTTGCCCGAGCGCGCGTCAGTTGTATGTGAATTAGGCCCGGTTTGATGCCGCTAATTCGGCGATCTCGACCGCTTTAATCCACCTGCCTCCCGATACCGACCGTTCAAACCCAAAGCGCTTCCCGTTGCTTTTTTGCATCACTAAGGTGTGTGGTGTTTATCACACATTTCAATATTTTTACGACACACATGTTGTCTTGGCGCGACATGCGATGCGAAGAACTCTAGGAGTGAACACAATGAAAACTCAATATCTGAAAACGCCAATAGCGGTCGCGATCACCTGCCTGATGTTGGCGGCCTGTGGCGACGGCGGCGACGGCCAGAGCGCTGCGACCGGCAGCGCGGACACATCGGCTCAAGCGGTTGATGCGACCGGCAAGTCGACCGATGCCACCGCAGGCTCGACCGCCGCTGGGAGTGCTTCAAAGACCAACTCCGCCACGACGGTGGCCAGCACCACCACCGTCAGTGTCAGCAGCTTGCGCACGGCGGCCAATTCGCGTGTAGCAACGACCACCGCGACGACCGCACGGACAGCCGCAAGCACAACCCCTGCAGCCAGTACCACCGCCGCAC
>JANLTP010000244.1:0-5178 GCA_031363055.1 Burkholderiales bacterium | reverse complement strand
GATTGAAACATGACGCGCCCGTCCGAGCGCACATGTCGCGCAATGTGAGTACGGTCACCCAGCGTGATGGCAACTGTTGTGTTTTTGATCAAGCACGATGATGTATAGGGGGTGACCCCCCTCAGGGAACTTGAACAAACGGACCCGTCGGGGGAGTCTCTGGTTACGACGCCAAGAGACCATTCAAGTGTGCCATATTCTGTTGCAAGACCCGAGATTTTTCCGTTGGTTGTTGCGCATTGACGAGGAGTTGGCCGGCCAGACGCAATCGCAGGGCTGCGGCTGCGGTGGTGTTCTGCACCGAGCCAACTATCCGCGCAAGCCGCGAGGCTGTGCGCGCGAGCACCGTCGCTGGTTCGAATCAAGACTGAGTTTTTGCTGTGATCGATGTCGCCGGCGCCGCACCTCGAGGTCAGTACGCTTTTTGGGCCGACGCGTGTATCTGGCACTGGCGGTGGTTCTGGTATCTGGCCGGCATGCCGGCCAGATACCAGCGGCCGGGCGGGTGTGCGCCGAGATCCAGATTTCGCTGCGCACTTTGCAGCGCTGGCGCCAGTGGTGGCAGGTGCAGTTTCCCGTGACGCCGTTGTGGCGAGCGGTGTGTGCGCGGTTCATGCCGCCGGTATCGATCGAGCACTGTCCGGCCAGTTTGCTCGAACGGTTTGCCGGCAATGCCCGGCACGCGTTGCTGCGCCTGGTGGTGTTTCTGTCGCCCCTGACGGTGAGCGCGCCTGACGCGTTGCCGATCAACTTGAGCGAGGGTTGCTGAGCACCCGCACGAGATGCCGATAGTCAACGGGGCCGGCGCTTTGTAGCCTTGATGGTCGGTGGCGCCGTGTCGGGGCCGCCTCTATCCGGGAGCACCGCTTGAGTACTGATACCGATCCGCCCGGCCGAGATCGCTGGGCGCGTTTGCGCTTTGCGATCGTCGGTCCTTTGCTGGCCGCGCCACCGCCTGAGGGCCAACTCAAGGCCGCCCTTGATGCGCTGGCCGTCAAGGGCTGGCGTCATCCGATCACAGGCTTCGAAGTGGCCTTCGGGGTCTCGACGCTCGAGCGCTGGTATTACGCGGCGCAAACCCGCACAGCCAATGCGCTATCCCCGAGCATAAGTTCAACGAAAGCCTTTGCGACCAGTGAGCGCGCATATGGCAGTCGCCGTTTGCACAAGGTCCTGTTGGAAGGCGGTATGTTATTGGTTGATATCGCATCCGGAGCCTTATGAAAACGTATGGTCTGCGGTCCCTGTGAGAGCGAAATTTCATCAACACCACCAGCCCCAAACATGGCCTGAACGTGTCACCGAATGTCTTGGCACCGCTCGGACTCGAGCGCGCTACCTAAACTCATATCGGCCTGCCGACGGCAGAACTCGCAGACCATCAAATAGGGAAAGGTATCGGTATGCCCTGGACCATTGAGCGAAAGCACGATCACGTGGTGGTTGTGACGATGAGTATCATCAAAGTCAACGCGCAGAATCCAGCCTTCTTTGCCGATCTGCATGAGGCATTCGATCGGCTTGAGAGTAACTTCCCGGATTGTTCAGTCGTGCTGACCGGCACAGGCAGAGTGTTCACGGCCGGCCTCGATCTCGATCGCCAGGACGATACCAAGCTGAGCATACCAAACACTACGCGTTGGCAGGGTACGCGAGCTGATGCCGGTGAATCGCGCTTTTCATCGTGTTTTTCATCGCGATCTCGCGGCCACCGGCATCACTCGAGCTTCAATTCCCGGTAATCACCTGCGGCGACCGCATCACACCAATTTCGATAGTCTGGCGCGCTGCCACTGTAGCGAACCAAGGTACGAACCTGCTTACCCTCAACGTTTTGGTTGACGCCGGTCATCCAGGAATCCACTTCATTGGACAACAGCCCTTCGGCTTTTTTCATGACAAAGCCGGTCCATTCGGCCACGGCTTGTGCTCGGGCCTCGGCCCGAGTCAGATCGCGCTGACCAAGGTGACCGATGAGGTCGGTCACCCATTGCACGTTGTACTCAATACTGCGGGGCATATTGCCAAAGGCAGCATGCGGCCCGACGATCATGAACAGGTTGGGGAATCCTTCGATCATCATGCCCACAAACGTTGACGGGCCGCCCGTCCACTTGTCCTTCAGCGACTGCCCGTGCGCGCCGCGGATATCGATACGATCGAAGCTACCGGTAATGGCGTCAAATCCGGTCGCGTAAATAATGATGTCGAATTCATGATGCGCGGCGCTCGTCTGCAGGCCGGTTTCGGTCACGCGCTCAATCGGCGTCTCCAGAATGCTGACGAGCTTGACGTTGTCCTGGTTGAACGCCTCGTAGTAATGCGTTTCCTGTGGCACCCGCCGTGTGCCGAACCCGTGGTCCTTCGGAATGAGCAACTCGGCAATCTTCGGATCGTTGACGCGCTGGCGAATCTTGGACGCCACAAAATCGGAGATGAGTTTATTGGCCGTGCGATCGACGAGGATGTCACGGAAGTTTCCTAACCAGATACCGAAACCAGGCGAGGCATAGAGTTTTTCCCAGAATACCAGGCGTTCGGCTTCGTTCACCTCAAACGTGGCGCGCGGATCCGTGGTGTGGATGAAGCCTGCAGCAGTCTCATGACACCGGCGAAAAATTTCCGCATAATCGGCTCGGATGCTCGCCATCTCATCCGGCGTAATCTTGCGGTTGTGCAGCGGCGTGCACCAGTTGGGACGGCGTTGAAACACGGTCAATTGAGCCGCAGTCTTGGCGACCTCTTGAATGGTCTGTACACCGGTCGCACCGGTGCCCAGAACGGCGACCCGCTTGCCTGCAAAGCTGACGGGCGTCTTCGGCCACTGGGCGGTGTGAAATGATTGGCCCTGGAATGTTTCGATACCCTTGATTCGCGGCAAGGTCGGTGCCGACAGCGCACCGACGGTCATTACCACAAATCGTGCACGGTATTGGCGGCCATCGTCCAGGGTGATGTTCCAGAGCCGCGTCGCTTCGTCAAAGTGCGCGGCGGTGACTCGACTGGCCAATTGGATATCGCGGCGCAGATCGAACTTGTCAGCGACGTAGTTAAGGTAGCGCTCCGTTTCCGGTTGCGCCGCGAAATGCTCGCTCCAGTCCCAGTCGTCTAACAGCTCTTGCGAAAATGAATAGCCATAGGAGTAACTCTCGGAGTCGAATCGCGCGCCCGGATAGCGGTTCCAATACCAGGTACCGCCGACGCCGCTGCCGGCCTCGAACACCCGGATGCGCAATCCCAGTTCACGTAAGCGGTACAACTGAAACAAACCGGAGATTCCCGCCCCAACGATAATGGTGTCGTAGTCCAAATCGGTTATGGTGTTGTGGTCCAAATCAGTATTCCCTCGAACAAAATTTTTCGGTAGGCCGCTATGGTGGCATGTTCAAGGACATTCCAGCGGCCGATCTGGCTGAGACCGTTGTGCGGGAGCTGATCCGGCGCGCAGGCATTGACCCCAAGGTCGTCGACGACGTCATTTTTGGTCAGTGCTATCCCAACGGCGAAGCCCCGGCCATTGGCCGCGTGGCGGCACTGGACGCTGGTCTGGGCATCACCGCCCCCGGGCTGCAACTGGATCGCCGCTGTGGCTCCGGTCTGCAAGCTGTGATTGATTCAGCCATGCGGGTACAGACGGGTGCCTGTGATCTGGTGATCGCGGGCGGCGTCGACAGCATGAGCCAGGCCGAGCACTATGTGCTGAATGGCCGTTGGGGCGTTCGCGGTGACTCGAGCCCCTTTTGGGATCGAATTGCGCGGGGCCGGATTACCGCCGGCGGAAAACACTTTCCGGTGACGGGCGGCATACTCGAAACGGCGGAGAACCAGCGTCGCGAGTACAAGATCAGCCGAGAGGCGCAAGATGAACTGGCGCTGCGCTCGCATCAGCGCGCCGTCGCGGCTCAGAAGAACGGCAACTTTGCCGAGGAGATCGTGCCCGTCAAGGTGAAGGGATCCAAAGGCGTCACCGAAATCAGCGTAGACGAGCATCCGCGCGCGGACACCACCCTCGAAAGCCTGGCCAAGCTGCGGGCCGTGCGCCTGGGAGTCGACGACGATGCCACCGTGACCGCCGGTAACGCCAGCGGACAGAACGACGGTGCCGCCGCATGCATCGTCACCACGCCGCAAAAGTCGGCAGAGCTGGGGCTCAAACCACTCGGACGCCTGGTGAGCTGGGCCGTCGCTGGCGTCGAACCCTCGCGGATGGGCATTGGCCCGGTGCCGGCATCGGCGAAGGCACTGCAACGGGCCGGCATTGCGCTGAAAGACCTGGACTTGATCGAACTAAACGAAGCCTTTGCCGCCCAGGTGCTCGCCTGCACCACGGCCATGGGTTTTGGTGCGACCGACTATGACCGGTTGAACGTCAATGGTTCCGGCATCTCGCTGGGTCACCCGGTCGGCGCTACCGGCGTGCGGATCCTGGCGACGATGATGCGTGAACTGCAGCGACGCCAGGGTCGTTATGCACTGGAGACAATGTGCATCGGCGGCGGCCAGGGCTTGGCGGCGGTGTTCGAGCGGAGTTGAGCATTGACTGCGCAGGCGGTCGATATCTTCGAGTTCTTCAGGCTCTTCGGGTTCTTCAGGCCTGTATCAAGGCGATCGGTCTGTGCCATGTCAAGTTGCGGTGATCGAAGCCTGTCTCCAAGCTGGGCTTGACCACTGCGAAATACGGCGAGACATCGAAGTCGCGTGGCACGAACAGCGTGTGATGTCGTACGTGCAGAATTTCATCGATGCAGCCGGGACACATCGGGTCGCTCGAGGGTATAGCTTCGATGACCGGCAGGATCGGATATTGCACCGCCTCGAACGCTTGTGCGATCAGCGTCGAGCAAATCGCCCGCGTCGGGTCGCCACTGCCCAGAGCGAGAATTCGTCGGCGCCATCGAACCGGAATCGGCAACGGCGGAAGCAGGTAGCGTGCCAGATCGAACACGTTCTTCAGGTCGTATTGATGACCAAGTCGATCCCGCACGAACCGAATGACGATACTGATTTCGATGGCACTCAGACCGACCGGGCGACATATCCGGCAGTGCAGACCTTTGAACTCGGCAACGCTGACCGCGCGAACACCTTGACGAATATCGGCTTCGAGAAAGGAGCAGGGTAAACCGTTGTCGTCGAGCAAGCCCGTCGGACCGACAAAGAGTGCAGCGTGCGACCAGG
>JANLTP010000226.1:0-18753 GCA_031363055.1 Burkholderiales bacterium | reverse complement strand
CCAACGACGGCGTCGATAGCACCAATAGCAGCGATTTAGGATCGAACACACCTATCACGATGAAATTCCATCGCTATTCCCCGCTTTTTTATCAACGCTATGCCTCAACCCCGACAGGCTCCTAGTGTGGTGTTTCACGCTAGATAGTGTCGCTGCCACGCCAACGGGCTGATCTCGCGGCCGAAATTGCCAGTTTCGCGCAGCGCTGAATACCGCATTCGGATATTCGGCTCGTCCCAAACTACCGTTATAGCGGCCGAGCGCCCGAAACATATCGCCCTTTTCGAGGTCCAGGTAGTGCCGCAAGATCAGGCAGCCAAAACGCAAATTGGTACGGGCGTCGAACAGTTTGGTGGCATCGCCATCGCCAATCAGACCGGCCCAAAACGGCATGACTTGCATGTAGCCGCGAGCGCCGGCGTGTGAAACCGCATAACGCCGAAAGTAGCTTTCAACCTCGATGAGGCCCAGCACCAGTTGCGGATCGAGTCCGGCGCGGACCGCTTCGTAGCGAACGGTCTTCAAAAATTCGATGCGCTGCTGCAACTCGGGCTTCCAGCGCCGCGGCAAGCGCTCGGACATGTTGGCCAGCCAGTCGACTCTTTCGTTCATTGAAGCAAACGTCGGCTCGGGCGGCGAGCGGTCGTTGATCGCGGCCGACAGCGCGCTGCGCACCGAGGCGGCCAACGGCTCATACTGCTGCTGCCCGGCCGTGGCAAGCTGCGTAAATAAGCCCAGCGCCAACAGTAATGCCGCGCCAAGCGCTCGCGGCCAGGCGGGCAGACCGGCGTGCAATTTAACCGGCAAACTGCTGATGGGACAGACCGAAGTGGATGAATTCACCAGAGATTTTCCATACGTCTCGAGATCAACAATGATTATCGTGCACCGAAGGAACCACTCTTGTCGATCGGACTAATGGTCTAGCTCGCCCGGATCAACGGTATATTTTGGTAAGCTTGAGGCACATCGAACGACGGACCACCGAACGACCCACTATCCCACTGGAGAGATTTGCATGCGGCCCTTGAAGTACTTGTTTGCCTGTATCAGCGTCATTTTAGCCACCGGCTGCGCGCCGCTGATGACCCAAAGCCCGGGGGCAGGGTTGAGTCCGGTCAACGCAGTCTCAGTCAAAGGTGACAAACACCTGATGTTGTTCGGCCACGACGTCGTCAGCTACTTCACCGAAGGCACCCACAAATTAGGCACGGCCGATATCAAGAGCGTCTACAAGGACGTCACCTTCAGATTCAGCAAAGCCGAGCACAAAATCTTGTTCGACCGCGAGCCGACAAAGTATATTCCGCAATTCGGCGGCTATTGCGCCAACGGCATCGTTTACAGCATTCCCTGGGGCGGCGACGCGGACGCCTGGCGCATCATCGATGGCAAGCTTTATATCTTCGGGGGCAAGGGCTCGTTAGACGCCTTTATGCTGGATGTGCCTGGCAACCTGAAGCTGGCCAACAAATATTGGGACGAAGAAGTCAGCGGCGCCAACGCCTTTCTGCAGCGCTCCAAGCGAACCACGTTGTTCAAGGTTGCCCACTACAAATCGGGCGCGCAACTAGCTGAAGAAGTCGCCGAGGCCGGCGGCAAGGCCAAATAGTCTGGAGGCTTAATCAACCTTGGCGCCAGAGTCCTTGACAACTCTGGCCCATTTCTCGATCTCCGAGCGAACCAGCGCATCGTATTGCTCGGGTGTTGAGCCGATCGGCTCCATGCCCAACTCGGCCATCTTGCGAGTCAGGTCCGACGACTTCACGGCGGCCGCAATATCGGCGCTGATTTTCTGAAGTAGCGCTCGTGGTGTCCCGGCGGGTGCCACCACGCCAATCATGCTGAGCGCGCTGACGCCTGGCACCGTCTCGGCAATCACCGGCCACTCGGGCGAACTCGCTGGACGGGTCGGGCTCATTAGTGCAATGACTTTCAGCTTGCCGGACTTGACTTGCGGCATCGAGGCGTACAAGACGTCGGTCAGTAACGGCAAGTTGCCACCGAGCACATCTTGCAAGGCCGGCGCACCGCCTTTGTAGGGAATATGCACGAGATCAATAGCCGTCCGTGACTTCAGCATTTCCATACCCAAATGCATGGCAGTGCCACTGCCGGGTGATCCGTAGGCGAATTTGCCGGGGTTTTTTCGCGCCAGCTCGATCAGTTCAGCGACGGTATTGGCCGCAAAGGACGGATGTGCCATCAACGCCAGGTGCGCTTGCGCCAATTGTGTGACACCGGCCAGATCCTTGAGCGTGTCGTACGGCATTTCAGAGCGAAGGCTCGGGTTGATGACATGCGCGGTGATGACAACGCCCAAGGTGTAGCCGTCCGGTGCGGCCTTGGCCATTGCCTGGGTGCCGACAACCGTTCCGGCGCCGGGCTTGTTCTCGACAATGACGGCTTGGCCCCAGACCTCGGTCATCTTCTGCGCCACCAGACGGCCAATGATGTCCGTGGCGCCGCCGGGTGGGAACGGCACGATGAGGCGCACCGGTTTGGTAGGAAACGTCGATGGCGGTGTTTGGGCCAGCGTCGTAATCGGCAGCAACGCTATCGTCAGCGCCACGGTCGTCAGCATAGCGATCGCCTGCGTCGACATCATCACCCTCGGCACACGGCGCAGTGTTGAGAACAGCAACATCGCTCAGACCGAAGCGTACATTAGCGTGAACGGGCCAGATCGGCGTCGCTGACTTTCATATCCGGCATGCCACCCGTGGCCAACGGATCACTGGCATAGAGCTTCTTGAAATCAAAGTTGGCGCGTTTGCCCTCGGCCTTGGGTACGCCATTGGTGCGGTAGAAATTGAACTCAGGCGGGACATCGCGAAAGCCGGCCTGATCAAGCCACAGCCGCACCAATCGGCGCTCTTTGCCGGGCTGCGGATTGTTCACGAAGCGGGTCCGTGCATGCATGACCGCATAGTTGTTGACGACAATCATTTCGCCGCGCTCCAGAAAGAACGCCAACCGATTTTCGGGCGCCGTCGACACCGAATCAAAATAGTTCAGGGCCTCGAGATCATCGGCCGATAACGGCAAGCCGCGAGCGCTATGCCCGGCCGCAATACCGGTGCGCAAATAACGAACGCTGATCTGGCCATTGCGATTGCTGAATACCGGCACTCGCGACTCAGTAGTGGGCTGCTCGCCCTCGCCTTCCTCTCCCAACCGGTGGTAGTGATAGCCGGCGTAAAGCCGTTCGAGCAAGTGCGGCGCGCGTTCGCGAATGACATCATGGACGCGTACGCCACTGGCCAACACGGTGGCCCCGCCCGACTCGCCGAGGTTCCAGCCGGCGAGCGAAATCATCGCGGTAATGTCGGTATGCGGGCGCAACTCGAGATTGCTGCGGTACATACGTGGCGTTGGATCGACTGCGGTCGCATCAATTACATACGTGAGGCGATCGCCACTGGCGTTCTGCGAGATCGGCTCACCAAAGTGCTGACCGATCGCCCATACTGCCGTCGTGTATTGCTGCAGATCGATCGCCTCGGTCGGCAAGCCGTGCAGCACTACAAAGCCCAGGCCACTCTTGACTTGCGAGGCGGCTTTGGCGAGCTTGGCGGCGAGTGCTTTTGACGCGGTGCCATCACCGAGCGCAAGATCGGCGGCGGTCATCGATTCAATAGTAACGGTTGATTGCGCCGCGCTCGTCGGAGCCTTCGAAGCCGCTGGCGCCGCGCTCGAATGTTCTGAACGGCTTGCTACCCGAGCCTGCCAGCGCGTGACCAGAGCCATCAGTTCAGCGCGATCGGCGTCATCCAGATAGACCGAATAATCGATCGGCCCAGTGAAACTGTCGGCCTGCCAGGACAACGACTGCGATTGATGCTCGAAGGACGGATTCATTGCATTTTCCCCAGTAGGCCCATGCGCGTGATCATGATGCGCTCACGCTCATAGGTTTCTTTCATATCGGCGGTGGCCTGCTCGGATTTGCGATACATCGGAACCAACTCAAATTTCTCGAGCAGATCAGCATACTCGGGCGTCTCCATGGCCTTGCGAAAGGCGTCATGCAAGGTCTTGACGACAGCGGCGCCCAACTGGTCGAGTCTGAATGCAGATCGATATGACCGCCGATGACGGCCTGAATGATTTCGACGCTGCCCTTCATCGCGACCAGATTCCATTGCACGCCAGCCAGGCGGCCGACTTCTTCCATCAACAAATGCCCGGCGTTACCGACGCCGACCGTGCCGTAACTGATCTGGCCGGGTTTTTCGCGTGCTGCCGCAATGACGTCATTGAAGGTCTTGAACGGCGACTCGCTGCGCACGGCTACTCCGAACGGTGAGGCGGCCAGCGTGATGATGTGCGTGAAGTCATTCAAGGCATCGTAGCTGACCTTGCGCAAATGCGGCACGCGCATCCATGACGCAACACTTTGGGTAAGCTGATAGCCGTCGCCTTTGTCAATACGCGCCATCGCCTCGGCGCCGAGCAAAAGACTGGCGCCCGGCCGATTCTCGATCACCAGCGCCTGATTGTTCAGATGGGGTGCCACCAGTCTTGCGACAAGGCGCATCGAGACATCGAGCAGACCGCCCGGAGGCGCAGGCACAATCACGCTGATCGGGCGATTCGGAAACTCCTGCGCAAGGGCGACGCGCGTTGCGAGCAGGCCGCCCAAACTCAGCAGACGTGCGGGTAGACTCAGGCCGACGCCTAGACTCGCAGCAAGGCCGAGAAACTGCCCAAAGCGGCGACGGGTGATTCTAGAAGCGATGCGATCCATGGCCAAGGAGTTTGTAGGCTTGACCCCGATGAGTCAATGGCTTTTGGACTTTGACTTTCATTTGCGCGGTCCTTTTGGTCAGGTAACATTTGGACCTGATCGGACTGCCGACTTTCTCCAGGAGCCCTACCTTGAGCGCAATCTTTGGCGCAACCATTCGTCACTTCGAAGTCAAGCGCGGCGATCTGCGGGAGTCACGCCTGGTTGAATCGGCGAAGCCGGCCGGCGACGCGCTGCAAGCCGGTCAAGTGTTGCTGCGCATCGAGCACTTCGCGCTAACCGCAAATAACATCACCTACGCCACGTTTGGCGATGTCATGCAGTACTGGAACTTTTTCCCGGCGCAAAGCGGCTGGGGCCGGGTGCCGGTCTGGGGCATTGCGGTGGTCGAGGCCAGTTACCATGAGCAGGTACTGGTGGGCGAGCGAGTCTACGGATATTTTCCAATGTCGAGTCATTTGCTGGTACAGGCCGATCGCATTTCACCGGCCGGCTTTATCGACGCCAGCGCGCATCGCCAGCCGATGGCCGCGATCTACAACCAGTACACACGTTGCGCCAGCGACCCCGGCTATGACGCCGCCCACGAGGCCGAGCAAATGTTGCTGCGGCCCCTCTTTATGACTTCCTTTCTGATCGATGATTTTCTGGCCGACAACCAGTTCTTCGGCGCACGTCGGGTCGTTTTGTCCAGTGCGTCCAGCAAGACTGCGTACGGCTGTGCATTCATGTTGGCGAAGCGCGTTGCCGCGGCGTCGGGGTCAGCGTTCGGGTCAACCGCGAATAACGCAACCGATAGCGCGCCGCTGGAGCTCGATACGGTCGTCGGCCTGACTTCCCGTCAGAACAGCCCATTTGTTCATCGTCTCGGTTTTTATGGACAAATCAACACCTATGACCAGATCAGCAGCCTGCCCAAGGTACCAACTGTTTATGTCGATATGGCCGGCAGTCGCGAGCTTCGTGAGGCCATACACCAGCAGCTAGGGGATTCATTGCAATACAGTTGCGCCGTCGGCGGCACCCACTGGGAAGATGTTTCCGGCGCTAACGCCACACCGTTGCCGGGGCCGAAGCCGGTGCTGTTTTTTGCACCGGCACAAGTCAAAAAACGCCTGGCCGAATGGGGCTGCGCGCAATTTGCTGCGCGCACGGCGCAAGCTTGGGCGGAGTTCATGAGTCGCGTCAACCGCCCTGGAGAAGTACTGTTAACGGTGACCCGGCAGCTCGGCGACAGCGCGATGCAACAGCGCTATGTTGAAGTGCTTGAGGGCAAAACGGCGGCTGACCAGGGTATCGTGTTGGGTTTTGGAATGGCTGAGTAGTCGAGGGAATTCTGTTCAGCGCGTCACCGAGTCACGCCGATTCAATATCGACCTCAAAGGTTTCCAGAAAGCGGCAGACCATCATGTAATAGCCGACCAGCAGCGTCATTTCGGCGACTTCGGTCGTGCTGAACGCTTGTGTCATGGCGGCGAATAGTTCATCAGAAGCCTTCACTTGCTTGACCATTTCGTCCGTGAAGCGAATCGCTAGTTTCTGTTGCGGCGAAAACAGGTCTTGCGCAGCGCCCACCTTCAGCGCCGCCATCTGCGCATCGGACAGACCAGCCTTGCGGCCGATGCGGGTGTGCTGGTGGACCTCATAGCCAGCATGGCAGATTTGCCCGACTCGCAATATGACAATCTCGCGCAGCGCCGGGTCCAGCGCACCTTGACGCAACAAGCCGTATCCCAGCGTCATGAAGCCCTCGCCGACCGGGCCGGTGTGCGCCAGCATACGGTAGATATTGAGCGGATGCTTGGCGTTCAAGACTTCGGCGAAACGCGGCGAAACCTGCGCGGGATCGCAATAAGGAATCCGGGCCATGAAAATTCTCCTGTGAGTGTCTTGAAACGTGACGGCCTTCCGAATCTACCCCAATTGAGCCCGCCCGTCGTCAGAAATCCAGGTCGTTGTCACCGCCTGTGAACCTAGGGATGCACTGAACAAGTTATCGAGCTCGCGTTTCGGTTCAAATGGCGATGATCGGGTGGCCGACACGCCAGGAGGTAGCGCATCTGCTAATGTGTTGGCAGATCGCGAAGGAGACACTGATGTCCGAGACCTTGACCCTGGAAGACTTCCGTACGACCACCCATGCCTGGCTGGAGAAAAATTGTCCGCCTGAAATGCGCAAGCCGGTTACTTCCGAAGACGAGGTCTGCTGGGGCGGCCGCAACTTCAAGTTTGTCAACGACGCTCAGCGGCAATGGCTGAACATCATGGGCGAGCGCGGCTGGACAGTGCCAACCTGGCCGCGCGAATTCGGCGGTGGCGGTCTCAGCGATGTCGAGGCCAAGGTATTGCGCGAAGAGCTGCGCGCCCTGAATTGCCGCTCGCCGCTCGACAGCTTCGGCATCTGGATGCTCGGACCGGCGATGTTGAAGTTCGGTAACGAAGAACAGAAACGCGAACACTTGCCCAGGATTGCACGCGGCGAAATCCGCTGGTGCCAGGGCTACTCGGAGCCGAACGCCGGCTCCGACCTCGCCTCGCTAGCGACGCGCTGCGAAGACAAGGGCGACCACTATCTGGTGAACGGCCAGAAAATCTGGACCTCCTATGCCGATAAGGCCGACTGGATTTTCTGCCTGGTGCGTACCGACCCTGCGGCCAAGAAACACAACGGCATCAGCTTCGTGTTGTTCGACATGGCGACCCCCGGCGTCAGCACCAAACCGATTCCGCTGATCTCCGGCAAATCGCCGTTTTGCGAAACCTTCTTCGAAAACGTCCGCGTCGAGAAGCGCAACCTGGTCGGTACCTTGAACGTCGGCTGGGATGTCGCCAAGTATCTGCTCATGCACGAGCGCGAGATGATCAGCGCGATTGGCGAGCGCGGTGGCGCGCGACCACTCGGGCAAGTCGCGGCATCACTGTTAGGCGCCGATGAACAGGGCCGCCTCGCTGACCCGATGCTGCGTGCCCAGATCGCCGAGTTCGAAGTCGATGAAGCCTCGTTCAAGTTGCTGCTCGAGCGCACCCAGGACCTGGCTCGCGCTGGCAAGGCGCACCCGGCCATGGCCTCGATGCTCAAGTACTACGGCGCAGAGTTGAACAAGCGACGCAGCGAACTGTTGATGTCGGCGGGCGGCATGGATGCGCTCGACTGGGAGGGCGAAGTATCGAAACACGGCACGGCGGCCCGCACCTGGCTGCGCACCAAAGCCAATTCCATCGAGGGCGGGACCAGTGAAGTTCAATTGAACGTCGTGGCGAAACGAATTCTTGAACTACCCGGAGCCTGACATGCCACTTATTCTGACCGACGAACAAACCATGCTGCGCGACAGCGCGCTGCAATTCATCGCCGAGAACGCGCCGATCACCCAACTACGCGCGCTGCGTGACCAGCACGATGCCGACGGCTTCTCGCGCAAGCTCTGGGCGCAATTCGCCGAGATGGGTTACACGGGGGTACTGGTACCGGAGGCACACGGCGGCTTGGGCCTGGGTCATGTTGAGGCCGGTATCATCATGGAGGCGATCGGTCACTGCTTGTGCGCCTCGCCGTTTCTGGCGTCATCGGTCGTTGCGGTCAGCGCGATCCGTGCGGGCGGCAGCGCGGAACAGCAAACGCGTTGGCTGCCGGAACTGGCTTCAGGCAAAAAGATCGCGACCCTGGCGATCGATGAGCACAGCAAACATCGACCCGGCAAGATCGCAGCGACAGCGACCGCGCACGCCGGCGGATTTCGACTGAATGGCAGTAAGAACTATGTGATCGATGGACACATAGCGGACTGGATATTGGTGGCAGCGCGGGTTGAACACGACGACGGCGCAGCAAAAGGGACGGCACAAAATGTCAGGCTCATCAAGGTCGACGCCCATGCCAGCGGTGTCAGCGTCGAACGGATCGTGACCGTGGATTCGCATAACGCAGCCCGCATTACCTTCAAGGACGTCAGCGTCGCGACAACGGATGTGTTGGCGGGTTCTGCGCTGGCGGGGGCGCTCGATTCAGGCCGCGCGGCGCTCGCTGCTGAGATGATCGGTATCAGCGACGAAACGTTTACTCGCACCGTGCAATATCTGAAGGATCGCCAGCAGTTCGGCAAAACGATCGGCGAGTTTCAGGCGCTTCAGCATCGCGCCGCCGAGTTGTATTGCGATATTGAGTTGGCGAGAGCAGCGGTGATCCATGCGCAACAGCGTTTGGACGCGCTTGGTGCATCAACGACCGAAAACAGCACTCATGCAGCGACGTCCAA
This sequence comes from Burkholderiales bacterium, assembly GCA_031363055.1. Taxonomy (GTDB): domain Bacteria; phylum Pseudomonadota; class Gammaproteobacteria; order Burkholderiales; family Burkholderiaceae_E; genus JANLTP01. The sequence continues at coordinate 9,747 of JANLTP010000226.1, read as the reverse complement.
CGCAGTCGCCGTAGCCAAGGCTCGCGCCGGTTCGAGCGTGACTCGGGCGGTACAAGAAGGTGTTCAGATGCATGGCGGTATGGGCATGACCGATGCACTCGATTTCGGCTTGTTCATGAAGCGCGCGCGGGTGGTTCAGGAACTGTTCGGGGATTCGAATTTTCAGTGGGATCGGGTTGCCGCGGCTCGGCAGTATTAGTTGCGACTCGTATTGTGGGAGGCGAATACGCGTGATTGCACAGGACACAGCGCATAGCGAGCAGGAGCAAAGATACTATTGCTTCGGGCGAGTGGGCGAAGGGGTTCTGACCGTACGTTTCACGTATCGAGCAGATGTGATCCGAATCATTGGTGCGGGTTATTGGCGAAACGGCAAGGTGATTTATGATCGCGAAAATAAAGTACAAGGATGAGCCAATTGGCGAGCCAAAAATAATTCAAGACTTTCTATCGTCGCCCGACGATCTTACATTTCGCGAGGAAGACGTCAAGATCACGATAACTCTGAGCAAAAAAAGTGTTGAGTTTTTCAAGGCAATGGCAGCGGATCGGGATACGCAGTATCAAAGAATGATTCGTCGGCTGTTAGATGCGTATGTCGACGCGCATTCGGAACCGTTAGCCGGGCGCTCAACACGGACGCGTTCGAAGTCCCGTGCTATTTGAAGTCCCGTGCTATTTTGAAGGAACTTGAGATGACGTCGGTACCGCCCGAAGCGTCGAAGAGGGCCGCCATCTTCTTAATTCGGCGCCATGTTTTTCAAGAATGCAACGCAATTCGATGTCCGGGACTCAAAACGCCTCGCCCATCCTAGCAACCATGGCGTGGCGAACGAGTCTAGCTGTCCATTTTGCGATTCAGTCAGCGGCAACAACCGTACATCAAATGGCCATAGCGCAGATTGACTGAGAAAAATCGGCCCGCGACTGCAAGCTGATCGCTGCGCAATTCATTGGGCGACCATCGGCTACGCTGTAGCTGCCAAAGGTCTATTCAAATCTTGACTTACATATCAGATAATGATAAAAAAACTCGGATAGTTTTGCTTTGATAGGACGCTTCATCGCCGCCCAAGGCTCGCCAATCCTTACCCGATACGATGTCGCTCGCTTGGCCTGGAACGCAGTTCCCGCAGTCGCAAGTAACCGGCGAACCGCGTTGCAAAGGGGCGTTAACCAGAGCAGTGCAATCTACAACCAGCTCGAGCAAGCACTTCAGGAAAGCGGTCTGCTTCGCAAGATTCTGCCAAAAGAAAGCACGTCCGCCTTCGCGCTACCAGGCGCGAGCGTTAGCGACACCAGAACAATCGCATGCGCCATCGATCGCTTCTGCTATGTCTCTCACCTAAGCGCGATGGAGTTTCACACGCTGACCGACAGAATGCCTGAGCAGCTCTATCTGACCACGCCCAGTGATCGAAGCTGGGCCTATCAGGCCATCGCTCAGATGAAGAAGGACTTCGGCCTGAGCTACGAGACCTTCCTGGCAAGTCGATGGCCGAGATTGCGCTACGTCCCGATCACGCGCTTGAACGGACAGCCGGTCCACACAAGCCGCAGTTCGCAACTCGGCGCGTTCCGAGTCGTGGCTGAGTCACGATTTCGCGTAGCCACTATCGGGCGGACCTATCTGGACATGATCCGAACGCCGGCCCAATGCGGTGGCTTGCATCACGTGATCGACGCATACCTCGAAAGCGCCGAACAACATCTGCGCTTGATCATCGACGAATTCGAGCAGCACGCCAGTCCAATAGACAAGATCCGCGCCGGGTTTATCTTGACCGAACTCAAGTCCGTCTCAGACCCGCGAGTCGATGCTTGGGCGCGATTCGCGAAGCGCGGCGGTTCTAGAAAATTAGACGCAAGCGCCGAGTTCGAATCAAGGTTTTCCGAACGCTGGTCACTTTCAATCAATACGGAACTGCCGGTTGAATGGATGCCCTCGACTTAGGTGACTGGATAAACGCCGAGCAACAACCACAACGTCGGCGATTTCGACAAGCGGTTCGCCTCGTTCTGCGTGCCATTGCCCAATCTCAGAAGCTCTCTCCCATGATGATCATGAAAGGCGGAAACCTTTTAGCGATCCGCCATCAGAGCCCGCGTTTCACAACCGATATCGATTTTTCGACGACAGCGAGTATACGATCGCGCCAGCCCTGCAATCGCACGAAATTAAGCCAGCCAACCAGCCTCTGGCGACCTTTCCAACGTTGCAGCTACGCATCGGCTTTGCCCGTCGCGCAAACGCGGGCGAAATGCGCCGCCTATAAGTCAAGAACGCGAGTGGAGTTGTTCAGATCGACTATAGCTTGAACGAATGGGCAAGCGATGTAGAGCAGCGTGAATTCGATGGCGGTACATTGTGTCTATATCCGTGTATCGATCTCGTTGCCGAAAAGTTCCGGGCGCTAATTCAACAGCCGATTCGCAAGCGGTCTCGTTTTCAAGATGTTTACGATATTTTCCTGCTGGTTTCGTCCTCCCCGCCAAGCAAAGATGAAAAAGAGAAAATACTTGAAAAGCTGCGCCAGGCTAGCGAGGATCGTCAGGTGGAGATCTTTCCCGATAGTCTCAGGGGTACGGCACTGATTCGGTTGTCACGAAAGGGCTACGACAACGAACTGCCAGGTTTGATTGGCGGCACGCCGCCTTCCATTGACGATGCGTACACAGTTGTTCGGGAACTCTACGAGTCTTTGCCGTGGACCCGCTTCGACCAGGATGTCGACAACATGTCGAAGTAGCCTGAACGTTATCCGCCACCGGCCCGACCGAATCTCCGTCTCTAACGGTGCGGTCTTGTCGATCGTGCGTTTGATTGTCACAATTGCCGCTTGCAAATTGCGGTCAGAAAAACTGATGCGATCGCGCTGATGGGTGCGCTCAATCCGCTGTACATTTTGCCATCCGCCTTGTTCTTCGGCTCTCTCGAAACCGGCGCATTGGCGATGCAACCCCAGGTCGGTGTACCGTCATCGCTGGTACTGGTGATTCAAGGGTTGACGATGATCTTTGTGTTGTGCGCGCTGGGCCGCTCGGCCAACGAGAAAGTCTGAAGCGTTGGCACTGCCTGGCGTCGTTGAATTGGCAAACGTCATCGATCTGGCCAGCGTCATCGATGTCCTGGCCGCGAGCCTGCCCATCGCGACGCCACTGGTTCTGGCGGCCCTTGACGGCATATTGTGTGAGCGGGCCGGCACCTTTGCCGTCGGGCTGGAAGGCCAGATGCTCGCCGGTGCATTTCTGGGCGTCATCGGCACCCACGCGGCTCGAGCATCGGCTTCGGTTTGGCGGCTAGCGCCCTGAGCGGCATGAGCTTGGCGCTGGTCGTGGCAAATGCCACCGTGCGCTTCCAGACCGAGCATATGGTCACCGGGCTGGCGTCGAACATACTCGCCTTGGGACTGACAAGCTTTCTATTCCGGGCAGCCGGCACTCGCTCGGCGATCCGCGTGCCGCTGCTGCAGGCCTGGCCGATACCCGTATCATCCGAGTTGCCCGTCATCGGCTCCTTGCCATTTAACCAGCCGCCGTTGACTTACCTGGTATTGCTCATGATTGGGCCGCTGATGTTTTTTCTGTATCGCACGCGCGCCGGACTGACCTTGCGAGCGGTCGGTGAGAACCCGCGAGCCGCCTTCGCCGCCGGTGCAAATCCAACCCGTATCCGTCTGGGGGCGGCACTGCTGGTGCTCCCCTTTCTCGGTCGAGGTGCGCGCGTTCCGGCCGCGATTGGCCAACCGTTTCGTCAAGGCTGAATTGCGTCAAGGCTAACCGTCACACCAAGGATAAATATCATGACCGCCACCGTTATTGGATTGTTTCATGCCGCTGTGAAAACGGCCGACCTCGAGGCCACCCTCGCCTTCTACGTTCACGTGCTCGGACTGCGCGAAGTCGCACGGCCCGACTTCGGCTACCCAGGTGCCTGGCTGGGCTGCCCGACACCGGCGGGCGAAGCCATCATCCACATCTATGCTGGTGGTCCGGCACTGGGCGGCAGCAAGACAGTCGCCAGCGGCAGCGGTGCCATCGATCATCTGTCGCTGGCCTGCGCCGGCTTTCATTCATTTCGTGAGCGCTTCGCTCAGCACCGGTTGCCCTGGCGAGAATTTCTGGTACCGGGCACGACCTTGTGGCAGCTTTTTGTGTATGACCCGAGCGGCGTGCAAATCGAGCTGACGTTTCAGGGCGCGTCGGAGGCAGGTGCGCCGCCGGATATGACGGTAGGACGAGGCTACGTCGCCGGGTCCGGTTTTTTCGAGCCCGGTGCCTATGTTGGGCTGGGTAGCGGCGTCATCTCGAGTTGAAACGCGCCGCCAAGCAGGCAGTCGCTCCTCTGCAAGGAGAGATTTGGCGTCCCGCTTGCGTCGAACGCCAAGTGGAGACTGTGCGAGTTTCCACTACACTCCCCAATAGGACTAGTCTTGAGGAAACAGCATGAAGCCATCGATTGCGCTTAACAACCACCGCGCGGCCATTCGGCATATTGTTTCAAGTTATCGTGCCGACAATGCGCGAGTTTTCGGCTCGGTCGTTCGTGGCGAGGATACGGAGCAGAGCGATCTCGATATTCTGGTTGACCCGACTCCGGAAACCACCTTGATGGATGTCGCCGGAATTCAGGTGGAGCTTGAGCGCCTGTTGGGCGTGACAGTGGACGTACTCACACCCAAGGCTCTACCCGAGAAATTTCGCAGTCTTGTGTTGGCTGAGGCCGTGCCCGTATGAGTATAAAAAGCTTTCGGGTTTGTGATTTCCTCGAACACATTCTGAAGGCCATTGAACGTATTGAGCGCTACACCTCGGACAAGGACGTAGTTGCGTTCCTGCAAGATGAACAACTGCAGGATGCGGTGATCCGCAACATTGAAATCCTGGGTGAAGCGGCTAACAACATCAGAATATCTGATCCACAGTTGACAGACAATCACCCCGAGGTGCCGTGGTTAGTCATAGTGGCCATGCGCAACAGTGTCTCGCATGCTTACTTTTCCGTTGATCTCGACATTGTTTGGACTACGATACGCAACGATTTGCCGGGTATGAAACAAAAAATTCAAGCTTTGTTGACGAGTTTGCGAGTTTGACTGAGCCGACTCGTCGTCATTATGAAAAGGGATTGGATTTCAGATTTTGGCGAAGGCAATCAGTGCAACGAACAATACTGTATCCTCAGATTAACTGCCAACCGGCCGTCCGATTGAATACTGCCCATTCATCACTCAAACCAGGAGACGTTCATGATTCAAAGCATAGTCGCCACCATCAAAGCCAAAGCGGGACATGAAGCCGACTTCAAAGCGGCCGCCCTGAAGCTCGCTGCCGCCGTCACCGCCAACGAACCCGGCTGCTTGATGTACACCTTGAACCAGGGCGAGGATGCCAACGTCTTCGTGTTCATGGAGCGCTATGCCGACGAAGAGGCGCTCAAGGCTCACCGGGGCACCGAGCACTTCAAGACCCTCGGTCGTGCAATGGGCGCCTTCATGGACGGCCCACCGTCGGTTATCAGAATGGTTGAACTGGGCTAAGCAACGAACGCTTGTAGTTGTAGACACCGGGGTCGGTCAAGCGAAGTAAACGTCAGCAGATTTCATCGGCCAAGCCATCGTTGCGCGCTTGCTCGAACTGCGCGTCCACGACCAAATCCTGAGCACTACTCGCGGCGTAGGCGAGCTCATGTTCGCGTTGTTCGGTTACTGGCTTGAACAACTGGCGCTCCCTCGCTACTGCCTGCGAACGGTTCACACCGCTGGTGGTCACCTTAGCCCATCGCCGCATATCGCTCCAGATGATGATCGGCATCGCCAAAGCGTTGCGCGATCATGGTCAGCCGCCGAAACGTATGCGACACCTTCATCTCCTCGGTCATGCCCATGCCGCCGTGTAACTGAATAGCTTCCTGGCTGATCTGACGGGCGGCATCGGCGATCTTGATCTTCGCCATCGACACGGCCTTGCGGCGCTCGATCGGGTCCGTCGCAGTATCGACCCGCGAGGCAGCCAGAATCGCCATCGAGCGCGATTGCTCACAGGCGATATACATTTCGACAATCCGATGCTGCAACACCTGGAACGAGCCGATCGGCACACCAAACTGTTTGCGGGTTTTCAGATACTCGAGCGTCGCATCATTGGCGTATTTCATTGCGCCAACCGCGTCTGCACACAGTAAGGCGGTCGCGAAATCGATCGCTTCATCGATCGCCGCCGCTGCCTCGCCAGCTTTACCGAGCACGGCGTCGGCGCCCAGTTTGACGCCATTAAAACGCAGGTCAGCAGCGCGCTGGCCGTCGACGGTTCGATAGCCGCTGATCTTGACGCCGGGCGCCTTCGCGTCGACGACAAACAAGCTCGCACCGCCGGCATCGGCCGACACCACCAGCTTGTCGGCCACCGAGGCGCCGATGACCACAATCTTGGCGCCATCCAGTTGCCAACCGGCGCCGTTCTTTTTGGCAATACAGGCCTTCGGTTCGGTCTGATAGCGCATGCCGGGTTCCAGATAGGCGAACGCCAATTTCAGGCGCCCTTCGATCATCGCCGGCAGCAACGTCGCGCGCTGCTCGGCCGAGCCAACCCGCGCAATCAGGCGCCCGGCCAAGGCCACTGTGTCCAGCAAGGGCTCGACGACGAGTGCCTCGCCGAACGCTTCCATCGCAGCCATCAGATCGACCGCACCGCCCCCAAAGCCGCCATCGGCCTCGGCAAACGGAATCGCGGTCAAGCCCATTTCGGCGAAGGTACTCCAGGCGGTGTCGCTGAAACCGCTGGCTGAATTGATGATGGATTTGCGCGCTTCAAAGTCATATTTGTTTCCCAGATACTTGCGTACCGAGTCGGCCAATTGCTGTTGTTCTTCGCCATATTCAAAATTCATGTTTGCATCCGAATTTGTGCTCGATTACCTACTCGACATCCCAATCGACATCCCACTCGCTTCTGGATCAACTCTGCGTCAGAGTCCAAGGGTCATCTTCGCAATGATGTTGCGCTGAATCTCGTTCGATCCCGCATAGATGCTGGCCTTGCGATAGTTCGCATAACGCGGCGTCAATCGCGACAGGAACGGATCGACCCCGCCGCCTTCAACGGCGACATACGGTTGTGCATTGGGACCGGCCGCCTGCATCATCAGTTCGGTCAGCGCTTGCTGAATCTCGGTGCCCTTGATTTTCAGCATCGAGACATCGGCGCCCGGCGGCTGGCCGGTACGGCGCATGCGATCGAGAAAGCGCATGGCGGTTAGCTCGAGCGAAGTCAACTCGACTTCGACGCGCGTCAAACGATCCCGAAAACGGGCGTCTTCCATCAACGGTTTGCCGTTCTTGAGTTCCTTGCCGGCCAGCGCACGCAAAGCCGACAACTCACGGCGCGAAGCGCCGACTCGCGCAGAGCCCATGCGTTCATGACCGAGCAAATATTTGGCGACTGTCCAGCCTTTGTTCTCTTCGTGAACCAGGTTTTCGATAGGCACCCTGACGTCTTCGAAGAACACCTCGTTGACTTCATGACCGCCATCCATGAGGATCAAGGGGCGCACGGTAATGCCCGGTGTTTTCATGTCGATGAGCAAAAAGCTGATGCCTTCCTGGCGCTTTTCGACATCGGAGTTGGTCCGCACCAGGCAGAATATCCAGTCGCCGTAATGGCCCAGCGTAGTCCAGATTTTCTGGCCATTGACGAGGTAGTGATCACCCTTGCGATCGGCGCGAGTTTTCAGCGCCGCGAGGTCTGAACCGGCACCGGGCTCGGAGTAACCCTGCACCCAAAAGTCATCGCCATTCTTGATGCGTGGCAGAAAGCGGTTCTTCTGCTCCGGTGTGCCGAATTTTTGCAGCACCGACGCACACATGTTCGGACCGAACGCCGGCAAGCCCGGCGCACCGGCCAGACCGAACTCTTCATCGTAAATATAGCGCTGCGTCACGTCCCAGCCGGTACCACCCCACTCGATCGGCCAATGCGGCACCGACCAGCCCTTGGCCGCCAGAATCTTGTGCCAGCGGATGATGTCGTCTTTGCTCATTGACTTGTATTGCGTGACCTTGTCACGGATATCAGTCGGCAGATTGTCGGCCAGCCAGCCGCGTACTTGGTCGCGAAAGGCCTGCTCTTCGGTGGAATAACTTAGGTCCACGATTACTCTCTTCGCAGGTGGGTTAAAAGTTTCTCAATGCGGACTCTCAAACCAGAGTCCCAGGGAGTTGTCTCAGATTGCCTCATACTTGAGCACGCCGCTGGCGCTCAGTGCCGCAATTTTTTCATTATCGTACTCCAACACCTGCCGAAGTACCGATTCATTGTGTTCGCCGAGTTTCGGCGCATGACCCCGAACCTGCACACTGGCATTCGAAAACTTCGGCGCACTGTTGATGACCTCGATGCACCCGAGAACCGGATCGTCCACTGGGGTGATCAGCCCGCGCGCCAACACCTGCGGTTGGCGTACCGCCTCTTCGACGGTTTTCAGAACGCCGACGGCGACGTGGTGCTCGGTCAGAATGCGATCAGCAGCCTCGCTGGTTTGCGTCGCCAGCCAATCGGCCAGCAACTTGACCGCCGCCCGCGCGTTGGCGTTGACCGCAGCGAGATTCGCAAAGCGCGGATCTTCGAGCAAGTCCGGGCGCGCCAACGCCTTGCAAATGTTTTGCCAGGCACGGAAATCAGGTCCGATATTGGCCGTCACATAGCCATCTTGCGTCTTGTGCACCGGGTGATAGGCCGGTTGGGCGACGCCATCGATCAGACAGCGCTGCAGCGTCTCGTCGTTGGCCGCAAACAGCGCATCGAACAGCGCCAGATCAATGTGCTCGCCCAGGCCGGTCCGCTCGCGCTTGAACAGTGCCGCACACAGGGCACCGAACGCGGTGATACCGGTGATCACATCGGCAATCGCAATGCCCGGACCCTGGGGACGTTCGGGCGGGTCGCGATACAGCGATTGCATCGCCAACCAACCCGTCATCGAGTGCGCAATATGGGCATAGCCAGGTCGCGCCGCGTTCGGGCCGGTCTGGCCAAAGCCACTGATCGAGCATAGGATGATTTTCGGATTCAAGGCCTTCAAATGTTCATAACCCAGCCCCAGTCTGGCCATGACGCCGGGCGTAAACGCCTCGATGACGACGTCGGACTTGCGCACCAGATCACGCGCAATCTCGAGTCCGGCCGCCTGCGTCAAATCGACGCAAAGACTTTTCTTGCCGCCGTTATGCTGAATGAACATGGCGCTGCGCTTTGAGCCCGCCCGATTGGTCATACGCGACGCATCGCCGCCCGGAAAGCGTTCGATCTTGATGACTTCGGCGCCGTGGTCGGCTAAATAGCGGGCGGCGGACGGTCCGGCGATCAGCGCGCTGAACTCCAGCACGCGTACGCCGGTGAGCGCACCGGGTAGCAAAGCAGCTTTACTCATGGCGACTCAATTCTCATGGCGACTCGATTCGATTGATCATTTGCGCGGCAAACCTCGCCGTTCAGGGCGGGGTCAAGAGCGCGGACGGCGTAGCCGTCGTTGTCATTATCGGTTGTTGCCGTTAACTTTAGTGCGCTGCCTGCTGCTGTTCAATGTACTGGCGGATAACTGCTAAGGGTGCGCCGCCACAACTTCCCGCAAAGTAGCTAGGCGACCATAACGCACCGCCCCAGAGTTTCTTGCGGATACTCGGATAGTTATTCTTGCGAATCATCCGACTGGACACACCCTTCAGGCTGTTGACCAGATGGGAGACCGCA
>JANLTP010000223.1:0-8938 GCA_031363055.1 Burkholderiales bacterium | reverse complement strand
CCAACGACGGCGTCGATAGCACCAATAGCAGCGATTTAGGATCGAACACACCTATCACGATGAAATTCCATCGCTATTCCCCGCTTTTTTATCAACGCTATGCCTCAACCCCGACAGGCTCCTAGTGTGGTGTTTCACGCTGATTGACGCGAAAGATTCGAGTCAAACGGCGATGATCGGGTGGTCGATCCGCCGGGGTCGATATCGGGGATATCGACCCCGGCGGGCGAGCGACCGAGGGCGCCGTTTGGCCGAACCCCTTCGGGGCGCGATGAAATGGGGGCGACTGTGGCGTTGCGAACTCGGGTCAATAGCATCGCTATTGACCCGAAACCGCGCCTTGCATTCGCCCCCATTGCACCTCGTCTTTCGCATCAATCAGCGTGAAACACCACACTAATATGCCCGATCTGAGTCAATTACTCGCAGTGGTCGTTCTGTTCGTCGTCGGCCTGGCCGCCGGCTGGTTTTGGCATCGCGCCCGCAACAAGCCCAGCGAGCGGGCGCAGCCCACGATCGCGAGTCAATTGATGGAATTGCAATCTATCGGCGAGCTTTCGGTCTTCAAGGCGGTCAGCAAAGACATCCTGACCCAGGTCGATCATAGTTTTGGAGAATTCGGGCGCAAGTATCTGGGTTGGGCATTCAGCAAGAAGAAGCTGGCGATGGTCTTCGAATTCGAGATGGACTTTCGCTATGACCTGCGCAGCCAACTGATGCGTGTTGAAACGGCGGTGATCACCCCGCAGGGCGGGCGCCGCGCAATTTTGCATTTGCCGCCGTGCAAGGTCGACGTAGCGATCAAGGATCTCTCGTTCTACGATGAACAAAGATCAAAATTCATGCCGTGGCTGTTCCCGGATTTACTGCAAGGTTTTTTCGACGGGCGATTCTCCGAAGAGGACAAGAACCGGTTGATTGCCTCGGCGAAGTCGCATGCGCGCATTCAAGCCGAAGCATTGGCACTACGCTATCGTGCCCAGGTTGAGCAGTCGGCGCATTCGACGCTCAAGATACTGACCAAGCCCTTGGGCTTTACCGAACTCGAAATCCGATTTCACGATTCGGCGCAGGTTTCCAGCGACGTTACGATGTCGTCAAGTAACCAGATGTTGCGGGCGGCGTGATGGCGCGCTGATGGCGCAATTTCGGGCGACCTCGAATCGTTTGACCACTAATCGGTTTCTCCTTATTGGGCACTTCCTCCTTATTGGTCGCCTTCTTTTTGGGTCGGCCGAGGCGCTCGAACTGATCCGCATTGATCGCCGCAAGAGCGAGTTCTGGCTCGGTTGATACGTCCGCAAGCCAGCCGCCTACCAAGGCGTACAGGCGTTCGGCCGAGAACCGGTGCGTTGAATCGGTACGACCATAAATCCATTTCGACAGTTGGCTAAAGCGCGCAAACGGTGAAACGCTCGGGTCGTCGTTGCGATCGTCAGCGGGCCCAAGTCCGAACTCTTGTGCGAGCAGAGGTCCGAGCACATACGGCATGCTGCGGCTGAAATGACCGGAATTTGCAATCAGATCCCAGAATCGGGCGAACCGCTGCAAGTGCTGCATTTCTGCGAATGGAATCAACTGGCTGGAAACCAGGTTGTACGGCGGACTCGGGTTAAAGCGCAAGTCGAACTCCGTGGTGTGCCGAATGATTGGTGTTCCGCGCAGTCGTTTCAGGATACCTAGTTGAATCTCGTGTGGCCGCAAGCGAACCAGACGATCGAAGCCCTGCGCGAAGGACGCCAAGTTTTCTCCGGGTAGTCCGGCAATCAGGTCGACATGCAAATGTGCATGGCTATGAGTCTTCAGCCAGGTCAGATTGGATTGCGATTTTTCATTGTTTTGCCGTCGACTGATACGGGCCTGGACTTGCGGATTCCAGCTCTGTATGCCGATTTCAAACTGCAGCACACCGGCCGGAAAGCGGGCGATCAGTTCCCGCAGTCGCTCCGGCAGATGGTCCGGAATCAGCTCGAAATGTAATAGCAGTGTTGGTTGCGGCTGCACCTCGAGTCGAGCGAGAAAAAAGTTCAGCAAGCGCTCGCAGTCGTCGATGCGCAGGTTGAAGGTGCGATCGATGAACTTGAAGGTACGCGCGCCACGACCATACAGTTTGGCGAGCTCTTGCAGAAAATCGTCGATTGCAAACGGAACCGCAGTCTTGTCCAGGGACGACAGACAAAATTCGCATTTGAACGGGCAACCGCGCGAGGCTTCGAGATAGACAAAGCGGTTTTTGATGTCCTCATCGCTATACAAGTAGTACGGCAATACCAATCCGTCGGTGCGCAAGGAATCGCCGGCGATCTTCTTCATGATCGGTCGTTTGCCGCTCAATATCTCCCGGCACAACTGGGCAAAGGCGCGCTCGGCAGCACCGGTAATGACGAAGTCACAGCGCTTGTAAATGACCTGTTGCTCGGTCTCGTGGCTCACTTCCGGGCCACCGATAATCAGAACGATCTCGGGCGCGAGCGTTTTCAGCAGACTGGCCAGTCGGGTGAGTTCGTCCACGTTCCAGATATAAACGCTCAAGCCGATGATCGCAGGCGCTTGCTTGAGTAGCGCTTCCGCCATCGTCTCGGTTCGTGCACCGCTGACAAATTCAAAAATCTCGGCTTGCGCCTCGAGTGCGCCCAGATTCGCCTTCAGATAGCGCAACGCCAGCGCGCTATGCGCGTAGCGGGCGTTGATGGTTGCAAGCGCTATGTTCAATCGCTTCAGTCCTCAGCTCAATTAACGACCACGCAGTGCGCGCGCGCAATCACCGACCAGCGTTGGGCCAGCGTAAATCAGTCCGGTGTAGATCTGGACCAGGTCGGCGCCGGCCGCTACTTTCGAGCGCGCATCGGCCGCACTCATGACACCGCCGACTCCGATGATCGGGAACTTTGCGGGCAGCGACGATCGTAGTTCGGCGATCACTTGATTCGAAGCCTGCAGCACCGGCGCACCCGATAGGCCACCCGTCTCTTCAGCATGGGGCAGCCCCTGCACAGCGGCGCGCGAAATGGTGGTGTTGGTGGCAATGACCGCGTCAACGCCGCAGCGCACGAGCAGCCTGGCGATATCAGCGATTTGATTTGAGTCGAGATCGGGCGCAATTTTCAGGGCCATCGGAACATAACGACCGTGTTGCTTGGCCAGTGATTCCTGGCGCTTCTTGAGCGCGCCGAGCATCTTGGTCAATTCACTGGCTTGTTGCAGGTCACGTAAATTGCGGGTGTTCGGCGACGAAATATTAACGGCCACGTAGCTCGCGTGCGGGTACACGCCCGTGAGTCCGATCAGATAATCGTCGAGCGCCCGATCCATCGGCGTATCGGCATTCTTGCCGATATTCAAGCCCAGAACGCCTCGAAAACCAGCCCGTTTGACGTTACTCAGAAATTGCTCAAGCCCCTGGTTGTTGAACCCCAACCGGTTGATCAAGGCGTTCGCTCGAGGCAGGCGAAACATCCGTGGCTTTGGATTGCCTGGCTGGGGACGCGGTGTCACGGTGCCGACTTCGATAAAACCAAAGCCCATTCGTTCGAACGCATCGATGTGGGCGCCGTTCTTGTCGAGCCCAGCCGCCAGCCCGACCCGATTACGAAACTGCAAACCCATGACTCTAATCGGGTCGCTGACGGGGGCACCCGCCAACCAGCGCAAGGCGCCGCTGCGGGCGGCCATGTCAAGACTCTGCAACGTTAGTTCGTGGGCCATCTCGGGGTCGAGCCCGAACAGAACCGGCCGGGCGATGCCGTACAGGTTCAAGACTTTGTAATGCAGTCGGGTTCGATCGATTCGCGTCGCGACGCTTGCCGTCGTTCATCTTCAAGCAAGGGCTGCCATTGATTGTTGACCAATTGCTCGATCGGTCTGAAGTGCGCTTTGTAAGCCATTTTCGGGCTTTGCGCGATCCAATAGCCGAGATACAGATAAGGCAGCTTCAAGAGCCGACATTGCTCGATTTGCCAGAGAATATTAAAGGTGCCGTAGCTCGAACGAGGCACTGCCGGATCGAAGAACGTGTAGACCGACGATAAGCCGTCGTTCAGGATGTCAATGATCGACACCATCCGCAATTTTCCATCGGGCTCGCGGAACTCGACCAGGCGGGTGTTGATTTTGCTCTGCAACAAAAACTGGGCGTATTGATCGCGACTGTCCTGATCCATGCCACCGCCCGGGTGGCGAGTCGATTGGTAGGCCAGGTAAAGATCATAGTGCTCGGGTGAGAAACCCAGACGGGCTACCAACACGCGCAGACCATTATGCGTTTTCAAGCTGCGCAATTGACTTCGCGTTGCCTCGAATTGGGCAACCGGCACGCGAACTGGCACACACGCGCGACAGCCGTCACAATGCGGCCGATAGGTAAACACGCCGCTGCGGCGAAAACCGGCCTTGACTAATTCACTGTAAACGTCGGAATTGATCAGATGGTTGGGTGTGGCAACCTGCGAGCGTGCCTGACGTCCGGAAAGGTAGCTGCAAGGATAGGGAGCAGTCGCGTAGAACTGCAGCGCCGAAAATGGCAATTCTTTCAGATTACTCATGCGTACGAATCGCGCGGCACTAGCTCACTCCAAGCAGCTCACACTGCCGAATCTGCTGCCAATCGGAACCTGGCAAGCTGACCAAGTGATGCAACTTGTCGAGAAACTGTGCGCGCGTCATGGTGCGCGCGCCTAACGAAGCTAGATGGGCGGTGTCTTGCTGGCAGTCTACCATGTGAAAACCGTGCTGTTGCAGTGCCCTCATCAAAACCACCAAGGCAATTTTGGAGGCGTCAGAGCGGCGTGCAAACATGGATTCACCGAAGAACATTTTGCCGATGCTGACCCCGTACAGGCCACCGATCAATTCGTCGTCATGCCACACTTCGACCGAGTGGGCGAAGCCGCGACGGTGTAACTCGACATAACTTTGAATAATCGCCGCCGAAATCCAGGTGCCGTTTTGACCTGGCCTGGCTTGTGCGCACTCATGCATGACGCGACCAAAGGCCCGATCCATCGAAACCGACCATTCGCTGGTGTTGCGCAACTGGCGCATTCGTTTTTGCAAGGATTTTGCAGGCACGAAGTCGTCAACCAAAAGCACCATACGGGGGTCGGGCGACCACCAGAGTACCGGCTGACCGTCGCTGTACCAGGGGAAAATACCCTTGCGATAGGCCTCGAAGAGGCGATCGGCCGACAGGTCCGATCCTGCCGCGACCAAGCCATCCGGTTCGCGTAGCGCCGACTGCGCGGCCGGTAACGGCTCGTCGGCGGCAATCCATCGAAGTTTAGGTTGGCGAAGCATTCAGGTGTCGTTTCGCGATCGGCTGTGTGGCCTTGACCCCGACAGGCTCTCAGGGCTTGCGATCAAAGCGCAAACTGGTGGTGCGCAACGCGTAGGCTGGCGCACTGGCCGCGCGATCCTCGAAATACCATCGCAAGGTTTGCGCAACCGTTCGAAAGGCCAGGTCGTCCCAGGGTATCTCGGATTCGTTGAATAACCTGACTTCGAGGCTTTCGGTGCCAGGATCGAAGTCGGTATTGAGCAGGCGAGCGCGAAAGAACAGGTGGATTTGATCGACGTGCGGCACGTCGATGACCGAGTAGAGTGCTTGCAACTCGACTCTGGCGCCGGCCTCTTCGAGCGTTTCACGGCTCGCACCTTCGCCGGTTGTTTCGCCGTTTTCCATGAACCCGGCGGGCAAGGTCCAGAACCCATAGCGCGGTTCGATGGCACGTTTGCACAGCAACACTTGTTGGCCTGTGACCGGTAGAGTGCCGACAACGGCGCGTGGATTCTGATAATGAATCATATTGCACCCCGAGCAGCAATAACGCGCACGGTTATCGCCCGGTGGTATGGTCAGGTTCACCGGGCGAGCGCAATTCGAGCAAAAATTCATACCGCAATACCCAAAAATAAGCGTCAAAGGCCAGTGTACCAGCGCAGTTTAGGCGCTTGCGGTCAATGTCGTATATACTCAGGGGTTCAGACGCGGGGTGGAGCAGTCTGGCAGCTCGTCGGGCTCATAACCCGAAGGTCGCAGGTTCAAATCCTGCCCCCGCAACCCAATTCCCTGAGATGCAACGTCATTAATTGACCTGAATGGTTCGTGGGTAACTGCGAGTCGACCGGCGGATGGAATTCGCGCAAGCAAAAATCATTATTGAAGCCGCGCTTTTGAGTGCGCATCAGCCTCTGGCTGTCGGTGAGTTGCGCCGTCTGTTCGACGACGAGCTTTCAGCCGAGCTGGTGGCGACCTTACTCGATGCGATTCGCAATGACTGGCAGCATCGTGGAGTGCGTCTCGTGCCGTTGGCCAGCGGATGGCGTTTTCAGACAGCGCCCGAAGTGGCTGAATTTTTGGTGCGACTGAATCCCGACCGGCCACCCCGATACTCGCGTGCAGTCATGGAGACGCTGGCGATCATTGCCTACCGTCAACCAGTCACTCGCGGTGATATTGAAGAAATTCGGGGTGTTTCAGTATCGTCGCCGGTGGTCAAAATGCTCGAAGAACGAGGCTGGGTCGAGGTCATTGGGCACAAGGATGTCATTGGCCGACCGGAGTTGCTGGCGACCACCAAGAAGTTCCTCGACGATCTGGGACTTCGTTCGTTGCAGGAGCTGCCAACGCTGGAAAATCCGAAAGATATTGCCGATGCGCTGGAGCAAAGGGTTATTGAATTCGAGCATGTTGCAAGCGATCTGGTGTCGTCGGTCGAAGCACCGAACGATGCGACTGAAACTTCCATAGGGGAACCCATTTGAGTGGCGATTCTGGCGAGCAAAATCATCCGGTAGAACCCGTTCACGCGCCATCTCAGCCTGAAGGTGCGGCACCAGCAGGGGCAGAAGGGCCAGGTGCTGAGAATCGCGGCGGCAAACGGGGACGTCAGGGTGGACGTAGATGGCCAGGTGGCAGGCGCAGTAAGGGTGGCGCACATGCCCCGTCGAACGGAACCGGGCCGCGTCCCACTCCTGAGTCAGGCGATAACGTGCCGGAATCGGCGACCCCGCAAACCGACGGTGTGACCAGCGATGCCGCCTTGGTTGAACCGGATTCGGATCCAATACCCATCCAGGCCGAATCGGCGCAGTTTGGTATTGACCTCAAAACGCCGGGTCGGCGAGCCGACGGCAGTCGCGAAAATGCTGACACTCGTCGTGCCGGCAACGCGAACGCCGATGACTCAACAAAGCTGCACAAGTTATTGGCCGATGCCGGCTTGGGCTCGCGACGCGATATGGAAGAACTGATCCTCGCTGGACGGGTTTCGGTCAACGGCCAGCCGTCACATGTTGGCCAGCGGATATCATCGGCCGATCAGGTCCGGGTCAATGGTCGGCAGGTCAAGTTGCGCTTGCCGCAGACACCGCCCAGAGTGTTGCTTTACCACAAGCCTGCCGGAGAAATAACGACTCGCGAAGATCCCGGTCAGCGGGTGACGGTCTTCGAGCGCCTGCCGCGGCTCAGTGGTTCACGCTGGGTTGCTGTCGGTCGACTTGACTTCAATACCGAAGGCTTGCTGATATTCACCACCTCGGGCGATCTGGCCAATCGGCTCATGCATCCGCGCTACGGTTGGGAGCGTGAATATGCGGTTCGAATTCTCGGGCGCATCGAAGACGACGTACGCGACCAGTTGTTAGCCGGTGTTCAGCTTGAAGATGGTCCGGCGGCGTTTCTGAAGATCGATGACGTTGGTGGCGACGGCGCTAACCATTGGTATCGGGTGGTGCTGGCGGAAGGACGTAATCGGGAGGTGCGGCGAATTTTCGAGCTGGTCGGGTTGACCGTCAGCCGGCTGGTTCGTATCCGATTTGGGCCAGTCGGATTACCTAGGCAATTGGGCCGTGGCCGTTGGCTCGAGTTGCCGGACGGCGAAGTTCAGGAACTCAGTCAATTGATGAAACGCTCTGGCGGCGATTCAGTGTCGAAAGGGGCCGAGGCGGCTACCGAGTCCGGCGCGGTACCAGGCAACGAAAACGTCGAGGCGCCGCAGCCACGCCTCGGCAGCGGTCGTGGACGTGAGCGCGGTAGTGCTCGCGGCGGCGAGAAACGTCGGCAGAATCCGCGCGGACTTCGGCCTGAAACCACCGAATCGATTGATGATCTGCGTAACGGCAACGTGGCGCTGCCAGGCAATCAGGCGGCTGAACAAGCGTTTGATGGCGATGATTTCGAGGTCTTTGACGACGATGAGCGGCAGCCTGATTTTGGACCGCTGCCGCTGGAAGAGCGTCTGAGTCCCGAGCAGATGGATGATGAGTGGCAGCCGAAATCAGCCAATGCACACCAGGAAGGCATTACTCGATTGGTTCGCAAAGGTGACGCGGGTGCTGCCAAGAAAGGCAGCGGCAAGTCGAACCGCAGTCGCCGTGTGCGTCCGGGTGGCGGCCAAAGCGGTTTTGCAGGCGGTGCCGCAATGATCGGAATTCAAGGTCCGATGACCAGTTCGAGCTTTCGGCAACCCGGCCAGGGCAGGAGCGGCGCTGGCCGCGGTGGCTCCGGTGGTCTGGGTGGCGGGAGCGTCGGCGCCAATGCGGGCGGCAATGGTGCTGGCAATGGCCAGCAGCGGCGTGGTCCACGGTCAAGCAAGCCGCCAGGATCCGGGCGCGGGCGCAATCGTGGCCCTGCGCAAGGTTAGGTTGACTGACGCTTGGATTGACTGACGCTCAGGTTGACTGACAGTTAGGCTGACTACTAGCCACAGGGACCACCTTCACGCTATAATCCACGACTCCAAGCGTTCCGGTATAGTCGTATTCAGACAGTTGTACCCAGGAATGTGCTCAAGAAAGTGGGCTGTTACAGCCCATTTTTTTTTGGAAATTTTGGTTTTGTTTGGTGGCGAATTCGCCCAACTTTGTTCGGATTGAAAAAGCGATTGGTAGCCAGGGAATCAGCCGGGGGTGTGCAATCCATCATCGAAGACTGTCTTCGATG
>JANLTP010000214.1:0-2160 GCA_031363055.1 Burkholderiales bacterium | reverse complement strand
GTCAGGAATGCCGTACCGCAACAGCCCGCCGATCCGATCGCTCTTCTCGAACACCGTTACCGAATGCCCGACACGCGCCAACTGCTGGGCCGCAGCCAATCCGGCCGGGCCGGATCCGACCACCGCAACCTGCTTGCCGGTCTTGTGTTTGGCCGGCTGCGGTAGCACCCAACCCTTTTCCCAGGCTTTATCGATGATCGCGTGTTCGATCGATTTGATTCCGACCGGATCGTTATTGATGTTCAGCGTACAGGCCGCCTCGCAGGGCGCCGGACACACGCGACCGGTGAATTCCGGAAAATTATTGGTTGAATGCAAATTGTCGATCGCATTCTTCCAGTCACCGCGATAGACCAGATCATTCCAGTCCGGAATAATGTTGTTGACCGGGCAGCCGTTCTGACAAAACGGAATGCCGCAGTCCATGCAGCGCGCACCCTGCTGAGCGGCTTGCTGATCGCTCAGATGCAATATGAATTCGCGATAGTGTTTGACGCGGGTTTCGACCTGTTCGGCCGCCTCGGTCAATCGCTCGAACTCCAGAAAACCCGTTACCTTGCCCATCTTTATGACCCAATAATCAAATAACTGCTCAAGCCGTTACTCTGGCATGCAAGGCTGCTTGTTTGGCAACATGCAATTCACCGAGTGCCCGCTTGTACTCATGCGGAAACACCTTGACGAACTGGGTTCGGGAGCGATCCCAGTTATCGAGAATCAGGCGAGCTTTCTCGCTGCCGGTAAATTTGAAATGGCGCTCGATCAGCGTCTTGAGCACGATTTCGTCGCACTCACCACGGTGCCAGGTGGCCGGATCGGTCTGCACCAATTGCTCGGATGTCGACAGCACGCCCTCCAGTCCGACCATCGCCAGATTGCAGCGTTTGGCAAACATCTTGTCAGCATCAAATACGTAGGTGATGCCGCCCGACATTCCGGCGGCGAAGTTGCGGCCGGTCTCGCCCAACACCACCACCGTGCCGCCAGTCATGTACTCACAACCATGGTCACCGGTGCCTTCCACGACCGCGCTGGCGCCCGAATTGCGCACGCAGAATCGCTCGCCGGCGACACCGGAAAAATAGGCTTCACCTTCAATCGCGCCGTACATGACGGTATTGCCGACGATGATGTTTTCGTCGGCCTTGCCTCGGAAGTCGTTGGTCGGGCGTACCATCACGCGTCCGCCGGACAGGCCCTTGCCGACGTAGTCGTTGGCTTCACCGACCAGATCGAGCGTGATACCACGGGCCAGGAACGCACCAAAGCTTTGGCCGGCTGTGCCATTGAACTGGACATGAATCGTATCGTCAGGCAAGCCCTCATGCCCGTACTTGCGCGCCACTTCGCCGGACAACATGGTGCCAACCGTACGATTGACGTTACGAATTTCATGAATGAACGAGACGCGTTGTTTGCTCGCAATCGCGCCCTTGGCGAGCTCGATCAATTTATGATCGAGCGCATTCTCGAGTCCATGACTCTGTTCGGCAATCCAATGACGCGGCACATCGGCGGCCATCTTCGGCCGATAGAACACTCGAGTGAAATCCAGTCCCTTGGCCTTCCAGTGCTCAATGCTGCGCTTGGTATTGAGCAGATCACTGCGTCCGATCAATTCATTGAAGTTGCGAATACCCAACTGGGCCATCAATTCGCGAACTTCCTCGGCAATGAAAAAGAAGAAGTTCACCACATGCTCGGGTTTGCCCTGAAAACGTGCGCGCAGGACCGGGTCCTGGGTGGCCACACCGACCGGGCAAGTGTTCAGATGGCATTTGCGCATCATGATGCAACCCTCAACCACCAGCGGTGCGGTCGCAAAGCCAAACTCGTCGGCGCCGAGCAAGGCCGCCACCAATACGTCGCGGCCGGTCTTCATCTGGCCGTCGGCCTGAACGACGATGCGACCGCGCAATTGATTCAACACCAGCGTCTGCTGGGTTTCCGCCAGACCCAACTCCCAGGGCGTTCCGGCGTGTTTGATCGACGACAGCGGCGAGGCGCCCGTGCCGCCGTCGTGGCCGGCGATGACCACATGATCGGCCTTGGCCTTGGCAACACCGGCAGCAACCGTGCCAACGCCGACTTCCGAGACCAGCTTGACCGAGACGGAGGCGCGTGAGTTGGCGTTCTTCAGATCGTGAATGAGTTGCGCCA
>JANLTP010000213.1:0-44532 GCA_031363055.1 Burkholderiales bacterium | reverse complement strand
AGACAGTCTTCGAGGACTCGGCTACTCGCTGGTTGATCTCGAGTGGCATGCAGGCGGTCAGTTGCGTGTCTTTATCGAACATGCCGAGGGTTCTGAACAAGATGTCGGGCATGCATCTGGGTTGATGCCGGTTTCCGAAGGTCCAATACCGGAAGACGGTAGTGGTATCCGGATTGAAGACTGTGAGCGGGTAAGCCACCAACTGTCGCATGTGTTGACTGTTGAGAATATTGATTACGCTCGACTCGAAGTTTCGTCGCCAGGGTTGGATAGGGCGCTCCACAGTCGTCACGATTTCGAGCGATTTTCCGGGTTTGAGATTACGCTGAAGCTCAAATATGCGGTGGCAGGCCGACGCAATTTCGAAGGCTTGCTGGTGGCAGGCGAAGATGGGCGGTTTGTTCTCGAGGTGGTTGATCAGCCATCGAGGTTTAAGGCGGGCGCGAAGACCAAGCTCAAGGGTAGTGGCAAGGACCGAAGCAAGAGCAATGGTAAGAGTACGAATAGTGGCGGGGAAGCAAACGATGACGCGCAGTTGCCTTTGCGTTTATCGTTTGCGTTAGACGAGATTGAACGAGCGCGATTGGTGCCCAAGTTCAAGTTTTGAGATCAGGTACTAGGAGGCTTTGAGCATGAGCCGTGAAGTTTTGTTGTTGGTGGACGCCTTGGCGCGTGAGAAGAGTGTCGGTCGCGAAGTGGTATTTGGCGCGCTCGAGAGTGCACTTGCGTCCGCAACCAAGAAGCAGTTCAAGGACGAAGTCGACATTCGCGTTTCCGTTGACCGCTTATCCGGTCTCGCCGAAACGTTTCGGCGTTGGCAGGTGGTGCCTGACGGCGAGATGGAAGATCACGACCTGCAGATCATTCTTGGCGAAGCTCAAAAGCAGATTTCAGATATTCAGGTTGGCGAGTACGTCGAGGAAGAACTCGAGTCTGCAGACCTCGGGCGCATCGGGGCACAGGCTGCCAAACAGGTCATTCTGCAACGCATTCGCGATGCCGAGCGCGATCAGATCATCACCGACTTTCTGGCGCGTGAGGAACCGATTCTCTCCGGTACCGTCAAACGGATTGACCGTGAAGGCGCCGTCATTGAGTCGGGCAAGGTGGAAGCGCGTTTGCCGCGCGATCAGATGATCCCGAAGGAAAACCTGCGGGTTAGCGACCGGGTGCGGGCCTTTGTCGTCAAGGTCAATCGCGAGGGGCGAGGCCCACAACTGATTTTGTCGCGCACCTCGCCCGACTTCATCAAACATCTATTTGCCATTGAAGTGCCGGAGATCGAGCAAGGGCTGCTGGAAATCAAGGCCGCAGCGCGCGATGCCGGCGTTCGCGCCAAGATCGCGGTCTTCACGAAAGATCGCCGGATCGACCCGATCGGCACCTGCGTTGGAGTTCGCGGTTCCAGGGTTCAGGCGGTGACGGGTGAGTTGGCCGGTGAGCGCGTCGATATTGTGCTCTGGTCGGAAGATCCGGCGCAGTTCGTGATCGGTGCGCTCGCGCCCGCCAATGTTTCATCGATCATGGTCGACGAAGACAAACATGCTATGGACGTTGTGGTTGACGAAGATAATCTGGCACTGGCGATCGGCACCAATGGCCGCAATGTGCGGCTGGCGTCGGAGTTGACCGGTTGGCAGATCAACATCATGACCGCTGACGAGTCGGCGAAGAAGGCCGAGTCGGAGCGCGCAACTGTTCGTGATCTCTTCATGGCCAAGCTGGACGTCGACCAGGAAGTCGCAGATATCCTGATTGACGAAGGTTTTAACAATGTTGAACAAGTTGCCTACGTGCCGGTCAACGAAATGCTTGAAATTCAGGCGTTCGATGAGGACACGGTCACAGAGTTGCGGGATCGCGCTCGCAATGTCCTTCTGACCGAGGCGATTGCGACTGAAGAGAAAATCGAGAATACGGCAGAAGATCTGCTGTCGCTCGAAGGTATGGACAAAACGTTGGCGGCCAAACTGGCGGATCATGAGATTCGCACGCGCGATGATCTGGCCGAACTGGCAGCAGATGAGCTGACCGAGATGACCGGTATGCCCGAGGCCAAAGCCAGCGAATTGATCATGAAGGCGCGAGCCCATTGGTTTGAGAATGAATCAGCCTGATCAACTCCGCAGGAGCTTGATCGTGCTTTGATAGAGGTAATATGGCTAGTACGAACGTTTCGAAGTTTGCTGCCGAACTAAATATGCCCGCTCTGGTGCTGTTGGAGCAGTTGCGCGCGGCTGGGATCACCAAAAATGCCGATGATGTTCTGAGCGAGGCCGACAAGGAGCAGTTGCTGTCGGCCTTGCGCAAGACTCATGGCGGCGATGAATCGCCCAAGAAAAAGATAACCCTGACCCGCAAGCAGACCTCTGAAATCAAGCAGGCTGATGCCACCGGCAAGGCCCGCACGATTCAAGTCGAAGTGCGCAAGAAGCGAGTCTTCATGAAGCGCGACGATTCGGCGCCGGGTGATGCCGCCGAAGTAGCGCCGATCGATGAAGTCGTTGAAGTAGCCGCTGTGGCTGTGGTTGATTCCGAACAAATGCTGGCTCGCGAGGAAGACGATCGACGTCATCGCGAGCTGCTCGATCGCCAAGCACAAGAGCTGCGCGAGAAGCAGGAACATCTGGAGCGCGAGCGGGCACGCGAATTGGAAGCGCAGGCCGAAGCCGTGCGTCGAGAAGAGCAGGCGCAGCGCGAGCATCTACGAGCCGCGCAGATCGAGAAAGTCGACGAGAGCGGTACCAAGGCGCGCGCTGAGCAAGAAGCCGAAGCGGCCGCTCAGGCGGCTCGACATGCCCAGGCTGAGGCGTTGGCCTCTGCCCAGGCACGCAAAACGGTCGAGCAGGAAGTGGCCGAGATCAATCGGCTGATGAGTATTCAGCGGCGACCGCCAGTGGCCAAGCCAGCGGTGGCGCCGGTCGTCGCTGCGCTACCGGTGGCGGCGGCTGGCGCACAAGCCAAGGGCGTTACGCCGGGTCAACCAGGTTCGGGTCGCGGTCTGCAACGCCCGGCACCGTCGGGCACCTTGCATCGCCCGACCGCCAAACCGGACGCCAAGCCAGCGACGACCGCAACGACCACGGATACCAAAGACAAGAAACATGTCAAGTCCGAGAAGCTATCGTCGTCCTGGCATGAAGAAGGTGCCAAACGTCGTGCGATCAAGACCCGTGGTGATTCCCATGGTGGCGCGGGCGGTTGGCGCGGCGCCCGTGGCGGCCGCCATAAAGACCACCGTGAAGATCAGCCTGCAGCGGCCGTCGAGGCCGTGGTGCGTGATGTCTTCATTGCCGAAACCGTCAGCGTGGCCGATCTGGCCCACAAAATGTCGGTCAAGGCTGCCGAGGTCATCAAGACCTTGATGCGGCTCGGTCAAATGGTCACCATCAATCAGGTGATCGACCAGGAGACGGCGATGATTGTCGTCGAAGAAATGGGCCATAAGGCGCAGGCGGCCAAGCTGGACGATCCGGATTCGTATCTGGTGGAGACCGATCAGCCGATTATTTACGAGCGCAAGCCGCGCCCGCCAGTCGTGACCGTGATGGGTCACGTCGATCACGGCAAGACGTCGTTGCTTGACTACATCCGTCGAACCAAGGTGGCCGCTGGCGAAGCGGGTGGCATTACCCAGCACATCGGCGCCTATCATGTCAGTACGGATCGCGGCGTCATTACCTTCCTCGATACACCAGGCCATGAAGCGTTTTCGGCCATGCGTGCACGCGGTGCCAAGGCGACCGATATCGTTATCCTCGTGGTGGCGGCCGATGATGGCGTCATGCCACAGACGATGGAGGCGATCAGTCACGCCAAGGCTGCCAATGTGCCGATCGTTGTCGCTCTGAACAAGATCGACAAGCAGGACGCCACCCCCGAGCGTGTCAAGCAGGAGTTGGTCAGCCACGAGGTTATTCCCGAGGAATACGGCGGTGAGGTACCGATCGTCGAAGTCTCGGCAAGAACCGGCCAGGGTATTGACGCCTTGCTCGAAAACGTTTTGTTGCAGGCCGAAATCTTGCAATTGACGGCCGCTAGTGAAGGGGCTGCCAAGGGCCTCGTGATCGAAGCCAGACTCGACAAGGGCCGCGGCCCGGTTGCGACGGTGCTCGTGCAGTCCGGCACGCTTCGCAAAGGCGATGTCCTGATTGCAGGTTCCGTTTTCGGTCGGGTGCGCGCCATGCTCGATGAAGCTGGCAAACCGGTTGCCGAGGCGGGCCCGTCAATTCCGGTCGAAATTCAGGGTTTGCAGGAAGTACCGCAGGCGGGTGAGGAAGTACTGGTGCTGGGTGACGAGCGCAAGGCGCGTGAGATTGCCTTGTTCCGGCAGGGTAAATTCCGTGACGTGAAGCTGGCCAAACAGCAGGCCACCAAGCTCGAGAATATTTTCGAGAACATGGCCGAGGGTGGCGTCAAGACCTTGCCGATGATCATCAAATCCGATGTTCAGGGTTCGCAAGAAGCCCTGGCCAACGCGATGCACAAGCTCAGTACCGATGAAGTCAAGGTGATTGTGGTTCATCAGGCGGTCGGCGCGATCAACGAGTCCGACGTCAATCTGGCGACCGCGTCGAAAGCCGTCATCATCGGCTTTAACGTTCGCGCCGATCAGCAGTCGAAGCGCCTGGCCGAAAATGAAGGTATCGATATTCGCTACTACAACATCATTTATGAAGCGGTTGATGATGTCAAAGCGGCGATGGCCGGGCTGTTGTCACCCGACAAGAAAGAAGAGATCATCGGCTTGGTAGAAATTCGTCAGGTCTTCCGGGTCTCGAAGGTGGGCAACATTGCCGGTTGTATGGTGCTCGAGGGCGTCGTTCGACGCGGCTCCCAGGTTCGCCTGCTGCGCGATAACACGGTCATCTGGACCGGCGAGCTCGATTCGCTCAAGCGCTTCAAGGATGATGCACGCGAAGTAAAGGAAAGCTTCGAGTGCGGCTTGTCATTGCGCAACTATGACGACATCAAGGAAGGTGATCAACTGGAAGCATTCGAGATCAAGGAAGTAGCGCGCACGCTTTGATCAGCGCGGGACATCATGGCTGCATCACGTCATAAAAGTCCCGCAGGCGGGCGTGCCATCCGGGTTTCGGAGCAAGTGCATCATGAATTGGCCGAACTGATCCGCAGCGATGTCAAGGATCCTGGATTAGGTATGGTGACCGTGACGGCGGTCGAAATGACCGCCGATTACGCCCATGCCAGCGTCCATTACACGGTCTTGCCGGCTGATGAACCGACGTTGGCCAAGACCGCCGCCGCGCTCAAGCGGGCGGCCGGATACTTGCGGATTCGGCTCGGTCAAAATGTTCGCATTCACACGACACCGGAGCTGCACTTTCACTACGATCGCAGCACCGAGCACGGCATAGAAATGTCTCGCCTCATTGATCAGGCTAACGCCCGGCGCGGGCAGGAGTAGCTCATGGTCGGCGGGCGTGTACGAATGCCGTTAGACGGCCTCTTGTTGCTGGATAAACCGCTGGGCTGGTCGTCCAACCAGGCGCTTAAAAAGGCGCAGTTTCTGCTCAATGCGAACAAGGCCGGCCATTGCGGCACACTCGATCCCCTGGCGACCGGGCTGCTGCCGGTTGTTCTGGGTGAGGCGACCCGGTTTGCCAACGACCTGCAGGATGCCGACAAAACGTACGTCGCACATATCCGACTCGGCATCACGACCGACACGGGCGACGCCGAAGGCAAGACGCTGAGCAGCCTGCCGGTCGAGGTCACGTTGGCGGGTTGGCAGGACGTGCTATCGGGCTTTCGCGGCGAGCTGGAGCAGACTCCGCCGATGTATTCAGCGCTCAAGCATGCGGGCAAGCCCTTGTATCGCTGGGCACGCGAAGGTGTCGAGATCGAACGTGCCAGCCGTCGTATCCATATCTTTGAATTGACGACCTTGAGCTTCGAGTTACCTCAGGTGCAAGTGCGGGTTCGCTGCAGCAAGGGTACCTACATCCGCACGTTAGCAGAGGACATTGGACATGCGCTTGGTTGCGGCGCGCATTTGTCGGGTCTGCGGCGCGAACGGATTGCTGAACTTGATGTGGCGCGTGCCATTTCGATTGAAGAACTCAGTGCGCTGGATGCGCCCGCGCGTCTCGCCCGGGTGCAGCCGCTCGATTACTTGTTGCGCGGTCTGTCAGCGCAATTACTGGACGCCGATCAGGCACGACGATTTCTGCTCGGGCAACGAATTCGGCTCTCACCGGCGGGCGCCGATGCCGACGCTGCGGCTGCTGCCTCGGCGAGCACCTTCTCGACGGGCATCTTCGCAGCCGGCGCCAACGCCGGCGCGCGAACGATGCGCGTTTATAACCAAAATGAATCCTCCGCCCACTTGTTGGGCCTCGCCAAGCTTGATGACGGTTTGCTGTCACCGATCAGGGTGATGAACTCCTCTCACAAAGACCCGGAAACCGAATGAGTGCCCCCATTAGAAATATCGCGATCATCGCTCACGTTGATCACGGCAAAACCACCCTGGTTGACTGCCTGTTGCAGCAATCGGGCACCTTCCAATCACATCAGTTGGTGACCGAACGCGTCATGGACAGCAATGATCTTGAGCGCGAACGCGGCATCACGATTCTCGCCAAGAACTGCGCGATTGAATACAAAGGCACTCGCATCAATATCGTCGACACGCCCGGGCACGCCGACTTCGGCGGCGAGGTCGAGCGTGCGCTGTCGATGGTCGACGGCGTGTTGCTGTTGATCGACGCGGTCGATGGACCCATGCCGCAGACCCGTTTTGTGACCCGCAAAGCCTTGGCGCTGGGCCTTCGGCCGATTGTCGTGGTGAACAAGATAGACCGGCCTGGCGCGCGCCCTGACTGGGCTGTCAATCAGACCTTCGATTTGTTCGACAAGCTGGGCGCCGCCGAAGAGCAACTCGACTTCACGGTGATCTACACCTCGGCCTTGTCGGGTTATGCGATGACCGAGCTGACGGACGACCTGCCGACCGACGCTGCCACCGCGCAGGCGCGCTCCATGAACATGACGCCGTTGCTCGATGCCATCGTTCGCTTGGTACCGCATCGTGCCGACGATGACACCGGTGCCCTGCAGTTGCAGATTTGTGCGCTCGATTACTCCAGTTATGTCGGCAAGATCGGCATTGGCCGGATCAATCGCGGCCGTATCCGCGCCGGCCAGACCGTCACTATTCTTCATGGCGATCCAGCGACCACAGGTGTCGCGCCCGTCACCGGCAAAGTGAACCAGGTGTTGCGCTTCAAGGGTCTGGAGCGAGTCGCCGTCGATGAAGCGCTGGCCGGTGACATCATTGCGATCAACGGCATCGACGAACTCGATATCGGTGCGACGGTGTGTGACATGGCCGGGCCCGAGGCACTGCCGATGTTATCGGTTGATGAGCCGACCATGACGATGGAATTCATCGTCAACACCTCGCCGATGGCGGGCCGGGAAGGCAAATATGTTACCAGCCGACAGATTCGCGAACGACTGGAGCGCGAACTCAAATCGAACGTGGCCCTGCGAGTCGAGTTCGGTACCGATTCGGATACCTTCATGGTGTCGGGGCGCGGTGAGCTGCATTTAACGATTTTGCTCGAGAATATGCGGCGGGAAGGCTACGAGATTGCCGTATCAAGGCCGCGTCCGCGGGTGCGCACCGTCGACGGCGAACGCCAGGAGCCGTTTGAAATTCTCGTGCTCGATATTGCCGATGAGTATCAAGGCAAGGTGATGGAGTTTCTAGGTCGTCGCAAGGCCGAATTGCTGGTCATGGACCCCGATGGCGTCGGGCGCGTGCGACTGGACTACCGCGTGCCGGCACGTGGCCTGGTGGGCTTTCACAACGAGTTTCTGAACCTGACGCGAGGAACCGGCGTCGCCAGCCATGTCTTTGATGACTACGGCCCTTGGTCGGGCGAGATCGAGAGCCGCCGCAATGGCGTCCTGATTTCACAGGATGATGGCGCAGCGGTCGCCTATGCCCTTTGGAAACTGCAAGAGCGCGGGCGCATGTTCGTCAAGCCGAACGACCCCCTGTATGAGGGCATGATTATCGGCATTCATTCGCGCGACAATGATCTGGTGGTCAATCCGGTCAAGGAAAAGCAACTCACCAACGTGCGCTCGTCGGGAAAAGACGAACACATTGTTCTGGTCCCGCCAATTGAGCTGACCTTGGAGAAGGCCGTCGAGTTTATCGGCGACGATGAACTGGTTGAGTTGACCCCGAAGAGCATTCGGCTTCGCAAGCGCTTTTTGAAGGCCCATGAACGTAAGGCACAATCTCGCGAAATGAGTGCCTGACGGATTCCCCAGGCCGATGTATGAAGGAAGGCTGATAGTGTCTGGAAGACTGATGGTGCTTTTCTTGCGCGCCGCGATGGGAACTGCTCGCCATTGCTTGCTGCCACTGATGTTGGGTGCTGGATTCAACTTGGGTGTTTCGGCGCAAGCGCTGGCACAAGCGACGTCGCAGGGTGGCAGTGTCATGTCCGGTGCCGGATCGAACCAGCCGGAAGATCGCTGGTACTTCCAGACCAGCCTCTATACCAAGCATTTCAGCGTCAACCCGCAGCACGACAACAGCCAGCGCCTGTTGAATCTGGAGTTCTGGCGCTCGGATAACTACCTGGCCGGGCTGGCGCTGTTCGATAACTCGTTTGGTCAGCGCTCGCAATACGCCTATGTTGGTCGAGTATGGCGCCCGTTCGAGCAGACCCCGAAGGTCTACCTGAAGTTGACCGGTGGATTTCTGCATGGCTACAAAGGCGAGTTCAAGAACAAGATACCGTTCAACAGTGCTGGCGTTGCACCGGCGTTCGTACCCTCGATTGGGTATACCTGGGGTCGCTTGAACTCGGAATTGGTGTTGTTTGGCACAGCCGGCATGATGATTAATCTTGGTCTGTTTTTCTGAGCGCGCCACAGGCAAAAACGGGTCATTTCGACTTATGTTGCGACAAAGTGTCTGGTTGGCGTGCACATACAACACTTCAGTTGCTAAAAACGGAAATATTTGTTGTTCTTCCGCACAAGAAGCGGCATCCTTCGCGCTTGAGGATTTACGCGCTTCTTTGCAAGGGTCCTTTGTTATCAACCAGTACACGTCCCACCTGAAGGAGTGAGTATGGCAACAGCCAAGAAGGCCAAAAAAGCAGCCGCCAAGAAACCTGCTGCGAAGAAGGCTCCGGCCAAAAAAGCAGCACCCGCTAAGAAGCCGGCAGCCAAGTCCGCTGCAGCCAAAAAGCCGATGGCCGCGAAGAAACCTGCAGCAGCTCAAAAGCCCGCGGCAGCCAAAGCGCCCGCAGCAGCCAAGAAACCGGCAGCTAAAAAGGCAACCGCTCGCAAGCCGAACGCAGCTTTCATGAAGGCCCTGAAGCCCAGTGCCCATTTGGCCGCTGTCATTGGCGACAAAGCTGTTCCGCGCACCGAAGTCATCAAACAGCTCTGGGTCTACATCAAGAAACTGAAGCTGCAAGATTCGGTCAACAAGCGAATGATCAACGCCGATGAAAAACTGAAGGCCGTATTTGGCAAGGCCCAGGTGTCGATGTTTGAGATGGCCAAGCTGGTTGGCAAGCATTTGAGCTGATCAAGCAGTAGGCACACTCGTCAACCACGAGTGGTAGCACCAGAAAGCCGTCGCGAGACGGCTTTTTGTTTTCATTTTGTTTTCTAAATGTTGCTTTGATTCAAAGCCGACTTTCCGTGCGCCGCCTGCGCTGGTCAGTTTGCCGTTGGTCGCCCGATCGGCTCGAAACAAGCCAGCGCCGGTGATCATGCGAGACGAAAGGATTCACGTGCTCGCAACTTCACTGAAACTAAAGGTTGTCCTGCTGACAGTTGTGCTGGTTTTCGTGGCGCAGGCTGCGGTGTTCGGACTGATGAGTATCTATCAAGGCAATCAGCGTGAACTCGACGCGCGCGCCGCATTAAATGTCGCCGAACGCTTGGTGGGCGCCCGAATCTCGCAGATACGTGAACAGGGCTGGGTCAATGTCATCCAGGTGGCTCGCGATCCGATTCTGAATCGAGCCGGGGTGACCGGCTCGTCGGCGCCGACCACGGACACCTTGCGATCCCTGCTCAAGCGCTCGCAGGCCAGTCGCATGTTGATCGTGGACCCGTCGGGCGACATTATTCATGACGTCGCCTGGGATCAGAAAATCGGTTCACGTGACATGCCGGCGTTTCGATCGAGCCTTTACTCAGGCAAGGCCTCCGGCTTTCTGGTGCGCCCCGATGGCCTGTACCTTTGGGTCGCCGCCGCCGCCGCCTTCGGTTCGGAAACTTCACCCGCCGTGGTCTTGCAGTTCGCCCTGAATGAGCAACTTCGAGCGGATTTGGCGACCCTTCCCGGCGTCGTGGTTCAGACGGGCGTCTCGTCGCGCTTGAAAACAGCCAATGCGGCACCTGGACAACTGATGTTGAGCCGCCGAATTTTCCTGTCAGACGCAGCCAACAATACTCTGGCAGTCGACTTGGCGCTCCAGGTGCCTCGAAAACTTGGCGTGGCGCTTCAAAACCTGGACATGCCTCTGTACGTGGTGTTGGCGTTTGCCGCGCTTCTGAGCGCGTTTACGGGCTTTGTGGCCATGAAGTTCTGGCTACGACCGCTTGACGCATTGCAGGCTTCGGTCAAATCGCTGTTGACCGGTGATTTCAAGCCGATGCCGCGAACCCGCCGCAAGGACGAAGTCAGTGTGCTGATGCAGACCTTTAATCTGCTGGTCGAAAGTGTTCAGCAGCGCGAGCGCAAAATTCTTCAAACAGCTTACCGCGACAATCTGACGGCACTGCCTAATCGAACGCTGTACCAGGAGCGGCTCTCCGAAGCCCTTCAGAACGCCAAACTCTCACATCGCGAGCTGACCATGTTGCTGGTCGATCTGGATCAATTCAAGGACGTCAATGAAACACTGGGGCATGCCGCTGGTGACGCCTTCCTGTGTGAAATTGCCAATCGCATCAAAGCCGTATTGCGCGGTGCGGACAGCCTGATTCGCGTCCATTCTGACGCTGCCAATGCGCCGGTGGCGACGCTTGCTCGATTGGGCGGCGACGATTTCGCGGTATTACTGCCGGGCTGCGACACCGAACAAGGCATCCGCGTGGCGGCCCGTTTGGGCGATGTCATCAATCAACCGTTCGACTTCGAAGGGCAAACCATTCGTTTGTCATCGACGATCGGGATCGCGTCGTACCCGAATCATGCCGACGACGCAGCCAGACTCATCCAGGCGGTCGATTTGGCCATGTACGAGGCCAAATCGCGACGACTGGCTGCCGTTGCCTTCGATCCCAAGCACGAGCGTGACCGTGAGCAATATCTGGCCTTGCAAGGTGATCTGCGTCGGGCGCTGGAGATGAACGAATTGCATCTTGTCTTCCAGCCCAAAGTCAGTCTGAACGGCGATCAGCGGCTGATGGTCGAAGCGCTGATTCGCTGGAATCATCCGGAACGCGGCCTGCAGAATCCCGCAACTTTCATTCCCTTTGCCGAAAAGACTGGATTTATCACGACGATCACGCGGTGGGTGCTCGATAACGCCATGCGGCAGGCGAATATCTGGAAGCAGCAGGGACTCAACGTACAAATTGCTGTAAACATTTCGCCCAAGGATGTCGCTGGCGATGAATTGCCGATCTACGTGGTCAGTCGCCTGCGACACTACAACCTGTCGGCCGACCATATTACGGTCGAGATTGCCGAGAAGGCGATTGTGCAAGACTCCGAGGCAACCCATCATTGTCTGACCATTCTTGATCGCTTCGGTGTCAAGATGTCGATTGATGATTTTGGTACCGGCTATTCGTCGCTTGGCTATTTGCGGGTATTACCGGTTCAAGGGATCAAGATCGATCGCGAGTTTGTCAAAGCCGTCAACGACGACAACTGCAGTCGCGTCATCGTCAAGTCGACGGTTGATCTGGCGCACAGCTTGAATATCAAGATTACCGCCGAGGGTGTTGAAGACGCTGAAACCATGGCTACCCTGCGAAACCTGGGCTGCGATTTTGCGCAGGGCTACTATTTTGGCAAGCCCTTGATGGCTGACGAATACGTCGATTGGGTTGAACACCAACAGCGGCGTTTTTCCAACTCGCCCGACCAACGCGACGTCCTTGAGGACATTACGCTGCCAGCGCCGGGTTGAATTGCCGGCAACGGGTTGAACTGCCGACGCCGATGGCGCATCAAAGGGCCACGGTGAATTGTTCCGGTGTCACGATGCGTAAATCGAATTGCAGTGCTGCGCGACGGTTCAGTTTCAGTAGAGCGCGGTCACGACTTAACAGATACTGTGCCCGTAGCTGAACAGCCAAATCGAGAAAGACCTGATCATCGGGGTCTGTGCAAACCAGGCCGTGCAGCCCGGCATTGGGCTGCAGCTTGGGCTCGGCATAGGGCGCGATCAGCGCATCGAATTTTGCAAGGACCTGTGCAGTTGCTTGGTCGTGATCCGGGTCGATGCGCAGCAACGCCCGAGCCAGATAGGGTCGGCCAATGACATTGACCAATTCGGCTCTCATGGTCGGACTGCTCAGGCACTGCAGAGTACCGTCGCTGACCAAGCGGCTCAAGGCTGCGGTCGAGCCGTCCTGAAAAACCAGCCAGTCCAACCAGACGTTGGTGTCGATGACCACCTTGATTGCTTCACGCTTTCCAGTGTCTATCATTGCGTCGAGTAGCCGGCGCCGATTTACCGGACTGGACCCTTTGCCTTAAATTATTCGCGGTTCCGGTTCGATCACGATGCCAAAGCGTTGGGCAACCGAATCCTGGATATCGTTGGCCAACGCCAAGAGTTCGGCGCCGGTGGCGTCACCGTAATTGACTAGTACTAGCGCGTGTTGCGCGTAAACGCCGGCGTCGCCTCGGCGCTGTCCTTTCAAGCCGCAGTGCTCGATCATCCACGCCGCCGACAGTTTCACCGCCGATGAATCGGCTTCGGTGGTGGCGGCAGAGGCAACCGATGGCGGTGCGGGAGAAGGCACCGGAGAGGTCGCCGAAGACGGCACAGTCGAGGCTGGAAATTGTGGCATGTCGGGATACTGCGCAAGCAGGCGTACCGCGACATCGCCGGCTACGACCGGGTTCTTGAAAAAGCTGCCGGCGTTGCCAAGTTGCGCCGGTGACGGTAGTTTTCGCGTGCGAATGCGAATGACGGCCGCCGCCAGTTGCCGGGCATCCGGATCGGTGACTGAACTCTTTAACAGTTCACTGCGAAGCTCGCCGTAGCCCAGCCGCAGACGAGCCTGCCTGGACAGCCTGAAGCGCACGCGCAAAACCAGCCAATCGGCGTACCCGGAATTCTTGAAGATACTCTGGCGATAACCAAAAGCGCACTGCTCAGGCGAAAACTCGCGTCGCTCACCGGTGCGCAGATTCACTGCCGACAGTCCGGCGAACTGTTCGCGTAACTCAACTCCATAGGCGCCGATATTCTGGATGGGACTGGCACCGACTGAACCCGGGATCAGCGCCAGATTCTCGAGTCCGGCCCAACCTTCATTGAGCGTCCACAAGACCAGGTCGTGCCAGCTAGCGCCGGCGCTGGCTTCAATGATTGCCTCGTCGCCAGCACGTTCAAGCACGCGATAGCCTTGGGTCGCAATACGCAAAACGGCACCACTGAGCGAACGCGTCAGCAATAGGTTGCTGCCGCCGCCCAGCACCAACTCGGGACCGGCAGGGCCACAGGCTTGCAGCGCTTCGTCGAGCGAGTGCTCGTCGTGAAGTTCGACGAGCGTTGCGGCGTTTGCCTCTACCGCGAACGTGTTGAAGGGCTTGAGTGACGCGTTGCGCGAAATTCTAACCGTCACTGCGCGCTCACGATATTTGAATTAATGGCCCACCGGCTCAGCTCGGCAAGTAAGCGAGTCGTACATAGATTGGTGCGTAAGGTTCCGCCTGGGTGATCTCGACCAGTGACTCCCTGGCCAATTCGAGCAGCGCCACGAAGGTAATGACGACCACCGGTGGGCCACTGTTAGCATCAAACAAATCGTGAAATTCAGCAAAACTTCGATTTTTAAGTGCCTTTAGAACAATTGTCATGTGTTCTCTGACTGAAAGTCCTTCACGCGAAATACGGTGGTGCTGGACCAGCTTGGCGCGCCGCAGGATATCGCGCCAGACTTGTCGCAGATCATCGCCGTCGACCTCGGGCAAACGCGCCCGAATAGGCTGCTCGATCTGCACGTTGCTCATGAAAAAGTCGCGACCGATCTGCGGTGTCTGGTCAATCTGCAGAGCGCCGATCTTCATGCGCTCGTACTCAATCAATCGTCTGGCCAGTTCGGCGCGCGGGTCATCGACTTCTTCGCCGGTATCAACTTTGCGAATCGGCAGCAGCATGCGTGCCTTGATCTCGATCAACAAGGCGGCCATTAACAGATAGTCGCCGGCCAACTCAAGATTGTGCACACGTATCTCGTCAATGTACTTCAAGTATTGACGCGTGACTTCCGCCATGGGTATGTCAAGAATATTGAAATTCTGTTTGCGGATCAGATACAACAAAAGATCGAGCGGACCCTCGAAGGATTCGAGATAGATTTCGAGCGCATCCGGCGGGATATAAAGATCGTTTGGCAGCTTCAGTACCGGTTCACCGTAGAGCTTGGCGACGAACTTCAATTCCAGTTGTTCGCTGACTACCGGATCCAGCACGGCGGCGTCCGCGGCAGCCAAGCTGCTTGTGTCAACCACAGGAGCGTTCATCACGTTTTTGCAAAGGTCATGAGCAGTATGCTTTTCAGGTCTGCAGCGTCAACGTTTGGTTTGATAGACATAGGGTTGCTGCGAGACGTTGGATGCTTCATTTCGCTCAACCGTGTCGAGATCCTGTGATTTATCCCACCACAAAGCCCGGCCTTTTCGTTGCTCGTCTTGAATGGCAGGGTTTTTCTGTTTAAGCTCGCGCAAGAAACGCGTAATGTCAGATTCGTACATGTTCACCTCGATTAGCGCTGATTTTAGTCGAGACCGCATAATTCGCATCCCATAATTCGCATCGACAAGCTGTTTTTGAGAGTTGCTTCGATTTGTACTTACTAGCCAGGAGTTTTGAAAATGCGTAATTTACGACTGATGTTCTTAGCGGTGAGCTTGACTCTTGGCCTGACCGCTTGTGACTTTATTGCCGAGAAAAAACTGAAAGTCGGTGAGTCGACGATTGATGATGTTCGGAAACTCATGGGCAAGCCCGAGATGATCTGGGAAGAAAAGGACGGCTCGCAGACCCATGAGTATGCGCGCAGCCCCGAAGGTCATCAAACCTATATGGTCATGATCGGTGCTGACGGCAAATACAAGGGTATGAAAAATATTCTTGTGAATGACGAATTCCAGAAGGTGCGCCCCGGTATGACCCGTGACGATATTCGACGCTTGTTGGGCAAGCCGACGGAAATTGTGACGTTCAAACTCAAAAGCGAGGAAGTCTGGAGTTGGCGTCACATGAACGAACAGCACAAATCCGAAATGTTCAATGTGCACTTTGATCTTGATGGCAAAGCCATAACGACCAGCAAGTCTATGGACCCGCGCACCCAGGCGACCGGTTGATCGTGCGGGCCAGGATTATCTTGGACGCGATCGCGTCCAAGATAATCCTAGCTGACCTTCATCCCGGGTACAGCGCCCGGATGCGGGTCGAGCAGGAAGAGTCCGTCTTTGCTCTGTTTGCCCGAAGCGGCCAACACCATGCCTTCCGAAATCCCGAACTTCATCTTGCGCGGTGCAAGGTTGACCACCACCACGGTCAGTTTTCCGACCAAGTCCTCCGGACGGTACGCCGACTTGATTCCGGACAAGATATTGCGGTTTCGGCCTTCGCCGCAATCCACAGTCAGTTGCAACAGTTTGTCCGAGCCGTCGACGTGCTGCGCGTCGACGATGCGCCCGATTCGCAAATCGATCTTTGCGAAGTCATCGATCGAAATCGTCGCTGCGGCAGTAGCGCTGGCTTCGGGCTTGATATCGGCCCTCGCGCTGGTTCCCGCTTTGGTCCCCGCTTCGGTCGCGGCCTCTGTCCCGGCTTCAGGCCTCGCTTCGGTCGTGGCCTCGGTTGCGACCTCGTTGGTGGAGCCCGGCGTCTCCAGCAGCCGTTTGATCTGCTTCGGATCGATGCGTGACATCAGATGTTCATACGGCGCAATGCAATGACCTGATGGCAGCAACTCATGAACGTTTTGCCAGGTGATCTCTGCAATCTTCAGGAAACGCTCGGCGTCGGCGACCAGTTGCGGCAAGATCGGTTTTAACCATCCGCTGATGACCTTGAACGCACAAATCGCCACGGTGCAGATCTGGTGCGCTTCATCGGGCGT
Organism: Burkholderiales bacterium; assembly: GCA_031363055.1. GTDB lineage: Bacteria > Pseudomonadota > Gammaproteobacteria > Burkholderiales > Burkholderiaceae_E > JANLTP01. The sequence continues at coordinate 28,200 of JANLTP010000213.1, read as the reverse complement.
GCCGGATTTCAACTTCTTCCAGGGCGCCTGAAGATCGAACCACTGATTGACTTCGTCGGCGAATGCCATGATTTCCCGGACGGCTTTGCCAAAATCGCGCGACTCGTAAAGTGCACCGATCGCTGACGACAAGGCCTGTGCAGTTTGCGAAAACGGCCAGACCGAGGTGTTGCCCAAGCGGCCGCTAAACGGTTCTGCCAGCAGGAAACGCGCGGCGCGACTGGCGATATTGATGTACTTGCCGATCAGATCGCTGTTCACCCGGGTGACAAAATCTTCGGGATTAAAGTCGATGTCTTCGACTCGGGCGTTAAGCTTGGCCGCCAGGTAATAGCGCAGCCATTGTGCGTTCATGCCGATCTCGAGGTAGTGGTCCGGCGAGATACCGGTACCTCTCGACTTGCTCATCTTTTCGCCGTTGACCGTGATGAAGCCGTGTACGTAGACCTGATCGGGCGCCTTGCGTTTTGAAAAATGCAACATGGCCGGCCAGAACAAGGTGTGGAAATAAATGATGTCTTTGCCAATGAAGTGAACCTGTTCGACCTGCGGGTCGGCAATGAACGCATCGAAGCTTTGGCTGGTCTGTGGCCGGGCGGCGCCCTTGTCGAAATGATTCTTCAAGCTGGCCAGGTAGCCAATCGGTGCGTCCAGCCAGACATAGAAGTACTTGTCGGTCGTATCCGGGATCGGTATGCCGAAGTAGGGCGCGTCACGCGAGATATCCCAATCGCCGAGCCCGGCATCGCCCTCCAGCCACTCCTTGGCCTTGTTCGACACTTCAGTTTGTAGCCGCCCGTCCTGCGTCCATTGTCTGAGAAACTCGATGCATCGTGCGTCCGACAGCGCAAAGAACAGGTGCTCGGAGGGTTTTAGTACCGGTTTGGCACCCGATAGTGTCGAGTACGGATTCTTCAGATCGGTCGGTGCATAGACCGCGCCACAGACCTCACAGGCGTCGCCATACTGGTCCTTGGCGCCGCACTTCGGGCATTCGCCCTTGACGTAGCGATCGGCCAGAAACATCGCTTTGACGGGGTCATAGAACTGCTCGATCGTCCGGTGGACGATCAGTCCCTCAGCCTTCAGTGCCCGGTAGATCGTCTGCGACAGCGCGGTATTTTCGGGCGAATGCGTCGAATGCCAGTTATCGAACGAAATCTGAAAACCGTTCAGGCAGGCCGCGCGTTCGGCGGCGACCCGAGCCACCAGTGCCTCGGGGGTAATACCTTCATCCTGGGCCTTCAGCATGATCGGCGCGCCGTGTGCGTCGTCGGCACACACAAAATGCATCTCATGGCCGTTCAGGCGCTGGAAACGAACCCAGATATCGGCCTGGATGTACTCCATGATGTGCCCGAGATGGAATGATCCATTGGCGTAGGGCAAGGCGGTAGTGACGAACAGTCGGCGTTTCATGAGATAGCGAGCCAGGTCAATCGTTAACGTATCGATGCCGATTCTAGCGAAGCTGCGGCAATCGTTTAGACTGAAGGGCTCCAGTTACTCTGAACACTTCTCGAAGTTTGCCATGACCGCCAGCATTGAAACCGTTAAACAAGCGCTTGCCTCGGTAGTTGATCCGAATACTCGCAAGGATCTGATCGCCGGCAAGTCGGCGCGCAATATTCGGATTGAGCCGCTCGCTGACGGCCGGGTCGATGTGGCTGTCGATGTGCAACTCGATTACCCGGCGCGAAGCCAGATTGACCCGATCCGCAAAGCCGTGGTTGCCGCTGTGTCGGTGTTGCCGGGCGTCGCCAAGGTTGACGCTAATGTCTACCAGAAAATTGTCGCGCATGCAGTGCAGCGTTCAGTCAAGACCCTGCCAAACGTTCGCAATATCATTGCGGTCGCCAGCGGCAAGGGTGGCGTCGGCAAGAGCACGACGGCGGTCAATCTGGCCTTGGCACTAGCCGCCGAAGGTGCGTCGGTCGGCATGCTCGATGCCGATATCTACGGGCCCTCGCAGCCGATGATGCTTGGCATTACCGGTCGGCCCGAATCGAAAGACGGCAAGACCCTTGAGCCGATGATCGGCCACGGTATTCAAGCCAGCTCGATCGGCTTCATGATCGATGCGGAAACACCAATGGTCTGGCGCGGACCCATGGTCACGCAGGCGCTCGAACAGTTATTGCGCGACACCAATTGGCGAGACCTCGATTACCTCATCGTCGATCTGCCACCGGGCACGGGCGACATCCATCTGACCTTGGCGCAGAAAATCCCGGTGACTGGCGCGATCATTGTGACGACGCCACAAGATATCGCGCTCATCGATGCCCGCAAGGGCCTGAAGATGTTCGAGAAAGTGGGCATTCCGATCTTGGGCGTGGTCGAGAACATGGCGACGCATATCTGCTCGAACTGTGGGCATGAGGAACATATTTTCGGGCAGGGCGGGGGCCAGAAAATGGCGAAGGACTATGACATTGAGTACCTGGGCGGATTGCCACTTGATATTCGAATTCGTCAGCAGGCTGATTCCGGTACACCTACCGTAGTTGCCGATCCGAACGGCGCCATTGCTGAGAATTATCGGGCGATTGCGCGCCGTGTCGCGGTACGTATTGCCGATCGTGCTCGCGACATGTCTTTGAAGATGCCGGCCATCGTTGTGCAAAACACCTGAGCACCAACGCTTGAACACTAGCGCTCGTGCATCACGCTTGAGCGCTAACGCTTGAGCTTGATGAGCTCCATCGTGTAGGTGCCGCCCGAGATCCAGCGCCCGTCAATGATCTCCGCGCGAATGAACTTCACCAGCCCGACGTTCGGGCAATACCACTCTTTCTGATTGATCGGAATATCTTCGAAGCCGGCCACCGGATCGGTCAGCATTTTCATCATGCGATGGCCGGTAATCACGACACATTGATTGAACGTTCCGGCCGGCACCGTCACGGTCTCATCAGTGGCCTCGACTTCGAAGGTGATCGGTATCGGTTTGCCGTATTTCATCTCCTGCGGGAAGTCCATGGGCTTGTGCAGCAGATAAAGGCGGGTCAGCAGCGACCACTGGGCGCCTAACTTGATCGGCAAGGGCATGACATATCGAGGGTTGTCTTCCTGGTCGATCCTTGCCTGTGGGTCCAATTCGTTTTTTGAAGCGACTCGAGTGACGGCGTTGCTGTTGGCAACAAAGTAGTAGCTGTTGCCCTGGCTGTTGCGTCGCTCGATGGCGCTGATCTGATCAGTCAGTGCGACACTGCCCAGGTTGGTTACCTGCAACTCGGAGGAGGTCGACCCCTTGTTGGTGACGGTTCGCACCTTGTACGTCCAGCTCCAACCTCGGTTCAGCGGAAAGTAGCTGGGTTCGGCAGTGCTCGAGCCGCTGCAGCCGCCGAGCGTTAGTATAAACACCAGGACAGGAACCAGACAAAGTATCGTCGGACAGCCAGCAATTGCCGGATCAGTCGCGCGCCGGGTCGAAAATCTCGGAAGACCAGACAATCGGTTCATGTTCAACTCGACCTACTTCTCGGGTAACGAAGGATCGGGCATATCGGTAATCTTGAACTTCTGCGTCTTGTTGCTCGACATGAATCGCGACACCGTACTGCTGCTCTCGCGTTCTTCAGGGATGAACGTCTGTCCGATCTGGGTGATTCCCGTGTTACCGCGACGCAAGGCTTCAGTCAATGTCTTGTTCACATCCTTGTCGAACTCGATCTGATAAGCGCGCGGCTGCCGTGCCGGCCCATCCTTGGTGAGGGCGGTGGCCCAGACATAAATCATGCCCTTTTCGCCGGTTCCCTTGTTGGGTTGCGCGGCGACCGCCGAATGAACCACAAATCGTTCCGGCAGTCGTCCTTCGCTGGGGAACCCGAGCACACCCGACAGGGCATCGTAGCTCAGCATGCTGAAGCCGGCAGTCGCCAGAATCGCGGTGGTCTTGACCCAGAACGGCCAGCGCGTGAACAGACACAGCGCCACGATCAGCAGCGCCAGCGCGGCGTAGCAGACAGTCAGCAATAACAGGGTTGCGGTCATATCTTGTCGCCTCGAACGAGCTGCTTGAAGGTGGTGTTGACATCGGAGAACTGGCCGCCCGAGCCGATCGTAAAGCGTACGGCGGTTTTCTCCTGGCCTTGGCGATCCAGCGTGATCTGGCCGTAGTAGGCGATCTCAGCCTTCGGGTTGATCTTGACGACTTGTACCGTGACCGGAACCGGTTTTTGATTCTCGGATTTGTAATAGTGAATATTCACCGTGTATTCGCCGGCCTCGACGCCGCGCAGGGTAACCACTTCCTGATTCAACGGATTGACGATCTCACGGCCATCAACGGTAATCCGGTCATTCAGCTCGCCGCGATCATCACGATCGAGATGCATCAGTCCTTCGTCGCGCCCCTTGAACCAGCACAGTCGGCCTGCGCCGTCCTGTACCCAGGTATCGATATCGTTCGGATCATTATCCGGCCAGGTCACCGTGATGATGAACTCCGCCTTCAGGGTTACATTGCCGTCCTTGGCCGGCGGATTGATAAACACCAGCGCCATCGCGAACAACAGCGACAGCACTAGCAGCACGTTGAACAACATGTCAGTGAACGGATCCTGTCCGTAATGTCGGCGTGTGCGAGCCATGTTCTAGTGATGCGCCGGATCTTCGAGACAGCTCAGATAGATGGCACCTGACAAAACCTTGTCGGCGCAGCGATCGAGCATCAGCCACTGCAGGGCCAGAACAATGTTGGTCAGCAGGCCTACCACTGTTGCGATGATCTTGATGCCCATGCCCGAGGCCATATCACGCAGAATCGATTGCATCGCCGTCAATTCGAGCTGATTGCTGCCCACCAGCGCGGTGAGCATCACAAGAAAGCCAATAACTGTACCGAGCAGTCCCAGTTTGGTCATGGTTTCGGTGATGAACCAGCCGATTTCATGCGAGCCGCGGACCTTGTCAGTGAGCACGTTGATGAGTTGTTCGCGGCTTTCGGGTTTGCTTCTGAGCGACGCCTGCTTCAGAAAACTGGCGACCCAACTCTGTTGCTGGAATGCGAGATCCGACGGGCTCAGCGGATCTGTTGCGCGCGCGGCCATTCTTTGTACGACCATCAGCTCGCGCGACAGTCGCCAGGCCCGAGTTCCACAAAACAGGGTAGTGGCGAGAAAGATAACCATGACCGCATCACTGATAAAGGTCAGATCGTGCTCGATCACAAACGCCAACCCGCCCGACGTGGCCGCCACAAAAAAGGCAAAAACACTGGCGGCAGCGATGAGCAACCACAGATGAAACGAAAGAAACGCCGGGTCATTGGGCAGCAGCGGATCAATACTGAATTCCGGCGCATGCGCCTGGGCCTTTCCGAACATACTCCTCCCGGACAATTCAATTCTTATAGTTCGTAAAACACCGGCATCGTCCAATTGCGGCCAACGACGGCCAGCTCATCAGGATTCAGGACACATTTCGTATGCGCTGAATGCTGTACTACTACTTTTGGGGGATGCCAATGAACGGTGGATGTTACTAGAATTATTCTGAGAGCAATTTACGCTTTCTCCAGTTGTCTCCGCCTATTCCGGGTGAGTTCTCCTACGCTCACCCGGTTTTTTTGCCCGAACTACTTGAAGGTATATCGAGCGGTGACGCCGAACATCCAGTTTCTGCCTGGCGCTGGTTCAAAAAAGCGACCGTTGGCGTCGTTCACAATGACCGAGCCGATGTAACGCTTGTCGCTGATGTTATTCAGTCGCGCGAATTCAGAAATGCGCCATTCACCGACTTTCTGTTCCAGGCCTGCGCGCAAATTCATCAAGGTGTAGGAGGCCGTCGAATCGGTATTGGAGTCGTTGACATATAACTTGCCCGAGTGCACCAGTTCGGCACCGACGTTCAGGCCTTTGAGGCCACCGTCCATTTTTGGACGCCAGGCGATCTCGGCATACACAAAACGATTCGGCACACCCGGCAGGTTATTGCCCGCGGCGACGGCACCGCCCGAGCCGACGTAGGCGTCGCGAAATTCGGCCTTGAGCGCCGTCAAAGCCACGTGCGAGGTCAACGATTCGCTGAAGCGCCCTGAGTAGGCTAACTCGAACCCGGTGCGGCTGGTACGACCGGCGTTTCGATAGGTGCTGCGCCCGCCCGTGTTGGTATCGACGGTCAGTTCGTTATCGGTGTTGATTTGAAACAAGGCGGCGTCCAGGCGATGATCCTGGTTGATCTTGGCCTTGGTGCCCAATTCCAGATGGCGTGCCCGCGATGCCTGAAGATCAAAGTTCAGGCCGGTCAGGCCACCGGAGCGATAAGCGAGTTCGGTAAAGGTTGGCGTCTCGAAGCCACGACCCAGATTGGCATACACATTGACCTGATCGTTCAGAAAATGGGTGACGCCCAGGACCGGATTGACCGCGCTGTATTTAGCTGAGCCGGTATCGTCGGGGTTGCCAGCGGCCACGAAATAGTCGTTGACCCGGAATTTGACGCTGCTCGAACGCAAGCCGCCAGTGACGCTCCACTTCGGATCGATCAGCCAATTGGTTTGCGCGTAGATATCGAGGTTCTCAACCAGATTGTCCTCGTCGCGCTTGAGCGCGCCCTGGGTACCGGCGTTATTGATATAGCCGCGACGACGGTCCTTCATTTTGTCGTAGTCGATACCGAGCACGCTGGTCAGCATACCGGCGCCAGTCTGGGTTTTGTTGCTGTACTGCAAGCCAATACCTTGATAGGCGCGATCGAGTTCGACAATTCCGCCGGCCGAAGTCGCTGGCGCTTGTGTCGCCAGCGGTATGGAGAGCTTGGCATAGAGGTCTCGCGAACCAAAGTAAGCGCGACCGGTAACCCGATTGTTGGCGTCAATGGCATGTTCGATGACGGTGCCCAATTGGTTTTGCGTGACCTTCTTGCTGGCATCCTGGGTGGTCGCAGCAGCCACCGCCTGCCGAGGGTCAGCTTCTGCCTGGGCGCGCGTCAGTCCTAGTGGATCTTTACCTTTGGGCTGATCGAACAAGTTGGCGACAACCGTCACCTTGGTGCTATCCGAGACGTCAAATCGAAACTTCGAGTTCAGGTGTTGCCGACTGGTGGTGCTGTTCTGGCGATAACCGTCGATCGAAAAATTCGAATAGTCGACGAAGTAATTGACGATGCCGCTTTGTCCGCCGGTCTGCAATCCATAGCGCTGCAGGCCAAAGCTGCCCGCGTTAAACGAAGCTTGTCCGAATGGCTCCGGCGGACCGTTCTGGGTAAACACCTGAACAACGCCGCCGGCAGCGTTGCCGTAGAGTTGCGCCAAAGGTCCGCGCAACACCTCGATGCGTTCGGCTGAAGGCAGGCTGATGGTCGACGCCTGTCCCTGGCCATCAGGCATGGTCGCCGGAATGCCGTCGACGATCAGTCGAATGCCACGAATACCGAAGGTCGAGCGCGCGCCAAAACCGCGAATCGAGAGCTGCAGGTCTTGCGAATAATTTTGACGATCGAGCACAATCACGCCGGGCACGCGATTGATGGACTCCGACAGATTGACTTGTGGTCCCGCATCCCGAATGGTCTGGTTGCTGATGGCCTGCACTGCGGCCGGTGCGTCGAAACTTCGTTGTTCGGCGCGGCCTGCGGAAACTACCACGTCACTCAAGACTTCGTCAGCGGCGAAGGCGTGCGACGCAAACAGGGAGGGGCAGCCGATGGCGGCGATGGCCAGTGCAATAGGACGAATTCGATGAGCGTTCATGATCTTGTAAAAAATTGGGTAACGAACTGTACGGTTTCGTCTGGCGTTTGCCATCAAGAAAATCGTGAAACTGTACCCCGATAGGCCCCTACACTTCAAATGTTCGGCAAATCATGCTCGACCAGGATACGCATTAGTTGAAAGTCGTTATTGACCTTCAATTTGCCACGAATGGTCGACAGATGATTGGCGATGGTTTTCGGGCTCAACGATAGCGACTGCGCAATCTGCTGCGTATCGACACCCCGAAGCAATTGACTCAATATTTCCAACTCGCGACGATTGAGTTGGTCAAAGCGATGTTGCTGCTCGCGTCGGTCCTTCAATCGCACCTGCAGCGCAGGGTCGAGGAACGTCTGTCCCGAACGAATGGCTGCGATGGCCTCCAGAACGGTTTCAGGCGGGCTCGATTTTGAAACGTAGCCCTGCGCGCCGGCTGCCAGCGCGTGTTCCACCAGCCGCGGATCCTCATGCATTGAAAACACCAGCATACGCAAACCCGGATGGCGTTTTGCGCAACGATCGATGAGCTCCAGCCCACTGCGATCACCCAGGCTGACGTCGACCACGACCAGATCGGGCAGCCGGCCCTCGGTCTCCAGATTCAGCAACCCGGCGTACGCCCGGGTAGCCGATTCGGCCTCCGCGATGACCTGCAGTTGCGGGTCGGAATCAATGAAGTTGCGGTAGCCGCTGCGGACCACCTCATGGTCATCGACCAGCATGATGGTGAATGCGCTCATACCCGTGAGTTCGTTCATACCGTTGAGCTCGTTCATTCGGTGCTGGCGAAGCGCAGTTCGACGCGCCACCGCTCCTGATCGGGGCCGACCGACAGTTCGGCGCCAACCGATAGTTCGGCGCCAATCTGTCGCGCACGCTCGAACATGCCAGTGATACCGAGCTGGCTGGATAGCCGCGCGGCTGCTGGGGCGCTTGGTTCTCGGGATTCGCGTTTTATGAGGCCATCGTTCTCGATGAGCAAGCGTACTGGCCGACCTGCAGTGGCATCGGCTTCAAAGGTCAATTCAACCCGAATCAGCAGTGGCTGCGCATGTTTGAAAATATTGGTCAGGGATTCCTGCAAAACGCGCCTAGCCACTTCGTACTCGGCGACCCGAAGCCGGCCCAACGATTCGTTCAGGTCTGCAGCAATCTGCCAGCGCACTTGGCTGAATCGCTGCTGCCAATCCGCCAGAATCTTCATGGGCTCAGGTTGGTCCGGCAGGTTTTGGTCGGGCGCCTCGCGAAGATCAGCCAGCATCTTGCGGGTTGCCTCGCGCAGGCCCTGCAGATCGCGTTCAAGGCTATGCACGGTAGCCAGACGCAGCGACGGCTCAAGATGATTACGTTTTAGTGAAGCAACGTTCACCGAGATCGCGGTTAGTACCTGGCCCAGGTCATCGTGCAATTCGCGCGCCAGTCGATGCCGCTCTTCGGTGCGCATCGAAATCAAGGACTGCGACAGTCGCCGCTGCTCGCCGACCGTCTGTTGCAAGCTGTCGGCCAGTCGATTGAACGAATGGGCAATGACGGCTAACTCGTCAAGTTCCGGAACGGGCAGCCGTGCCGACAAGTCTCCGCTACCGAACGTTTCCAGTTGCGACTTCAAGGTTTGCACCGGCGCGAACGCTCTGATCAAGGTGCGGTACTGCGTCAGGGTGATCACCACACCCAGCAACAGCAGCGCTCCAAACGCGCTGGCCGCGAACAACAAATGCTCGATAAACTCGCTACGTGCATTTGGCTTGACCAACAGCACGCGGCCCGGCGCCGCCGATGCAGGGTCCGCCAAGGCTATTTCCTCCGGTAACGCGTCGACCGATCGATCGATCCAGGAACGATCTCGAATCGCTTGCTCACGGCCACCCGGTAGTGCCAATTCAATCGTTACATGGCGCAGCGTCACCGGTCGTGGCGTCACCTGTAGTGGCGTCACCTCCCGTAGCGTGCTGTTGGGTGGTGCCGGCTCGATTGCGCTGCCACCGTGTTGCGCTCGCAGGACGGCGGCGACCGTACTTCTGACGAGCGCACGGGTCGACTCGATTTCGCGCCGGGTGTCGTGCAATGTCCACCACGCCAGGCAGGCAAGTAGTGCCGTGAAGATCAGTGCCGCGCTGGCCAGCGTGCGGCGCTGCAGACGCCTTTGTAGATCCATTGTGTATTGTGGCCAGTACCGCCAAAGCCATAACGTCGGGAGGCTGTCAGGGTTAAGCTACATTTTCAATTCAGGGCACAACTGGCGGCATCGGCGATCGGATCGACCGGCTTTTTCTGGCTGATCGTGACCTCGTTGCGCACGGCAATGATCTCAGCCAGGATCGCCACCGCGATCTCGGCTGGCGTTCGCGCACCCAAATGAAGACCGATCGGGCCATGCAGTCGGTTGATCTCCTGATTACTCAGATCAAACAGCGCCAGTCGCTCCTTGCGCTTGGCGGTATTGCCGCGTGAACCCAGGGCGCCGACATAAAACGCCGGTGATTTCAAGGCCTCGATCAACGCCATATCGTCGAGCTTCGGATCGTGCGTGACGGCGACCACCGCGCTGTGCGGATCCAGTTGCAGGGCCAGCACCGTGTCATCGGGCATGTCGCGAACGAAGCGCGTATTGGTGACTTCCCAGGTCAGGGAGTACTCCTCGCGCGGGTCGCAGACGATGACTTCGAAATCGAGTGCCAGCGCCATCTCGGCAAGTACCCGCGACAATTGACCTGCGCCGATGATCAGCATGCGCCAGCGCGGTCCGAAAATCTGGCGAATCTGTTGGTCTCTGAACTCAAAGGCTTCACCGCGCTGGCTCGCTTCAACCGTCGATGCGCCGGTATCCAGATCGAGCACCCGAGCGACTAGCTGATGTTCATTGGTCCGCTGCAACACCTCTGTAATCCAGTCGGTGTCGAGCAAGGGTTCCTGCACCAAGCGCAAATTGCCGCCACAGGGCAGTCCGAAACGCGCTGCTTCTTCCTTCGAGACCCCGTAAACAATCAAGGTCGGTTTGGCGACGCGCTCGCCCGTACGAACGCGTTCGATGAGATCATCCTCGACGCAGCCGCCAGACACCGACCCGACCACAAGGCCGTCGTCGCGCACAGCCAGCAAGGCGCCGGGCGGGCGGGGCGCGGAACCCCAGGTTTCAATGACGGTTACGATCCAGACTTGGCGCTTTTGGTTGCGCCACTCCAGAGCTTGGCGCAAGACTTGCAAATCCAGACTGTCCATGGTTCGTACTCCTGGTTACTTGCCGCCGAGGGCGATGATGGCCAACACCACGACCGCAGCAACAGCCAGCCAGATCCAGGCCGGCAACCCCTTATTGTGATCCGAAACGGCAACGGCCGTCGGCTTGGCCGCAGTTGGAGCTGGCTTGGCCGCCGCTGGCGCTGGCTGGGCAGAGGTGTGGACCCCATCGCGGGCCGCCAGTGCACCGGCGGCCGATTCACCGGCGGCCAGTTCAACGGCCGCCTGGCTACCAGCCACTTTGGTATTGAAGGCGATAAAGAAATCGTCCGCCATTTTCTTGGCGGCCATATCGACGAGGCGCGAACCAATCTGGGCGATCTTGCCGCCGACCTGTGCGCGGGCGGCGTAGTCCAGTAGGGTCGCTGCGCCTTCGGGTGTCAATTTGACATCGGCTGAGCCTTTGCCAAAGCCAGCGACGCCACCTTGTCCTTCGAAATGGATGGTGTAGGAGTTCGGCGGCTGCAGGTTGTCGAGAAACAGTTTGCCTTTGAATTTTGCATTGACCGGACCAATCTTGACCGCCATTGCAACGGCGTATTCGCGATCCGAAACTCGCTCAATAGACTCGCAGCCGGCGATACATTCCTTCAGCACACCCGGATCGTTCAGGGCAACCCAGGTCTTGTCGATGGGCGCTGCGATTCGTTGCTGTCCAATTAATTCCATATCTTGAAATCCTTCAGGATTTGAACATTCCTGCATTAAAACGTTGCGGGTTCGAACGCGCTGTCGCCAACGTCTTCGATAGATCTTTGAGGCTGCGCAAATTGTGTGCTGGGACAAAGTCGTCGACATGCGGCAACAAGGCCCGAACTCCGGCCGCTTTCGGCTCAAAGCCATCAAAACGCAGCAGCGGATTAAGCCAGATGACCCTGTGCGCAAACGACTTCAACCGCGCCGCCTCGCGCGAGAGTTGGCCCGCATCGTCGCGATCAAGCCCGTCGGATAGTAACAAGACCGAAGCATTACCGACCAACAGTCGCCTAGCCCATTGCCGATTGAATTCGCGAAGGCAAGGTCCGAGGCGCGTACCGCCCGACCAGTCGGAAACCTTGTTGCCGGCGTCACGCACGGCATCATCGACATCACGCGTTTGCAACATTCGAGTGATTCGGGTCAGGCGCGTGCCCAGAGTCAGCGTTTCGACGCGTGCAAAATTTCGCGTCAATGCGTGCGCCCAGTACAGGAAGATACGCGAGTAACGCTGCATGGAGCCCGAGATGTCGCACAGGATGATCAGTGGCGGTGGTTGTATCCGGTTTCTTTGATACAGCAGTGGCATGGCCAGCGGTTGTCGCGCCGTTGAACGCAGCATCGCCGCCAGATCAAGGCTGCCTCGGTTTGCGCGCTCGAAGCGCCGTACTGGAACCGGGCGTAACATCAAGGGTAGTTGCGCGGCCAGCTTCTTGGCATCGTTGAATTCGTCGATCGACATCGACTCAAAATCCATGGCCTGAAGTTTTTCCTGCTCGGAGTAGGTCAAGCTGGCGTCGATATTGACCTGGTCGGCCTCTTCCTCGGCCGGGTTTGGCTTCAAGGCGTCGCCGGGGCGCACGCCCGACAGCGCTTCATCGAGCCGGCGGTGTTGATCCTCTCGGCGCTGCTCAACGCGTCCGGTAACCTTCGGTAAGGTCAGGTACATGAGCCGCTCGAGCATCTTGGGATCCTTCCAGAAGGCAGCGAACGCGGAATCAAAAATCGCTTGATGTTCGCGACGATCAATCAGCACGGCAGACAGTGCCGCGTGGACATGCTCCTTGCTGTCGAAGCCGATGATCTCCAGCGCCCTTAATGCGGCCAGCGTGTGTTCCGAGCCGACCGGCAATCCGGCCTGCCGCAGGACGCGGGTAAAGTGAACGACGTTATCGGCGAGGCGACCGGGTCTACCGGCAGTTGCACTGGGGGTGGCGTCCTGAATGACCATTAGGCACCGTCCCTGTCGGTCACGATTCAGCGCAGAATCGACGCGGCGCGCAGCTCGTCCAGCAAGTGCGCCGATTCACCGCCCAGCATGCGGTCGACGTCTTCCTGATATTTGAGCAAAACGCCCAAGGTATCGCGTACCGATTCCGGGTCCAGCGATATGGCATTGAGCGCAACCAGTGCATTGGTCCAGTCGATGGTTTCGGCAACACCGGGCAGCTTGAACAGGTCGAGCTTGCGCATGCGCTGAACGTAATCGACAGCCTGGGAGGCCAGTCGCTCTGACGCGCCGGGCGCACGGCGTCGAACAATCTCCAGCTCGCGGGTGGCATCGGGGAACTGCACCCAGTGATAAAGGCAGCGGCGTTTCAGTGCATCGCGAATTTCGCGGGTGCGATTCGAGGTGATGATCACAATCGGCGGATGTTCGGCCTTGACGGTGCCCAGCTCCGGAATCGTGAGCTGATACTCGGCCAACACTTCAAGCAGGTAAGCTTCAAACGGCTCGTCGGCACGATCGATTTCATCAATCAACAGCACCGGCGACACCGGCTGCGTCAGCGCCCGCAACAGCGGACGCTCCAACAGCAACTCGCGTCGGTAAATGTCTTTGACGATCTTCTCGCGATTATTTTCGTGTAATGCCTCAGCCAACCGAATTTCAATGAGCTGCCGAGCGACATTCCATTCGTAGGCCGCCTGCTGGACGTCGAGGCCCTCGTAACACTGCAATCGGATCAGCGGTGCGCCGAGTGAGCGAGCGAGTGTTTTCGCGAGCTCGGTCTTGCCAACACCGGCTTCGCCTTCCAGGAACAGCGGCCGCTGCATGCGCAGAGCCAGGAAAAGCACCGTCGCCAATCGGGTATCACAAATGTAGTCATGGCTGGCCAAACTGGCGACGAGGTCAGCGATGCCGGCTAGAGCCGGCGTCACTGACGGACTCAACTCACTCATGCGTGCATTATCCCAGTGCCTTGGTCACGGCGCGCGAAGCCATCACGCTGATCATTGCCGCGCGATAAGTAGAACTTGCATGCAGATCCGCGTTGATGTCGGTGGCTACGACCTTGACAGCGGCCGCGGCGGCGGCCGTGAAGTTCGCCGAAAGAGCCTGTTCAAGTTCCGCCGAGCGATAGGCACAGGCTTTGGCACCGGTCACCCCGACGCGAACGCCCGACGTGCCCTGCGAGACAAACACCCCGACCAGCGCAAAACGCGACGCCGGTTGCTTGAACTTGATGTAAGCGGCTTTTTGCGGCACGTTAAAGGTGACGGACACGATAATTTCGCCAGGCTGCAAAGCGGTTTCGTACAAACCCTTGAAGAACTCGTCGCCGTTCAAGGTGCGGCGATCGGTCTTGATGGTTGCGCCGAGCCCAAGCACCGCAGCCGGATAGCAGGCGGCGGGGTCGGAGTTTGCCAGTGAGCCGCCGAGGGTGCCCATGTTGCGAACCATACGATCGCCGATACCGCCCGCCAGATCTGCCAGGGCGGGAATGGCGCGGCGCACTTCCGCTGAGGCCGCGACCTCGGAGTGCTTGACCATGGCGCCGATCGTGACCGTATTGGCCGCAACAGTGATGCCCTTGAGTTCAGCCAATCCGGCGAGGTCGACCAGCGTCGGCGCACTGGCCAGACGCATTTTCATGGCTTGCACCAGACTTTGGCCACCGGCCAGAAAACGGGAGTCGCCCTGGCCGCTGGAGACTGCAGTGGCGAGGCTAGTGGGACGTTGATAGTTGAAGGTATACATTGAAATACTCCTGGCTAAGTCGTTAACTCGAGTAGTTACTGTTTAAAGGCCAGTTGCTGATTAAAGGCCATTGGCGGCGCGCCAGACCCGCTCGGTCGTCGCCGGCATCGGCAAGTCACGAATGCCCAGCGCGTCGGTCAGCGCGTTGATCAGCGCTGGCGGCGAACCAATGGCACCCGCCTCACCGCAGCCCTTGACCCCCAGCGGGTTGTGGGTGCAGGCAGTCACGCAGTTGTCGACCTTGAAGTTCACAAAATTGTCGGCGCGCGGCATGGCGTAGTCCATGTACGAGCCGCTCAACAGTTGTCCGCTCTCCTCATCGTAGCTGCAGTTCTCGAGCATGGCCTGGCCCAGGCCTTGCGCCAGCCCGCCGTGCACCTGGCCTTCAACGATCATGGGGTTGATGATGTTGCCAAAGTCATCAACTGCCGTAAACGCGCAAAGTTGATACTCGCCACTGCTGGGGTCGACTTCAACCTCGCAGATATACGAGCCGGCGGGGTAAGTGAAATTGCCCGGATCGTAAAACGCGTTCTCATTGAGGCCAGGTTCAAGTTTGTCCAGCGGGTAGTTGTGCGGCACGTAGGCGGTCAACGAAACCTGTGCGAATGGCACCTTTTTATCGGTTCCGGCGACCTTGAATTCACCGTTCTCGAAGACAATGTCGGTGTCCGACGCTTCGAGTAAATGGGCGGCAATTTTCTTGCCCTTGGCAATCACTTTGTCGACCGCCATCACGATGGCCGTACCACCGACCGCCAGTGATCGTGAACCGTAGGTGCCCATGCCAAACAACACCCGGCCGGTATCGCCGTGGACAATTTCAACGGCTTCAATCGGGATGCCCAATTTAGCCGCAACCACTTGCGAAAAGGTGGTCTCGTGCCCCTGGCCGTGGCTGTGGGAGCCGGTGAATACCGTTACCGTTCCGGTCGGGTGAACCCGAACCTCGCCGGCCTCGAACAGGCCGGCGCGTGCACCGAGTGCGCCAGCAATGTTGGATGGCGCGATACCACAGGCTTCGATGTAGCACGAGTAACCCAACCCGCGTTTTTTGCCCTTCGCAGCCGAAGCCGCCTTGCGCGCGGCAAAGCCGGCGACGTCGGCATGCTGAATAGCTTTGGTCAGGGTGGCGTTGTAATCGCCCGAGTCATAGGTCAAGCCTACCGGGGTGGCATACGGAAAGCTCGTGATGAAATTGCGGCGGCGAATTTCTGCCGGGTCGAGTTTCATGTCACGTGCTGCTTGCTCGACCATACGCTCGACGACATAGGTCGCTTCAGGGCGGCCGGCACCACGATAGGCATCGACCGGCGCGGTATTGGTGAAGACGGCTTTGACTTCGCAATAAATAGCGGGTGTCGCATACTGGCCAGCCAGCAAGGTCGCATACAGAATGGTCGGCACAGCCGATGCAAACGTCGACAGGTAGGCGCCCATGTTGGCGACCGTACTGACGCGCAGCGCCAAGAACTTGCCATTGGCATCCATCGCCAATTCGGCGGTGGTTTGATGATCCCGGCCATGCGCATCGGTCAGGAACGATTCACTGCGTTCGGCGGTCCATTTGATGGGCCGGCCGACCCGCTTGCTGGCCCAGACCAGTGCGGTATCTTCGGCGTACAGAAAAATCTTCGATCCGAATCCGCCGCCGACGTCGGGCGCAATGACGCGCACTTTTGACTCGGGCAGTCCGAGCACAAATGCCGTCATCAACAGGCGTTCAACGTGCGGGTTCTGATTGGCTACGTACAGCAGGTAACTCTCGTCGTGCTTGGTGTAGACCGCATTGCAGGCACGCGGCTCCATGGCATTCGGTATCAGCCGGTTATTGCGAAACGACAGCCGGGTGACGTGGGCGGCACTGGCGATGGCGGCATCAACACTGGCCTTGTCGCCGTGGCCCCAGTCGTAGCACAAATTGTTTGGCGCGCCTTCGTGAATCCCGGACGCACCGGCTGCGTCAGCCGTCATGATGTTGATGACGGCCGGCAAGACTTCATAGTCGACCTGGATCATTTCACAGGCGTCCTTGGCCTGCGCGACGGTCTCGGCGACCACCAGCGCGACCTGATCGCCGACGTGACGAACCTTGCCCTGCGCCAGCACCGGGTGCGCCGGTTCGTTCATCGGTTTGCCGTCTTTATTGTGGATCAGCCAGCCGCAAGGCAGTCCGCCCACCTTGGCTTCGGCCAAGTCCGGACCAGTAAAAATGGCGACGACGCCCGGTGCCTTGCGAGCGGCGGTCAGATCGACGGACTTGATCGCAGCATGGGCGTGAGGTGAGCGCAGAAACACCGCGTAGGTCTGGCGGTGCAGGGTGATGTCATCGGTGTACTGGCCAGCGCCCGTCAAAAATTTCTGATCTTCGCGGCGCAGAATCGATTTGCCAATCGGCGAATTCGACATATCAGTCATGGTGGTTTCCTCGGTTGGCGTCAAACGGCCGCAGCGGTCTGGACTGCACGAACGATGTTTTGGTAGCCCGTACAACGGCAAATATTGCCCTCCAGGCCGTCACGAATTTCCTGCTCGCTGGGCTTGGGGTTGTTGTTCAGCAGGTCGATGGCCGACATGACCATGCCGGGGGTGCAGTAGCCGCATTGCAGGCCGTGACACTGACGAAACGCCTCCTGCATCGGGTGCATGGCGCCATTGGCACCCGAAATACCTTCAATCGTCGTGATGATGGCACCCTCGGCCTGGAGCGCCAGGAAAGAGCACGATTTGACTGCCTTGCCGTTCATGTGGATGGTGCAGGCGCCGCATTGAGCGGTATCGCAGCCGACGTGGGTGCCGGTCAGCAAAAGGTGCTCACGAATAAGCTGGACAAGCAGAGTGCGAGGGTCAACAGATGCCGACACGGGGGTGCCGTTCACCGTCAGGTTGACGGTCATGCTCATGGGAATCTCCTATAAATATTGTTAGCCCACCGAATCAGGCTGACTCGGCACAAATCAACTTGCTGCAAGCCATTGCAACTCAATTGCAACTTAATTCCACATTCGATTATGCGTGTTTTTTCGACGCTGTTTCGCTCAAGACCATCATTATCGAAAGGAAATTTTAAATGAACCCGTTTGACCACCCGCCCGCCTGCAAGCAGCCTGAACTAACATAGAGCGATTTGACGAGTTGGACATACCCATGAGCATCAAGTCCGATAAATGGATTCGCCGGATGGCCTCCCAGGGCATGATCGAGCCGTTCGAGCCGGGCCAGGTTCGGCAGGTGGCCGGCCAGAAAATAGTTTCCTACGGCACCTCCAGCTACGGCTACGACGTTCGCTGCGCTCGCGAGTTCAAGATTTTTACGAACATCAACAGCACGATTGTTGATCCGAAGGCGTTTGACGAAAAATCGTTTGTCGACTTCGAAGGCGACGTCTGCATTATTCCGCCGAACTCATTTGCGCTCGCTCGCACCGTCGAATTCTTCCGGATTCCGCGCTCCGTCTTGACCATTTGCCTGGGCAAGTCAACGTACGCTCGCTGTGGAATCATTGTCAATGTGACGCCGCTGGAACCGGAATGGGAAGGGCATGTCACGCTGGAGTTTTCGAACTCGACGCCGCTGCCCGCAAAGATCTATTCAGGTGAGGGCTGCGCGCAGGTTCTGTTCCTGGAGTCGGATGAAGTTTGCGAGACTTCCTACAAGGATCGGGGCGGCAAGTACCAGGGACAGCGCGGCGTGACGCTGCCGAAAACCTGAGTATTTGAAGTCATTTCACAAAACGCACTATAATAGAGGGTTAGTGTAGTAAATCCAATGTAGTTAATTCGATGTAGTAAAGCCAAGCACGGCGCCGCGTCCCGGTGGTGCCGCAAGTTGAAAGGGAATCATGGCTGTTGCAAATTTAGACAAGGCGAAAGTGGTCACCGATTATCAGCGAGCTGCCGGGGACACCGGTTCTCCCGAGGTTCAGGTTGCCTTGCTGACGACGCGTATCAACGATCTCAAGACCCACTTTGACGCACACGTGAAAGATCATCATTCACGCCGGGGCCTGTTGAGAATGGTCAGTCGTCGCCGCAAGTTGCTCGACTACCTGAAATCAAGAAGCCCGGAAAGTTATAAAAAGCTGATCGAGCGTCTCGGTCTGCGTAACTGACCATATTCAGTATCCAACGGGTTGCCGAAGCGCGAATACCTCGTCTTCATGTCAGTTATTTTTGGCGTAGGACTCTAGCCCGCAAGCGTTATGTTGCGGGCTATTTTGTTTTTATTCGGTCATGGAGCTCGACTTGCAGCATTGGGCGAGCGTTTAAACAGGCGAACCGCGCCGCTGGCGAATCGCGCGGGTAATGTGTGAAAGGAAAATAAATTGTTTGAGATATCGAGAAAAAGTTTCAAGTGGGGACAGAACACTGTCACGATGGAGACGGGCGAAATCGCTCGTCAGGCAACCGGCGCGGTCGTGGTCTCGATGGACGATACCGTCGTCCTCGCCACGGTAGTCGCTGCCAAGAATGCCAAGGCCGGTCAGGACTTCTTTCCGCTGACGGTCGATTACGTTGAAAAGTTCTACGCGGCCGGTCGAATCCCGGGCGGCTTCTTCAAGCGTGAAGGACGTCCGACCGAGCGCGAAACCTTGATTGCCCGCCTGACCGATCGGCCGATCCGACCGCTATTTCCGGATGGCTATTATAACGAAGTGCAAGTCGCCCTGCAGGTGATGTCGCAGAACCCGGAAGTCGATAGCGATATCGTCGCCATGATTGCGGCGTCGGCCGCGCTGGCCATCTCCGGGGTGCCGTTTAATGGCCCGATCGGCGCGGCGCGCGTAGCTTACATCGATGGTCAATATGCGCTGAATCCGAGTATTCCGCAAATGGCCAACAGCAAGCTTGACCTGGTGGTTGCGGGTACCGAAGCGGCTGTGCTGATGGTCGAGTCCGAAGCACACGAGCTCAATGAAGAGATCATGTTGGGCGCAGTGGTTTTTGGTCATGAGCAGATGCAGGTCGTTATCAGCGCCATCAACGAATTGGTTGAAATGGGTGGCCGCCCGGAAATCGTCTGGGCGCCGCCGCCGCGCGATGAAGCGCTGGCTTATCAAATCAACGCGGTTGCCGAAGCGCCGATGCGCGAGGCCTACAAATCCCGTAACAAGCAGGAGCGCACGCACAAGGTTCGGGACGTCGAAGCCAATACGCGTGCCAAGGTTGCGGAAAGCGCGGTCGCCGCTGGCAAGCCGATACCGGACGCCAACACCATTTCGAACATGTTGTTCGAAATCGAATCGCGGATTGTCCGCAATCAGATTTTGAGCGGCGAGCTGCGCATTGACGGGCGCGATACGCGTACCGTCCGGCCCATCTCGATTCGCTCGAGCGTCATGCCGCGCGCCCACGGTTCCGCCTTGTTCACGCGCGGCGAGACTCAGGCCTTGGTGATTGCGACGCTCGGCACTTCGCGCGATGAGCAGATCATTGACGCCATCGCCGGTGAGTATCGTGAGCGCTTCATGTTCAACTACAACATGCCGCCGTTTGCGACCGGTGAGACCGGCCGTATGGGAACGCCCAAGCGGCGCGAAATTGGTCACGGTAACCTCGCCAAGCGCGCCATTCGCCCGCTTCTGCCAAAACTGGAAGAGTTCGCCTATTCGTTGCGTGTTGTCTCCGAGATCACTGAATCTAACGGCTCTTCGTCGATGGCGTCAGTCTGCGGTGGTTGCCTGGCATTGATGGACGCCGGTGTGCCCGTCAAGGCGCATGTCGCCGGTGTCGCCATGGGCCTGATCAAGGAAGGCGGGCGCTTTGCCGTGCTGACCGATATCCTCGGTGATGAGGATCACCTCGGCGACATGGACTTCAAGGTTGCCGGCACCGAGCAGGGCATTACAGCGCTGCAGATGGACATCAAGATCCAGGGCATCACCAAGGAAATCATGCAGGTTGCCCTGGCGCAAGCTCGCGAAGGTCGTTTGCATATTCTGGGTCATATGCGCACCGCGATGGGTACCGCACGAACCGAATTGTCGGACTTCGCGCCGCGCATGTATCAGATGAAAATCAACCCGGAACGCATTCGCGATGTCATCGGCAAGGGCGGCGCCACAATTCGCCAGATTACCGAGAGTACCGGTACCCAGATCGACATCAAGGATGACGGCTCGATTACCATTGCAGCCGTCGACGGTGCCGCCGCCAAGCGGGCGCAGAAGATCATTGAGGATCTGACCGCTGAAGTTGAAATCGGCAAGGTCTACGATGGTACGGTGCTGAAGATTCTCGACTTTGGCGCGATCGTTCAGATCATGCCGGGTCGCGACGGTTTGTTGCATGTGTCGCAAATCGCCAATGAACGCGTCAATCAGGTGTCCGACTATCTGAAGGAAGGCCAGGCGGTACGCGTCAAGATCCTCGAGGCTGATGACAAAGGCCGACTGCGTCTGTCGATGAAGGCGGCTGCGGCTGATGATGCGGCGGCGGGAATTGTTCCGGCAGCGGCCAGTGCTGCTGCGGCACCGATTGCGCCGGCTGTACCCAGTACTTCGGTATAGGCTTGCGCTGGAGGCTAGCTTTTTGCTGATACACTTATGCTAGCAAGGTATTGAAGTGAACACTGAAGGGCCAGAGATATCTGGCCCTTTTTTGTTTAGTTGTCGCTTTAATTTGCACGCGCGCCAAATTAGGGCAGGAAAGTTCATTGACACCTGCTACGCTCGTGAACTCAGACACCCTTTCGAAGGGTCGGCTTGTTTAAACTCGGAGTACACATTACTTTGATATTTGAAACTGATGAAGCTAATGGAGACTGATCGATCACAAGCCACGCGCTGGGGTGAACCGACTTTGAATGTTCGGGACGCCGGTAACCAGACGTTCAGCTTCCAACTTCGCTCGAGGGTCAATGTGCCGTTGATCACGGGCGGACCGGTGAGCCTCGAGGGCGACCTTGACGAGGTCGCCAAGCGTTTGCATCAATTGTGTTCGAACGAAAGCGCGTTACGCGCTGATCGTGTGGGCGAAGGCTACGCGTTAAGCGTGGTTGATTCCGAGGCTCGGGTGCTTGGGCAATCCGAAGTCATGGCGACCGAAGCATTCGCCAAGGCGATGAAGCGGCTGATTGCAATTCAGGCGCAGCGCGCACGAATTGTTCTGGTGCCCGTCGTATTCGTGTGAGTTAACAATCGTCAGCGCACAGCGCTCCATTGGCCATCAATACTGTGCGCGCGCCGATCCTGTTGCAGCTTTTCAAGATGCGCCAGTAGCGATCGCTCGGCGACGCCATGCAAGCGAACGTTGACGTCGTCGTACACCCGCTTGACCAGTTCGCTGACCGAAGTGCCCGGCATTGATTGCAGAACGGTGAAAACTTTTTGTTCACGGCCGAGCCGATGTTTGACCAGCGCCCGCATCGCCATTTCAGCGAAGCCGATCACCCAGCCGTGGGCTGGCAATATGTAAGTAACCGGCATCTGTACTAACCGCTCAAGGGCGTCGAGATACTCTTTCATATTGCCGTCGGGCGGGTTGATCACGACCGTGGTACCACTGTTGATATGGTCACCCGAGAACAGCAGGCCGTCCTCCTCGATAAGAAAACACAAGTGATTGGATGCGTGACCGGGCGTATGAATCGCCATCAGAGTCGAGTCGCCGATAACAACCCGTTCACCGTCTTCGAGTGTGCGGTCGGGTACAAACGCCGGGTCGTGTTCCTCGACATCGATCGGGCCATCAATACCGTAGCGCCGGGTCCGAGGACCCCAAGGCCGACCCAGAATCGGAGCGCCGGTCAGTGCCTTCAAACGGGCAGCCCCGGGTGAATGATCGGGATGTGCATGCGTGCACAAAATGTATTTGAGATCGTTGCCCACTGCGGCTGCAATGCGATCGACATGGGCATCGTCGGCGGGACCCGGATCGATGACCGCATAGGCGCCTGGTTCGCCGACGATGTAGGTGTTTGTCCCCGGACCGGTCATCATCCCCGGATTCGGGCAGGTCAATCGCTGAACGTTCCGGGTCAGCGCCACCGGCTTTGCATAATTCCAATCGAGTACGTGTTGCACGCGGCCGTCCGGTGAGATCAATTCGAGTTCGCCAAACTGCATTTCTTCTTCACTGAAGCGCTCGATTTTGTTCTGGTAGTGGCCACCACGCGGCGAAGATACAAAGAGCGGCTTCTCGGTGCTGCATAGCGCCAGTAACTCGTCGATCGAGCTCAGCCTCGCGAGACGACGCAGCGTTCGAATAGTCGGGAAGATCATATCGAATTGGCCTGCATCGTGCCGCTCGAGGGCATCGGCGGGTGACACCCAGACCGGTTCGAACTGTTCGCCTTCATCAGCCTTTGGCGTTTGACCGGATGGCATGCGAGCGACATAAAAGCGGGCGTCGAAGCGCTTGGGCAAATCGCGATCCGTAATCCAGTGACACAACCACCAGACCTGATCGACCGCCAGACGAAGTCCATGCGACGCGGCCTGTCCAATAAAGTCGGCGTTCTGATCGCGATCCATGCGAGTCAGCTCGGAGCTATCGGCCATGCTGCCGTCTGGCCGGTACGCGAGCAATACACCCAGCTCCTCGAATGCTTCGCGAATGGCGGCGACCGAGAACGCGCATTGCTCAGCAGATTGGCTTGAGCGTACCTTCGAAATCGCCTTGGCCTCGTCTGAACCATCGCTCGCATCGAGCGCGCCACCTGGAAACACATAGACGCCGGGCGCAAAGCTCGCGGTGGCCGAACGCCGAGTCATCAGTAACTCGAAGGGGCCCTTGGAAGTGTCGATCGCATCGCGCAATAACAGCACCGTTGCGGCCGGTCGCGGTTTGACGGGTTCGCGATAGTCGTTCAGACGCTTTGAGTCGCGCACGCCCGCGCGAGAAACTGGAGCAAGGGTTTCAGCAAACATCTTGGTTTCCGATCAGTTTAATTAGACGAGTGGCAGCAACGAGTGGCCGCATCAAACAGTGCTTCGCCCGTGCCGACCGACGCCGCCGGCAAAACGGGCGGCACCAGCAAAGGTCTCACCGCTGGCAATTGTTTGTTCGCCGAGCGCAAATTCGTTGGCCAGCGCGTCATCCAGGCTCATGCCGAATTGCTCGTAGGCGGACTGACGATCGTTGCGCATGCATGTCTGCGGAAGCTTCGATAGTTCGTGGGCCAGCTCGAGCGCACATGTCAGCGCGTCGCCGTCCGGAACCACTCGATTCGCGAGACCCAAACTCAGTGCTTCGCTGGCATTGACCGCACGCCCGGTCAGGATCAGATCCATGGCCCGTGACAGCCCGATAAGTCGCGGCAGGCGGACGGTGCCGCCGTCAATCAGAGGGACGCCAAAGCGCCTGCAAAAAACGCCCAGCACGGCAGATTCCTCAACAACTCGTAGATCGCACCAAAGCGCAAGTTCAAGGCCGCCGGCAACTGCATATCCCGAAATTGCTGCAATGACCGGCTTGGAGAGCAACATACGGGATGGCCCCATTGGACCATCGCCTTGCGCCGACAAGCGATTGCCCCGAGCTGCCTCGCCGATCGCCTTGAGGTCAGCGCCTGCGCAAAAATGACCGTGATCGCCATGAAAAACCGCGACCCGCGCATTCGAATCGGCATCAAACTGGCGAAACGCGTCAGCGAGCAGTGCGGCGGTGGCTCCGTCGACCGCATTGCGGGCTTGCGGGCGCGATAAAGTAACGATCGTGATCGGTCCTTGCGTGTCTACGCGGACTGCCGAATGATCGGACGCAGTTTCGGTGTTCATTCGTTAATCAAATCCTTCTTTAATCAAGTGGCTTGTTCTGAGCGGCAAGAAACCGCAGCAGGCGCGGCGGAGTAAATCGCTCGCCATACTTTTGGGCCAGGTCATCAGCACGCTCACAAAACGCCTTGGTGCCCACGTGATTGACGAATTGCGCTGTACCGCCGGTGTAGGCGGGAAATCCCCAACCAAAGATCGAGCCGATATTGGCGTCGCGCGTTGACTCAAGAACACCTTCTTCGAGGCAGCGAAGCGTTTCAATGGCTTGCGCGTACAACAGCCGATCTTTGATGTCCTCCAACGAAACCGATTTTGCGCCGCGCGCGAAGATCTTGAGGCCTGGCCAAAGCTGCTTGTCGGCCGCCTCGGGATAATCGTAGAAGCCGCCTCCGAAAGCCCGGCCCATACGTTTGTAGCCATGCGACATTTTTTCCAGTACGTAGACCGCCGACTCGGCCATTCGCTTTGATTTGATCGGACGCGGCCGCTTGAGGTCCTGACCCTTGGCTGGCGCGTGATCGTGCGCGTGCACGTGCTCGTCGGCGTGACCATGCTGATGGGTCGAGTGGTCGTGTTCTGCGTGCGAGTGATCAGCGCTGTCATGGTGCTCATGGTGCTCATGGTCGTGCCCACAACCGGGGCCATGAACATGACCTTCAACCTCGCCCCTGGCCTGCGCCGCCAGATCGGCGAGTTCTTGATGCAAGACATCATCAGCCAGTTTCAGCGAGACTTCATCCAGCACTGCAAGCGGTCCAACCGGCATACCGATTTGCATACCGACGTTTTCAATGGTCGCAGCCGGCACGCCTTCTCCGAGCAAAGCCATACCTTCATTCACGAACGTACCGAACACACGACTGGTATAAAAGCCCCGTGCGTCATTGACGACGATCGGCGTTTTGCCAATTTGCAGCACAAAGTCATAGGCCTTGGCCAAGGTCTCGGGCGACGTTTGGCGGCCCTTGATAATTTCGACCAGACTCATTTTGTCGACCGGCGAAAAAAAGTGTAGACCGATAAATTGCGCCGGGCGAGAGGAGGCTTGCGCCAGACCGCTAATCGGCAGCGTTGAAGTGTTTGACGCAAATACCGCAGTGGCAGCGATAAGACCTTCGGTTTCACGCGTGACCTGGGCCTTCAAATCCCGATTCTCGAAGACAGCTTCAACAATGAGATCGCAGTCGGCCAGATCGGCGATACTCGCCGACGGCGTGATGAGGTTCAATACTTTCTCGGCATCTGCGAGCGAAATACGATTCTTATCCACGCGTCGCGCCAGCAATTTGCCGCTGTAGGCTTTACCGTGCTCAGCCTTCTCGATGCTGGTGTCCTTGAGCACACAAGCGACTCCACGATCGGCACAGGCCCAGGCGATTCCCGCGCCCATCATCCCAGCGCCCAAAATCCCGACTTTGGCAACCTTGGATTTCGCGATATCCGCCGGCCGACTTTTGCCCGATTTGACCTCGTTCATTTGAAAGAAGAGGGTGCTGATCATATTCTTGGCTACCTGACCGGTCGCGATCTTGGTCATGTAGCGAGACTCGATCCGCAAGGCCGTGTCGAAGTCGACCTGCGCACCCTCGACCGCCGCCGCCATAATGGCTTCGGGGGCAGGGTAGTTACCGCGAGTTTTGCTGACGAGCATGGCCGGCGCAATTGACAACATACCGGCCACTGCAGGGCTCGATGGCGTGCCACCCGGAATGCGATATTTGGGATCGTCCCAACGTTGAATGGCGTTCGGGTTCGCCGCGATCCAGGCGCGAGCCTGTACGAGCATGGTGTCTCGATCTGGCGCCAAGGCATCGACGTAACCCACCTGTTGAGCCTCAGTTGGGCTGACTTGTTTGCCTTCTCCAATGAAGGGCATGGCGGCCTGAATGCCCATCATGCGAACCGTCTTGGTCACGCCGCCCGCCCCCGGTAGCAGACCGAGCGTCACCTCCGGAAAGCCGATGCGAATTTTCGGATCATCAATACAGATTCGGTAGTGGCAGGACAGAGCCAACTCAAGCCCGCCACCCAGCGCGGTGCCGTTGATGGCCGCAACAACCGGGCGGCCGAGCCTCTCGAGACGGCGCAAATTCGCCTTCATGGTCTGAATGCCGTTATAGAACTGCTGCGCTTGCGCGGGCTCAACGGCCATCAATTTGCGTAAATCGCCGCCAGCAAAAAATGTCGACTTTCCTGACGTAATGATGACGCCCTTGATCGATTCGCGCTCGTTTTCCAACTGCGCGACGATCGCTCCCAAATCAATCTGGAAATCCTCGGACATGGTATTGACCGATTGGCCAGGAGCGTCAAGCAGCAGCTCGACGATGAGATCGCTGGATTTTGAGTATTGGATGGTCGACATGGGATTCTTTTGGCACCTACGGAGAGCGACATGATATCAAGCCACACCCTAACTGGTGAAAATCGTTACTTATCAGATAAGTAACACGGTCAGCATGGTTTGTACCTATTTTGTGTATTGCTTTGAACCGCGTTATCGCCTACATATCAACGGTTCGCCCAAAGTGGCTGATATTAACTAGAGACCGATTCGGGGTGGTGAAGTGGCTGGAATGGGAATCCGGGGGTTCCAGGGCAGGCTAATGGATGTGGTGGGCGATGTCCTGTTACCTGCGAAGGCGTTTGATGATCGAGCGCTGGAACGACGTTTCCTTTGGGAGTTCCGGGCTAGCGGCTTTTCGGCAATTATCCTATTCGGGTTTGTCGGTGCAGTCTGGACCGCAGTTATGCTTGCGTACGAGATTTTCGCAGTTCCGAGAACCTTGGGTCCGAGCTTCGGTGAAATTTTCAATCGAGGCCTCGTTTTTGCGCTTCTGTTCGGAATGTCTCTAGCACTTTTGTTGCGCCCAGAGTACGCCGTCGAACGCCATCGTTGGCTCGTAGTAATTCCCATCGCCGTATGTTTGATTGTCCTTAGCGGCGCAACGATATTTTCAGACACCGATTTCAAGCCAAGGTCTTTTCGAATCGTCTCTTCGATGATCATGGCCTGCATTGGTGCCTACACCTGTACTCGTGCAAGGCCTTGGGAGATCGCACCTTGGGCCATCCTATCGGGGTGTCTTACGACACTCGGTTTGCTAGTCGCGGGTGAACCTGCAATTCAAGCTGTACTGGTCTATCTCGCAGTCGGCAACGTTGTCGGTTGGTCGTTGTGTGTGTACATAGAGCATCGAGAACGACGGCTCTTCATTCAAGCGGTACACCTGGAGAAACTAAGCGGCGAACTCTCAGCGAAGGCCCAAGAAGCTGCCCGGGAAAGTCGTGAGCGAGAAAGACTCTTCCAAGTTGTGGCACACGAGCTAAGGCAACCGATTACAAGCTTACAAATGTATCTGTTTCGTTTGAATTCCTTGGCGCAAATGGGAAGTGTGGAAAGTGACGCCGTTCTGCGGGCGCTCGAATGCTCATCCATGTTGCAGGATAACGTTGATAAATTACTGCCGAAAAATATTAAAGAAGGAAAATTTATCCGAACGTTATCGATAATGCCCGCACAGATAATGGGTCGAATTAGGTCAGTCTATTGCGCGAACAAACCAGGTGTTGAAGATACTGTTCATATCCACCTCTTTCGGACGTTGTTGCCGCCAGTGATCTCACATGAAGCGTCAGTCTGGACGATCGTCAATAATTTGATTGAGAATGCCATCAAGTTTAAAGCACTTAATTCCAGTAAAAAGCCGATGGTGGTGATTGCTTTCCGAGGTGGCTCCGCTTGTTTGAACAACAAACCCCGATTTATAAGTGGATTCCAAGCGGATCACGGAAGGTGCAGAGTTGTCCACGGCGGCGTGCGTCGCCTGCGACGAACGCAAAGCCGCTGTGGTCAACTCGGGGCGCACG
>JANLTP010000198.1:0-10492 GCA_031363055.1 Burkholderiales bacterium | reverse complement strand
CGCCCGCGACGCCATCAGGCGAACGAGCAGCCGTTCACGACCGGCTTGGGCGCCCGCAAGTTTGGTGTCGGGCTGTGCCCATACCTGAGCAAAGGGCTCGGAGAGCAGCACCGAAAAATCGTTGTCACCGACATCGGGTGTTGAATGGACCGGCAAAGGCGCGTTCGGAATCTGTGTACTCATGATGATTTCATTATCTGATAATTCGGGAGTTTCTTCATCAAGCCATGCCGGGTTGAGCACTCTCGCCTATTGCTTGGCGCAAGGTCAACATGGCGCGGCGGATTTGCGACTTCACGGTCCCCAAGGGCAGCGAGGTCTGGCTGGCGATCTCCTCATGGCTCAGCCCTTTGAAGAAGGCCAGGGCGACGAGCTGACGCGGCTGCGCATTCAGGAGCATCAATGCTCGATGTAGATCGGCGTGGCTACGGGCAACCTCGAGCAGATCATCCGGCGCCGAGCCGATTTGCGCCACTTCGCGCGCCTCGTCAACATCCAGGCTCTCGTATTTGAAACGCGCTTCATGGCGAATCGCATCGATCGCCCGGCAGCGCGCCATGCCGAGCAACCAGGTCAAGGCGCGGCCTCGCGCCGGGTCAAATCGAACCGCCTGGCGCCAGACCTGGAAATACGTTTCTTCGACTACCTCTTCGGCCAACGCAGGTCGCTGCACCACGCGCAGGACAAAGCCGTAAACCCGCGACAGCGTGGCGTCATACAACGCCGTCAGTGCCCGCTCATCGTGTTCAGTGATCGCCTCGATCCAGGCATTCAGTTGCTGCTCGCTGAGCTCGGACTGCCGCTTGGCCGAACTTGACATCGTTGCATGATCCACCGGCCCTTCGCCGGCCGCTTCGCCAGCCGCTTCGTCACTGTTCGACGCAATATCGTCATCCAACAGCTCGCCATCCAAGAAGTGGTGAGCGTGCTCAAATTTGCAGGGATCCGAAGCCGCAGCATTCGGGATCACCTTGGACAGCTTGGCATTCATACGACCACCTCACAAGCGTTGGGCACAATCGCCCGCTGCAGGGCGGGCGGCGCAATCCCGCCCAGCTTGGAAATAAATTGTACGCGCGCGAAACCCGATAGGGAACACGCATTGATCCCGCGCAGACTAGTCCAGAACAAACTAGTCCAGCACATGATGCGCTTCGGGCACCGCACCACGCAGAAAAATAGTCGCTCCCAGTTGGCTGCTGATGGTCGCATGCAAGGCGCCTTGATGCGCGACATGGTAGCCGCCGGCATGAACTTCGATACCGGTGCCAACTTGTAATACGCCCTCCAGGACAACACATTCCTCGTCGCTCGGGTGGCGATGCGGCGGCAGCCTGGCCCCGGGTTCCAGGCGAAGCAAATACGACATGACGCCGTCGCGCTCGCGCAGCACCTTGAGCCGGATACCTGGCGTGAACGGCTGCCATTCGCCGTCATCAAAGCCTAAGGTCAAGTGGGTCTGGTCGGCGTCGGCTACCCGTTCAAGCAGTCGACGCCGGATTGACCGCGCCTGGCTCGACGAGGCAACCAGGCCGTTTTGACGGGCCGCATTCTGGGACAGGTGTTTTCGATCGATTGAGGAGTTCATACCTAGCGATACGCAGGCGCCCGCTATTTGGATGCATGCCCGGCGTTCTGGATACACGCCTTACGTCCTGGATGCCTGCCGAACATCCAACCGTCCATCCGCACCGTATAAACAGGTATCAGTCAAAGAGCATTTTGGCGATCGAGCCGATTGAGAACCGTTGATCATGCCCGTCCGACATATCGACCTGGTTAGCCACTGGCAAATTGCGGCACCCGCCGATCGCGTCTGGGACGCCCTGACGGAGCCGCAAACCTGGCCGCAATGGTGGCCACAGGTCAGCTCGGTACGCACGATTGCGAACGGCGGCGGCGGTGGCCTGGGCCGAATCCAGCGAATTGAATGGCGGGGAATGCTGGCGCAGTCAATGGTCATCGAACAAGAAGTGATCGAATCAATCCGTCCCGAGCGTTGGCGCGCACGCTCGCAGGGTACCTGGCACGCCGAGAGCATCTGGCTGCTGCGCAGTGAAGGCGGCTTTACGAATGTCACCTACGTCTGGAGAGTGGGTCTGGGCAGACCCTGGATGCAGTGGCTCGAACCGCTGCTGGCGCCGCTGTTTCGTTGGAAATATGCGACGGTGATGCGCGCCGGCGGCGCCGGGCTGGCTGACTATCTGGGTGTTTGATCGAGTGGAGGCTCAACCAGGCGTATGCATCTGAACACCTTACCCGACCGTAATTCATGCATACCGACTCGAAAAACCGGGGACTGCCATGCACCATTGCGCCGAAGTTCATCCCATTGAGTGGCCAGCAAAGATGCAACGTCGAGCCAATCAATCTACGCAGCCCCAGGCGATCGGAATCGTTTTGTTGCGGGTCTGGCTGGGCACCATGTGGCTCGCTCATGCCTCGGTCAAGGCGCTGGTCTTCACGCTGCCCGTCACCGCATCACAGTTCGAATATGTCGGCCTTCCGGGATTCCTTGCCTATCCGGTATTTGTGGCCGAAATCGTGGGAGGGCTATCGCTGATCTTCGGATTTATGGAACGACAGGTGTCATTACTGCTGGTTCCGTTACTGCTGACGGCGACTTGGGTCTATTTGCCGAATAGTTGGTTGCACACGCGCCTGGGCGGTGGTTGGGAATATCCGCTGCTTCTGAGCACATTGTCCGTCGCGCTGTGGCTGCGGATACTTCAGCAGTACCTGCCAGCGGTTGGAATCGATCCCTGAACACTGCGCGCCGACCTCGACGGCGTTTCATTAGAATCGCCGAATCGACAGACCTGCGAGGAGCGCTCGAGTGCTCGAGTGCTCGGCGAATATATTGATTCCGAACGCGCAGCACAACTGAGTCAGCGCGACGTGCGCGACCCGAACCCCTGGCTCGGACTGGGCGCGGAAGGATTCACAGCGCAATACAACCGCCAGCCATTTTTGATCTGGCACCGGCTGCACGAGTATCCGCTGTTGCAACGAGACGCCGTGTTCGAGCTGTGTCGGCGGCATCCGCGCTCGTCGGTCATGCTGCGCGCCGGCAAGTACCCGTCACTGAAGATTTTGCGCGATCGTTCGATCACTTTGGCAAAGGCATGGACCTCGAAGACGCCTTGCAGCATTTCGAGCTACGGCCGGGTATTGGCGTGCACCACCCCTTTATTGCACCGCATATCGTCAGCACCGAATCAGACTTTTCAATTTCGATGGCACTGACCTATCGAACACGACGCACCGACACCTGGACCGATGCGCACCGGGTCAATCACAAATTACGGCAGTACGGGCGGAAGCCGCGACCGGTCGGCGATGCCCCGCGCCTCGATCACAGCAAGGCAACGTTGATCCGCAATATCGATCGACTGCGCGACCTCGGCCGATCATTGCGAGACCATCGTTGACCTAGGCATATGAGCGCATATAGATCTTTCGGCAAATGGTTTTATTGGGGCGCTCCGATATAGGCACAATCGCCAAAACTTTGCCACAGGACCGCTCTGTCATTGCCAGGCATTTGCAACAGATGGAACGTGCCGGCATCGTTCGCGCAGAGACAGAGGGTCGACATACCTATTACGACATTGACGGTCCGGCCATCGCTTCGCGTATCGACGGAATTGCCGTGCTGGTTCGGACTTGGTTCCATTTTGCTGCGGCGAATCACCAAAGTAATTTTTTTACTCCTTTCATGCGCGAGTAGCGGTTACGCGCAACTATGGCGACTTACCCATTTGGGATATGCTGTTTGGCACCTTCGAGAATCCGCGCAATGTCTGGCCGGGCAAGGTCGGTTTTCAAATGAACGCTGACTCCGGATTCTGGAGCAAGCTGTTGATGCGAAATGTCGAAAATTCAGAGGTAACTCGTTGACTTCAAAACTCGTTTGGCCCAGCGCAGTTCCAGGAAGCAGGCGGATGCCTGAGCACTGGGAGGCATCGGTTGGAAAAACCGCCGCCAATATTGATACCCCGGCATTGGTTATCGATCTCGACGCGATGGAACGCAACCTGGAGCGCATGGCGACATTTGCCCGCAATAAGTCGATCAAGCTGCGGCCGCATGCCAAGATGCACAAGAGTGCGGTCATCGCCCGTTTGCAAATGTCAGCCGGCGCGGTCGGGGTGTGTGTGCAGAAGACCGAGGAAGCCGAGGCGCTTGCCGCAGCCGGCGTCACCGACATTTACATCAGCAATGAGGTCGTGGCACCGGCCAAACTCGCCCGCGTGGCCGCGCTGTCCGAACGAATGGCTGCGGCAGGCGGATGCTTGTCGATCGCCGTCGATAGCGCGATCGGCGTCGACAACCTTGAACAGGCGATGCGTGATCGGCCAGTGGACGCCAAGCCGCGAGCATTACCTCACAAGATTGATGTGCTGGTTGAAATCGACGTCGGCGCGGGGCGATGCGGCGTGGCACCAGGCGAAGTTGCCGTTGAATTGGCTTCTCGTGTGGTTCGCTGTACGGGGCTGCGCTTTGCCGGACTGCAGGCCTACAACGGCAAGGCGCAACATGCGCGCTCTCGAGCGGAGCGCCAAAACGCAATCGCGCAAGTTGAGCAAGCGGTTCGCAGCACGGTCAATCTGCTGCGCGCCGCAGCGATTGACGTGCCCCTGGTAACCGGTGCCGGCACCGGCTGCTTCGGTTACGAAAGTGCGAGCGGTGCTTACGGTGAATTGCAGGTCGGCTCCTACCTGTTCATGGATGCCGACTATGCCCGCAATGAAATCGATCCTGAATATCCGAGCTTCGAGCACGCGTTGCTCGTCAAGACGCAGGTCATGAGCGTCAGTCGGAATCATGTCGTGTGCGACGCTGGCCACAAGAGCCACGCGATTGACTCCGGCATGCCAAAAATCCTCGGACATACCGAGCTCGAGTACAAGGTCGGCGGCGACGAACACGGCATTATCATTGGCCGCGATGCCTCGAGCCGTCTACCGATGATGGGCGAGACGCTCTGGCTGGTGCCCGGGCATTGCGATCCGACGGTGAATCTTCACGACTATATGATTGGCGTGCGTGGACCACTGGCGACAGCCCCGGGCAGCGCGCGAATCGAGCGCATCATTGCGGTCGACGCGCGTGGCGCACTGCGCTGAACACCATCATTGAACGAAGGCTTGATATGCCCTCAAATACTGAACAACCCGTCAATCTGTCAGCCCGCTGGAACGATGATGAGGCGAAGGTACGCGCCACCATCCTGCCGCCTGGCGTCACGCCGCCGGCAGCGGTCACCGCCCAGCGGGGTATTGACTTCTTGCGCGCCTGGCTCGAAGGCAGACTGCCGCCACCGCCCCTGGGCCACACCCTGGATTTTTTGCTCATCGAGGCGCAAGTCGGCCGGGTGGTTTTCCAAGGCCGCCCGAGCGCGGCCCACTTCAATCCATTAGCGACGGTACACGGCGGCTGGATGTCCAGCCTGCTCGACTCGGCGCTCGGCTGCACCGTGCACTCGGTATTGCCGGCCGGCAAGGCGTACACCACGGCCGAATTGAAGGTCAATTTCGTCCGAGCGGTGACGCCGTTAGTTGGATTGCTGCGCGCCGAAGGGAGAATCATTCATCAAGGCTCTCGCATGGCAACCGCAGACGCCAGGCTGGTGGGGCCGGACGGCAAACTCTATGGACACGCGTCAACCACCTGCTTTGTCTTTGACGCTGTGCCAGCGAGTTAGATCAAATTCAAGCTCTCAGACCCAAGTTACGCTTGAGCACCACGGGCTTGCCACCTAACCGGCGCTTGACCATCCACGCGGCCAATGCCGAGTCAAGATAATCGGCATGGCCGGGAAACCAGCGACGCAATTCCGCTGCAAATGAGCGCGCTACCGAATAGTCCCCAAGCACCACGCGTTCACGAACTTCGTACGCCGATTTCATGACCGCTGCATGTTCTTCTATGTGGCAATCGGACGGAGGAAAAGCGGTATCTCTCATCCATTGATCTTCAGCCCCAAAATGCGATTGCGCATGAGCAATAAAGTGATCGAGCGCCACCAGCAATTCGTCGTCTGGCGAGCGCTGAAGGGCTGCGACAACGACGACAAACTCCTGGTGAGTCGCGTCCATTTCGCCGAAACCCAACAAATAATGGTCGTTCCAGGTAAATTCGCCGACATCTGATGAAGTTTTTAACTGCATTACGCAAGTCCTTGCCAAGTCTCAAATCTTTACTCGAACGCTTCGATCTTTTGCCGCCGATTTCGGGCGGCTTGCGCGGATTCCTTGGCGCATCGCACGATTGTACTGGTGCCAAGTTGAATCGTTCGGCCTATGATCAGTGAGCGCGCAAATCGACGCGTCAATAGAGGAGGAGATGAGATGGATCTGATCATTCAACTGATTATTGGTGCAGTAGGCGGCAATCTGGGCGGGGCATTGTTCAAAAACCTGAGCCTGGGAACGATGGGTAACAGCCTGGCAGGTATCGTCGGCGGTGGCTTGGGCGGACAGATCATCAGCTCGGTCTTGGGCGCTGGTGCTGCCGGCGGCATGGTCGGCAATCTTGCCGGCGGTGGTATTGGCGGCATTGTCATGATGGCCGTAGTTGCGTTGATCAAGAACGCCATGGCCAAGAAACCGGCATAATCAAATATCGGAGGACTTTGTCGCTGAAGTTGTTCTTGAACTTTCCTCACTGCGCGCTGATGTTCAACGTTCTTGTTCTTGAATATCAGCGCCCAGTGCGACGCGACAAAACGCTGCCCTTGATTTTCCGGACCAGCAACTATGGATCAGGCACTCGATACATCCTTGGGCTTTGCGCCCGAATCGCAACAACCGATCCGCTACATCGACCGTACGCATGCCTGGTATGACGCGCTCGGTTATGGCAACCCGTATCGTTATGCTCAATACCAGGATGTACCGTTCAGCACCCTGCTGAAGCCTTTATCTGAAGCGACGGTTGTACTGCTGACGACGGCAGCGCCATTCCAGGCAGACCGAGGCGATCAGACAGTCAGCGCCCCTTACAACGCTGCTGCCAAGTTCTACAAAATTTACTCAGGCGATACCTCGCTCGAGCACGATCTGCGGATTTCGCATGTCGGCATTCATCGTTCGCAGTTGGTCGACGACCAGAACTGCTGGTTCCCATTGGCCGCCCTGCGCAGAGCGGTACAGGCCGGCCGCATCGGTGCTTCGGCGCGCCGCTTTCACGGCATACCGACCAATCGCAGCCAGCGCCATACGCTCGAGATTGATTGCCCAGAGTTACTCGCGTTGTGTCGGGCCGATGGCGTCGATGCGGCGGTGCTGGTGCCCAATTGCCCGATTTGTCATCAGACCATGAGCCTGACCGCCCGATATCTGGAGGCCAACGGAATCGCGACGGTTCTCATGGGGGCCGCCAAGGATATCGTCGAGTTGTGCGGCGTACCGCGATTTCTATTCAGCGACTTTCCGCTCGGCAGCGCCGCCGCGTTGCCCAACGACACGAGATCGCAAGACCAGACGCTCGAGTTAGCACTGCGCCTGCTCGAATCGTCGGTCGGCGCGCGAAACACCTTGCAAAATCCGCTGCTCTGGAGCGGCGCAGAAGATTGGCGGCTCGACTATTTGAACCTGTCACGGCTGTCGGCCAACGAGATTGCCGAGCGGCGTGCGGCCAATGATCAGATCAAGGCGGTTGCACAAGCCGTTCGTGATGCGACGCTTGCAACGACGCTTGCGACGAACCTGGGCGATAGGTAACCATGTCCGGCAACTCGCCCGGCGCACTCAGCGGTGTGCGAATCCTTGACTTCACGCACTATCTGGCCGGGCCGTTCAGCACGTTTCAACTCGCCCTGCAGGGCGCGGACGTTCTGAAAATCGAACCGATTGAGGGCGACAGCATGCGGCGCTTACCGATCGGCCGCGAATGGTCAGAACGCCTGCTGGCGCCGGGCTGGATGGCTTCGAACGTGGGCAAGCGCAGCATGACGCTGGATCTTGCCAAACCACAAGCCATCGACATCATCGAGCGCCTGATCAACGATTACGATGTTGTGTGCGAGAACTTTCGGCCCGATGTCATGGACCGGCTCGGTATCGGCTATCAGCGATTGGCGCAACTGAATCCGCGCCTGATTTATTGCGGCATTTCCGGCTTTGGCAATACCGGACCCGAGCGTCGAACAGCCAGCTTCGATGGCAAGATTCAAGCGATGTCGGGACTGATGTCGATCACCGGCGAAGCGATCAACGGTCCGATGCGCGCCGGATTTGCGATCGCTGACATCACCACCGGCATGACCGCGGCGTTTGCCATCGCCTGCGCTTTGTATCAACGCAGCCAAACCGGACGAGGCCAGGTTGTCGATGTATCGATGCTCGAATCGATGCTGAATTTCCTGGCGCCGCAAGTCGCCGAGTACACGGTCGCGCACCACCGTCATCAGCAGATGGGAAACCATTCAACCAGCCGCAAGCCTACCGCAGACCGGTTCCGATGCGGCAACGGCTTCATCGTGTTGGCGGTGCTGACCGACAAGCAGTTCGTCAGCTTGCTGACAACGATGGGTCGGGCCGATGCACTGGCCGATCCGCGCTTCTCCGATTGGGCTTCGCGTACCGAACATGCGTCGGCGCTCTGCGAGATTATTGAAGGCGCCATGCGTGAAGGAGATCCCAAGGCCTGGGAACAAAAGCTGACCAAGGCTGACGTACCGTGTGCGACCGTCCATTCGATTGCCGAAATCCTTGAACATCCGCAAGTGCTCGCCCGTGGCTTTCTCAACGACGTGCAGACACCATACGGATCAGTGCGTCTCGCCGGCGCTGGATTTCGTATTGGTGCAGCAAATTTCAGTGGTCACACGCTGGCGCTGCCTGGCGCGCATAATGATGAAGTGCTCGCTGGTCTGGGTTTTGATGATGCCCAGATCGCGGCGCTGCGTCACTCAAAAGTAATCGGTACATGCTAGTGTTGAGTTCCATTAGGAGTACAAGATGACCGTCCAACACGACCGTAACGTTTCGCGCGACATCGCCTCGCTGCTGCATCCCTACACCAATCCCGAAAGCCATGCGCAGGTTGGCCCGGTTGTCATGACCAAAGGCGATGGTGTATACGTCGAAGATGACCAAGGCCGGCGATACCTCGAAGGTATGTCCGGGCTCTGGTGTACGTCGCTGGGCTTTTCCGAGCAGCGGCTGGTTGATGCGGCGCATCGTCAGATGCAGCAATTGCCTTATTACCAGATCTTCGGCGGCCGCTCAACCGAACCGGCTATTGAGTTGGCCGATCGACTGATGACGCTGACCCGTCCGTTTGGTTTCAGCAAGGCGCTGTTTGCAAACTCGGGCTCCGAGGCGAATGATCAAGCGGTCAAGATCATCTGGTATTACTTTAATGCGGTTGGCAAACCACAGAAGAAAAAACTGATCGCACGGGTGCGCGGCTACCATGGCGTCACCGTCATGGCCGGCAGCCTGACCGGCATCCCGTCGAATCACGCCGATTTCGATTTGCCGGTCGATCGCGTGTTGCGTACCGATTGCCCAAGCTATTACCATTATGGCGAGGCGGGTGAGTCCGAGTCGGCTTTTGTAGATCGGATTGTCGGCAATCTGGAAAGTCTGATCGAGCGCGAAGGC
Organism: Burkholderiales bacterium; assembly: GCA_031363055.1. Taxonomy (GTDB): domain Bacteria; phylum Pseudomonadota; class Gammaproteobacteria; order Burkholderiales; family Burkholderiaceae_E; genus JANLTP01. The sequence continues at coordinate 878 of JANLTP010000198.1, read as the reverse complement.
GCTGAGACCATTGCTGCTTTTTTTGCGGAACCCGTGCAGGGCGCCGGTGGCGTCATCGTTCCCGCCATAGGTTATTGGGAAAAAATCGGCGCCGTATTGAAGAAACACGAGATTCTGCTGGTCGCCGATGAAGTCATCTGCGGCTTCGGACGTACCGGCCATATGTTCGGATCACAAACCTTCGGCATGCACCCGGATATCATGACGGTTGCCAAGGCGCTGTCGAGTTCCTATTTGCCGATCTCCGCGACCCTGGTCAGCAAGGCGATATACGACGGTGTCGTTGAAGGCAGTCGCAAACATGGCACGTTCGCACACGGTGTCACGTACGCCGGCCATCCGGTGTGTGCGGCGGTCGCCAACGAGACCTTGAAGATCTACCAGGAGCGCGATATCGTCGCGCAGGTTCGGCGCATTGAACCGCATTTCCAGGCACGCCTGCGCGCCCTCGGCAGCCACCCCTTGGTTGGCGAAGCTCGTGGCGTCGGCCTGATCGGCGGCCTTGAACTGGCCGAAGATCGGGCCAACCGAAAAGGCTTCGATCCGGCCGCCGGTGTTGGTGCCCTGGTGCAAAACGCCGCGCTCAAGCACGGACTTATTTTGCGCGCAATTCGTGACACCGTCGCGATCTGCCCGCCGTTGATCATTACCGATGCGCAGATCGATGAGCTGTTTGATAAATGCAAGATTGCACTCGACGAAACTCTGGCTCAGGTGCACAGGGAACATGCGGTAGCCTAGGAGCCTGTCGGGGTTGAGGCATAGCGTTGATAAAAAAGCGGGGAATAGCGATGGAATTTCATCGTGATAGGTGTGTTCGATCCTAAATCGCTGCTATTGGTGCTATCGACGCCGTCGTTGGTCTCGGTAGGGTTGTT
>JANLTP010000161.1:0-3467 GCA_031363055.1 Burkholderiales bacterium | reverse complement strand
CCGAAAACCAGTCGAGGTTCGGGAACATTTTTTTGGCATCCCACATGACCGTCTCGAGTCGATCGGCAATGTTGAACATTTTCATGTCGCCGGCTTCCTTGCAGAGTCGGCGAGCTACTTCCTTGATGACTTTATTGCGCGGATCGCCGGTGGTGTAGACCGGATGTCCAAAGCCGATGACCACTTCCTTGTTTTCGACGCGCCGGCGAATATCCGTTTCAGCTTCGTCGGCCGATTCATAGCGCTTCTGGATCTCGAAGGACACTTCGTTGGCGCCGCCATGTTTGGGGCCGCGCAGCGCGCCAATGGCGCCGGTAACGGCCGAGTGCATGTCGGCACCGGTGCCGGCGATCACTCGGGCGGCAAAGGTCGAGGCGTTGTATTCATGTTCCGCATACAGAATCAGCGAGGTGTGCATTGCCCGCACCCACAATGGCGAGGGCGCGCGGCCATGCAGCAAGCTCAGGAAGTGGCCGCCAATGTTGTCGTCGTCGGTCTCGACCTCGATGCGTTTGCCGTTGTGGCTGTAGTGGTACCAGTACAACAACATGCCGCCGAGCGACGCCATCAGTCGATCTGCGATATCTCTGGCACCCGCCAGGTTGTGATCTTCCTTCTCAGGCAGATTGCAGCCCAGCGCCGACACGGCCGTTCGCATGACATCCATCGGATGCGCCGAGGCTGGCAACCATTCCAGTACCGCCTTGACGTTCGCCGGGACACCACGAAGCATTTTCAGTTTCGCCTTGTAGCCCGCCAGTTCCGCAGCATTCGGAAGGCCGCCATGGACCAGCAGATAGGCGATTTCTTCGAACTCAGCCGAATCTGCGAAATCGAGGATGTCGTAGCCGCGGTAATGCAGGTCGTTTCCGGTGCGCCCGACCGTGCACAGTGCCGTGTTACCGGCGGTGACTCCCGACAGTGCGACTGATTTTTTCGGTTTGAATCCGGGGTTTGCAGTGCTTGCTTCAGTGGCCATATAAAGTCTGTCTCAAAAAATGCATCTCAAAGAATGAATCGGGACTTCTGACAATGGATGATGTTTCTAAAAGGAGCGGGGCAGATCTAGCCAGCCGTCTTGTTCTTGGCAAACAAGGCATCGAGCTTATTCTCAAAGTCCCAATAACCAATTGAATCGTAGAGTTCCTGGCGCGTCTGCATCATTGAAACAACGGCTTGTTGTGAACCATCGCGCCGCAAGGCTCCATAGACGGTTTGTGCGGCCTTGTTCATCGCCCGGAAAGCCGATAGCGGATACAGAACCATGGCAACGCCTTGCGCCCGCAACTCGGCAACCTCGAATAACGGCGTTTGGCCGAACTCGGTGATGTTGGCGAGGATGGGCACACCGACCGCCTTGGCGAATTGACCGTACATGGGCAAATCAGTGATGGCTTCCGGAAAGATGCCATCGGCGCCCGCTTCAACGCAAGCGCGCGCACGCTCGACCGCGCGTTCCAGACCTTCGACCGCCAGCGCATCAGTGCGGGCCATGATGAAAAAGCTGACGTCGGTGCGGGCATCGACCGCCGCCTTGATTCGATCGACCATCTCTTGCTGACTGACAATTTCCTTGCCCGGACGATGGCCGCACCGCTTGGCGCCGACTTGATCTTCGATATGCATGGCAGCAGCGCCAAATTTGATTAGCGATCTGGTGGTGCGCGCGACATTGAAGGCCGATGCTCCGAAGCCGGTGTCGACATCGACCAACAAAGGTGTGTCAACCACATCGGTAATTCGGCGAATGTCCGTCAAAACGTCATCGAGGCCCGAAATACCCAGGTCTGGCAGGCCCAGCGAGCCCGCCGCGACGCCGCCGCCTGACAAATAAATGGCCCTGAAGCCGGCCTGTTTGGCCAGATGTGCATGATTGGCGTTGATAGTGCCGGGGATTTGCAGCGGCAACTCGGCGGCGAGCGCGGCGCGAAATTTCTGTCCTGGGGTCATGGGCTGGAACGCTCCTGTGGGGTGACTCGGCCTGGGTCTCGTTAACAGAGGTAGTGGTCCTAAGCCAGAAGATGTTTGATGCCGTTGCGCTCTTCGAGCAGTTCGTCGAGCGTATGGGTCATCTGCTTGCGACTGAACTCGTCAATCTCCAGACCTTTGACCATGCTGTACTCGCCGGCCGTACAAGTGACCGGAAAGCCGTAGATAACGTTCTCGGGAATTTCGTAGGAGCCATCAGAGGCGATGCCCATGGTGACCCAGCGACCATGGCTGCCGAGAATCCAGTCGCGCATGTGATCGATCGCCGCGTTGGCGGCCGAGGCTGCCGACGACAAACCGCGCGCCTCGATAATGGCCGCGCCACGTTTGCCGACCGTCGGGATAAACTGATCGCGATTCCAGATCTCGTCATTGATCAATGTTTTGACGGCGGCGCCGCCCACGGTTGCGAATCGGTAATCCGGATACATGGTCGGCGAATGATTGCCCCAGACAACCATTTTCTCGATTTGATCGACCTGTTTGCCGGTCTTGGCGGCGAGTTGCGACAGCGCCCGATTGTGGTCGAGCCGCAACATGGCGGTGAAGTTCTTTTTCGGCAGATTGGGTGCCGAACTCATGGCGATGTAAGCGTTGGTATTGGCTGGATTGCCGACCACCAGAATCTTGACGCTGCGGCTGGCGCATTCGTCGAGCGCTCGACCTTGAACGGTAAAGATCGCACCATTGGCTTCCAGCAAGTCCTTGCGCTCCATGCCTTTTGAGCGCGGTCGAGCGCCCACCAGCAGGGCGTAGTCAGTGTCCTTGAACGCAACTTTAGGGTCATCGGTGGTTACCACGCCAGCGAGCAGCGGAAACGCACAGTCCTCAAGTTCCATGACCACGCCCTTGACGGCAGGCAAAGCCGGGGTGATGTCGAGTAACTGCAAGATCACCGGTTGATCCTTGCCCAGCATGTCGCCGTTCGCGATTCGAAACAACAGGCTATAGCCGATTTGTCCGGCAGCGCCGGTTACTGTCACACGTTTAGCGGCTTTAGCCATGATTTGCCTCTTTGAATAAGGGGACGGGGTTAGAGTCGAAAGTTGGGTCGGACGACGGGATCGGATCGGAATATCTGAATAGCGATTGTAAAGCGCTTTTGTGCTTCCTATCAATAGAGACTACTATCTTATATAAGACAAAAGATAAGTAGGTGATTTATCGTGGCTCTGGCAGCATTCAGCCCCCTGTATCGACAGGTCAAATCCTTGATCACCGAGGATTTGCGCGCCGGGTTATGGAAACCCGGTGACATGATTCCGAGCGAGGTCGAATTGGCGGCGCGCCATGGCGTCAGTCAGGGAACCGTACGTCGCGCCATTGAGGAGTTGACTGCGGAGAACCTGCTTATTCGTCAGCAGGGACGGGGCACCTTTGTGGCCAGTCATCTGTCGCCCCGAAGTCAGTTCCGCTTCCTGCGGCTGCGCCGTGATGACCAACTCCCCCTGGTACCGACCAGCGAGGTACTTGAATGC
>JANLTP010000133.1:0-31755 GCA_031363055.1 Burkholderiales bacterium | reverse complement strand
GCGGCCGTTCTCGGCCAGCGTTTGCACGATCTCGTCCCGGCTCTTGACCCTGACGAGTTCACCAGTCTGCAATCCCAGCGACACTACCGGTGTTTGTTTGAGCGGTCCGCGAAGATATGCCTGGCCCGAAGCGGCGTTTCGCAGCATCAGCCAGGACCAGCGCGTGAATAGCCTTGCCATCTCGAACCAGGTGCGATCGCCATTGCGCAGTTCCCGAAATGCGATCCGCAGCATCCACGGCTTTTTTCTACCCGGGAATGCCTCGGTTGCCTTGGCGAGCTCGGTCGACTGGCAGAAGTAACGGTCCTCGTCTGCCTTGACCTTGAGGCGGGCTCGCAAGCGGGCAAGCCCGGCGTTTCCTTGCGAGACCGGTTGCAGTGGCTCGTTGTCTGCGGCCGGGCGCAGCCAATTTTCCTTCCAGAAAAGCCGGCAACCGCGCTGGCAGCCATCATGTGCGTTGCCGTCGCATCGCGGCCCTTCCAACAGGACTACGTCGTTGCCGGCGAAGCGCCGGTTCGAGTAGATCGGGCGGATCTCGACGCAGATTTTCTCGACGCGGCGCTGGACGCGAAATGATTTGCCGCACCAATCGAGCATCTCCGGCATGAAGGGCACACCGTCGAGTGTGCCGTCAGTATCGAGGGTCGACAATATCTCTTCTGGAGTGCGGACGACGACCTGGTCCCCGGCAAACAGTCTGTCACGTCTCATGTTTCATTCCCGTGTGCACGCAACGCACCCATCAGGCGGCCGAGTACTCCCGACTTCGCAACCGACTTCGGAACCGACTTCCGAACCGTCTGCAGTGCCACGCTTGCAGCGCGATCAGCGGCCGTGGCGGCAAGCTGGCCGAGACTTTCAAAGATCAGCCGACGCAAGTCGATAGGTACCCCAAGCCGGTGTTCCATCTTCGCGACGGCGCGCGCCGCGAGCAGAGAATGGCCGCCGAGATCGAAGAAGTTGTCGGTCACCTGCACTTGATCGATGGCCAGCAGTTCCTCCCAGATGCCGGCAATGGCCGCTTGCGCCGGATTGTGTATGGGTTGCGCAGGCGAAGCCCGCTCAACGGATGACGCGCCCGGATGGGGTAAGCTGCGGCGATCTATCTTGCCGTTCGGCAGGCGGGGAATAACGTTGATCTGCACAACATGCTGGGGCAACATGTACTGCGGCACCTGCACACGAAGGTGTTCGCGAAGCGCGTTGGCTGATGGCATCGGCCCCTTCGCGACGACATAAGATACCAGTCGCAGGTCGCCCGGCGAGTCCTCTCTGACAATCACCACCGCCTGAGCGACCTGCGGATGTGTCAGCAGGTTCGCTTCGATCTCGCCCAGTTCGATGCGATGGCCGCGCACTTTCACCTGCGAATCGAGCCGGCCCCTGTGTTCCAGCGTCCCATTGCTGCACCAACGGCCCAGATCACCGGTACGGTACAGACGCCGCCGCCCAGCCGAGTCGAACGGGTCGCCAATAAACCGTTCGGCGGTCAGCTCTGGCCGGTTCAAATAGCCCAGCGCGACACCGTCGCCGCCGATCGCGATCTCACCCGCCACACCGATCGGGCAAGGTTGGCCGTGGTCATCGAGAATATGAACCTGGGTGTTATCGATCGGCCGTCCGATGGAGATGCCACGCTCGGGATTCTCGACCTTGCCGCAGGTCGACCACACCGTAGTTTCGGTTGGCCCGTACATATTCCACAGTTGGCCGCTGCGCTCCATTAACTGATTCGCCAATCCTCTGGGCAGGCTCTCGCCGCCCACCAGGGCCTTGAATCCGGCCGAGCCTGACCAACCCGCGTCGATCAGCATTTGCCAGGTACCGGGCGTTGCTTGCATCACGGTGACAGCGTTGTCATCGATGAGTGTGTGCAGGGTCGCGCCGCTCATCACATCGTCCGCGCTGGCCAGCACCACCTCGGCGCCGACGCTGAGCGGCAATAACAACTCGAGCACTGCGATGTCGAACGACAGCGTGGTGACCGCAAGCAGGCGGTCTGATGCGGACAACCCCGGCTCGCGGGCCATGCTGGTGAGGAAGTTGACGACCGCGCGGTGCGGCACCACGACTCCCTTGGGTTTGCCGCTGGAGCCGGAGGTGTAGATCGCATACGCCGGATCGTCGGGTCGAGCGTCCAGCGCCGTGTCGGGCACCAGCCTACGAGCGGGTTGCGCGGCCAGCAGCGCCGCATCGCTATCGATCAGGACGGTCGCCTCGCGCGGCCAGCTCACGAGCTCCGACAGCGAAGACTGCGAAACCATCAACGCAAGTTTGGCGTCTTGCGCCATGTAGGCCAGGCGCTCTGCCGGGTAGGCCGGATCGAGGGGCACATAGGCGGCACCGCTCTTCAGGATCGCCAACTGTGTCACCACCATGTCGGCCGAGCGTTCAACACAGAGCCCGACCAACGCGCCGCGACCGATGCCGCGCGCGCGCAACCAACTGGCCAGTTGGTTCGACCGCAACTCAAGTTCGCCGTAGGTCACGGTCTCGGTTCCCGTGCGCAACGCAGTTCGGCGTGGATCAAGCAGCACGCCCGCTTCGATGACGTCGTTGACCGTTTGCTCGCGCGCGAAGTCGCTGCGGGTGTTGTTGAAGGCCGCAAGCAACTGCTGGTCTGCCGGTGTCGGCGCCAGCACCAGGGCGAGTGGCATCGCCGGATCGGCCGCCGCGCGTTCAAGTGCCGTGCGATACAGCGCGAGCCAGCGCTGCACCGTCGTGGCGTCGAACAGGTCGGCGTTGTAGTCGCACTCCAGCAGCAAATCCTTGCCGCTGTCGATCGCGTTGACGGCGAACTCGAAATTGACGAACGCCTTGGGTGCGTCAATTCCTTCGAGCGTCAGTTTGCCAAAATCGAACGGAGCGCCGAGCCGGTCGATGTTGAACAGCACGTTGACCAGCGGTGTGCGCGCCGGGTCGCGGGGCAGCTTGAGGCGCTGCACCAGGCTGCCGAAGGTGAGCCTCTGGTGCGCTTGCGCATCGAAAAACGTCCGGCGTGCAGCCTGCAGATGTTCAGCGAACGAAAGCTGCATGTCTACCTGGCAGCGCAGCGGGATCGTGTTGACACCATGCGCCACCAAATGGCCGTTTTCCTGCAGCGCCTGGCTGGCCATGGGCACGCCGATGACCAGGTCGTCACTGCCGCTTAATCGCGCCATCAGAGCCTCGAAGACACCAAGCAGCGTGACGAACACGGTGCAGCGTTGCTGTGCAGCCATTTTTCGCACGGCGGTGTACAGCGTCTCGTCGATGCGCAACACTTCGCGTGCCGCCGCGTAGGTCTTCATGCGTGTGCGTGGGCGATCGATCGGTAGCTCGAACGACGGCACGCCGTGCGCGTACTGACCTGCCCAAAACTCCTCGGCGGCCTTGGCCTCGGCGATTACCGCTACTGTTTCGCCGGCCGCGACAAACTGACGGTACGACGCGGGTGGTGCCAGCTTGGCTGGCATGCCGAAACGATCGGCCGAGTAGGCGCTGGCGAGGTCGCCGAACACAACTGCCGACGACCAACCGTCGCAGATCAGATGATGGACCGTGAACACCAGGCGATGAACATCAGTGCGCTCGCAAACGACTTGAGCCCGCCACAGCGGTGGCGCGCTTAGATCGAACGGCGTGTGTGTCTCATGTTCGAGCAAGCGGGCTATCGCCGCGCTGCGCTCAGACTCGGCCATCGCGCTCAGGTCGGTGACGGGTAACGCGATGTCGATCGATGCAAGAATCTCTTGTGCCTCGCCGTCACCGACGATTCGCACTCGCAGTGCCTCGTGGCGTTCGATCACCTGGGCCAGTGCGCGCTGCATCGAGCGCATAGACAGCGGTCCGCGAAAACGCAACACAAAACACTGGTTGTAGGCGCAGGACGCGTCCGTGCTCATCAGCACGGCGGACACGATCTCGCGTTGTGGCTCTGTCAGTGCGAGTGTGGTGGCAGCCGTGTCGTCGGCGAACAAGTGGAAGTCGACCGGCAGCATCGTCGGCGCAGGCGCTTTGGCCGCAAGCACCGCCTCGGGCAAGAACGTGGCCACCTGCAACTCCGCGATGGTGCTGCCAAATGCGCTCAGCACCTGATCAAGGTCGGCATCGGAGTGCGCCAGCGTCAGGAAACACGGGCGCCCCTCCCAGATGTGCACGCCCTTGGCTCTCATGCTCGGGAAGAACACACCCGATAACGGCAAGTCGGCCGGGAAGTTGATGCAGAACCAGGATGAGAAATGGTTGACCTGGATGGGCGCTCCGACATCCGCTGCTGCTTTGCGCAAGCGCTCAACGAACTCGGTGGTGCGCAGGTTCAAGCCGCGCTGCAAGTCGGAGCCCTGCGCCTTCAGGTGCAACAATACGGCGCGGGCGGCGGCAAGCGCTAGCGGGTGCCGCACAAACGTGCCGGCGAAGAAGGTCACGCCGACTTCGGGTGCCGAGTCGTCGCCGTATTGCCAGCCGCCGCCGTCGAGCGCATCGAGGTATTTCGCGCTGCCCGCGACCACGCCGATCGGTAGCCCGCCGCCGATCACCTTGCCGTAGGTGGCGATGTCGGCGCGCACGCCGAACAGCGCTTGCGCGCCGGCGGGATGTACGCGAAAGCCGGTGACAACCTCATCGAACACCAAGGCGGTGTCACTGTCGGTGGTGATCTGGCGCAACTCGTGCAGGAATTCGCGCGGCTGAAATTCGGGCCGACGGCTTTGCACCGTCTCGACCAGCACCGCCGCGAGCTGCGGGCCCAGTGCTTTGATCGTGCGCAACGTCTCGGCGGTGCCGTACTCGAGCACCAGGATGTTGTCGGTCATGGCCTGCGGGATGCCCGGCGCAATCGGCATGGCGCGAACCTGGTTGCCCATTTTGATCGGCCGTACCAGCACTTCGTCGAAGATGCCGTGATATGCGCCAGTGAACATCACGATCGTGTCGCGCCCAGTGACGGTGCGTGCGACGCGAATCGCTGCGGTCACCGCTTCCGAGCCGGTGCCGCAGAACGCGGCCCGCTCCATACCGACCATATCGCATAACAACTTCGCCACCTCGCCGGCCAGCGGCGACTGCGGGCCAATCTCGATGCCAGTGTCGAGCTGAGCTTTTACAGCGTCGCGAACGAACTCCGGGTTATGTCCGAAGAACGTCATGCCAAACCCATTGGTCAGGTCGACGTATTCGTTGCCATCGACATCCCAGATCTTCGAGCCGGCCGAGCGCACCGAGACGATCGGGTAGACCAGCTCTTTCCAGGCCTTGCGAAAGCCCGCAACCGAGCGCGGGTCGGCCAGATGGGCGCGGTTGTCAGCAGCGAATTTCTTCGAGCCCGCAGTCTTCTGGTTATAGCGCGCGATGAAGTCTTTGAGGTTGTGCTCTTGCCGCGCGGTCAACCCGCCGGTGCGGCCCTTGGCCGGCGGACGGTACGGCCCGAAGGCGGCCACGGGCACCGATGCGACCCGAGCGGCGGTTGACTGGGCGGTGACGGCCGGTGCGAGCGCGACAACTGCGGCAGCAGCGGCTGCCGTTGCCGGAGCAACGATCGGCGCGTGTTGAACTGCCGCTTGCAACGCCGGCGCATTGGCCGCAGTGGCGCCTAAAATTTCAAGCTGGCGAGAGATGATAGCCAGCATTTGCGCGAACCCGTCTGCCATCCCCGCCTGCGCCGCCGCCACCACCGGCGCCACCACCGCTGGCGGCGCATTGGCGGGCGGTTGCGGCTGCGAGACTGGTACCGGTTCTGCATCCGGCGGCAACAGCGTGTCAAGCCGCGCTGCCAGTGCCGTCAGTGTTGAGCAGTCTTCAAGCAAGACGCGGATCGGAATCTTCGCGCCGAACTGTTTCTGGATCGCGCCGCTGGCCTGGGTCAGGAACAGTGAATCGAGACCGAGTTCAAGAAAGTCCGCGCTGGCGGTCAATGCTGCGGCGTCGATGCCAGACAGTTCGGCAAACAGGGTCTGCAAGTGCCCAGTGAGACGGGCAACACGGTTCTCGGTCATGTTGATCGGGTCGGATGCGTTGGAAATCGTTACCGGGAGCGTCGCCAACGCTGCGCCGACGTCCTGCATAGTGGCGGCATTGGTCTTCGAAGCCGATGCGCTTTGCGGCGCCGGCTCGACCCAGCGGCGCTGGCGCGAGAAAGGATAGGTCGGCAACGCCACGCGCTGGCGGCGCGCGCCGCCGTGCAAGCGCGGCCAGTCGAGTATGACGCCGCGGGTCCAGAGTTGGCCAGCGGCGGCCAGCAGATACTCAATGTCAGCGCCGTATTCCTGGCCCGGGTTCAATGACGTAACGATCAACTGCTCGGTATTGCGCTCGGCATGCTGGCGCGCCAGGCTGGTGAGCGCCTGACCCGGCCCGACTTCGATCAGCGCCAGCCGAGCGTCGAACAGTTGGCCCACACCCTCCATAAAACGCACCGGCTCGCGCAACTGCCGGGCCCAATAGACCGGGTCGATGGCTTCAGAGTCGGTGATGGTCTTGCCGGTCAAGCTGGACACCCAAGGCAAGGTCGGCGCTTGACGCGGTGTGTTCTTCACCAACTCGATGAACTGCGCAACGATAGGCTCCATCATCGGCGAGTGAAAAGCGTGCGAGGTCGGCAGCAGGCGGCTGGCGACCCCTCGGGCGCTCATAGTCGCCGCGAGTTCTGCGATGGCCTTGTGATCGCCGGAGACCACCGTCAGGTTCGGCGCATTCAATGCGGCGATGGCAATGCGCGGCCCAAGATCGGCCTGAAGCTGCGCTGCCGATGCGCGCACCGCGAGCATCGCGCCGGACGGCATTTGCTGCATCAAGCGGGCGCGCTTGGCCAGCAGCACCAGCACGTCGTCGCGAGCAAATGTGCCGCCGATACACGCGGCCACATACTCGCCGACGCTATGGCCGATCAAGGCCTTCGGAGTGATGCCCCAAGAGCGCCACAACTGCGCCAATGCGTATTCGATCGCGAACAGCGCTGGCTGGGTGATCGCCGTCTGCGTAAGCTGTTCTTGCGCTGCCGCGCTGCCGGCGGCGTCCGGGTACAAAATGCTCCGTAAATCGACAGCCAGCAATGGATTGAGCGCCGCCGCACAAGCGTCGATCTGTTCGCGAAATAACGGTTCCGACTCGTACAGCGTGCGCCCCATGTTGACGTACTGCGCCCCTTGACCCGGGAACATGAACGCAACGCCTATGTCGCTGGTCTGCCGGCTGGACTGATGCACGCGCTTTGAATCGCCGCTCTGGAGCAGTGCGATCGCATCGTCGCGGTTACGGCACACCAGCGCACGTCGATGGCTAAAGCTGCGGCGCCCGACCTGCGAGGTGTAGGCAAGGTCGACGAGCGCGGTGCTTTGATTTTGTTCGAGATCGGTCCGCAGTTGGACTGCGGCACGCTCCAAAGCGTCGGCGTCACGGGCCGAAATCAACAACAATTGTTCTGGCCTGGACGCGGTGTCGCCGCGCTCAATCGGCGGCGCTTCTTCGAGCACCACATGGGCGTTGGTGCCGCCGACGCCGAACGAGCTGACGCCGGCCCGGCGCGCGGTGACACCAGCCGGCCATTCACGCCGCGTGGAGTTGACGAAGAACGGTGTGTTCTCGATGTCGAGTTTTGGATTGGGCGATGCATAGTTCAGGCTCGCCGGCAGGGTCTTGGTGTGCAGCGCCAGCGTGGCCTTGATCAGGCCGGCAACGCCGGCGGCGGCGTCGAGGTGGCCGATATTGGATTTCAACGAACCGATCGCGCAAAAGCCGTTGCCAGTGGCGCCGCCGGCCCGAAACGCCTGCGTTAGCCCGGCGATCTCGATCGGGTCGCCCAGCGCCGTGCCGGTACCATGTGCCTCGACATAGGAAATCGTCTGCGGGTCGATGCCGGCGAGTGCTTGCGCCATGGCGATCACCTGGGCGTGGCCGTCGACACTCGGCGCAGTGAAGCTGACCTTGGCACTGCCGTCATTGTTAAGGGCGGCGCCCTTGATGACGGCATAGATGGTGTCGCCAGCATCGATCGCATCGCGCAAGCGCCGCAACACGACGACGCCCAGGCCATTGCTGAACACCGTGCCGCTGGCGTCGCGATCAAACGGTCGGCAATGCCCGTCGGGTGCGAGAATCGAACCCTCCTGGTACAAGTAGCCAACCTTTTGTGGTACTTGAACCGACGCGCCACCGGCCAAGGCCATGTCGCACTGATAGGACTGCAAGCTCTGGACGGCGGTACAGACGGCGACCAGCGACGTTGAGCAGGCGGTCTGGATGTTGAGCGCCGGGCCTTTGAGGTCGAACTTGTAGGCTACCCGCGTCGCCATATACTGATTCTGATTGGCCATTTGTGTCGACAGCAGACCGAGCTGGTCGGTCACGTCGCGCCGCGACAGCAGGTTGTTCAAGTAATAGCTATTGGTCGTCGCGCCGGCGAACACGCCGATCGGACCGCCAAATGCCTTCGGGTCGTAGCCGGCGTGCTCCAGCGCCTCCCAGCTTGCTTCGAGGAATAGCCGCTGCTGTGGGTCCAGCACCGCGGCTTCCTTGGGGCTGAAGCCGAAGAATTGCTCATCGAACTGTTCGACATCCGCCAGTACGCCGCGAGCACGAACGTAGCTTGACTCACTACGAACCTCCATGTCTTCAGGATGTGCGGGTTCCAGTTCGTCGGCGCTGAAGCGGGTGATGGTCTCGCGCCCGGCCAGCAGGTTTTGCCATAGCTCGGCAACACTGCGGGCACCTGGAAAGCGGCCTGCCATGCCGACGATGGCGATGCCCTCCAACGGATCGTAGGCGTCTGAGTAACTCATATCTACTGGTGCTTTCCGGCGATTTTGCGATGGCGCATCTGCGCCTCACGTTGTTTTTGTGCGCGATCCATGATGTTGCTCGCCGCCTTTTGCCGGTCGGCATCGGCGCCGCCGCCGAGGTAATGGGCCAGAGAGCGCACAGTCGGGTATTGCAGAAGGGCAACGATCGGCAGATCGGTGCGCATGCTGACTTTCAGCCTGGCGTGGGCTTGCACCAGCAGCACTGAATGCCCGCCGAGATCGAAGAAATTGTCGTCGAGCGACACCGCGTCGACACCGAACAATTGCTGCCACAGCTCAGCGATTGCACGTTCCGCGCCGCTCGCGGGCGCCGCAAAAACGCTGCGACGCACGATCGCGCGGGCCGCCGCGAATTCATCGGCTTTGCGGCGTGACCTGGCAGGAAGCGCAGCCAGGATGTCGCCGACAGTCCTCGCGCCTGACGCGGTGCCAGGCGCGGTTTCAGACGCCGCCATCGCCGACAAAACACTCGACAGATCTTGAGCGAACTGTTCCACGTCGGCACGAGCCAACGCGACGGATTTGAAGATCAATCGAATCCGCATTTGCTGCTCGACTGACACCGCCAGCGTCAGCGGATAGTTGGTTGTTTCAGGCGCAGAAATCAACGTGCTGCGAACGTTGCCACCGACCCTGCGGGCGTTGTCATCGATCTGATAGTTCTGAAATACGACCAGGCTGTCGAACAGCCGATGCCGCCACGCGATCCCGGCCCACTGTTGTATCTGCTCCAGTTGCGCGTATTGATGTTGGCCGATATCGAACTGGCGCTGCTGGATCGAGGTGAGCCAGGGTTTGAGCTCAGCGGCCGGCTCGACTTCGACGCGCACCGGCAAGTTGTTGACGCAAGGCCCGACCATCACTTCAATACCCGCAATATCCGCCGGCCGGCCGGAAAACGCCGCGCCGAAAACCACACTGTTGGCGCCGCTGTAGTGCGCGAGCGATAGCGCCCAGGCCGCGTTGAATACGGCACTCAAGGTAACCAGTGAACCGCGCGCGAAGTTCTGCAATGCGTCGGTTGTGGCCACCGGCAGGCTGGTCAGCACTTCGGCAAAGGACTCGGTCGAATCGCGCGTATTTGAATCGGACGTGATCGAATCGGACGTCATCGAATCGCGCGTCATCGAATCGGGCGCCATCGATGCCACGGCCGGCGCGCTCAGCATGAACGGCGTCGGGGCGGAAAGCCCGGCGAGCTGTGCTGTCCAGAAGTCTTGCGAATCTGGCGCTTCGACAGCCAGCCACTGGACGTAGCGCTTGAACGGCAGGGCCTGATCCCGCCAGGGCGTTCCGCCTGCCTCATGGGCTGCATAGGCCCGAGACAGGTCGCCGAAGACGATCGGCCAGGACCAACCGTCGATGTACAGGTGGTGTGTGCTCCATACGAATTGATACGACTGGTCGGCGACGCGCCGCAATGCCACGCGCATCAGCGGTGCCTGAGCGAGATCGAAGCGGACACGCGCATCTGACGCCAGCAATGCGCTCAAGCGTTCGGTTTGTTCGGCAGCGGGGCTGTCCCGCCAATCTTCGTAGGACCATGGCAGCGCAGCGCCGGCCGAGACAATCTGCAGCGGTTCGGCGCCACCGTCATCGACAAAGGCCGTACGCAACATGACATGGCGTTCGATCACCGCTTCGATCGCCCGCCGCAACAGTGCCGGATCGAGCGAGCCGTCAAGGCGAAAGTGCCACTGTTCGAAGCCTGGATTGGCTGGCGAGTTTTCCATCGCGAAGAACAAGCGCTGCATCGGCGTCAGCGGATAGACGTCGTCGAGCTGCGGATACCGGACGGCAAGTCGCGTCAGGCGAGCAGCGTCGAGCCTGGCCAACGGGAAGTCGACCGGAGCCCGCGCGCGCCGCTGCGACGACGTCGCGTTGCCAATCAGTTCGAGCAGGCCGGCCAGCATGTCGTCGGCGAGTTGCGCGATCGACGCCTCGTGCTGCGCCTCGGCATCGTGATGCCAGGCCATTTCGAGTTGCCCGTTACGCACGACGGCAATGATCTCCAGCGCGTGGGTGCGCCGTGCGCGTGGGCTGCGCCACGGACCGGTGGATTCGCTGGCGAAACTGAACAACGCTGAATCGGCGACGATTGCATCGAACTGGCCTAGATAGTTGAACAGCACCGGCGATGGCGCCAAGCGGGCCAGGCCATCACGCACGGCGGCGTCGCTCGACAGGTAGCGCAGCAGGCCGTAGCTCAGGCCGCGATCCGGAATGTGTTGCAACTGATCCTTGACCGTCAACAAGGTGTCGACCATATCGTTGCCCGGATCAATGTCGAGCGCGATTGGAAATAGCGTCGTGAACCAGCCGACGGTGCGCGAGACATCGACGCCGTCGACCAGGTGTTCGCGGCCGTGTCCTTCGAGATCGATCCGCAGCGTTGTGTTTGCCGTCGAACGTTGCAGGGCACGTGCCAGTGCCGTCAACAGCACGTCGTTGATCTGGGTTTGAAACACTGCCGGAAGCCGCTGTAATAGCGCCCGTGTGTCTTCGCGGGACAAGCGTCTGATCAGCTTGCCCTCGGCAGCGAACGGTGCTTGCCCGGCAGCATGGTGCGCCAGCTTCAACACCGGCTTGGCCGCGAGCGCTTGCCAGTCCGAGAACGTTGCTTGCACCGCCACACCTCGCGCATGCTCGTGCAGGGCTTTGGCCCAGGTTTGAAATGAGCTGGTTTTCTCGGGCAGCGACGCAACAGCGCCGCCGGCCGAGGCTCTATACAAGGTTTCCAGATCCTCACACAACACACGCCACGACACGCCGTCAACCACCAGATGATGGACGGCCAGCAGCAGACGGCCGCGAAGTTTTGCGCCGAGATGGAAGTGGACCGCGCGCAGCAACGGCCCGGTCTGCAGGCTGAGTGTGGCCTGCTCGGCAGTGGCAGCCGCCTCGATGGCCGCAGTTCGGTGGTCGGTGGCAACGCCCGACAAGTCGATGCGACCCAAGTGTAGATTCGAATCGTCGGCACCGTACTGTTGCAGCAGTCGGCCGGCGGCGTCCTGGTGGTAGCGCATGCGCAATACGTCGTGGCGCGACAGCAGCCCGCGCAGCGCGACTTCGAGCGCTTGCAGATCGAGCCCGGCCGGCACGCCGAACATAAATGCCTGGTTCCAATGCTGTGGATCGGCGAACTGCTGTTCGAAGAACCAGACCTGAATAGGCGTCAGAGGCACCGCGCCGCTGACGGGTTCGTGGGACACATGGGTGGCAACCGGTGCGGCGCGCACCACTCCGGCAAGCAGGGCGATGGTTGGCCGATTGAACAGGTCTTTGGGTGTGAATTGAACGCCTTGCGCTCGACAACGCGCGATCACCTGGATGCTGAGGATCGAGTCACCGCCCAGCTCAAAGAAATGGTCGTCGACGCTAACGCGCTCGACACGAAGCACCGTTTGCCACACGGCGGCGATGGTTCGCTCGGTGGCGTTGCGCGGCGCGACGAACGGCTTGTCACTGTCCGAACGCAAAACCACCGGCGCGGGTAGCGCGGCGCGATCGAGCTTGCCGTTTTGTGTCAACGGCAACACCGGCAGTAGCACAAAGTGCGCCGGCATCATGTAGTCGGGCAGCGCGGCACGGATGCACAGGCGCAGTTGCTCGACGATCTGGCCCGGCTGGCCTTGCTCGTCCTGCCCGTCGTGCTCGTTGTGCTCGTTGTGCTCGTCGTGCTGGTCGTCCTGGCCAGGACACACCAGGTAGGCCACCAAGCGCTTGTCGCCCGCAACGTCCTCGCGCGCGATCACCGCTACCTGGCGCACCTGAGGGTGCTTCAAAATATGAGCTTCGATCTCGCCCAGCTCGATGCGAAAGCCGCGGATCTTGACCTGCTGGTCGATGCGCCCCAGGTATTCGATGTCGCCGTTTTCCAGGCGCCGCGCCAGATCGCCGGTGCGATAAATACGCGCTTTCGGATCGCTCTGAAACGGGTCGCGCAGGAAGCGCTGGGCGGTGAGTTCCGGGCGATTCAGGTACCCCTGCGCGACACCGCCGCCCGCGACGTAAATCTCCGCCGGTACACCGATTGGCGCGGGCTCGCCGTGTGCGTCGAGCAAGTAAATTTTCAGGTCCGGGATCGGTACCCCGATGACGCTGCCGGCCCCGGCGTCAAGATCGGCGAGGGTGATCGGCCGGTACGTCACATGCACGGTGGTCTCGGTGATGCCATACATGTTGATCAGTTGCGGCGACTGGTCGCCATGGCGCTCGAACCAGGGCCGCAGACTCTGCAATTCGAGTGCCTCACCGCCAAAGATTACGTAGCGCAGCGCAAACGCCGCCTTCGGCTGCGCGGCATCGGCATCGATCAACTGGCGAAATGCCGTAGGTGTCTGGTTCAGTACTGTGACCTGCTCGCGCAGCAGCAACTCGCGGAAGGCGTCGGTGCTGCGGCTGGTATCGATTGAGACAGCGACCACGCGGCCGCCGTACAGCAGCGCGCCCCACAACTCCCAAACCGAAAAATCGAACGCATAGGAGTGGAACAAGGTCCAAACGTCGCGCTCGTTGAAGTGGTACCAAGGCTCGGTGGCGGCAAACAGCCGCGCGACATTGTGATGAGTGATCAGCACACCCTTCGGTTTGCCGGTCGAACCCGAGGTGTAAATGACGTAGGCTAGATCGTCGGCGCCGCTCATCGGGCTCGGGTTGCCGTCGGCCGCAAAGCTTGGGTTGGCGTCGGCCGCAATACCGGCACCGATCGGCTCGTCCAGACAGATGACCCGGACATTGATACCAGCCAGCCCCGCCTTCAGGCTGGTTTGCGACAGCACGACGGCCGCTCCAGAGTCTTCGAGCATGAAAGCGATGCGCTCCCTTGGATACACCGGGTCGAGCGGCAGGTAGGCGCCGCCGGCCTTGAGGATGGCCAGCAGGCCGATCACGAGTTCGGCATTACGATCGGTGCGCAGACCCACCAGTTGGTTGGGCACGACACCCAGCGCACGCAACTGGTGAGCTACGCGGTTGGCGCGCCGGTTCAGCTCGGCATAACTGAACTCCCGGCGTGTTTCGTCGGCTCCGAACGCGGTCAGCGCGATGGCATCGGGCCGGCGTTCAACTTGCTGCTCGAACAATTCGTGCAGCGCCGGCCGGCGCGGATCAGTGCACATCGAATCGGGGTCGGCCAGCAGGTTTGCACGCTCTGCCGCCGTCAGCAGCGACAGTTCCTTGAGCTGCCTTGCTGCTCCGTTCGCCAGTCCTTCCAGCAGCGTGATCAGGTGACCGAGCATCCGCGCGATGCTTGGGTCGGAAAAGCGCTGTCGCGAATATTCGATCCGCACGAGCATTTCGGCGTCGCCATAGGCGATCACCGCGAGCGGGTAGTTGGTTTGCCCAATGTATTCGAAATGCCGCGTTTCCCAGGCTCCACCGAGCGCCCGCAGCCGAGCGTCGAGAGAGTCATGGTCATAGACCACCAGGCTCTCGAACAAGGGCTTGCCGCGCGCGACCGTACTCCAAGATTGCACTTTTACCAGCGGCGCATGTTCGTGGGGACGCATCTGTAATTGATGCTCGCGCAAGGCGCGTAACCACTCAACGACATCCTGGTCGCCGTCGACGTGAACGCGCATCGGTAAGGTGTTGATGAATAGGCCGACCAGGCCCTCACCGTCGCCCAGACCCGTGGTCCGACCGGCTCGCGTGGCGCCGAACACAAGGTCGGACTCACCGCTGTAACGGTGCAGCAGCAGGGCCCAGGCGCCTTGCAGCAAGGTGTTGACCGTGACGCCGATGGCGCTGGCTCGGCTGCGCAGTGCCGCAGTCACCTGTCTTGAAAGGCGCTGCTGAGTCGAACCGCCAGGCTCGCGCGCAGGTTCGTCAGCCACATCAACGTTAAAAGGGGTCGCGGCGTGAAAGCCGTGCAGCAGCTTGCTCCAATAAGCCTGCGCGCCATCCAGATTCAGCGACTGGTGCCAATCGATGTACTCGCGATACGGGCGCGGCTCGGCAAGCGTCGCCGTCTCACCCCGTTGCAACGCCGCATGTATTTCAAAGACTTCGCGTAACACGACAGGGAACGAACGGCCATCCAGCAACGCATGGTGGAAGGTCCATATGACTTGGTGGTCATCGGCATCCAGGCGAGCCATAAAAAGGCGCATCGACGGTGCCCGCGTGAGGTCAAAGTCTTCGCGCCGATCCGCGGCAAGCTGCGCCGTAAATCGCTTTTCTTGCTGCGCTGGCGCAAGCGAACTCCAGTCGACTCGCTGCACTGGAAGGCTGGCGTGTTCGACCACTTCCTGCCGAAACTCCGGTACGCCTACCCAGCGAAAGCGAGTACGCAGAATCGTGTGACGCTGCAATACCTCGTTCCAGGCGCGCACAAACAGAGCCTCGTCCAAGCGCTCGCGCAACCTGATGACGATTTGCTCAATATCGACGCCGCTGCCTGCCTCGCTGACAGCGTGGTACAGCATTCCCGCCTGAGTGTACGAAAGCGGATACGAGTCAACCACTCGTGGCGCAGTGTCAGTCACTGCTGCACCTGATTCACGATCTGGCTGGCTGGGTTCAGGTCAAAAGGCACGAGGATTGATTTGGCGGATGATTAAAGAGCGCATTTTTAACGGATTCAAACTCGTTCAATTTAGCGCCCGCACACGACATTGGATAGAAAAAATTTCCGAATTTACTGAAATTCAGAGAAACCCGCACCGAATATCGGGTTCCTGGACCGATTCACCCTGAAAGACAGCGTTTTTTATTCCAGCAAACCCGACCTCGGGCTTTTCCGAAGGCCGCTTCGCAGTGCCAGCGTCAGGCCGCACTTTTCCCCTGGTGCGCATTCTGAATTGCGGTCCAGATTTTTTCCGCAGTCGCCGGCATTTCAATGGTAGTCACACCGAGCGGCGCCAGTGCGTCGATGACCGCGTTGATCACCGAAGACAGGGCGCCGACCGTTCCGGCCTCGCCAGCACCCTTGGCGCCGAGCGGATTCAACTGCGTCGGTACGGCGTTATTTTCGACCTGCATGTTCGGCATGTCATCGGCACGCGGCATGGCGTAGTCCATGAAGCTGCCGGACAGCAATTGCCCGGATTCAGGGTCATAGACCACTTGCTCCATCAGCGCTTGCCCCAGCCCCTGCGCGACGCCGCCGTGAATCTGGCCTTTGACGCCGACCGGATTCACCATGTTGCCGACATCGTCGGCGACCACGTAATTGACGACCCTGACCACGCCGGTTTGCGGATCAATCTCGACCTCGCAGACATGGCTTCCATTGGGCCAGGTGTCCTCGGCGGGCACAAAGGTTGCGGTTTCGTAGAGCCCACCTTCAATTCCGGCCGGCAGGCGTGATGGCATAAAGGCCGCCTTGGCGACTTCCTTCAAGGTGATCTTGCGATCGGTGCCGACCACAGAAAACTCACCGTCGACAAAACTGATGTCGGTATCGGCCGCTTCCAGCAAATGACCTGCAATTTTTTTGCCTTTTTCAATGATCCGGCCAGATGCATTCCAGAGCGCCGATCCGCCAATGACCGTCGAGCGCGATCCGTTCGATCCCATGCCGAAGGCGACACGGTCGGTATCACCATCAATGAACTGCACCTCGGACGGGTCGAGTCCGAGTCGTTGATTGATGATTTGTTTGTACATCGTCTCGTGACCCTGACCTTGGTGTTTGGTACCGATCAGAATCAGTGCGCTGCCGCTCGGTGTGAAGCGTACTTCGGCAAATTCCTGCTGACTGGGCGAGGCGGCCCGCTCGATCGCATTGGCGATGCCAATACCGCGCAATTGGCCGCGCGCTTTCGCCTCGATACGCCGTTGCTCGAAACTGGCAAACTGTGCGGCATTGAGCGCCTGTTCCATGCCGCGCGCAAACTCGCCGCAGTCGTAGCGTACACCATACGGATTGCGGTACGGCATCATCGCGGGCGTAATCATATTTTTACGGCGCAGCTCGATTCGATCGATACCCAGTTCGCGCGCGGCGTCGTCGAGCAGGCGTTCCATGACAAAGATCGATTCGGGTCGGCCGGCGCCGCGATAGGGAGCGGTACCATTGGTGTTCGCCATCACACAAGTGACATGCACATGCGCCGCTGCAATCGCGTAGACGCCCGACAGTGTATGGACATTCGAAAACGTCGACAGCAGATTCCGATCAGACGATACATAGGCACCGACATTGGCCAGATTGTGTACCCGCAGGCCGAGTATTTTGCCATCGGCGTCGAGCGCCAGTTCGGCGTCGCTGATGACATCACGCGCATGTTCGTCGGCCAATATGGCCTCGCTGCGCTCACAGGTCCATTTGACCGGTCGACCGAGCTTGCGCGCGGCCCAGGGCATCAGTCGATGTTCTGGATATTGCCAGCCCTTGGTGCCGAAGCCACCGCCGATGTCATTGGCGATGACGCGAATTCGATGTTCCGGAATCTTGAAAATATTGGCGGCCAATGCGTTGCGCACCCGATGCGGATACTGGACGTCAGCGTAGATGGTGTAGCGCTCATCGCCCTCGTCATAGCTGCCAATGACACCGCGCGGCTGCAGGTAATGTGCATAGACCCGGCTGATGACATAACGGCGTTTGATGATGTGTGCAGCCTTGGCGAAGGCGGCAGCAGTCGCCTCGATGTTGCCGGCCTGGAACACGTTCGAGATGTTATCCGGGCACTCGTCCCAGACGGCAGGCGCACCCGGCGCGAGCGCTGCGGCGGTATCGCAGACCGCCGGCAAAATGTCATAGTCAACGTCGATCAATTCGCTGGCATCGCGCGCCTGTAAAACTGATTCAGCGATCACCAATACCAGAGGATCGCCCACATAACGTACGTGGCCACTCGATAGACCGCGGTGGCCTCGCGCGAACATGGGCGAGCCATCCGGGCGCTTGCGCGGCACGGTGACGGTCATTGTGCCCAGACCATCGCGATCGAGATCCTCGCCGGTAAAAATGCCGACGACACCCGGTGCCTTGCGCGCTGCTGTCAGATCGATCGAACGAATCACGGCGTGGGCATGCGGCGAACGCAAAATATAGGCAAAGGCCTGCCTGGGCAAATTAATGTCGTCAACAAAACGTCCCTTGCCGCGCAGCAGTCTGGGGTCTTCAAAACGCGAAACTGATTGACCGATTCCGTACTTGCTCATGATGTTGTCTCAGCGGTTCTTCAAAGATTACGACTGATGATGTCTTTCAGCACTTCCGAGGTACCGCCCGCAATGCGGGTTACGCGGGCATCGACCCAGGCGCGGCCAATGCCATATTCGTTCGAATAGCCGTAGCCGCCATGCAGTTGCAGAAATTCATCGAGTTGCTTGCCGAGCATTTCGGTGGCCACCAGTTTGGCCATCGCGGCCAACTCGCCGCTGACGCCGCCCGCCATATGTTGACGAACGCAGTCGTCGACGAAGCTGCGCAACATGGTGATCTGCGCCTTCGCATCGGCCAGTTTGAAGCGACTGTTCTGGAAACTGATAATCGGATTGCCGAACACCTTGCGCTCGCTGGTGTAGTGTCGAGTCGACTCGAATTGTGCTTCGAGAATCGCTGCACAGCGCACCGCGATGATCAGTCGCTCTTGCGCCAATTGTTCCATCAAATAGACAAAACCGCGGCCTTCTTCGCCGACCAGATTGCCGGCTGGAACACGGACATTGTCGAAAAATAATTCCGCCGTGTCCTGCGCTTTCAGACCAATCTTGTCCATCGGCTGGCCCTTCGAAAAGCCGGGCACACTTTCCTCAATGGCGATCAGCGAAACGCCCTTGGCCCCGGCTTCGGGGTTGGTCACACAAGCGACCAGCACTACGCCGCAGTTCACGCCATTGGTAATCCAGACCTTCTGGCCATTGATGATCCAGTCGTCACCGTCGCGTACGGCGCGGGTTCGGATGTTCTTCAGATCGCTGCCGGTACCTGGCTCAGTCATCGCAATCGAGCCGATGATTTCGCCACTGCACAGACGCGGCAACAGGTGTTGCTTGAGCGCTTCGCTGGCGTAGCGAACCAGATAGGGCGAGACCATGTCCGAATGAACGGCCAGCCCCAGGTTGGCACCGGCTCGTGCCATTTCTTCGGTCACGATGCAGGCATGCAAGAAAGTGCCTCCGGCGCCGCCGTACTCCTCCGGAATGGTGGTGCATAAGATGCCGGCCGCACCGGCCTGCCGCCAGAACGCGCGCGGCGTGACACCAGCCTTTTCCCAGTCGCGGTAATGCGGGCTGACCTCGCGCTCGAAAAATCGCCGCACCTGCTCTCGAAACTGCTCGTGTTCCTGGTCGTAAATGGTTCGACTCATCGACGGCTTTCCTTGATCACGGACGAGGCTCCTTATTCAACGATGGCTTTCGTAAATGGCGGACTCAGAGGACCAGCGCCTCAGGCCGTCAAGGCGCGATACACCTTGGTGAGTTCGTCAGGCAGCGATCTTACATCGTCGATGACGAGATACCGATTTTCGCTGCACATGCGGCGCAGGTAGTCGTGACCGGCCGGATCGATGGTGATGCAGAATGTCGAAATTCCAGAGCGCTCGGCCTCCTGCAAAGCACGCGCAGTGTCTTGAATGCCATATTCATCATCGCTGCGATTTGGTCCGTAGTCAGAGTCCTGCGGATAGCCGTCCGAAATAATGATCAGTACCTTCAGACGCATCGGCTGGCGAGCCAATTTTACGGCCGCATGTCGGATTGCCGGGCCCATTCGAGTGGAGCGACGCGGTTGCATGGCAGCCAATGCACCCCAGGTCTGGGCGGACAGCCGATCGTCAAAGTCTTTCGCGACATAAAACTCGACGTTGTCTCGTCCCTCACCGGAAAATCCGTAAACGGCGTAGCTGTCGCCCAGCGTCTGCAGCGCGTCGCACATCAACGCCAGTGATTCCTTGGCGACATCGATGACCCGGCGCCTTGGAACTGCGGGTGTGGTCAGCAACAGGTCATCGTAGCCACCGTACAGATAAGGACCGGTTTCGGCGGGCGGCACGGCAGCAGATACGGTGGAAGATGCCGCAGGACGAGTCCCGTTAGCCGGCCCGGCGACTGGCGCGGCGACCGGATCCGGAACCGGAAAATCGGTCGAGGCGCTCATGTCGACCAGAAATGCCGCTGCCACCTCACGCAGGGCACGATCGCGACGAACGTAAAGATGCTCGTCGGTGGCCTGGCCGGTGCGCCGATCGATCACCGCCTCGATCAGGCTGTCGAGCCCCAACTCGTCGCCATCGCTGGTGCGATACACGCGTTGCCAGGACTCCGGTTTGATCAAGCCGAACTGTCGTTTGATCTGCTGGGCAAGGCGCGCATGGCGGCGCCGAACATCAGCCATAAATTCAATGTCACTGCCGCGAAGCTGATGTTCGTACAAACGACACCAGGCGCTTTGATAGGCGCCGGCGAGGTAATCCCATTCGTCATACAAGTAACTTCTGGGGCCGTCAGGCAAGCCTCGTCTGGACGCAGCGAAGCGTGCAGGATCGAGCTTTTGTGGCGAGTCCTCGTGTCCGTTCCATGGCTTCGAGGGGGACTCGGAAGTCTCGGATTTCGGTGCCTCAGGTGACTGCGACACCCCGATCTGGCCGCCGCCCAACTGCCGATGCACGAGGTCGGGCATCAGCTCGCCCCGAAATTCGATTCCCGAGCCGGTGATGTCCTCATCGGCCGCCTGAATATCCTCGGCTTCGCTATCGCTATGGCCAGCCTCGGGTTGTGCACCAGATTCATCAGCGCCGTCGTCATTATCGTCATTCGCGTCGTCAGCTTCCTCGATAGACTCATCCGTATCGTCCGAGTCTGAACCGTCGACGGCCATGCGCTCACGCTGGCGTCGCTGGCGTTGTCGGCCGATCAGCGCTTCCAACCGGTGATAGATATCGATAGCGATGCGGGCGCTGTCATACACCTGGGCGCCGTCGTTGGTGATGTGCGCAGCCGCATCCAGAAGTGCTGCGCGCAGCTTCGTGCCGTCGCCCACGAGTAGCGCCGTGCGATCGGCAGCCAGCGAAAACTGCACCAGACATTCGACGAGGCCCGCCAGTGGACGCAGGCCTCGAATATTCGGGCGACCCGCCAGCGCGTGCGCCAACACCCGATCGAGGTCGGCGCGTGCGCCGGGGTAACGCCGGCGCAAAATCGTATCAATTCGAAGATCTTCAAGGGTCACAAAGATAATCCGCATCAGATCCGGTCGCCGCCAGGCTGCAAAAAAGCGCTCAAGTTCCGACACTGGCCGTGTCGGTGGCAGGGCGAGTTGATGCCTGGAATAAAGCGGCTTCGGTGGCGCGAACTGGTCGCTGTTGACGCGCCGCCGGCCGTCGTCCTGCCATCTGTTATTGATGGGGCCGGGCACCAGCGCAGCCGGCAGTTTCATGCGCGTCGCGGCAGCCTGCAGATTGAACGCGAAGGTGCCATTGTCGAGATAGCCGATCTGATGCAACACAATAACGCGATAGGCGCCGAAGTTATGTCGCCGCACAACGAAGTCGGCAACGCTCTGTGGAATATGAATGCTCTGGCCGTCGGTCGCTATCCGGCTGATGTAGCTATTGGACGATTGCCCGTCCAGCGGCTTCAGATGCAAGGGGCGACCGGCAATCGCTTCAGTGAACAGCGCCAATACCCTTTGAATCTCGGCAAATTCGACCTTGCCTTGCGTCACGGCAATAACACGTCGACGATTTCTGTCAGTGCTCGCTGGACCTCGGTATCGTCGCTGATCGCACGCGCAATCGCAACATCGCAGGCCCGCCGTGCGGCCACACCGCCGACCACCAGTTGGGCGGCATAGACCAGCAGTCGAGTGCTGACGCCGACTTCGAAACCCTGCTCGCGAAGGCTGCGAACGCGCTCGCCAATCAGTGCCAGGCGCTGCGCAAATTCAAGGCCGACGCCACTTTCGTGCGCGATGATGGTGGCTTCAACTGCCACCGTCGGGTAGGTAAATTCCAGGCTCACAAAGCGCTGGCGCGTCGACGGCTTCAAGTCCTTCTGAATGCTCTGGTAGCCGGGGTTGTAGGAAATTACCAGCAAAAAATCGCTATGCGCATCGAGCAATTCACCGGTCTTCTCGATCGGCAACACGCGCCGGTGATCGGTCAAAGAATGGATGACGACGGTGGTGTCCTTGCGTGCCTCAACCACTTCGTCGAGGTAACAAATCGCGCCGCTGCGTACCGCGCGCGTCAGCGGCCCGTCCATCCAGACGGTGGCGTCGCCCGACAGCAGATAACGGCCGACCAGATCGGTGGCGGTCAGATCCTCATGGCAGGCAACCGTCAGGAGCGGCGTTTCAAGTTGCTGTCGCGCGCTGTCGGCCTGGCGATACAAGCGCCAGGCCATGTGTTCGACAAAGCGCGTCTTGCCGCAACCGGTCGGACCCTTGAGCAATACCGGCAATCGTGCCTGGTAGGCGGCTTCAAAGATCTGGACTTCGTCGGCCAGTGGCAGGTACCAGGGTTCCTCGATCAGTCGGCTGGAGGGCGTTGGCGTACTCAAGGCGCGACTTTGGACCGGGTGGTATGGCCGAGCGCCACCAGCGCCGCTGACAACAGGATCAGTCCGATTCCGATGAGCGAGTAGATGTCCATGCGCTCACCGAACACGATCAGGCCAATCAGCAGAGCGGTTGGCAAACTCAGGTAACTCAGGGGCGCAATCACATGGGTATAGCCGTGCCGAAACGCCTGACTGAACAATAATTGCCCGACCGTACCCAACAAGCCGATGCACAACAGCAACAACACGTGGTCGGGGTTGTGCGGCGTTTCCCAGTACTGGGGTACCACCAAACTGAACGCCAGCAAGGTTCCTAGCGAACTCCAGAAGGTCGTCACGCGCGGTACATCGATCGGTGCCAGCATCCGGGTCAGGAGCGTGAAGAGCGCATGCGTCAGCGCCCCGATCATGACGATCAATTTAGTCACCTCGAAATGCTTGGAAAACGGGCCGGTCACCAGCAACACGCCGATGACACTCATGAGGATGACGATCCAACCCAAGAGGCTCGGTCGTTCGCGTAGCCATAAGAAGCCTAATACAGCGGAAAACGCCGGCGACAAGAACATGATGGCTGTACATTCGGCCAAGGGCAACTGGCGCAACCCGGTATAAAAACAACTGGTTGCCGCCACGACCATCAGGGCGCGAAGCAGTTGCAGCCCCGGTGCGTTGGTTTTGAATTGACTCCAACTCTTGCCACGCCCGATCAGCGTCAGCAGCACGGTTGACATGATGGCAAAGCGCCACCAGGCGATCAGGATGATCGGATAGATCGACGCCAATGACTTGACCATTCCGTCCATGACGGGCAAGACCACGGCAGCGCCGACCCCAAACATCACGGCTTGCGGTAACGAGTGACCGATCGAGGCTTGACTCGTCAACTCAACTACTCAAGGACATGTGGCTGAACCAAGAGCCGAGGCCGCAGATGCATGTGCCAAGGAAAACATATCCACAAAATATTGAAGGTTATTAGGGGCGGCAAAACAGTATCGATTGGCCGTAGTAAAGCCGAATTCCCAGCGGCTGGCAACACCCAACGGGGTCAGGCTCTGCGTACCGCCATTTTTCTACCTGATTTGTGTAGATTTCTCAGGCAATTGCTTGCTCATTTGATTTGCTTATTTCACCCAGCATTAATTGAAAGCTAGCACATGTTTCTTTTCTTTACATGAGGTTTCAATCTGGCCGATAGACGCCGATACTTTCGGACTGCGTCCGGTATTGCAGGCGCGCAGATTCGAATCATCACTCAACAGGGAACCTCAAAATGCTCACAAAGACCATTATTGGTGCTGAAACGCGCCCCACGGTACGTGTGCTTGACGTTGACAGTCGCGACCCCTTTGCTTTGGGAATTGCGACCTCAGCTCATACGCCTTCGGTCGACTCGCTACGCCAGAAATCTTACGCGAGCGCCGGTTATTTCTCATTGCCGGACCCACGAACCGTCCGTCGCGAAAATGATTTGCCTCATGCGATTACCTTGATCGTCGCCAACAAGCGTGAGTTGGCCGCGACCGTACGGCTGACCTATGCGCGCGATCGCAAGCAGGTTGAGGCGATCCTGGAAGGCTCGGCCGATGTCTCGCCGACCTATTTTCCGACTATGACCATTTGCCGAGGCGCGACCGATCCCAAATTTCGAGGCTTGGGGTTGATGGCGTTTCTGGTGTCGGTCGGTGTTGCGGTCGCCAGACAGGCTGGATTGGGAAGCGCATTGGCAATGCAGGCCGAGGGCACACCACACTATCCAGCGATGCGAGCAGCCGGCTGGAACAGCCGACCGGTCGACGGCGACCGGATGAACACCGTGAAGTTGAATGCCGCGATGACTTTTGTCTACATTGATCGCGAGCGATTCGGCAACAGCGTCAGCCATTCCGAGCGGGTCCACAGCGAACTGCATCAGCGGCTGGAGGTACCACGAGTGGTTCTCGACGCGGCTACCTTGATCGCCAAGGCACGCCCGTAACCGCCAAGGCACGCCCGTGCCCGTCAAGTCTCGCCTGTAACTGGTTTATCAGTCAGCCTTGATGTTCGCGGCGCGAATAACGTCTCCCCACTGGACGCGCTCGGCCTTCAAAAACGCGCCGAGCTCGGGTCCCGTCAGCGATCGTGAGTCGATACCCAACTGCAGGAGTTTTTGCCGGGTATCGGCTTGCGCCATGATCTTCACGGTTTCGCGGGCGATCAGCTTGACGATTTCGGTGGCTGTGCCCTTGGGTGCATACAGTGCAATCCAGCCCGAAATCGCGTAGCCGCTGACGCCCTGCTCGGCGACTGACTTTACCCCGGGCAGCAGCTCGCTGCTGGCCGCTGTGGTCACACCGAGCGCCTTCAGTTTGCCGTTATTGACCTGCGTGCGAATCGAGGCAACGGTATCAGCCATCAATTCAATCTGCTCGCCGATGACATCGCCGACTGCCTGGGCGCTGCCTTTGTAGGGCACGCCGAACAGCGGTGCCTTGGCCTGTGTCTTGAACAACTCCAGGGTCGCTCGCGAGGTCGTCGTGGTGTAGGCGACATTGATTTTGTCGGGCCTGGCCCGGGCCGCGGCGATCAATTCGGCAATGTTGTTGATGGGGTTGCCGGGCGCGGTTGCAAAGGCCAGCGGCAGCAGGCCGGTCAGTGCAATCGCTTCGAAATCGCTGTCCGGATCAAAGCCGAGATTTGGATACAGAAACGGCGCCGCTGCATGGGTACCGTTGGTGCCCATCAACAGGGTGTAACCATCCGCTATTGAGCGGGCAACGTACAGCGTGCCGATATTGCCGCCTGCGCCCGGGCGATTCTCGACAATGAAGTTCTGGCCAATGGCCTTGGATAATTGTTCGGCGATGTAGCGCGCAGCGACGTCAGTGCCTTGCCCGGCCGCGTAGGGCACTACGAGTTTTACCGGTCGAGTTGGATAGGCTTGTGTCGGCGCCTGTGCCTGTGCCTGTGCCGGTTCGGGACTTGCGAACAGGGCTGCGGCGCACAGCAGCAACCGCGCAAGCAGCTCGCCCCCACGCAGGCATACTGCTATCCTGAACATGACTGCTCCTTTTTTGACGGGTATGACTAGTATGACTTCGGCAGGCCAAGTGCTTTTTCGGCAATGAAGTTCAGCACCATCTGTTGTGAGATCGGTGCAATTCGCGGCAACATCGCTTCGCGCAAATATCGCTCGACATGAAACTCCTTCGAGTAGCCCATGCCGCCGTGTGTCAGCACCGATGTTTCGCAGGCCCGGTAACCGGCCTCGGCACCCATGTATTTGGCAGCGTTGGCTTCAGCGCCGCAGGGCTTGCCCTGATCGTATAACCACGCGGCACGCAGCATCATGAGATCAGCGGCTTCGAGCTCCATCCAGCGTTCGGCCAGCGGGTGCTGCACACCCTGGTTTTTGCCGATCGGGCGATCAAAGACGACGCGCTCGTTGGCGTAGCGAGCGGCACGCTTTAACGCCACCCGACCCAGCCCGACCGCCTCGGCCGCGAGCAGCACGCGTTCAGGATTCAGGCCATGCAGGATGTATTCGAATCCGCGCCCCTCTTCACCGATACGGTTCTCGATCGGCACTTCCAGGCCGTCGATGAACAATTGGTTCGAGTCGACGGCGGCACGGCCGTGTTTGGCAATCTCGCGCACCTCGATTTTGCTGCGATCGAGGTCGGTATAAAACAGCGTCAGACCCTTCGAAGGCGCCTTCGGATCCGGTTCGGCGGTTCGCGTCAGCAATAAAATTTTATTGGCGACCTGAGCGGTTGAAATCCAGATCTTCTGGCCGTTCACGACATAGTGATCGCCCCGTCGAACCGCCTTGGTTTTCAGCTTCAAGGTATTCAGTCCAGTGTTTGGCTCGGTCACGCCAAAGCAGGTCTTGTCGTGGCCCGCAATCAGCGGTGGCAGGAAGCGCTTTTTCTGTTCGTCGGTGCCGGTGATGACGACCGGATGCAAACCGAAAATGTTCATGTGTATCGCTGATGCGCCTGACATGCCGGCGCCCGACTCGGAAACCGTACGCATCATGATCGCCGCTTCGGTGATTCCCAGGCCGGCACCGCCATATTCGGGCGGCATCGCAATGCCGAGCCAACCCGCGCTCGCCATGGCGGCGTGGAAGTCATGCGGAAAACTGCCTTCCTCGTCCTTGCGTCGCCAGTAGTCCGCATCAAACGGTGTACAGATCGCTTCAATGGCGCGCGCAATTTCGAGCTGATCGTCAGTGTAGGAAAAATTCATGCGGGCTATCCAGTTGGGTAAGATCCGGACAGGCAAGATCCGGATATGTAAGGTAGTGTACGATAATCGTAGTCAAGGAAACCTCATGAAACTGCTTAGATCCCTGTTATTTGTGCCCGGCGATAGCGAAAAGAAGCTGGCCAAAGCTTGCGCGGGCACGGCCGACGCGCTGATCCTCGATCTCGAAGACGCGGTCACTGCCGAGCGCCGACCACTGGCGCGCTCGATTGTGCTGAACTATTTGCGCGGCCGGAACAATCGGGCGAGCCAGCAAACCTGGGTGCGCATCAATCCACTGTCAGAGCGTGATATCAGTCTGGCCGATCTGGCGGCGATTGTCGCCGGTGCGCCCGATGGCATCTTGTTGCCAAAAGTCGCTTCGTCACAAGACGTCATCATGCTCGATCATTTTCTGTCCGCGCTGGAGCAGCGTGAAGGCGTTGCAGCCGGTTCGATCCAAATTTTACCGGTGGCGACCGAAACGCCAGCAGCGGTGCTGGCGCTCGCCAGCTACCAAAACTGTTCGCCGCGCCTGGCCGGATTGACCTGGGGTGCTGAAGATCTGGCGGCAGCGATCGGTGCGGCCTCCAATCAGGATGACAGTGGCGAATGGGAATTCACCTATCGACTGGCGCGCTCGCTGTGTTTGTTGGCCGCGCATGCCGCTGGCGTGCAAGCGATTGATACGATTACCGTTGACTTTCGGAATGATCAACAACTTCATCAAGCGGTACGCGCCAGTCGACGGGCCGGCTTCTCGGGGAAGATGGCGATCCATCCGAATCAGGTCGATATCATCAATCAGGGCTACTTACCGGATGCCGATGAGCGGGCGCATGCGCAACAGGTGGTTGATGCGTTCGCCGCCAATCCGCAGGCGGGCACCCTGCAGATTGCCGGAAAAATGCTCGACCGACCGCACCTGGTTCAAGCCCTGAAGGTGTTGGCTGCCGCTGGCGTTGATCGATAGTGTTCGCTGGGCGTATCGACGCCGGCAATCCCGCTATTCGACTTTGGGGCTGTCGACTTTGGGGCGCTTGAGCATCAGTGCCGTGCGCTTGCAGGTCATGGTGATTTCATTGCGCTGATTAAATCCGCGATGCTCGAAGACCACAATGCCGTTGTGCGGACGCGATTTGCTTTCGCGCTGTTCGATCACCTCGCTTTGCACATGCAGGGTGTCGCCGTGGAACATGGGTCGCGGAAAACGTACGTCGTCCCAGCCGAGGTTGCCGACGGTGGTACCGAGCGTAGTATCACCGACTGAAATACCCACCACCATCCCCAGAGTCAGACAACTGTTGACGATTCGTTGGCCAAACTCGGTGTGTTCCTTGCAATACTCTTCGTCCAGATGCAGCGCCGCTGGGTTATGGGTCAGGGCGCTGAAAAAAACATTGTCGGCTTCAGTGATGGTGCGTCGGATCGGATGATCAAACTTACGGCCGACGGTCAGATCTTCAAAGTACAGTCCTGCCACAGCATTCTCCTTGGGTGCCCGGTACGCTCCACGAGTGCCCGGAAAATTGAATATATCATTCGGCTATGAAGATCGAACATGTTGACGTTTTGATTGTCGGTGCAGGGCTTTCCGGCATTGGCGCCGCCTGCCACCTGCAGGCTCGTTGCCCGCAACGAAGTTTCCTGATTCTCGAAGGCCGTTCGGTGATCGGTGGGACCTGGGATCTATTTCGCTACCCAGGCGTGCGCAGCGATTCCGACATGTACACGCTCGGTTATTCCTTCAAGCCGTGGACCCATGCCAAGGCGATTGCTGACGGACCGGCGATTCTCGACTATGTGGTGCAGACCGCTCGCGAGAACGGGATCGAGCAACGGATTCGATTCGGGCATCAGGTCAAGAGCGCGTCATGGTCTACCGAGGATTCGCGCTGGACGCTGCAGATCGAGCGGCCAACGGAGCAATCGCCGACTACCTTGACGTGTCAGTTCCTGTTCATGTGCAGTGGTTACTACAGCTACGAGCAGGGCTACACGCCCGAGTTTCCGGGCCTTGAACAATTCAAGGGCCGGATTGCGCATCCGCAGCAATGGAGCGACGATATTGACTATGCCGGTCGACAGGTAGTGGTCATTGGCAGTGGCGCGACGGCGGTCACGCTCGTGCCCGAGTTGGCCAAGCGGGCCGCACAGGTGACGATGTTGCAGCGTTCGCCGACGTACGTGGTGTCTCGACCGTCGGAAGACCGGATTGCAAATAACCTGCGGCGCTTTCTGCCCGCCCGTCTGGCGTACGGTATGACGCGCTGGAAAAATGTTCTGTTCGGCCTGTATATTTTTAATGTGTGCCGCAAGAAGCCGCTGCTGGCCAAGCGAGGAATCATCCAGCGGGTTCGAGATGAAATGGGACCTGACTATGACGTCGACACTCATTTCACGCCGCGCTATAACCCTTGGGAACAGCGGCTTTGTCTGGTGCCGGATAGTGATCTTTTCGAAGCGCTCAAGAGCGGTCGCGCGTCGATTGTCACCGATCAGATTCAACGATTTACCGAGAACGGGATATTGCTTGCGTCGGGCAAGGAATTGCCGGCTGATCTGATCGTGACCGCGACCGGCTTGAACCTGCAATTTCTGGGCGGTGTGCAACTCTTCGTGGATGGCAAAGCCGTTCAGGCCGCCCAGACCATGAGTTACAAGGGCATGATGTACCGCGACCTACCCAATCTGGCATCCGCGTTTGGCTATACCAATGCCTCCTGGACGCTGAAGGCGGACTTGACCTGCGAATATGTCTGCCGATTGTTGAACCATATGCAGAAAACCGGGCAAAGCCAATGTGTGCCGCGCCTGACCGACAATGGCGTGCTGCCGGAACCCTGGATCGACTTCTCCTCCGGCTATTTTCAGCGCGCGCTTGGCAAATTTCCGACACAGGGCTCGAAACACCCTTGGAAGTTGTATCAGAACTATGCGCGCGATCTGTTGATGTTGAAATTCGGTACGGTCGCCGATAACACGATGGAATTTTCAACACCGCAACCGAAAACCGCCTGACTTGAAAGTCTGAGCATGCACATCCGACGAACTATCCGACGAGGAAGTCCGACCAACCATTTGACGAACCCACTTATGAACCATTTGACCGTAAAGCATGCCTGAAATTAAAAGAGTCCCGCGCCAGCCCACCGAGCGGCCGATCACGATTGCCATCCTCGCGATGGGCGGCGAAGGCGGTGGCGTGTTGGCCGACTGGCTGGCCGATCTGGCCAAGGCGAGCGGTTACCAATCCCAGATAACTTCGGTGCCCGGCGTCGCACAACGCACGGGCGCGACGATTTATTACCTGGAGTTGTTTGCCGCGCAAGCAACCAGCGTTACCCGGCAACCGGTGCTTGCGTTGATGCCTGCGCCTGGCGAAGTGGATATTGTGATTGCCTCGGAACTCATGGAAGCGGGTCGCGCCGTCCAACGCGGTTTGGTCTCAAGCGACCGAACCACCCTGATTGCTTCCACCCACCGTGTTTATTCGATGACCGAAAAAACCGCCATGGGTGATGGACGCGTCGATTCAGCGCAATTGATGCTGGCCATTCAAGCCGCTGCACAACGCCTGGTGTGCGCCGACTTTGCACAGACGGCGCGAGAATTTTCAACCGTCATCAGCGCGCCCTTGTTCGGTGCCTTGGCCGCAAGCGGCGCCCTTCCGTTCGAGCGCGCGGCGTTCGAGCAGACGATCACTCGCAGTGGCGTCGGGGTCAAGGCCAGCCTCGCAGCGTTCGGCGCGGCCTACGTTGCGGCACAGACCCTTTCTGCTCAGTCTTTTTCGGCTCAGACTTTTTCGGCTCAGACTGCCGCGGCGAGCGTTGATCCGCTCGCTAGGCTTGGTCCGCGCCTCGCGCATCTGTCGCCAAACATCCGATCCGAATTTGACCCGGCAGCCCATGACATTCTGGGCCATGCGGTTTTGCGCCTGGCCGACTATCAGGATGTTGCCTATGCCGAAGACTATTTGCAGCGGCTGCAAAAAATTGCCGTTCTGGAGCGTCGTCTCGGGCAGGGCCGGGTAGGCGCTGAGCTGCTCTGCGAAACTGCACGGCATCTGGCGCTTTGGATGTCGTATGAAGACACCATTCGGGTGGCCGATCTGAAAACCCGCTCGGGCCGGTTTACTCGAGTGGCCAGTGAGCAAGGTTTGCAGTCCGACCAATTGCTGCAGATTCGCGAGTTCCTTCATCCCAGAGTCGAAGAAATTGCCGATACCTTGCCGGTGTCCTGGGGCAGGGCGTTGCTCGGTAGCGCGCGCCTTCGAGGCGCACTGGCACCGTTCACGCGCAAGGGACGGCTCGTGCAGACTCATTCGATTCGAGGCTATTTGATGCTCTACGGAATCGCCGCCCTGCGTCGCTGGCGCCGCTCGACCCTGCGTTACTCGGTTGAGCACCAGCATATTGCGACTTGGCTGCGTTCGATTGAGACGCTGGCAAAAGATGATTACGCGTTGGCGGTCGAGTTGGCCAAAACCCAGCGGCTCGTCAAGGGCTACGGTGATACCCATGCCCGTGGCCTGTCGAACTACCTGAAAATTCTGGCCTATTTGCCGCAACTGGGCCAACGCGATCAATCGGCCGGCCAATTAAGGCAATTGACCGAGATAGCGTTGTCCGATGAAAGCGGTGGCAAACTGACCGAGGCGCTGGCCAGTGCTTTGCACGGATAGGCCGCATACGTTATTCTCTTCCGTTAATTTTCCAGGGTTTTCAATGAGTCGGTTCTCGAGGGGTTGTTCATGCATGCAGTGATTCCACTGCTCAAAGACGTGCGTTTTCCTGCACTGAGCAGGCGCAGCGCAACGGTTTTACAGGTCAACCTGGGTTACAAGTGCAATCAGTCCTGCCTGCATTGTCACGTCGCCGCCAGTCCGCAGCGCACCGAAATGATGGACGGCAAGACCATTGACCAGATCATCAGCTACATCAAGAGCGCCGGGGTTCACACACTCGATTTGACCGGGGGTGCGCCCGAACTCAATGAGCATTTCCGACGTCTGGTCATCGCGGCTCGGGCGCTGGATGTGCGCGTCATCGATCGCTGCAATCTGACCATCCTGTTCGAGCCCGGTCAGGAAACCCTGGCCGCGTTTCTGGCCGATCAAGGCGTTGAGATCACCGCGTCGCTACCTTGCTATTCCGTCGACAACGTCGACAAGCAGCGTGGCGCGGGGGTCTTCGAGCGCAGCATTCGCGGTTTGAGGTGGCTGAATTCGTTGGGCTATGGCGACGGCGGATTGCCACTCAACCTGGTCTACAACCCTCAGGGCCCGTCGCTA
>JANLTP010000091.1:0-19924 GCA_031363055.1 Burkholderiales bacterium | reverse complement strand
CCCTGGCACCGCTTTGATCGGAATGGTCGGAAAACGCGGCTTCGGCTTGGTTGCGGCTTCGGCCGCTTCGGCCACTTCGGCCACTTCGGCCGCGTCGGCCGCGTCGGCCGGCAGCAGATCGTACAGATCCATGAGCGTGTGAATCGCCGGATCGGTCACGACTTGTTCGAGCACGCCCTTCTTGAACAGTCGCACCAGTCGGCGCAGCGCCTCGCGATGAATCGCATCAATTCCTTGCAGCAATTCGAACACTTGCGTTTTGTGTCCGCTGTCGGAGAGCTCCTCGAGTGCCTGAACCTGCCGATTGACCAAGGCCAGCAGATTATCCCAGTCCGGATTCGGCATGAAATCAACCAGCGACTGCGCGATCGTTGCCGCAGTCGCGTCGCGTTCGCGACTGAGATCAGACATGGTCAGGCAAACGACTCATCGCACACTAGTGTAATGTGCATTCATCGCCGCAGCGCGAATGATCGTCACCGTCGCAGCAGCCGGCATCGCACTCACCGTGACCCTGCTTCTGAAAATCCGAAAAACTCTCGGCAAACAATCGTCCCGCCTTCTTCTTGCCGGTCGCACTGAAACGGAACAGCGCTTGGGCGGTTGATTCGACTTCGAGATCACCAACGGCAACAAGTTCGCCAAACGATGCTTCAATGTCTTCAATCCGGCGATTCAGAAACGGCGCAAGCAGTCTGGCTGAATAAATCGCGCCCAATCCTTCGCCCTGGAACCAATAGCAGATCTGCAATACCTCTTCTCGATCGATGAGCCGATCGAGGGCATTGGGTTGAGCCCGTTCCGGCGGCAATTTGTCGAGCACGTTCATCGCTGTTGCTCCTGATTGCCGACACTACTTGCAAAATCATACTGACAAACCGTCGCGACCGGAATCAATTGATCCGAATTCAGTGACCAGCACGGCCGCGCATCGGTGATTGTCTCGAGCGCAGCGGCGCGCGCCGCTGCCAGCAGCCGCTCGAGCGTGGCCAGATCGACGGGTGCCAATGCGCGCTCACCAATCACCGCGCCTACGCCGGATTGCTGATTTTGAACCATCTCGGCCTGCACGAGATCGCCCAGGTAACTGTCCGGTAATTGCACCTCGACGCTGTAGAGTTGATCGGGCCAGACCGCGAAATGGGCGCCGATCACCAACAGATTATCAACACTCACAACGCCGGTGACGGCTTCGAACACGCGCCTTTGCACGGCTAGCGTGTCGCGTACCCGGCCGCTCCAGCGTCGCACGCTCACGGTACCTGGTGCCAGCCCGCGATCACCGGCACCGATCAGCACGACACGGTCGAATCGCTCGCCGCTCGCCTGCAGATCTTGGACGATCGCAATCGGCCCCCAATTCATTTCACGGATCTCGACCGTTTCGGGCCAGGATGCAGCCTGCAGCCGTGCCATCAACTCAGGGCCGAGCACGTAGCCGCGCACGAACTGGCAGTAACCGACCAGACCAATGAGTACCCGTGACACGATGACCCAAGCCCGCCTGAACTCAGATACCGCAGGCGCAGGTCGTGACCTCGCGCGTGATCACGCGATCGGTGCCCTCGACCATGACATGCGTCGTACACGGCATGCACGGATCGAAGCTTCGGATCGCGCGCAGGATGTCGATCCCCTTGAAGTTGGTTTCGTCGGTGAAGTTCGACTCGACCAGCTTGGTGTTCAACACCGCTTGCTCGTAGGCACCCGATTCGCCCCAAGGGGTTTTCGGACAAGCATTGACGGTCGATGGGGTGCAGATCTGATAGTTCGACAGCAGACCATTTTCGATCACGCACCAGTGCGCGAGAAAGCCGCGGCCCGCGCCCCAGAAGCCGACGCCGATCTGTCGGCCGGTTTTAGGAATTTCGAACGGGGTTGCAACCTTGGTCAGTCCACGCTTTTGCAAATCCATGGCGCGCAGCCAGTTTTCAACCGTGACCATGAGATTAAAAGCAACCGCGTATGCACGCGCGCGGTTGCGCTCGAACGCGTTCCAGACGGCCGGAATTTTCCACTCGAGATTCATCGCCGGTAGTTTGCTGCCCTTCGGAATATTCAGCTTCAAGCTGTGCCCGGTCGACTGCACGTACTCGCTGTTCGGCAATTTCTGCGCCAGCGCGGAAATGTAGACGCGCGAATAGGCACCCGCTTCAAAGGTGTGACGATCCCAGGTCGGTGTGGTTGACCAGCTATAGCGCTCTTTCCAGTTCTGCGCACCGGGGCGCGGAATGGTCGTCTTGTTCCACGGATGATGCGGACTGAGCGGCGCGCCGAGCGGGTCGGTCTTGAACGGATAGTCATGCCATTGTTCGTAATACGAATGCTCAATGAATTCCTCCAAACCCACGTTCAAGTCGCGCAGTTTGGTGGTGACGAGTTTGCCGTCAACCACCGCACCAGGCGTCGACCAACGGCGCTCGCCCCATTCATTGCAGTTCACGTAGCTCGCGTCGTAGTGGTCTTCGTGATCCCACTGGCCGAAATCGACCATGGTTGCCGGTAACTCACCGCAATGGACATAGTCCGGATTGCACGCGTACATGAAGTCGTAGACGTCATCCCAGATGCCGATGCACTTCTTGGCGTAGTCGAAGAACGGACTGAGTTTGATGTAGAACTCGTTGAAGGTGGTCGGGGACAACACGGTGGTCACGCCGCCGGGAATGATCGTCTCAGGATGCGGATATTTACCACCGAGCAACACGTAGGCCTCGCGCGCAACCCGGGTCATCTCGAGCGCCTCGAGGTATAACTTGCCGGTCAGCGGATTCAGGTCGGTCATGATCGAGGCGATGTTTGAATAACCATGCATATGTGCGAACTTGGTCGGCGCCGTCAGCGCTTTCTCCCAGACCTCAGGGTTGGTGTCGCGTACCAGCGCCTCGGAGAAATCCGGGCCGGCCAACACGAACAGGTGCAACGGATTGTCGTACAGGTATTCGCAGCTCAGCAACAGATTGCGGATAAGGATGCCCATTGGCGGCGGTTTGATGTCGAGCGCCATTTCAATGGCCAACGCCGACGCCGTTGAATGCACACCGCCGCAGACGCCGCAGGCGCGAGAACTGATGAACGCTGCATCGCGCGGATCGCGTCCGCGCAAGATCACTTCATAACCTCGGAACAGGGTCGCCATCGAATTGGTTTCGAGTACGCGCCGCTGTTTCAGATCGACCGTGCTGTGAAACGCCAGCGCGCCCGCGACGCGCGTGACCGGATCGAAATTGAAGTCACGCAACTGGCCGTTGTTGCCGGCAATCTCGGTCAACTTCTTGTTGCGCTCCTCGATAGACTGGGTGGTGTACGCATACGGATCGGCGACGCCAGCGATCAGATGCGCGTTACCCTGGTCGTCGAACTCGATCGGCAAATTCTTGAAGCACATGACTCGTCCCTTGAAGTGATTCTGATTGTTCGCGACGATAGTTCCGCGCGCTGCTCGCTATTTGCCGTGCGCGACCTTGATAATTGCCACCAGATCGGCGTTGACCGCAAGCAGACCCTGCAACAGCTTGGTCAGACCGCCGTTGATGGTTTGCACGTGCGCGCCCAGCGGTTGTGTGTTATCGCGTACCGCGATCAGTCCAGCGGCCAATTTCGCCAAGCTGTTCCGGGCGCGCCACAGGGCGCTGATGATGCCCACCAGATAGACGACCAGCACCAGCACCACTGCGGCCGTGACCGCGAGACTCAGGTAGAGCAGCAGGGCAGTCACGACACTTTGCTCCCGGCGGCTCGCGCCGAGAGCACCGACGCAATGGTTCCTGAATGCTGCTTGATGATACCAGCCGTCCCGACCATTGCGCCGGCTACTTCGATGGTGTCCTGCAGGGCTACGACCGACGCGGTGTTATTGGCAATGCCAACCCCGGCGGCGAGCATTTCGTCGAGATAGCGGCGAATCGACAGCGCGGCACGCAGCGTGCGGTGCAGCAGGGCGATCGCCAGTGGCACGATGACGACGATCACGACCAGGAGCACAATGGCCCAAATGACGTAGACAGTGGTCGGCAAGGTCAGGCTGAGGTTCATGCGTCCGTGCTCCCGTTCGTGTTCCGGTTCGTGTTCGCGCTCGTGTTCCCGTTTGCGTTCCGGCTTGCTCGCCCGCCGTCATGCATTCTGCTTGACGACCGCATCGATCGTGCCGACCAGATGCTGATCGACTGCGACCAGTCCAGCGGCGATCTGCGTCAGGCCGGCGTTGACTTGCAGCACTTGCGGCTTCAGATGGCTGGTCTCCTTTTCGATGGCGCGCAACCCCAACCGCAACTTGGCCAGATAACTGGTCGGCGTGCCGCCGACCGACTCGAGCGCAGCGCTGATTCGGGCCAGTGCAACCGCCAGCACGATGAAGAACGCCAGCACCAGCAGCGCGGTCAGAGCGGTCAGCAGGATCATCGGTGATATTCCTTGCGTTTATCGGTGGGCGGCATCGGCTCGCGAGTGTGCATCAATGCTGGAACAAGCACTGCGGACAGCCCGGACAACCGTTGGCATGCGTTTCGAGCGCGATCGCATTGCTGTTGATGCGCAGCGCGTTCGCAAGGATCTCGCCAGCGGCTTCGTTGGTCCTGTAGAGCGCCGGTATATGCACCGTGTTGTTTGCCACGCGCTGCCCGACGGACCAGATCTGCGCAACCGAAGCATCGATTGTGACTGCGGTTCGGTGGATCAGCCAGAGCAGCAGCGCGACCACCAGGCTGACCACGACGCCAAGCGCCAACGAGGCCCACCAGACGAACCGGACGGCATATTCGGGTGAGACAGGCATAAATTCCATGATTCGGATTCCGCTTCAGGCGACGCGCCGCTGGCGCGGTGCACCAAGCGCGTCGACGATCGACTTCAGGTTGGCGTCGATCGCGGCGCTGCCGCCCGCCAATGCGTGTGCAACCTTGTTGGTCGCATTCAACTGCCAAATCGGTTTGGTGTTCTGCTCGATCTGCTCGACCACGCCCAGGGCAGTTCCAGCCAGAGCGGCGATGCGTCGCGCCAGCACGATGATTGTGAGCAGCAACGCCGCTGCGGCAATGACGATAACACCGGCAATGCCGAGCCAGAGAAACCACCATTGGTAAATTTCAGACGAGCTCATGGTGTTCAAACCTTTTGTTCATCTTCGATGCGCTTCTTGGCCGCTCCGATGAAGGAGAGGCTGTCAGCCTGCAGTTGTTGCTGACGCGTCGAGGCGGGCGAAAACGGCCCGGTATATTGCAGTTTGCGATAGAAGTAGTTGGCAGTGCGGCTCAAGAGGCCCTGTTTCTCGACGTGGCCCCAACCGCTCGGCACGCTGCCGGTCGTTGTCCAGCGTTCGGTCAGATTGCGTTTGCGCTGCGTGATGCGGCGCAATGGCCGGATGAAGCTGCCGACCGCGCGACTCGCCGTGCCCGAAATCAGCGTACCCGGCGGCGCCTTGTAGAACGGTGCGAAGGCATCGGGAAATCCCGGCATGGTGCAGCCGATGCAGATGCCGCCGGTGTTCATGCAACCGCCGGCATGACCGATGGCACCGCGCGACACCATATTGCACTGCACAACCGGACCCCAGCAACCGAGTTCCACCAGGCATTGGCGATCACCGTACTCCTTGGCAAATAGGCCCTCCTCGTAGTTGCCGGCGAGCACGCAGCCACGATGCACGGTGTCCTTAAACATCCAGGCCGGCCGGCCGAGTTCATCGAATGCCGGCAGCGGTCCGACCCCGGCCAGGAACATCAGTACCGTGGCTACCGTTTCAGTGAAGTTGTCACCGACCGGTGCGCAGCCCGGCACATTAATGACCGGCAAACCGAGCGCACTGAGGAAATCCTTGCCCAGAAAGTCCATGACGCCCATCGAGCCGGTAACGTTGCCTGCGGCGGCTGGAATTCCGCCCCAGGTTGCGCAAGTGCCAACGGCAATGACTGCGGCGGCACCGGGCGCGAGATCGCGCAGCCAATGGGCGGTCGGAATCGGCTGCGAGCTGCCGTCGGCGGCGATATCAGCGCCCATTGCCGACCAATAGCCGCCAAATTCGGCGGCAATCCGCTCGTTGGCTACCGAGCCCTCGTAAATAACCACATACGGCGCACCCAGCTTGCCGGCCTTGGCCAGCCGATAGGGCTGCATGAACGCTTCACCGGCATCGGTGGCCAGCACTGGATGATGCAAGACTACGAGCGGCAGGCCGGGGATCGAGCCGCTGATCAACTGCTCGACGCTTGGATTCTGCGCACCGACTGCGGCGATCGAACAGCCATCGCAACTCATGCCGGCCAACCAGAACGCATGCACAACGGCAATCGGGCCGG
This sequence comes from Burkholderiales bacterium, assembly GCA_031363055.1. Lineage (GTDB taxonomy): Bacteria > Pseudomonadota > Gammaproteobacteria > Burkholderiales > Burkholderiaceae_E > JANLTP01. The sequence goes on along the minus strand of JANLTP010000091.1, from coordinate 13,631 downwards.
GCTGCAGTCCGAATGCCGGCGTGTGGGCGTTTGTGAGCGCAACGTCATCGTGCAGGTTTGTCACGGCAGCTTTCCACAAGGCCAGGATTCGGTAGATAATAAAGCTTGCTCCCAGGTCAGGGTCAATAAATACTTGGCGCTTCGACAGGCTGCGCATCCAGCAGCGCTGAAAGGACTGAATGATCTGGACCCGAATGCCGCGAGCGATTCGACACCGCTGGCTCGCGATGCTGTTGGCGGGCTGCGTCGGCATCGCCAACACGGCGCACGCGCAAACCAACACGGCTGCCAGCGGTGCCGCCGTGCCGGTACGCGGTGGTATTGCGGTAATCGCCGTTGCGGCCGACCCCGGCCACCTGAATCCGGCGATCTCGACCGGCTCGCACGTTCATGCGGTCGCCGATTCGCTATACAACGCGCTGATCGAACTGGATCGCGACTTGCGTCCGCAGCCCGATCTCGCGCGTTCCTGGACCGTGTCGAACGACGGCACCATCTACACCTTCGAGCTGGCCAGCGGCGTACGCTGGCACGATGGCGCACCGTTCAGTTCGGCCGATGTCAAATTCACTTTTGAAGAGGTGCTGCTCAAGCATCATGCGCGCACCAAGGCTGGTCTGGGCAGCGTACTGGCGGCGATCGAAACGCCGACACCCGGGACGGTGATCTTTCGGTTGCGCCAACCATACGGGGCGCTACTACAGCTTCTCAACGTCACTGAAGCGGCAATCCTGCCACGCCATCTCTATCAGTCGAGTGATCCGCTGACCAATCCGGTCAATCTGAAACCGGTCGGAACCGGGCCGTTCAAATTCGATTCATATCGCACTGACCAACAGGTCGTGCTGATTCGCAATGCCGATTACTTCAAGCCCGGCCTGCCGTATCTCGATCGCCTGGTCCTGCGCATCCTGCCCGACAGCACGGCTCAGTCGCTGGCGCTGCAGACCGGCGAGGTGGATTATCTCGGCCTGGTCAATCCGATCGATGTCGAACGCCTGCGCGCACGGAGCGATCTGGTTACCGCGCAAACCTCGTTCGGCACGGGCGGCGGCAATTGCATCACCACGCTCGCATTCAACCTGCAGCGCCCGGCGCTCGCTGATTCGCGCGTACGACATGCGATCGCGTTGTTAATCGACCGTGAACAGATCTTGCGCGACGTGCAATTCGGATTCGGCCGCATCGCCCGGGCGCCGATCTCCTCGGGCATTGGCTGGGCGCATGCTGCCGGGGTGCTCGATCGCTATGCGTTGGCGCCGCAGCGCGCGATCGAGCTGTTGGATGATGCTGGGTTCAAACCCGGTGCCGAAGGCGTGCGGCTGAGCATCGATCTGCTGCATTTCCCGACCTTCAATCGAATCGGCGAAGTATTGCGCCTGAATCTGGCCAAGGCCGGCATCCGGCTCGTGCAGAAACCGCTAGATCGGGCCGCGTTCATCAATGCGGTGTTCGAGAAGCGCGCCTTCGACACCAGCCTCATCTCATATTGCGCTGGTGCCGATCCGGACGCGGGTGTGCGCCGCATGTACGCATCGGAGCACATCGGCAGCGTGCCGTTCTCGAATGCCGCCGCCTATCGGAACGACCAAGTCGACCGGCTGTTCGCGCGAGCCGCGCAGAGCAATGACACGACCGAACGCGGGCGGCACTATGCCGAGATCCAGCGCATCGTTGCGGCCGAACTGCCCTACTGGTGGCTGGTCGAAACGGTCGTTAATTCAGTCTGGCGCAGCCGCTATGAAGGTTTTCAGCCGTGGTCAGGGCAACTCGCCGAGCGAGCGTGGATCCGACCATGATCCAGTGCCAGCGCTCGACCGGAATTCGAGATCCATGAGAACCTCGCACGCGAAAATCATTGCGTTCCCGAGACCGGCACCGTTCGTGCCGCTGGCAAGAACGGTGCCGGGCCGATAAGGCACAGTGCGTTCGCTCGCCAAATTCCTGCGCGTCTTGGCGTCGGCGCTGTTCGCCTGGTTCTTGATCCAGACCGCCTTGTTCGCGCTCGTGCAAATCGCACCGGGCGGCCCGGCCGCTGCACTGGCTGGCGACTACGCAACGGTGGAAACGCAGGCTGCGATCGCGAGCAGCTTCGCGCTCGATGAACCGGTGATCACACGCTACGCCGTATTCGTTTGGCGAATGGGCCATGCCGACTGGGGTCGTTCGTATCATTTTCGCCGCCCGGTCGCCGACCTGATCGCCGAGCGCCTGATGCCTACCGCCCTATTGATGCTGGCAGCGCTGGCGATCGGCGCACTGGCCGGCTACGCGCTCGGTCTGCAGGCAGCCGCGTGGCCGCGCGGTGGTATCGTCGTCGCCATGGTCGCAACGGCAACCTATGCGTTGCCGGTGTTCTGGGTCGGTCAATTGCTGATGCTGACGTTCGGTGCACAGTTGCAATGGTTGCCAATTGCCGGCCTGAGTGATCCGCGCCACGACCCCGCCGGCTGGCCGGGTCTGCTCGATACTCTGCGCCACGCAGTGCTGCCGGTACTGACGCTGGCACTGCAGCAGGCAGGCTACTTCGGGAACATTGTCTTCACCAAGTCGCGGCTCGAACTCGGCCAAGGCTACGTACGTGCCGCGCAGGCTCGTGGCATTCGCAGCGCCAGCATATTGCGCGGCCATGTCGCCCGCAACGTCGCTCCGCAACTCGCTGCGGCGGTGCTGAACCGGCTCGGACTGCTGTTCACGGGCGCGGTGCTGGTCGAAACCTTGTTTGCCTGGCCCGGGCTAGGTCGACTGTTGACCAGCGCGTTGCTGAACCGCGATCATCCGTTGCTGCTCGGCGTGTTCGGCCTGATCACCGCAACGGTGATCCTGAGCAGTGCGGTGGCCGATCTGATTCACGCCCGGCTCGATCCACGCGTGTCGGCTGAATCACGAACATGATTGATCGCGCGGACGCCCGCAGCATCGGTAATCGCAGCATCGGTAATCGCAGCAGTGCGAGCGCTCGGCTGCGCGCTCTCGCGCCGACTTTGATGCTGCTTGCGCTGTTCTTGGCACCGCTGCTGTTCCCCGGTGATCCACGTGCACCCACAGGTGCGCCGTTCCTCGCGCCGTCCTGGTCGCACCCGCTGGGCACTGACGATCTCGGACGCGATCTGCTGGCCGCGTTGGCACACGGCGGCCGCGCGTCGATGTTGTCCGGCGGGCTGGTCGTCATCGGTGCTGCGATGCTGGCGCTTGCCGCTAGCGTGACGGCCGGCATTGCCGGCGGTTGGTCGGACCGGTTGATCGTTCGTCTGATGGATGCGAGCCAGATCGTGCCGCGTTTCTTTCTGGCGCTGCTCACCGCTGCCTGGCTGGGTCCGGGCTGGTGGTCGCTGGCCGGTATTCTCATCGTGACCGGCTGGGCGCCGCTGGCGCGGCAGCTACGGGCCGAAGCTCGAGCGCTGCGCAGCACCGCGTTCATTGAGGCGGCCTTGTTGCTCGGTGCGCATCCGCTGTCGGTTGCATGGCGCCATCTGCTGCCCAACCTGCTGCCACTGGCGTTGCCGCAGTTGCCGCTGATCTTTGCCAACGCGCTGCTGATCGAAGCCGGCCTGAGTTTCCTGGGTGCTGGTGATCCGAGCCGCCTGAGCTGGGGTTTACTTGTGCATAACGGTCAAGCACATGCACTTCGCGCCTGGTGGTTAGCGGTCTTTCCTGGCTTGGCGTTGGCGTTGGCCACGGCGGCTTTGATGTTCGCGGCACTCGCCTGGAGCTCGCGCCGACAGGCGCTTGAATGAGTGCGCGTCGGCTGGCGGTGCCGCACACAGCACGGTTCGCCGGCGACGCTGCGTGGCGATGGAACGATTGCTGAACAGGCCTCAGGCGCAGCGGCAGGGTCGCAACAGTGCGTCGCAGACGCAACCAGGCGCGCGACTGCGCGGCGTGGCGAGCAGCGCTGCGTGGCGTGCCGACAGATCGTCGGTGCGGCCCTGCAGTACACCGAGCTGCATATACATCTCGCGCAACTTTTCATCGATGAGACCGAGCAGGCGCGAGCGCATCTGATCGGCATTCTCGGGGCGAAAAAGTTCTTGCAGATCGCCGATCGTCAGACCCATGCGACGCAGATCGATGACCAGTTGCGCCCGTGCCATGGTCGCATGATCATAAATCCGGTAGTCCGACGCGCTGCGCCCAGGTGGGCGAAGCAGTCCGATACTCTCGTAAAACCGCAACGTCTTGGTGCTGGTCGCCAGCCGCTTGGCGAGTTGGCCGATATGGAAGCCATTTTGGGGCATTGACTTTCTCTGCTCTGCGCGTCGGCGTTTCTCGATCGGCTTACGAGCGCCGCTTAGTTCCTTTTGATATTAGCATGCAGCTTACAACGCATTTGTTACTGACAATGCAGCGTGCAACACACTTGACGCCGATGCACCGATGATCTAACCTCTTCGAGCCTTCTGGAGCAACCTCATGTTTCGCAACTTGCTTTTGCAACTGGTTTGCTACGGCCTGTCGTTAGCCTCTGCCGGGGCGTTTGCCTGTGGCCAGGTCGGCCAATGCGACATCTCGCAACCGGGTGCCAAGACAACGATACGCGGCTTCGGTTATGGATTCGAAGGCGGTGAACGCGCGGTCAGCCTGCACTGGAAGGCCGACGGCGCATTGGCCGGCCAATCGAAGATCGACTCCGACGGCAATTTTCAGGTCGAAATTTCGGTCCCTGCAACCGAAGGTCTGCATCAACTTCTAGTGCGTGAAGGCGCTACCGATCCAAGTCCGGTCAGCGTAACCGTGCCGGTCATGATCGCGCCATTTTATGCACGCTTCACGCAGTGGGCGGCCAATATGCTGCCGAAATCCTCGATCGGACCCTGGCTAGTGGCACTGACCGCGCTCGGCTTGATGCTTGCAGCCGCGCTGGGCGGGCTGGCCGCTAGTCAGCGCCGCACCTACAACACCTGAACGCCGATCGATTGACGAAGTCATGATCACACTATCGAGTCGCCGCTCGAGTCGCGTCGGAATTCTGACGGCCGTCGCGCTGTCACTGGCGGTGCCCGCTGCCACGGCTTTCGCGCAGGGCATCCAGGGCGGCTTCGGGCTCGCGGCGATGGTGCACACCCCGGACTGGCCAAACAACCCGGAAGTTCAGCCCTGGGATGGCGGCAGCAACGGCAACTTCGTTTATCGCGCAATCCCGTGTTCGGGCAATGCGCCGATGAACAACATCTCATCGAATCTGCCGACCTACAACTCGATGATCCCCGGCAGCCGATCGCCGGCCTCGACGCGTTCACATCCTTTCAAATTTACTGCCAGCAACGGCAAGATCGTCGGCTCGATCAATCTGACGGTCTGCAAACTCGCCCCGGGTCCGACCAAGGATGAAACAGCGGACGCGAAGCGTGATCGCATCTTGATCAACTTTCAGGCAACCGCGAGCAAGAAGACTGGTGAGGAAACAGTCTTCGAAGGACCATTCTCGATCGTCGGCGGCACCGGCCGCTACGAAAAGCTCAAAGGTGAAGGCACGATTCGTGGATATTTCATGTGCTTCGATCCGAGCGGCTGCGTTGCAAATCAGGGCAAGTTCCGCGACATGCAATATGTGCTCGAAGGCAAGTTCAGTGATCCGGCCTTCGGCAAATAACACATTCAGCGGCTGACTGAAACGTCTCGGAAGTCAACGCCTGGCAGATTGGCGATGCGCACTGAATGCATTCGACTCAGCGGCATAGTGCAGGGCGTCGGTCTGCGTCCCTGGATCTATCGATTGGCCAACGAGCGTGGTCTATGTGGCACGGTCGGCAACGATGCTGCTGGCGTGCGCATCATCATTGCCGGTTTGCCAGCCGTACTCGATGAATTCGTCGGCGCGCTTCGGAATGCAACACCGCCGCTGTGTCGTATCGAGCGCGTCGAGCGCAGCGAATACCTTGCGGGCAGTGCCCGCCCGGCGGCCGGATTCCGGATCATCGACAGCCGGGCGGGGCCGGCGCGTACCGGCGTCTCCGCCGACGCCGCCACCTGCGCTGCCTGTCTGGCCGAAATCCGTGATCCCGCCGATCGCCGCTTCGGCTATGCGTTCACCAATTGCACGCATTGCGGTCCTCGATTCTCGATCGTGCACGCGATTCCCTACGATCGCTGCAACACCAGCATGCAGTCGTTCACGCAGTGCGCGGCCTGCACCCGGGAATATCGCGATCCGGGCAACCGGCGCTTTCACGCGCAACCGAATGCGTGCGCGGTGTGTGGCCCGCGCCTCTGGCTCGAAGCCTGCGGCGCGATAACCGAGCTCGACAGCGCCGCCGATCCAATCGGTTACGCACGCACGCTGATTCTTGCCGGCCATATCGTTGCAATCAAGGGCTTGGGCGGATTTCACCTTGCTTGCAATGCGCATGACGAGCAAGCGGTCGCACGACTGCGGGCACGCAAACAACGATATGAAAAGCCGTTCGCACTGATGGCGCGAGATCTCGCCGTGATCGAGCGTTACTGTGTACTGTCCGATCAAGAACGAAGGCTGCTGCAGAGCGCAGCCGCACCAATCGTGCTGATCGCGCGCGATGCGCGGCATCGTCGCGGTGCGGTAGCCAGTGTGCCGGACGCGGCGTGCGCATTGGCCGACTCGATCGCCAAGGGTATGACGACACTGGGCTTCATGCTGCCGTATACGCCGCTGCATCATCTTTTGATGCAGCCGCTCGACACGCCGATCGTGATGACCAGCGGCAATGTATCGGATGAGCCGCAATGCATCGACAACGATGCGGCGCGCGAGCAGTTGCGCGGTATAGCCGACTATCTGCTGCTGCACGACCGAGTGATCGTCAACCGTGTCGACGATTCGGTGGTCCGCGTTGCAGCCGACAGCGGCATCGACACCGGCATAGAGCAAGGCAGCAAGCAGGGTAGCGCCTCTGCCGAATCGGTCTCTGGCACCGTGCGCTGGCTGCGCCGCGCGCGTGGTGCTGCGCCGTCGAGCCTGTCGTTACCGGCTGGTTTCGAGGCCGCGCCGCCCGTGCTGGCGTTCGGCGGCGAGCTCAAGAACACGTTTTGCCTGTTGCGCGCTGGACAGGCGATCGTCTCTCATCATATTGGCGATCTCCAGAACGCAGCCACGCATGCGCACTATCGTGACACGATGGCGCTTTACCAGCGACTTTTCGCTCACGAGGCGTCATTGTTCGCGGTCGATCTGCATCCCGATTACCTGTCCTCGAAACTCGGGCGGGCCAGAGCTATCGAGTGTTCCCTGCCGCTGGTCGAAGTCCAGCATCATCACGCGCATATTGCTGCCTGCCTGGCCGAGAATGCGGTGCCGCTCGAGGCGAGTCCTGTGCTCGGCATCGCGTTCGATGGACTTGGACTCGGCGAAGACGGCAGTTGGTGGGGCGGCGAGTTCTTGTTGGCCGACTATCGGCAGAGCCAGCGGCTGGCGGCATTCGCGCCAATACCGATGCCCGGGGCCGCCCAGGCGATTCGCGAACCGTGGCGCATGGCCTGGGCGTACCTGAGCCGGTACTGCGATACCACGGCACTGCGGCGTGACCATGCGCAGCTTGACTTTTTCGAGCGCATGCAGACTCGACCGGTAGCCGTCATCGAGGCGATGATCCGCAGCCATTTTAATTGCCCGTCAACCAGCTCGTGCGGTCGCCTGTTCGATGCCGTGTCGGCGCTTGCCGGCGTGTTCGGCTTGGACCGCGACGCAGTCGGCTACGAAGGCCAGGCCGCCATCGCTCTCGAAGCCTGCATCGATCGTACCGCACTGCAGCACGGCGAGCGCTATCGGCTAAACGTGATACCCGGCGATCGCGACACGATGGCATGGATCGATAGCGCGCCACTCTGGCCGGCGTTGATCGGCGATCTGGCCGCCGTCGAATCGCACGGGCGCATCGCGGCGCGGTTTCACAATGCTCTGATCGAGGCAGTCGTCAAGATGGTCGGCTGTCTCGCGAACGCGCACAGGAATCCGTGGCAGAATCGGATTGCGTTGTCGGGTGGCGTGTTCCAGAACCAGACCTTGCACGAGCGCCTGATCGCCGCATTTCAGACTTCCGGCCATACGGTGTATTCGCATGCGCAGGTTCCCGCCAACGACGGTGGCCTCGCGCTTGGGCAGGCAGCGGTGGCGGCGGCTCGTTCGATCGCTGCCGGTGCGGTCGCTGCTATTGAAATCGACAGACGTTAATCAAATCGAGGTTCGATCCAGTCATGTGTGTTTGTATCCCTGCGCAGGTCGTTCAAATTACCGATGCCGCCAATTGCTTGGCGCTGGTCGATGTCAGCGGCGCACGGCGCGAAGTCAATCTCTCGTGTATCGTCGATGCCGAACATCCGATCGAGTCGTGCGTCGGTGAATGGGTGTTGATTCACGTCGGTTTCGCAATGAGCCGAATCGATGAGCAGGAAGCCGCCAAAACTCTGGCGCTACTTGCCGCGCTCGGCGCCATCGAAGGCGAGCTCGAATCGATGTTCGCGGCCGCGTCGGCCGCGCATCGCTGAGCCATTCCGATGAGTGGCGTCGATCCCAACCTGCAAGCACTCTATCCGTTCTTGTCGGTTGCGCCTGCGTCCCCAGCGACGCAAGCCGGGAGCGCGCCAGCACAGTCGTTGTCGCTCGATGCGACGCTGCTCGAGTCGATCAGCCAGAAGATGCAGCACAGCATAGAGGCGAAGCGCGCATTCTTCGCGCACAACGCCACGCACCTGCTTGCCACGGCACGTGCCATCGCAGGCGTCTACCGGGTGGGCGGTCGGTTGTTCTGCATGGGCAACGGCGGCTCGAGTTGCGATGCCGCGCATATCGCGGTCGAGTTCTTGCACCCGGTTACGACGGGTCGACCAGCGTTGCCGGCAGTCAATCTGGTTGCTGATGTCGCCACGCTCAGCGCCGTCGCCAACGATGTCGGCTACAGCCATGTGTTCGTGCGCCAGTTGATCGCGCTAGCACGCGCCGGTGACGCGCTGATCGGCGTCTCAACCAGCGGCAATTCGCAAAGTCTGCTCGCTGCGTTCGAGACGGCACATAAACTGGGTCTGGTTACCATCGGGCTGTGCGGTGCCGATGGCGGGTTGATGGCACGTAGTGCCGGTCTCACGCATTGCCTGGTCGTGCCGAGTGACAGCATTCACCGGATCCAGGAGACACATGTGCTCGCCTATCACATACTTTGGGATCTCGTGCATACGTTATTGGCCCAGCCGCAGCCGCTTCCCCAAGCGCAGCAAGAAACGCAACCATGAAATACGTCGACGAATTTCAGGATCCGACCCAGGCGCGCGCACTCCAAAAACAGATCGCGACAATCGCCGACCGGTTGGCCACGCACCGCAGTCATCCATTGCAACTCATGGAAGTCTGCGGCGGTCATACGCATACCATTTTCAAGTACGGCATCGAAGCGATGTTGCCCGACTCGATCGAACTCGTACACGGTCCGGGTTGCCCTGTCTGTGTGTTGCCGATGGGTCGCGTCGACGACTGCGTCGCGCTGGCCGAGCAGCCCGATGTCATATTCGCGACCTTCGGTGATGCAATGCGGGTGCCCGGTTCGCGCAAAAGCCTGTTGCAGGCGCGTGCCGACGGCGCCGATGTGCGCATGGTCTATTCGCCGCTCGACGCTTTGCAGCTAGCGCGTGACAACCCGCGCCGGAAGGTGATCTTTTTCGGACTCGGATTCGAGACGACGATGCCGAGCACGGCGTTCACGCTGCTGCGCGCGCATGCCGAGGCGATCGATAACTTCTCGGTGTTTTGCAATCACATCACGATTATTCCGACCATCAAGGCAGTGCTCGACTCGCCCGAATTGCTGCTCGACGGCTTCCTGGGCCCCGGCCATGTCAGCATGGTCATCGGCGTATGGCCATATCAGTTCATCGCAGCGCACTATCGCAAGCCGGTGGTCGTTGCCGGCTTCGAGCCGATCGATATCCTGCAATCGATCTGGATGCTGGTCAAGCAGCTCGCCGAGCGTCGCTGTGAAGTCGAGAATCAGTATTCGCGGGCGGCCCCGTCCGCTGGCAACGCACAAGCACTGGCGGCGCTCGCGCGCGTGTTCGAATTGCGCGAATTCTTCGAGTGGCGCGGCCTGGGATCGATCGATCATTCGGGCGTGCGCATTCGGGAGGAGTTCGCAGCCTTCGACGCCGAGCGTCGATTCGCCGTGCCGAACCTGCAGATCGCTGATCCGAAGTCATGCCAATGCGGCGAGGTTCTGAAAGGTGTGATCAAACCCTGGGAGTGCAAGGTGTTCGGCACTGCCTGCACCCCGCAAACCCCGATCGGTGCGCTGATGGTCTCCTCGGAAGGTGCCTGCGCGGCACAATACAGCTATGCGCGCGTGCACGTGGTGCGTGCGTCGCGCGCTTCATCAACGGCTGTTTCACCCGCGTCGATACCGTCGTCGTCGCCTGGATCGCAATCCAGTGCTGCACGATTGCCGTCATGAACGAGGGCCCGCTCGAGCCGCCGCTAGGCCGCCGACGTGGCAAGGTACACGGTACGACGATCACCATGGCGCACGGCGGCGGCGGCCAGGCGATGCACGAATTGATCGACGAGGTGTTTCTCGAATGTTTCGGCAATCAACGATCCGATCGGCTCGAAGATCAAGCGCGCCTCGATATTGCCGAGCTGGCGGCACGCGGCGATCGGCTCGCATTCACCACCGACTCGTATGTCGTGCATCCGTTATTTTTTCCCGGAGGTGACATCGGCAGCCTGGCGGTCAACGGCACGGTCAACGATTTGGCCATGAGCGGCGCGCGCCCGCTTTATCTGAGTTGTAGTGTGATTCTCGAAGAGGGATTGCCGATCGAGACCGTGCGCCGCGTCGCGTCATCGATGCAACGCGCAGCGAGCGCGGCCGGCGTGGCGATCGTCACCGGTGACACCAAGGTCGTGAATCGTGGTGCCGCCGACAAACTGTTCATCAACACCAGTGGCATCGGTGTAATCGCGCGCGGCGTAGAGATTGCCGCCAATCGCGCCCGTCCCGGCGATGAGGTACTGGTGAACGGCAACCTCGGCGACCACGGCGCGGCAATTCTGCAGGCGCGTGGCGACCTTGCGCTGGAATTGTCAGTGCGCAGCGATTGCCAGTCATTGCACGGTCTGGTGCAGGCCATGCTCGCAGTCTGCCCTGATATCCGTTGTTTGCGCGACGCGACGCGCGGTGGGCTTGCGACCGTGCTCAACGAATTCGCGCAAGCGAGCAAGGTCTGCATGTACCTCGAGGAGGCTGGCATACCGGTTCGCGACGACGTCAAAGGCCTGTGTGCGATCCTGGGCCTGGACCCGCTGTACTTTGCCAACGAAGGCAAGCTGGTCGCCGTGGTTCCGGCCGACAGTGCCGCTGCAGTGCTGCAGGCAATGCGTACCCATCCGGCCGGTCGCGAGGCCGCACGGATTGGCTCGGTCAGGGCCGGTCCGCCCGGCTGCGTCGTCCTGCGAACCAGATTTGGTGGCGAGCGTCTGGTCGATACACTTATCGGCGAGCAACTACCGCGAATCTGCTGATTGACGACGGCTAACGCACGGTGACGCAATCAGGGCCGAACCGGTCTCATCTGCGCAGACGTGCCGACAAATGGGCACCGTCTGCGCCGGCTTCAGCGACCGGCATGGCGAGCTCCTTGAGTCGGGCCGCCAAACCGCGCACTGCAAGGATCGCCGCGCTGTCAGGGGCAAAATCGAAGGGTGCCAAACCGCGCCGCTCGGCTTCGCCGAACAGCGGCTCATCGGGTACCGAGGCGATCTGCGGCATATCATGCTTGCGGCAAAACTCGTCGATGGCCGCCTGGTCGTCGTCGTTTTTGACTTTGTTGGCGACCGCGTAGAGATGCGGAATTTGCAGCTCGCGCGCCAGCACGAAGGTGCGTGCGGCAGCCTCCATCGACCGGAAGTACGGTTCGATCACCACCAACATGGCGTCGACGTTGCGGGCCGTGCCGCGCTTCAGATGCTCGAGGCCGGCCTCCATGTCGGTAATCGTGTATTCGCCATAGCCGCTCATCTCGGCAATCAGTCCGCGAACCGCGCGGTGCGAGGCGCACATGCAACCGCTGCCCGCGCTGCCGTCGGCGGGCTTGCCCATAAGAATCAGCTCGATGCCGGCCGGTGCGGCCGCTGCGTATTGTCCGATCAACTCTTCGTGCGATAGCGTCATTTGCAACTTGCGCGTACCGTCGCTCTGCTCGCGCAAGTCGATGACGCTAGACGGTATATTCCTGATCTTGTCGGCCTCCTCGGGTGGCATGCCCAGGGTCAGCGCCAGATTCGGATTCGGATCGCCATCAATCGCCAGCACCTTGCAGCCGTTTTCGGCCAATACACGTGCCAGGGTTCCGGCCAGCGTAGTCTTGCCGGATCCGCCTTTGCCTACGGTTGCAATTTTCATGGATTTCAACTCCGCTAAGGAAAAACTGATGCTCCGCCTTGCATTTCGGATGAAGCAGACTCGAATGCCACTATCCAGCTTGAAACCCAGACTATAACGCCGAATGCCGCTTTGAAGGTAGAGGATACGAATTTCAAACGGAGCATAGATTCTTTCTCCGTGACTTCTTTGTTTTTAGCGAAGATGACCAGTGCATAATCCCGGAGCAGACATTGGGGAAGTGCTGTACGCGCAGGTAGAGCGAAGTGCCCATGACATTGCGGCTGTAGTGAGTGACTCGCCATCGACGCGTTCGCGGAATATTGGCGATCAGGCCGTGGGAGTGCAGGCGCCTGAAGCACCGGCCAACCATGGTACTGGCCTTCTTTGGATCATCTGCGCACGCGCGCAGTAACTGTGTGGACTTCAGCCTTGAGCGCATGTCGCGGTTGGTGAAGCCGTGCAGGCAGTGCTCGCCTGCTTGCCCTGCGTGGGATCATCCACGACAGCCAGGGCATCAAGTCAACGGTAACAGACGGGCGTTGGCCTGTAACGGGACCTCACGGTAGCGAAACAGATACGCCACGCCCTTTCGCAACTGCACCCACTCGGCGCGCTGCTTGCCGTCTGTTGTCGCCGTCGCGCAAGACTGTAAGTGCTCCACGAACCACGCCCTTGAACCGATGCACGAAGTAAACCAAACTTCGTACATTGAGATGAAGGAGTGATGGATCATGTAGATTCAAAACAAGGGCCAAGGCCAGTCCTACTGGGAGCCGTTGTTGCAGGAGCTGGCGGCCGAAGGCAAATCGCTGACGGAATTCGCGAGGCAACGAGGTGTGTCGGTACACAGTCTGGGCTGGTGGCGGCGCAAGCTCGCGATCATGAAGTCGCCGACGCCGCCGTGGTCGGTGCCGCCGGCGGGCGCAGCGAAGTTCGTAGCGCTGCAGGTGAAGGCTGGCGAGGCGATGCCATCGTCGGCATCGGGTGCAGCGCAGGCGGTTGTTAGAGTGTCGGCGGCGGTGAGTGTTGAGTTCAAGCAGTTGCCGTCGGTGGCCTGGTTGGTGGAGCTGAGCGATGCGCTGAAGGACGAGCGCTGATGCACCCGGGTAGCCAGATCGATTCGGTGTATTTGTGTCGCGAGCCGGTGGTTGCGTATTTCGGCGAATGTGACCGATGATTTCGGTCTATCGTGACCGTTTGTCACGGAGCGACGTGAGCGAGCGTTTCGGTATCGTGACCGCTGGTTTCGGCGATCGTGACCGGCGCTGCGTGGTCAGTGTTGCGTAGCAT
>JANLTP010000090.1:0-5680 GCA_031363055.1 Burkholderiales bacterium | reverse complement strand
TGCCATGTTGATCACCTTGTTTGGTCTGCCCAAAATTCGGGCAGGATACTTCGATCACCTGGTCAATTTTCAGTCGGCACTTCCTCGTCTATCTGGTCAATTTTCGGCCGGCGTCAACAGGTTGCCGGTTCGGCTGAGCGTGTTGCGCGGTAATCCCGCTTTCCGGCTGTACCAGCGGCTCGGGTTTGTCTGGAAGACTGAGCAGGATGTGCCGTCCCGGTCGATGCAGTGGGTGCCTTGAGCGGTGATTGGGCGGAGCAGGGTTGCGCCAGCGTACCTGGTCTTTGGTTCCACTTGGCGTCTCTCGGGTATGACTCGACCGCAGGTTAAGTCTTTTTTAATTATATAAATGTAGTTATAATATTGGCATGACAGCGATTCGCTTCGAATGGGACGAGCACAAAAACCGGGCCAATCAGCGAAAACACGGCGTGAGCTTCGAGCAAGCCGCTCAGGTGTTTCTCGATCCTTTGCATCTTTCGGTACAGGACCGTATCGAAGGCGGTGAGCAACGCTGGCAGACATTTGGCTTGAGCGCCGGGTTCGTGCTCCTGGTGGTGGCGCACACCACTCTGGAACTCGATGCCGAGGGCGACGCCCGTGAAGTGGTCCGCATCATCTCGGCACGACGAGCCAACCGACAGGAAAGGCAGCGCTATGAAGACGACAATGGTTAGCTATACGGCGGAAACACTACCGGCACTGACGGCGGAGCAGCGCGCCGAGCTCAAGGCGCTGGCGGCTCGCCCGGACGAAGAGATCGACTACAGCGATATTGCGCCCTTGACGGCCGAGCAGCTCAAGCACGCTGTACAGGGGCGCTTTTACCGGCCCATCAAGCGGCAGATCACGGCGCGCGTGGACGCGGACGTTCTGGAATGGCTCAAGTCACAGGGTAAGGGTTATCAGTCGCGCATCAACACCATCCTGAGACGCGAAATGCTGGCGGCGCTCAAGCGATGAACCAGTTCGTCTTCTGACGCAGGCTTGCTACCGTACTGCAAAATAACCGCTGACCAGCGCAGGGCGGCGATGCCGCCCTGGCTAGGGTTTATCAGCATACGCGGTACCCCCTTGCGAAGCCTTGGACGGCCATCGGGGATCGTGTCTTATTTCAGGTATGACTGGCACCTGAAACCCTCCGTTTGAGCCACCAATCGGCAAAGGCAGCCAGATTGACGTGGGTGGAGTCGGCCAGTGCCAGCGCTCGCCGGTGGACCCGAAAACGCTAAATCGCGCCGCGCGTGATCACGTGCGCAGCCGGCCGGCCTTCGCCCTGGAGGTGGCTCTGAGCGCGTTACAGTGGATCGCTGCCGGTGAGGGGTACGAGTTGACGGTCGCCGATGTTCGCAGTGCCCGGGATTACGCGCTGGGTGCTGCCGAACTGCTGGGGGCTACGGAAAGTACCCACGCGCGGATCGCCGAAATCGTGAGTGGTCCGGGGGCAGCCCGATGGGCGCGGCAGGGGCTCGGGTTTGAAGCGGGGGTAGGCTGATGTGAACTTCAGAATGGATATAATAATATCCATTGTTTGCAGGAGTTCGCATGGCCCAGGCCCGCTTTCATGTCTTTATCGACGGTAACCGAACCACGGTGACGATGCCGGCTGTGTTGAGTGAGTTGCTGGCGCTCAAGCGCGGTGCTGTACCCAAAACGCCCGAGGCGCATGGCGCGGTGCGTGAGTGGCTGCAGGCCGAGATCGATCAAGACCCCGGCGCCGTGAAGTATGGCCGGGCCAGTCAACGCCTGAATCAGCAGGCCATCCTGGCGGTGGCCGCGCCGGGGTTGATCGCCAAGCGCGATTCGTGGATGATTGGTGAAGGATAGGTTGGATAGTTTAGTATCCATTCGGAGTCGCTAACTCGCGCTAACTGAGGTTACAGTTCGGGCTTGGAGAGTTTATTACTTTTGAATTATGAAGTGACTTCGGGTTGATCTTTTTGGGACCGATGCCGCATTCAATAGGATACTATAATATCCTTAAGGCGGCACTTTTTTCGAGGATCAAACTCCGCGTTCAGTTCTGCCTGATCATCGCATCCCCTATGGCTACCAAGTCGAGTAAGTCTGTTGCAGGCTCGAAACTTTCCTCGGCCCAAAGAAACCCTGGCGTACTTGGCCACCTGGCCCGGTCGCTTTGAATATGTTCACACCCCCAAGCAGGGCTCGTGGCTTAATTGATCGAATTCGCGTTCTTGAAAATGGCTCGAACATTTCTGCGCTACAGGGCGTCAACTCGCTTGAAGGCTCAAAGTGCGCACCCTGCAAAGCATTGAAGAGGTAAACGCCCATCCGGTTCAATTCCTATGGACAAACTTTGACTTCAATCCTGCCATGCCTGGATAGTAAGTGTTACATTATTGTGTATCTTTGCCGACAGCGAGGGTGACATTTATAACCAATGAGGAGACTTTTCCCATGCATCGAAATCGCGTACTCATCGCGCTCGCCATGTTCAGTTTTTCGGCCGGCACCGCGTGGGCTCAACAAACGCCGCCGCCCGCCGACGAACCGGGTTGGGCCAAGGGCCGCCCGAAGAGCGAAACCGCCATGAAGATGGCGCCCGTGCCGGCGTTTCCGATTCCAACGGCGCCCGACAAGCTGCCGACGTCCAAGTTCAAACTGCCGCCGGGCTTTAAGGTCGAGACCTGGTCTTCGGGCGTGCTCGATGCGCGTGGCTTGCGACAGGGTGCCAAGGGCACGGTTTTCGTGAGCTCGTTGTTCGTCGCCAACAAGGTGTACGCAATTCCCGAGCAGGGCAAGCACGAGGCCAAGGTCATCATTGACAAAATGCCGCTGGCCACCGGCATCGAGTTCCACAAGGGAAGCCTGTACCTTGCCACGAACACCAAGATCATGCGTTACGACAATATCGAGGACAACCTCGGCAATCCGGGCGAGCCCAAGGTGCTGTATGACAAGCTGCCCGGGGGCACCGACCATAGCTGGAAGTTCCTGCGCGTTCACAATGACAAGCTGTACTTCGCAATCGGTGCGCCGTGCAACATCTGCGATCCCGGCGAATACGCCAAGATTTATCGCATGAATCTCGACGGCAGCGGCATGGAGACTATCGCCTCGGGTGTGCGCAACACGGTGGGCTTCGATTTTGATCCGAAGACCGGCGACCTATGGTTTACGGATAACGGCCGCGACTGGTTGAGTGAGGAGTTTCCGAACGACGAACTCAACCACGTGACGCAGGTCGGCAAACAGCACTTTGGTTATCCGTTCTGCCATCAGGGCAACATGCCTGATCCGGAATTCGGCTGGGGCAAGTCGTGCGACGACTACGCCAAGCCTGCTGCGCTGCTAGGGGCGCATGCCGGGGCGCTCGGCCTGAAGTTCTACACCGGCAAGATGTTTCCAGCCAAGTACCAAGGGGCGATGTTCATTGCCCGTCACGGCCCGTGGAATCGAACCAAGAAGTACGCTGATGTCTCCGTTGCTTGGCCTAACGGTAAAGGCGGCGTCAAAGTCGAACCGTTCATGACGGGTTTTGTGGAGAACAACAGCTACCTGGGTCGCCCTGTCGATTTTCTGGTTCTGAAGGATGGCTCGATGCTGGTCAGTGATGATCACGCCGGGGCCATCTACCGTATCAGCTACGGTAAGTGACGCGTTACCGACGTTACCTTGCGTTTTGCACGGTAGCGCTGGCATCGGCGCTACTGTCTTTTTCGGCCGGCGCGCAGCAGCAGAAGCGGGCCGGCAAGACCGCTAGCGGTGCCGCTGCAGACGACAAAGCGTCGACAGCGGCGGGTCCCGACAGCTACGCACAGCGTTTCGCGACGCTGTGCGCGGCTTGTCATGGTGCCAATGGGCGCAGCGATATGCCCGGCACGCCTGCGCTCGCCGGGCAACATTCTTTTTACGCAGTCACGCAACTGTTCCTGTTCCGCGAAGGCCGGCGCGACAACGAAGCGATGACCGCCGTGGCCAAGACCATGAGCGACGCCGATCTGCGCGGCTTCTCCGAATTCATTGGCACCCTGCCTTCCGTGCCCGCGCTACCGCCGGCTACGCCTGCCGAATCGGCGCGTTTGTGCAAAGGCCAGGCGCTGGCGAAAGAACACAAATGCATGTTCTGCCACGGAGCTGATTTCTCTGGCGGGCAGCAGGTGCCGCGCATCGCAGGCCAGCGCGAAGAGTACCTGCAGATGAGCCTGCAGGGTTTCCGATCTGGCAAGCGCCCGGGATACAGCATGGCGATGTCCGAAGCCGTGAGTCAGATCACGCCCACCGATCTCGACACGCTGGCCTACTTCGCAGCCCGCTTTACCAATGCGGCCCCGGCCTGCAAATAGCAGAGTTAAGCGATCGTCGCTGCCCGTGTGCGATCGGCCTACCGGCGACCCGTTTGGGGCCATCGGCGCACGAGTGACGTCGATCGTTGTTTGAATTCGAGCAATCACCCACCAAGCGCTGAAGAACCTTAAGGTAGCGCGCTAGAACGTAGGCGTAGCGCTAAATTCCTTGGACTTCGCGCAAGGCCGCGCCCGGGGCGAGCATGTCCGGCGTATTCATCACGCCGATGCGCGTGCCCAGGCGCGTGCGGTCGATTGCCCGCACTTGTTCGCACAGCGCTACTGACTCGGCTCGTCTGCCTGAGGGTGTAGCCACCGCCAAAGGCGGGATCGGACGGGGCGAGGAGGAGAGCGGCACCACCAGCACCGTGCGCCGGTGTTTGTTCAGCGCATCGATGGACACCACCACGCAGGGGCGCAGGCCCCGTTGTTCACTGCCGCGCGTCGGATTCAGATCGACCCAGTAGATCTCGGCGCGCTTGATGCTCATAGTGCCGAGTCATCCAGGCCATCGCCCACGGTGGCCTCCCACCGCAGGGCGTCGGCGCGCACTTGGGCGAAATCGGGATGCGATTCCAGTTCCTGCGCCAGGGCTTCGAGCTCGCGCTCGCGGGCGGCGAGTATGTCGGCCATCAGCTTTTCGAGCACCTTGCTGCGCTCGCGCGGGCCGAACATCGCATTGAAGCGGCTCAGGATCTGCGGATCGATGCTGTAAATGACTCGGGTGCTGGACATGGCAGATTGATCACACTGAGTGTATGTAATAGTGTACAGTGTACAGGTGACTGGGCATTGCTGCTCGGTTCGCAAACACGCGGTCGTTTGGATTCCGAAGTAGCTTCGGGTTGACTTTTATGGGAAGGCTGTCGTGTTTAGATGGACACTATAGTATCCTTCTAACGTCGCTATCTTCGAGGTTTAGACTTAGAGTGGCGAAGGCGGCTTGACTCGCCTCCAGGCTCTAAAGCGCCCGTAGACCCTCGGCCAAGCGCTGTCGCAGGGCGCGCAGCCGAGATGGCCGCCTTCGTCGTGGCGGCTCACTTTGTCCGTTGCGACGGCCCCTTCGGTTTTACCGCCTTCGGCTTCTTTGCGTTATGCGGTTGGGGGCCACTGTTCGGGTGGTTTTTGCCGTACACGAGGTTTCCTTCCTCGTCCATACCAACGCCGTCGTCGAGTTCGCGCAAGCGCGCGAAGTAGGCGTCTTCGGCCGCCGACGGCTGGTTGATCTCCTCTGCGTATTTCGGCGAATGTGACCGATGATTTCGGTCTATCGTGACCGTTTGTCACGGAGCGACGTGAGCGAGCGTTTCGGTATCGTGACCGCTGGTTTCGGCGATCGTGACCGGCGCTGCGTGGTCAGTGTTGCGTAGCAT
>JANLTP010000078.1:0-14833 GCA_031363055.1 Burkholderiales bacterium | reverse complement strand
GATTGATCAGTCGGGTAACCGAATCGAGATCGTTGAGTGTGGCTTTCGGAAAGCCTGTGACCTTGGGCTCGAACAGATCGCGGAAGGCGGCCTTACCCGAGGCTGACATGGTGGCCAGTGTTCGACCATGGAATCCATGATCAAAAGTAATAATTTCGTACGCACCTTGCTTGTGAAGGTTGCCCCAGCGACGCGCCAGTTTGATCGCCCCCTCATTGGCCTCGGCACCGCTGTTGGTAAAGAAGACGCGGTCGAACACACTGAGTTCTGTTGATGACACGTACTTGCGTCAGGCCGTGGGGATTTCGTACTAAGTTTTCAGGCCGAATCGCAAAGCGAAATCATGACGTTATCAAAGCGGCATCAAAGCGACACCGACCCGTCGACACAAGTGACCGAGTCGCCGCCCACCCAGATCTGACCCTGCGCATCGCGATTGACAAAAATATTACCGGCGCGCCCCATCGCCAGACCCTGCGAGGCCCGATAACGTTCGGGCGCCAGGCCGGCGCCAATCAGCCATTGCGCGACGCCAGCATTCAGGCTGCCGGTTACCGGATCTTCAACTACACCGGTGGTGGTAAAAAAGGCGCGCAACTCGAATTGATGTTCAGCGCCTGGCGGGTAGGGCGCCACAACCCCCAGTTTGACCACGCCCATACCGGTGAAGTCTGGCGTCAGCGCCAACACCTGTTCGACCGAACGCAGCATGACCGCCATCCACCCGGGGCCATTGTCGACCCACTGGTGATGCAATATGTCGGTTTCGTCAATGTGCAGGCACCGTGCCAGCTTGGTGAGCGTGGCTGCGTCGAGTGGGCCGGTCTTCAACAGTGGTGGCGCACCGAAGGCCAGACGAGTGCCATTGCGCTGGATTCGAATCAAACCGGCCTGGCATTCCTGGACGATCTGCGGCTTGCTCTTGGCGCGGCCTCCGGCTTCCAGCCAGGCATGACAACTGCCCAGCGTCGGATGCCCGGCAAACGGCAACTCGCCGCGGGTCGTGAAGATACGGACCCGATAGTCGGCGACAGGGTTGCTCGGCGGCAATACGAAAGTAGTTTCGCTCAGATTGGTCCAGCGTGCGAAGCCCTGCATTTGCTGGTCGTTCAATCCGCTGCCGTCGAGCACGACCGCCAACGGATTGCCTAGATATGGCACCGTACTGAACACATCGACCTGCTTGAAGGCTCGTTGCTTCATAGTTACCGTTGCTTCACAGCTCGAATTGCCTCACGGCTTCAATGCGGTCTGCGCCAGCTTGACCCAATAGGCCGCGCCTGTAGGCAGAATCAAATCATTGAAGTCATATCCCGGGTTGTGGACCATACAACCGCCCTCGGAGCCGGTACCGTTGCCGAGCCAGACGTAACAGCCGGGTTTGGCTTGTAGCATCCAGGCGAAGTCTTCCGAGCCCATGGCTGGCTTCGGATCCAGATTGACGTTGTCGACGCCGACCAGCGCCTGCGCAACCCTTGCACACAACTCCGACGCCTCGACCGTGTTTACCGTGGGCGGGTAGCGTCGTTCGTAGCGCACGTCGATCTTCACGCCGTGTGATATTGCGGTTCCTTCACACAGCGTTCGAATACGGCTCTCGACCAGTTCCTGCACGGCGGTGCTGAACGCGCGCACCGTGCCGCCGAGCACGGCTTCATTCGGAATGATGTTCCATGCCGAGCCAGAATGAAACTTGGTCACCGACAACACCGCCGGTTCGAGCGGGTCGATGTTGCGGCTCACAATGGTCTGCAGCTTTTGAGTCAACTCGGCGCCGATCACGATCGGATCGATGCCCTTGTGCGGCATAGCGCCGTGGCTGCCGACCGCCGTGATCGTCAGCTCGAAAATATCGTAAGACGCCATCATCGGTCCAGCCTTGACGGCCATGTGGCCGGCCTTCATGCCAGGGATGTTGTGCATGCCGAAGACAGCTTGCATTGGAAAGCGCTCGAACAGGCCTTCCTCCACCATGACTCGGCCGCCGCCTTCGTTTTCTTCGGCCGGCTGGAAAATCAAATAGACGGTGCCGTCAAATGCGCGCGTGCGAGCCAGATGTTTGGCGGCGCCCAGCAACATGGTGGTGTGACCATCGTGTCCGCAGGCGTGGTGCTTACCCTTGCGTGTCGATTGCCAGGCGAGGCCAGTGCTCTCTTGCATATCGAGTGCGTCCATGTCGGCACGCAGGCCAATGGCGCGATCACTTTTGCCCGCACGAATAACGCCAACGATACCCGTCTTGGCAATGCCGGTGTGCACCTCGTCAACACCGAATGACTTCAGGCGCTCGACAATATATTTCGCGGTGTCGACCTCTTCAAAGGCAGTTTCCGGATTGGCGTGAATGTGCCGTCGCCATTCCGTCATTTGCGGCAAATACTGGCCTAGTTCGTCGATCGCTGCGATGGCTTCGTTTGCGCCCATACTGACTACTCCGTTTGAAAATTACTTCGTCTGCTTGGCTGGCTCATAATCGCTGCACAAATATTACCGCCACTCGACCCGCCATTTTTGCGCTCGCTGCGTCACGCCGATGTACTACAAACGTGCGCACTCCCCGCACCTTGATCCGCGACCCGGGTCCGCTTCAGATGTGCAAAAACGCCATCAAGCCAATCACGCAGCCGAGTCCTGCGACTGCAAAGACACCGGTTCGTAGCCAGGCAATTTTGGTCAGTAGCGCGATCGCGGCCAGTGCAATGGCAATTTGCAAGGCGGTCGTCGCCTGAGCCCAACGATGGTGTTGGTGCATTTGCACGTCACTTGCGAGTTCCCAGGCAGTCGCCTCGGCCTCAAGTTTTTCAGCCGCTTTCTTGATCTCGGCTTTTTCGCCGCTGTAGCGGGCGATTTCTTTCTGGTAAGTCTCGACCTTCTCGGCGGGAACGATCGCCGCAGCCAATTCACTCAAATTCTGTTTGCTGCTTTTTGATTGGTAGTAGTTCCATTGATTGGACGCTTCGGTTTTTTTAATCGCGGCATTGTTCTTGAAGAGTCCGGCGTTAGCCTGAGTGGCACCGCCCATATAAGAAAAGATGGCGCCAATGGTGGCGATGATGGCCGTGACGACTGCAATTCGACCGGCGGACTTGTCGGGGGCGTGGCCCTGGGCAACATGCTCGAGTTCATGATCATGCGGACCATGCACGTGAAAACCGCTTCCAGACATTAACTACTCCTCAGGCATGGCGAATGGCAATTGCGCGGATTCTAAACCAGCGGTCGGTTATTGCTGAGTGTCGCAAAAACCGGAGAGACCTGAGAGATCTGAGAAACCCGTAAAACCTGAGAAACCTGACAAATGTCCGGTCATCAATGCCGATCGTCTGCTCGATGTATCGGATCGTCTGATGGGAGCATCAATTTCGCAATCGTTCACATAGTTTAATAAGTTGCGTCCCATTATTCCGAGAAGACTATGTTGATTGACTCGCGTCAGCTTCAAATGGATTCAAAACTGGACACCACCGTCTGCATTATTGGCGGTGGGCCAGCGGGCCTGAGTTTGGCGCTTGAGTTGGCCAAGCAAGGGATCGCCGTCAACGTTTTCGAAAGTGGACCGATGCAGCTGGACGAAGCCACGCTGGACCTGTACGAAGGCCGCAGTATCGGATTGCCGTATGAATTCGGATACGGTCATCGCAGTCGTTATCTGGGCGGCGGCAGCAATTGCTGGGGTGGCTTTTGCCGCCCCTGGGATACCTGGGATTTCGAGCAGCGGTCGTGGGTCGACGACAGCGGTTGGCCAATCAGCATGGATACCTTGGCACCTTACTATAAACGCGCGCACACGCTGCTCAAGGTCGGCGCTGACGACTTTAGTGCCGAGTCCTGGCAAAAGGCTTCAAACGGCGAATTGCAACGCTTCAAAGTAGATCCCGCCAAATTGCGCGAAGTCATGACGCTGTTCAGTCCGCCATTGAAGTTCGGCCAGGAGTTCAAGGAGACCCTGACGACGTCGTCGCTGATCCGCGTTTATCTGTGGGCGAACATTACCCATATTGATACCGAGCCCATGTCCGGTCGCGTCAGTCGAATGGAATTGCGAACCTTGAGTGGCAATCGATTCTTTGTAACGGCGCAGCAATATGTGCTGGCCGCCGGCGGTATTGAAAATGCTCGTGTGCTGCTGAATTCGAACCGGGTAAATGCCAATGGTGTGGGCAACGGTCACGATCTGGTCGGTCGTTACTTCATGGACCATCCGCGACTCATGTCGGGCGAAGTCGAATTCAAGCCCGAGTACCGCAACAATCCATTTTATGATCTGAAGTTCTTTTGCATTTCCGATAACGTTCGTGTCAATGGCACCCGTATTTCCGGACAATTTGCCTTGCCTTATCAAGTTCAGCGTGATGAAGGTCTGTTGAACTCACAGGTCTGGTTGCGTTCGTTGTATCCGGGCGAGACCAGCGAAACGATTCAGTCGCTGTGGCGCATGCGATTGCGGGCGGCGCGGCGTTACGCCTTTGGCCATTTGCTGGGCCATGATCTGGCCGAGTTGGCAAAACATCCGTTGACCGCTGCGTTATTTGCAGCCGCCCATATCACCGGCTCACGCTCGATGGTTCAGCGAGTCGTCATGGAAGCAATCGTTGAGCCCGAGCCGCTGGCCGCCTCCAGGGTCATGCTCTCCGACGAGCGCGATGCGCTGGGTTTGCGACGTTCCCAACTGGACTGGCGGCTCACCGACAAGGTCAAACGAACGTTCGATCGCAGCTTTGAGACGCTCGGTTCGCAGCTTCAGGCTTCAGGTATTGCTGATGTAAAATTGGGTCCACGAATTCAAGACGGTGTTTGGCCGTCGGAGATGGTCGGTACCTGGCACCATATGGGAACTACTCGCATGCATGACTCGCCGCGCAAAGGGGTGGTTGATCGTGACTGCCGTGTGCACGGCGTCAAGAACCTGTTCATTGCAGGCAGTTCGGTATTTCCGACCAGTTCATCGAACTATCCGACCATCACCCTGGTCGCGCTGGCCCTGCGTCTATCAGAGCGCTTGGTCAGTGAGCTTCGGGTGCCGTTGGTCAAGGAGCGCCGCGTGCGGGTGGCCGAGCTGTCGCACCACGATTAACCGCGACAGGCCCCGAGTACTACTGTGTCAATGACGATTTGGTGTTCCTCCTCGCTCGCTTCGCCCGCAGCACGGCGCCTCGGCTCGAAGCCTTCGGGTAGGGCAGGCATTTTGAATCGAGCGGCGTTTTTTTTAACCCCCTTCTGGCGGTCGATCATCAGAAACCCGTACGCCGCGATGCACAGACTGGCGTGATGGTGAAAGCCGCGCCAGTTGCGCCCCTTGTAATGCCCCAGCACCAACTCCTGTTTGAGCTCCTGGAAGTCGCGCTCGATGCGCCAGCGCGGCGAGCAGCCGGCCAAAGTGAACACCATCGCGAGCAAGCCCGCCACGCCGGCTCGGCGCAGCGCTAATTCAACTCCCGGCTACCGTATCCAACTTGCGATTCGCGACGGCTGTCATTCCGCTGGTCGAGCGCAACAAGCCACAGGTCCGTTGTAGTTCGCTCAGCCCGTGTGAGCATTGGAAACTACTGTATCAGTTTGAATGTAAGCCATCTGAGTGCAGCTCTCGAATAAGGCCTCGTATGAACAGTAAAAGCATAAAGTTCATCATACTGACATTCGCTTTGCCGCTAGCCGTTGCCGGCTGTGTGGTTGCACCGGCACCGATTCGGGTTGTGGCGCCACCGAACGTGGTCGCGCCGCCAGGCGTGGTCTATGTCGGCCCCGCGTATGCGCTGCCGGGACCCGGTTACGTTTGGGTTCACCACCCGCGCTTTGGCTGGGGTTGGCATCATCCTCATGCTGGCTGGCATCGCGGTTGGTAGTCGCCACATCTGCGGCGCAGCGGTTGTGAAGTTCGCTTTGCTATAAGCAACGACCGTTACAAGAAGTTGACCAGCGAGTAACGCGCCTCAGCCTGCGCTGCGTTCGCTGAAGGTGAACCCGGTTTCGGCGTTAACGCCCGTCGTTACTGGCGACCAAGGGTATCGCCATGACCATCGGCGATACCTTGGCCAATGACGCGCAGCCGAGCGGCTGCGAAACCCCGCCCAATCAAACAGTTGCCAAAATCGAAAAGCGCCAATCGACGCGCGGCGGATATGGACTGGTTCTTCCTTAAGTCAACATGGAGACGATTCGATGAATGTGCAAATGCGTTCAGTTCTATTGATTGCCGGCATCACGGCTGCGGTCGGCGCCTGGGCTGCGGAGCCCATGAAGCTGCCCGCGCTGAAGAAGCAGCCGACTGTACAAAAGGTCATTGATGAGCACCTCGATGCGCTAAACAAGTGCGACTGGAATCGCCTGATGGCGCAATACCCCAATGATGTCGAGATTCACCTGCCGGATGGCGCGGTCATCAAGGGTCGCCCGAAAGTTGGCGAGCTATTCGCGGGTTTCTGCAAAGCGCGTCCGGACGGGCTCAAAGGTCTGAAGTTCACCACCGAAAGCGCGTTCAAGGTTGGCAACACACTGAACGTGATGTGGCGAGCCGAAGCGGATTTCCTGAGCGAACCTTACAAGGGATCGGACGCCTGCGTGACCCGCGACGGACTGATGGCCGCGCAGGTCACGACCTTCGACGTCTCAAAGCTCAAGTTCAAGAAGTAGGCGACGGAGCCTGCAAAACGCGGCGTGAGGCAAGTTTCAAACGCTGCTGAGCAACCCGCTGCCAGGCCAGCGATTTCACAGCCTCGATGGCTTTCTTTGGCGGGATCCTGCGCCAGGAAGGCCAGCGCCGCGTGGGTCGCGCGGTCGTGGACCGTATGCTACGCGATAGACTCAGGCTGCGGCCCGCAAACGCTTGAGCGCGCGACTCGTCCGAATCGTCGCCCGCGTCAACGTCGGCCAGATACGTTTCGCCCTGCTCTCCGACCAGAACGCCTTGCCGGCTGAACAGTTTCATCATCCGCCTGATGATCTTGTGCAACTCCGCCTGCACCGCTTCGTCGGTCGGTGCGGCCACTTCCACGAATTGCGGCTCGCCGTCGGTACCGCGTCGGCACGAGCCGACGCTCCAATCGTGGCATTATTTCGAGCTGCCGGCGGCATTGTTCTCGGAAAGACCCATACAACCGAATACGCCTATCTTGACCCGATCGACACGGTAAATCCATTTAACTCCCTGCAGGTGCTTGAACAAGTGGCGAGTTTTCTGGAGAAAGTCGGTGCCATTCGAACCCGGTTGAGACTTGGCGTTGATCTCGCGACCCTGCGCGCCCTGCGGCGCATCGTTATCTTCTACGAAGCGGCTCAAGCGCATCGAGCGTCATTTGAGGCCCGAGGTGTTTTTGAACGATCGGGACCTCATTGGGCCGAAGGCCTTGACTATGGCGCAACGCTGACGCAACAAGCCTATGAAGGGGCGAATCGATTATTGGGAGTGGTCCGCAATCAGGCGCTCGAACAGTCCAGCGTCGTCGAGTTCTTGCTGCTTCCACCGCCATGTCTTTTGCACCGACCCGAGAAACCACCGGAGATCCCGGGCTGATTCTGCCGGGTCTGGCGGCAAATTAAGCGTGCACCTGCCCGGACCTTCGAGCTGACATGCAACTTGCGCAAGACCTGGTCTGACACGCCAGGGTCCCTGATACCATGAATCAGATCAATTCGAGGAGTTGCCTGCATGAAAATCTTTAACACAGTCGCTCAAGGCCTTGTTGCAGCGCTACTCTGCGCTGGCACTCTGGTCCCGGGCACGGGGGCCTTCGCACAGCCCGCGCAGAAGGTTCTGAAGTTCATCCCGCAAGCCGACCTGCGGATTCTTGATCCGGTCGCGACCACTGCCTACATTACCCGTAATCATGGTTACATGGTCTACGACACGTTGTTTGCAATGGATTCGAAATTTCAAATCCAGCCGCAGATGGTCGACAAATATGAGCTATCAGCCGACAAGTTGACGTACACGTTTACGCTCAGGGATGGCCTGAAGTTTCATGATGGTCAAGCAGTGCGCTCGGCCGACTGCATTGCGTCCGTCGAGCGATGGGCCAAACGTGATGCCTTGGGACAGAAGCTCGCCGAGGTTACGGAGTCCTGGTCGGCTGTTGACGACAAGACCTTCCGGCTGAAACTGAAGCGCGCGTTTCCCTTGACCCTTGACGCTTTGGGCAAACCGTCTTCGAACGTGCCGTTCATCATGCCAGAGCGAATCGCCAAGACCGATCCCTTTCAGAACATCACCGACACCACCGGTTCCGGGCCTTTCAAGTTCGTCAAGGAGCAGTGGGTACCGGGAAACAAGGTCGTCTATGTGAAGAACAATGACTACGTACCACGCAAGGAAGCTCCCTCCTGGGCTGCCGGCGGCAAGGTCGTCAAGGTTGACCGGGTCGAATGGATCTACATTCCTGATTCGGCAACTGCCGCCGCCGCGCTGAATGCTGGCGAGGCCGATTGGTGGGAGCAATTGCCTCCGGACCTGATTCCGATTCTCAAGCGCAACAAGGACGTCAAGGTCGAAAACATTGATCCGCTCGGTTCCATGGGCGTGATCCGGTTTAACCACATGCATCCGCCGTTTAACAACGTCAAGATGCGCCAGGCCTTGCTGTATGCGGTCAATCAGCCGGACTATGTGCTGGGCATCGCCGGTACACCGGAAAATGGCAAGGTTTGTTATTCGTTCTTTACCTGCGGCACGCCGCTTTCAAGCGAGTTGGGCGCCGAACCCATGAAAGGCAAACGCGACCTTGAAAAAGCCAAGCAGTTGATCAAGGAATCCGGCTACAAGGGCGAGAAGATCGTCATTATTTCGGCGACCGATCAGCCGATTGTGCATTCCCAATCTCTGCTGACCACCGAACTGTTGCGCAGCCTCGGCCTGAACGCCGAGCTGCAGGCCGGTGACTGGGGCACCTTGATTACCCGTCGTACTTCAAAAGAGCCGGTCGAGAAGGGTGGCTGGTCGATCTTTCACACCTGGCTGGTAGGACCTGACCTGGTCAATCCGGCCGTCAACTTTGCATTGCGCGGCACCGGCGAGAAGGGCTGGTTCGGCTGGGCTGCCGATGCGAAGGTTGAAGAGTTGCGTGAAACCTGGTTCGCAACGACCGATGCCGCAGCGGGCAAAAAAGCGGCGGATGCGGTTCAGGTCAGGGCGTTTGAATTTGTGCCCTACATACCGACGGCGCAGTTCATTATCCCGACGGCCTATCGTAACAACCTGAGCGGCGTGATCATCGCCCCGATCACCTTGTTGTGGAATGTCGAGAAGAAATAGCTTGAGCGTCGTGCGGTTCTTGTAGCCCAAGTCGCCCTCGACTCGCGCGATGTTCGCCTACATCGTCAGACGTTTGTTTTCCACCCTCATCGTGATGGCGGGGGTGGCGTTTTTTGTATTCTCGTTGCTCTATCTGGCGCCGGGTGACCCGGCCGCGGTCATTGCCGGTGATATCGCAACCGACGAAGACATCCGCCGGATCCGCGCCACACTCGGGCTGGACGAACCCTTCCTGGTGCGGTTCGGTACATGGGTCTGGGCCTTGCTGCACGGCGATTTGGGCACTTCGATCTTCACCAAGTTGCCGGTCACGACCCTGATCGGTCAGCGGGTCGAACCGACCATTGCGTTGACCATGTGCACGCTGATTGTTGCAGTCCTGATCGCAGTTCCGCTGGGCGTCCTCGCCGCCTGGCGGGCAGGCTCGTGGATTGACCGACTGGTCATGGCGATTTCCGTTCTGGGTTTCTCGGTTCCTGTATTTGTGCTGGCTTATGCGCTGATTCTGACCTTCTCGGTCAACCTCGGATGGCTGCCGGTGCAAGGCTACCGGCCGATTGCCGAAGGTGTGTGGGAATGGTTCAGGCATCTGGTCTTGCCGAGTATTGCCTTGGGGACTGTATACATGGCCCTGATTGCCCGCATTACCCGCGCCAGCATGCTCGAGGTACTCTCGCAAGATTACGTTCGCACGGCGCAGGCCAAGGGCTTGTCGACCGGACAGGTTTTGGGCGGGCATGCGCTAAAGAATGCGGCGATTCCAATCGTGACGGTGATCGGCATCGGCATTGCGCTGCTGATCAGCGGCGCGATTGTGACCGAAACCGTGTTCGCGATTCCGGGCATTGGCCGCTTGACCGTGGATGCGATTTTGCGCCGCGACTATCCGATCATCCAGGGCATGATCCTGATCTTCTCGGCCATTTATGTATTGATCAACCTCGCCGTCGATCTGAGCTACACCCTGTTCGATCCGCGCGTGAAGTACTAAGCCTTTCGTGAATCTTTCCCCGACCCTGCTGCAGTTCAAGGACGCGCTGCGCCGTCATCCCACCGCCATTGCCGGCGCCATGATCCTCGGCCTGATGGTGCTGATGGCCATCACCGCGCCTTGGCTCGGCACGGTCGATCCGCAGGCCGTGTCGCCGATCAAGCGCTTGCGCCCGCCTTCGTTGGCGGCCTGGTTCGGCACCGATATGCTCGGGCGCGATATCTACAGCCGCGTCGTATACGGTGCCCGGGTCTCGCTCACCGTGGGTTTGGCGGTGGCCTTTGTTGCAACGCTGATCGGTCTGGCCATCGGGCTGGTGACCGGATTTATCCGCTCGGTTGATGCAGTGGTCATGCGAATCATGGATGGATTGATGTCGATCCCTTCGGTGCTGCTGGCCATCGCCTTGATGGCGCTGACCAAAGCCAGCATCGGCAATGTCATCGCAGCCATTGCATTGGCCGAGATACCGAGGGTGGTGCGGCTGGTTCGTGGCCTGGTACTAACCTTGCGCGAACAACCGTTTGTCGAAGCTGCGGTCGCTTCAGGCACCAGTGTGCCGCGCATCCTGTTGCGGCACATCCTGCCGAACACCACGGCGCCGTTGTTGGTCCAGGCGACCTATGTGTGCGCGTCGGCAATGATTACCGAAGCGATCCTGTCTTTTATTGGCGCTGGCACGCCGCCCAACATTCCGAGCTGGGGCAACATCATGGCCGAAGGTCGAAGCCTTTTCCAGATCGCCGGCTACCTGATTGTGTTTCCGGGCGTCTTTCTGTCGCTGACCGTTCTGGCGGTGAACATGATGGGCGATGGATTGCGTGACGCTC
Source organism: Burkholderiales bacterium (assembly GCA_031363055.1). GTDB lineage: Bacteria > Pseudomonadota > Gammaproteobacteria > Burkholderiales > Burkholderiaceae_E > JANLTP01. Next base: position 3,768 of record JANLTP010000078.1, on the reverse strand, counting down.
TGGATCCGAGACTCGCGAGGCGGATGTGAGCGCGACCTCCGCCCCCGCCCCCGCCCTCAGTTCCACCTCCACCGCAAGCGACCCAATCGCAGCGCGCCCGCTGCTCGAAGTCGATGGCCTGAAGACCTGGTTTTATACCCGCGACGGGGTTGTGCGCGCAGTGGACGGCGTGTCCTTTTCCGTTGCTGCGGGCGAAACGCTGGCCGTGGTGGGTGAATCAGGCTGCGGCAAAAGTGTGACTGCGCTGTCGATTCTGCGCCTGATTGCCTCGCCGCCGGGCAAGACGATCGCCGGACGCATTCTGTTCGAAGGACGCAATCTGCTTGAGCTCGGTGACGAAGCGATGCGGGCGCTGCGCGGCAACAAGATCTCGATGATCTTCCAGGAGCCGATGACCTCGCTCAATCCGGTACTCACCATCGGCCGCCAGGTGGCCGAAGTGCTGACGCTGCATCAAGGGTTGCCGAGGGCCGCTGCCATGGCGCGCGCAGTAGAGCTTTTGCAGTTGGTCAATATTCCCGAGCCACAGCGGCGCGTTCGTCAGTACCCTCACGAGCTGTCGGGCGGAATGCGCCAGCGCGTCATGATTGCAATCGCGCTGGCCTGCAATCCGCAATTATTGATTGCCGACGAACCGACCACGGCGCTGGACGTCACCATCCAGGCGCAGATTCTCGATCTGATGCGCAATCTGAAGGCTCGCACCGGTGCCGCGATTGTGTTGATCACGCATGATCTGGGTGTAGTCGCTGAAATGGCCCAGCGTGTTGTCGTGATGTATGCCGGTCGTAAGGTTGAAGAAGCCCCGGTTGAGCAACTGTTTGCCAAACCTTCGCACCCGTATACCCGTGGGTTGCTGCGCTCGGTGCCTCATATGAGCAGCGAGGTCGCCACGGTGGGCGTTCGGGCGCGGCTGACTGAAATTCCTGGGACAGTGCCATCATTGAAAGAGCCGATCGCCGGCTGTTTGTTTGCCCCGCGTTGCGGCTTTGCGACCGGACGCTGTCGGTCAGAAGTTCCGCCGCTTGTGCACACCGGCGATGCGCATTGGGTCGCCTGTTGGGAAGTTGCTCGTGTATTGCGGGAGGCGCAATGACCGAAACGCTGTTATCGGTGTGCAATCTGGTCAAGCATTATCCGGTGCGCCGAGGATTGTTCTCTCGCGTCGCAGCCCAGGTGCACGCAGTCGATGACGTCAGTTTTGAGATTCGTGAGGGTGAAACACTGGGTTTGGTGGGAGAAAGCGGTTGTGGCAAGTCGACCACCGGAAAAACAATCCTGCGGCTGACGGACGTCACCAGTGGCAGCATTGCCTGGCGCGGCGAGGCAATCGAGCAATACAACGCCGCGCAAATGCGGCCTGTGCGTCGGCAGTTGCAGGCGGTGTTTCAGGATCCGTATGCGTCATTGAATCCGCGCATGCGTGCGGCGGACATCGTGGCCGAGCCGATTCGCAACTATGAAGAAGCGTCTGCTGCGCAGATCAACGATCGAGTCGCCGCCTTATTTGCCAAGGTCGGTTTGCGGCCCGACCAACTGCACAAGTACCCGTATGAATTTTCCGGCGGGCAGCGCCAGCGACTCGGCATTGCGCGTGCGCTGGCGATGGGCCCGAAGCTGATCGTCTGCGACGAACCGGTATCGGCGCTCGATGTTTCCGTGCAGGCACAGGTCATCAACCTGCTGACCGATTTGCAAGCAGAAATGGGATTGGCTTATCTGTTCATCGCCCACGATCTGGCGGTGGTCGAGCACATTTGCCATCGAGTAGCCGTCATGTATCTGGGCAAGATTGTCGAAATTGCCGACAAGAAGTCGCTTTACTCGTCACCAAGACACCCGTACACCGAAGCCTTGCTGTCGGCGGCGCCGGTGCCGAACCCGACCGCGAAACGAAACCGGATCATTCTGATGGGCGACGTCCCGAGCCCGATTGATCCGCCGACCGGTTGCCGGTTTCACACCCGCTGTCCGCAGGCGGGGCCACGTTGCAGGGTTGCAGAGCCGGCGATGAAAGTACTCGGTAACGATCACGCTGCGGCCTGCCATCTGCAGGATGGCGGGACCGCTTAGCGCAGCCGATTATTTGAATGACGAGCGCGGTTGACCCTTGATCTCGCCCTGCGGCGCGGTGGCACTCAATTCCTTTAGTGCAGGTTTGAGCGGCTCATTATTGATCGCGTTGGCGGGCATGTCAGGCTTTTTGATGGCCTTGATCCAGCCGACGGCTGCCCAATATCGATCGGATAAAGTCCTGGTCATCGCGGTAAGCTGACCGGTAGCACCAGTCAGCGCTAGCAGAATCACTTCAGTTTTTCAGCGAGCTTTTCATGGATTCGGTTCGCCCAGTTCGGTGCAAAAAGATCCGTAGCGATTGCTTTCTTGGAGACAACCTCAACCTGTGTCCTGGCCTGACCCGGAATCGGTTTTACAAAGATTGCCACATTCTCGCCTGTGCTGAGGAGCGTGATGCCGCGCTGCGCGAGCATGTAGCCGTCCTGCTTGTTTTCGCTAGCCAAGGGCAATGAAATTTCGGTCAATACGCCCGGCAATGTCTTCCAAACGGTATCAAACGAAGCCGAGTACTCTTTGGCGGTGCCTGTGCCCTGGGCGTTCTTTGCATCAGCCATGGTCGAACATCCGGTACCAAATGCCACCGCATACACAACCAACAGAATCGTGAATATTCGCTTGAACATCGACTTGTCTCCTTGAAGATATGAATCGACAGCCAACAGTGACCATCGCATGAATGGCAGGTTACCTTCAAGTCCTCCGAACCTGAGTGACAGAATTCCCATTTCCTAAGTTATTACAGGCCACCCGATTCAGGGGAACCGGGCGATGCGCAGGAACTCGTCCGCCGTCAGACCCGCTTGGCTAGCGTTGCTGAACCCGTTGTCATCGCCGTCATTCTCTATCACGACGGACTTCTCGGAAACTACCTTGGTACGGCTGTGGGGAAACGGGACAATTATGGTTTACGAAGTTAGTGTGAAGTAAAATCCAAAAAAGTCTAAGAGGTCAGGTTGAAGATGCAATTGACTGTGGCATCAAACGAAAAATTTTTCAAAGAGAACTCATGTATTCAGTTTTAAAGTTTATCTATTTCTTATTTAGAAAAGGTCGAAGTGTTCTAGACCCCAATCTTAATCCTTTGCGACATGCACCCACGCACGTCAGATACGTTGCGAGCATACTTCTGGCTTGTTTTTGGTGTTTGGCTTTCGGACTCTACATAGGCGAACTATTTTCAATTGGGTACAACATGCTTGGGCATGTAGCCGTTATCAGCATGATATTTGTGACGTGGGCTGTATTTAGACAATCCAACCGAATGTATGCGCCCAGAGATGGAACACAAGAGTGGCTTCGCATGCCGGACCGTAGTAGTCGCTGTGATGAAATGACTGAAGAACAACGAATCGCGAAGGTTCAAGAGTTGAATTCGCAAGACTTCCCCTGTCATCGAGCGGTTTCGGCTCAGGCTGGTTCTGGGTACAAGGCCCAGGCCGATTCTCAGCCGCCGGGGATGGTCGCAAAGGCAGCCGAGGTGGTGGCCTCGCCTGCAAGCCCAGGTGGGTGAGGAGCTTCTCGATCACTGGCGGCTCGAGGATTGCCGCAATGATCTTAAGGTGCTTCGTACAGGTTCAAGATGAGCACACCTTGCTGCTTCCGGATGCACCGGGCAACAACCGGCTCGATACGCTCGAGGCTTTGGTCGCCCGAGCGTCAACTCAAGCGCGACGCGCTACCGAGCATGGGTGA
>JANLTP010000076.1:0-2892 GCA_031363055.1 Burkholderiales bacterium | reverse complement strand
GATTGATCAGTCGGGTAACCGAATCGAGATCGTTGAGTGTGGCTTTCGGAAAGCCTGTGACCTTGGGCTCGAACAGATCGCGGAAGGCGGCCTTACCCGAGGCTGACATGGTGGCCAGTGTTCGACCATGGAATCCATGATTAAAAGTAATAATTTCGTACGCACCCTGCTTGTGAAGGTTGCCCCAGCGACGCGCCAGTTTGATCGCCCCCTCATTGGCCTCGGCACCGCTGTTGGTAAAGAAGACGCAGTCGAACACACTGAGTTCGGTCAGACGGCGCGCCAGACGAGCCGACGGCTCATTAAAATACGCCGGGCTGGCGTTGATTAATTGCGATGATTGCTCGGCCAGCGCATTGTTGATTTCAATCGGGCTGTGGCCCAAGGCGTTGACTGCCCAGCCTTGTATGAAGTCCAGGTAGCGGCGGCCGTGCTGATCCCAAAGCCACGAACCCTTGCCGCGAACGAACATCTGGGACGGGCGATCGGTTATGTACATCAGCGCGTCGGTTGATTGAGCAGCAGTTTGCATCAGGTATTCCTTGAACAAGGATAAAGCGGCGAATGGAAGATCGGGCACGGGTAGCCACGAGAAGCAGTCGCCAGAAAACAAAAAGCTGCAAGGGTGTGCAGCTTTTCAGGGTTCTCTGGGAGTTTCGACCGGAGGGTTCGGGTCTAACGTCGTCGTCGGACAGGCTGCAGTTTCGCGCGGAGGGCGAAGCGGCGTCGAGACTGTCCGATTGGAAATTTCATGGTCGTGTAATTTTGATGACAATCGGCGCGTTCGTCAATCATGAATCATGGGCATGAATCACCAGAGCAAAAACCTCGACGGGCGAGCGTTTGAATCCGAGCGATGTATTGCGCGCTTGAATAACTGCAATCAACGTACAGCAGCTCCCAGTTTCGAGGCGAAAGCAGGATCCAGAGGAGATCGGTAGCCTCACTGGACGTCCATTCACGAGCCAGCATGCCGTCACGCTCGATCGCCTCGATCGCCGCGCGACAACCGTCTTTCATCGCCATCATCCGGTCGCTCCAGGCCGCTGCCGCAGCGTCGTCGGTTTCACGCAGGAGTAGCAAAGCCTTGGCCAGCCCGTAAATCTGCGGCAAGTAGTTTCCCCAGAATTCGACATAAGCGTCGAGCCGATCCAAGCCAGCGGTACTCGCCCGCGATTTTTTCAGGCGTTCATCGACATTCAGGATTTGATCCGCGTAGTGAGTAGTCGCTATTAATAGGTCCGAGCGATTACGGAAATGAATATAAACCGTTTGCCGGGAAACGCCTGCGCGGTTGGCAATCTCCAGCATCGAGACGTCGCGACCGCGCCGCTCCTCCAGCAGCCGCCAAGCAACGTCGAGTAGACGAGGACGAGTTTCGAGGAGTTCACTTGACACGGTGTCAATTGTGCGAGGTAAGATGTCGATCGTCAATTGACACCATGTAAACCCAGCGTAAGTGGAGACTCAAAATGAAGCTGATTATTTTTGGTGCGACCAGCGTCCTCGGGCATCAACTGGTCACAACGGCGTTACAGCAGGGGCACACGGTCACCGCATTTGGGCGCAGTCCGAACAAGCTCGCCATGACCGATTCGGAGCTGAATTTTTTCAGGGGCGATGTGCTTGATCCCGGCTCGGTTCAGCAGGCGATGCAAGGAATGGAGTCGGTAATCTGTTCGCTAGGCGCCGGTCGCAAGGGGGTGGTTCGCTCTGTCGGTACCCGCAATATTGTCAGCGCAATGCAACAGGGGTCGGCCCGGCGACTGATTTGCCAGACGACTTTAGGCGTCGGCGACAGTCGTCAGAATCTGGATTTTTTCTGGAAATATGTGATGTTCGGCATGCTGCTGAAAGCGGCCTTTGCCGACCATGTTGAACAGGAACGATGGGTCAGGGAATCGAATCTGGACTGGACCATCGTTCGGCCCGGTGCGTTCACCAATGGTTCCCGAACTGGCGAGTATCGGCATGGGTTTGCGGCCAATGACCGGACAACACCACTGAAAATCTCGCGGGCCGATCTGGCCGATTTTTTGCTGCGACAGTTGGTTGATGACACGTACTTGCGTCAGGCCGTGGGGATTTCGTACTAAGTTTTCAGGCCGAATCGCAAAGCGGCATCAAAGCAACACGGTGCGCTGCGCCGCCGACCAGCGCAAGACACTGGAGCGACTGTGCCGTTACATCACTCGCCCGGCGCTGGCCAACGAACGGGTACAGTGCAACGCGGTTGGCCAAGTGGTGTTGACGCTCAAAACACCCTGGCGCGACGGCACCACGCATCTGGTGATGTCGCCGCTGGAGTTCATGCAGCGGCTGGCGGCGTTGGTGCCCAGGCCGCGTCTTCAACCTCGACCTCGAGCACTGCCCGAACTGCGGCGGCGAGCTGAAGATCATCGCGGCGATCTTAGAGACGCCGGTGATCGAGAAGATCCTCACGCATCTGGGCCTAGAGGCGCGAGCACCGCCACGGGCACCGGCGCGCGGACAAATGCGACTGCGAGCCGTCTGATCCAGACCCGATCCCTTGCCTCGAGCGGCCCGCAACAATGGGCTGTGGGAGCGGCCGTGTTCAACTCGGTCTGGATAGAGTCGGTAACGATAAGCGCTTACGCTTTGTGCCGAAAACGTCCGCCACAGCTGATATTTTGTGGCCAAACTCAGCCGTAGTCCACTGACAGCCACTGATCTTGCCATCCTCGCTCTGCAACTCAAGTGCGAAAACAGTGTTTGAAAATCCCATCCTCGCCCGCTTCACCTTGAATCGGTTCGAGCATGACTGCGACGGTTTTCGGATTGATCAGTCGGGTAACCGAATCGAGATCGTTGAGTGTGGCTTTCGGAAAGCCTGTGACCTTGGGCTCGAACAGATCGCGGAAGGCGGCCTTA
>JANLTP010000011.1:0-46562 GCA_031363055.1 Burkholderiales bacterium | reverse complement strand
TGGTGCTGGTTTCGCGTTTGCGCATCAAGGTCAGTTTGTGTTGCACCAGCGGATGCATCACGACATTGACGTTGGGGAAGGGCTGACTCAGGGTGTCGTTCATGATTTCAATCCGATCGGCTTCTAAAAAACGGTACCGTCAGAGGCGATCGTGATCGGTGGTAGACCGCCACGGCGCTGCTGCGCGATCGCGCGACCAGCAGCCCAGGTGCCGCCCTCGAGAATCTTCGCCAGCGGCAGCGAGGCTGCGTCGCGATTGAGCTTCGCGCGGATCAATTGCGCCAGCGGTGTCATGAGCGCCAGGGTCAAGGCGCGCCATTCGATGACGGCTTCGTCGGCCGGAATGTATTCAGCATCGGCGGCGGTCGGATCGCCCCAGTTGATGACGTTCATATCGATCAACAGGCCGCCGTTACGGTATTCGGCCAGCGCCGTCAGCGCATCAAGATCGGTGACCGTGATGCCGGCGCGCTCGAAGGGTTCGAGCAGCGAATAGGTCAGCCATTGCGACAGTTTGTGGATTGGTACCCAACCGGCGCAGGGGCCCGTTCCGCCCGCCAGGCGATGCGGCCAACAGTCGCCGACCGCATGGCCCATGAACTGATTTTCCGCAGGCCAGATACTGGCGAATGCCTGCAAGATCACGCTCAGAATTTCCTCGGCCTTGATCTCATGACGTTGGCCATTCTGCGTCAGCGTATCGAACAGACCGCCGGGCCTCGGATGACGGCCGAATAACTCGGGCTGCGCTTGCATCGCTCGGGCCAGGCGTTGCAGCAATGCCAGCCGACCAATGACGCCGACCAGTGGATTGCCCTTGCGAACTTGAAATCCGCGCGCCAACCTCGACTCGGTGAGTTCGGCCAGGCCTTGCGCGTCGGCTTGCATGGGATTGCGTGGATTCGATGAAAAAGCGCCCGACATGAACATATGAAACGATGCGACGCCGAGTCCTTCCGAGCGTTGCAGAGGCGTCTGACGGGCGCCGCCCCTGACCGGCGGTGCATTCGGAAACGCCGGTTCGCTATAGCGCCAATCGGCACCCGCGCCAGCGTCGAGCAGGACACTGACCACTGCCAGGTCGATTTCCGCGCGCGCCCGATCATGCGGCGTTGGCGCAGGCCGTGCGGTCGAGCCGATTTCAAAGTTCATTCTGAAAGTTGAATATCGATCCAGACCGGCCACTTCAAAATGCCGCCAGCGGCTGTGATAAGGAATCTGCAAATCCGGGTATTGTCGAAACGTTGTTTTTATGACCTCGTCAGCACAGGCTTCAAGTTGTCCGCGATCAACCGTGAAATAGTTTGACTGACCACTTTCAACCGCGTTCAGGATGTTCTCGCTGCGCTCGCGTATCGCGTCGGTCGTCAGCAGATAACGAACCTCATCCGGCAGTGGCTTGGCAGGTAGCAGACTCAAAGCCCGCGTCCTTTCGGCTGTGCCAGATGTGCGGCATCGAGCGCCTTGGTCTCGGAGAAATAACCGGCCGCAACCTTGGCGTCCATCTCCACTTTGGCATCATCAGGGATCAGTTCATCGGGAATGGCCATGCGCGCACCGACCTCAATACCAGCGCGGGTGATGGCGTCGTACTTCATGTTGCTCATCGATACCAGATGATGAATTTTCTGAACGCCCAACCAGTGAAGAATATCGGGCATCAGTTCCTGAAAACGCATGTCCTGAACACCGGCGACACATTCGGTACGCAAGAAATATTTATCGGCGCTGTCGCCGCCTTCCTGGCGCTTGCGGGCGTTATAGACGAGGAATTTGGTCACCTCACCGAGTGCCCGGCCTTCCTTGCGACTGTACGCGACCAGGCCAACGCCCGATTGCCCGCCCTGGGCGGCATCCTGGGCGCAGCGAATGCATTCTTCAATGGCATGCGCCAGATACGGTCGGCAGGTGCAGATATCCGAGCCAAAGACATCGGAACCGTTACATTCATCATGCACCCGCGCCGTCAACGGAATCGCCGGATTGGCGAGCGCTTGTGGGTCACCAAAGATATAGAGCGTTTGGCCACCGATCGGCGGCAAAAACACCTCCATGTCCGAACGGGTCACCAGTTCCGGATACATGCCACCGGTTTCTTCAAAGAGAATGCGCCGAAGATCAGCCTCGCTGCAGCCAAAACGTTTGGCGACACCGGGCAAGTACCAAACCGGCTCCACGGCCACTTTGGTGACGACCGCCGAGCCGTTCGCCTTGAGTAATCGACCGTCGGGTATCAGGCGGCCGGCGGCAATGGCAGCGTGAACCTCAGGTACATCGATATGCGCTTTGGTCACAGCCAGTGTCGGCCGGATGTCGATGCCCTTGGCGATCTCGTCCTTGAACACCTCGGCGACCGTGGCGCCAAACGGGTCGAGCGAAACGATTTTTTGAGTGTCAAACCATTGCGGGTACGGGCCGATGATGTCGGTCGGCATGGTGTTGGTCAGGTCGGCGCGGTGTTTGCGATCCAGTGCTCCGGCGGCGACCGCCAACGCTCGATAAATCCCGTAAGAACCTGAATGCGTACCGATGACGTTTCGATCGCCTCGGACCGTAGTGGTGCCAATCACCGGACCCCGTTCGGCGGCCGTGTCTGCGCCCCAATGAATTGGTCGCACGCGGGCGCCGCCAGCACTCGGATGAGAGGTCAGGCGAATATGGCCCTTCGAGGCGCTGTCCGATTGCATGAGCGATGTTCCTTGCGCTGCGACCTAAAGATGCAGTAGAGGGCATTTCGCCGCTCGAAGTCAAGAACCGGGCGACCAACGAGCGGTGAGTGTGGTGTTTCCCGAGTTATCCTTAGAATCGCGACTTGTGTCGACCGCCACTACCTCTGCCCGCAAACCACGTCACCACCACAGCGTTTACGTGGTCGAGTTGCATCCTGATGTCTGGTACGAGACACGCTTTCGAGATGCCAACCCGGGTTACGACGGCAAGAGTCTGTGTGTTTACGTCGGTATGACCGGGCTTGCGCCAACGCAGCGATTCGCCAATCACAAGGCCGGCATCAAAGGCAACCGCTACGTGTTGCGTTATGGGCTGAAGCTGCGGCCCGATCTCTACGAATTCTTTAATCCGATGCCGTTTTCAGCCGCCACTACGCTCGAGGCCGAATTGGCCGAAGACTTTCGCAAATTGCGCTGGGCCGTCTGGCAAGCTTGATCAGACAGGCTTGATCAGGCAAGCTTGATTTTTCGTTAACTGTTGACCAGCAATTCGCGCGCATGTTTTCGCGTCGTACTGGTGATTTCAATGCCGCCCAGCATGCGGGCAATTTCTTCGACGCGCTCGGGGTTGTTGAGCGAATGCACCTGACTGGTGCTGCGTTGGCCGTCGCTGACCTTGCGCACGCTGAAGTGTTGATGCGCGCGGGCCGCGACTTGCGGCAAGTGGGTCACACACAGCACCTGTCGCGATTCGCCCAGTTGGCGCATGAGTCCGCCGATGACTTCAGCGACAGCGCCGCCGACACCGGCATCGGCCTCATCAAAAATCAGGGTCGGCAGCGGATTGGCCTGCGCCGCTTCGACGGCGATGGCCAGGCCGATGCGCGATAACTCGCCGCCAGAGGCGACCTTGCCGACCGGTTTCGGTGAACTACCCGCATGCCCGGCGAGTCGAAACTCGATCCGATCCAGGCCATGCCGGGAGGCCGGTGCGGGCTCGATGGCGATCTCGAAGACACTGCCCTTCATGCCCATGTGTTGCAGGTGCTGGGTCACCGCCTTGGCGAACTTGCCGGCAATTTTCTGGCGCTGGCTGCTCAGACGTTCGGCCGATTGCGCAAACACCTGCTCGGCTGCGCGGCAGCGTTCACGAAGAACATCGAGATTGGCCGACTCCTGCAAATCGACCAGGCGCTGCTCGGTCTCGTGGAGTTCTTGCGACAGCGATTCGGGCGCCAGTTTCATGCGCCTGGCCGTGCTGAACACAAGACTGATTCGGCGCTCGACCTGCGCCAGCCGTTCCGGGTCCAGATCGATGCGTGCGGCGTATTCGGAACAGGCGTTGGCAGCCTCGCGCAACTGGATGCTGGCGCTGTCCAGACATTCAAGCGCATCGGCCAGTCCGGCGTCGATCAGTCCCAAGGGCCGCAACTTGTGCAGCAACTGGTTGACTTGCGATTGCACCGACGGCTCGTCCTCGGTCAGGGCGCTGACCACAAACTGCGCACCTTCAATCAGCGAGGCCGCATGCGCGAGCCGTTTTTGATCCTGATTGAGTTCATCCCACTCACCGGGCGCCAGTTTGAGCTGGGCCAACTCGTTGAGTTTCCATTCGAGTCGTTCGCGCTCGAGCCCCATCAGTTTTTGATCGCCCAGCGCCGCTTCGAGTCGGGATTCAGAGGCACGCCAATCGTGAAAGTCTTGGGCGACAGCGGCCGCCGCATCCGCAAGACCGGCGAAGCGGTCCAGCAATTCGCGCTGGCCGTCAGGCTTGAGGATGCGCTGGGTGGCATGTTGGCTGTGAATATCGACCAGACGCTCGCCGAGTTCGCGCAACTGGGTGGCGGTGGCTGGATGGCCGTTGATAAAGGCGCGCGATCGTCCGTCGGCATCGACCACCCGGCGCGCGATCAGCAGGCCGTCGTCACCTTGCAAGTCCCGCTCGGTGAGCCAGAGGTCGAATTCGCGATCGATCTCGAACTCGGCGCTGATATCGGCGCGCGTCGCGCCTTCGCGAACGTTACCTTGCTCGGCGCGATTGCCCAGCGCCAATCCGAGGGCGTCGAGCAATATCGACTTGCCGGCCCCGGTTTCACCGGACAGGGCACTAAAGCCGCTCTTGAAGTCGATTTCGGCTTGATCAACAATCGCGAAATCGCGCAGGGACAGTCGGACCAGCATAGTGTTATTAGGCTCTAGGACAGGCTCTAGGACGGGCTCTGAGACAGGCCCTAGGACAGACCCGTGATCGGTAAATTGTGCCAATTCAGCTTGTTGCGCAGCGTCTCGTAGAAGCTATAGCCGGACGGGTGCAGGAACTGGGCGGCAAACGGCGCCCGCTTGACGATGATTTCGTCGCCGGTCTTCAGCTCGCTGAACACCTGCATGTCGCAGGAGACCCGCGGTTCGCGGCCTTCGACGATCCGGATGATGATGTTGACGTCCTCGGGCAACACAATCGGCCGGTTCGACAACGATTGCGGCGCTACCGGTACAAGTACCAGTCCGGCCGAACGCGGGTGCAAGATCGGGCCGTTGGCCGACAAGGCATAGGCCGTCGAACCGGTCGGCGTGGCGACGATCAGGCCATCGGCGCGCTGGTTATACATGTACATATCGTCGACTTCGACCTGCAACTCGATCATGCCGGCTCGAGACGATCGACTGACCACCACATCATTCAGGGCCAGTTCATCCCAGACCAAGGCGCCATCGCGAACCACCTGGGCGGTCAGCAGGGTCCGTTGTTCGGACGAGTATTCGCCCTGCAGGACCGTGCCGAGCGCGTCGCGCCACTGGTCAAGCGGAATATCGGTAATAAAGCCCAGCCGACCGTGGTTGATGCCGAGCAGGGGCACGCCAAAGGCGGCCAGTTGGCGAGCGACGCCCAGCATGGTGCCGTCGCCACCGACTGCAATGGCCAGATCAACCCGCTCGCCCAGTTCGCTGACCGGTGCGTGCGGCAGGTCGCTGCGGTTGATTGCGCGCGCAGTGTCGCTGTCCAGATAGACCAGAACGTCGCGTTCGCGCAGGAAATCGCCGATCGCCAGCAGCGATTGCGCCACACCGTCACTTTGGTACCGGCCAACGAGTGCCGCTTTTTTGAAACCCGCGTTCATAAATCGATTACACCATAATAAACCCATAGAATAGGTAGTCATGCTGGACCGAAGAGCTCAAACGCTGCTTAAGGCGCTCATCGAGCGCTATATATCCGATGGTCAACCGATTGGATCGCGTACCTTATCGCGCTTTGCTGGCCTCGATCTGTCACCGGCCACGATCCGCAATGTCATGTCCGACCTCGAGGAATTGGGGCTTATCGCCAGTCCGCATACGTCCGCCGGCCGCATACCGACGCCGCGCGGCTATCGTATTTTTGTCGATACCCTACTGACGGTTCAGCCCTTGGGCGCTGACCAGACCGAAAAAATGCATGATCGTCTGCATCTGAGTGAACCGCAGCGGGTGCTCTCAAGCGCGGCCGGTCTGCTGTCGAGCCTGTCACACTTTGCCGGTGTAGTAGCCACGCCGCGTCGGGCCGCCTCATTTCGGCAAATCGAGTTCTTGCGCTTATCCGAGCGCCGCTTGCTGCTGATCATCGTGACTCAGCAGGGCGATGTACAAAATCGGGTGTTGCTGACCGACCGCGACTATTCGCCCTCACAATTGACCGAGGCGGCCAACTACATCACTCACAATTATGCAGGCATGGAATTTCCTGAGATCAAGGAGCGCTTGCAGCTCGAGTTGCGGCAACTGCGCGAGGACATCACGGCGCTGATGACCCATGCGGTCGAGGCCAGCGGTCAGGCACTGACCGAGGAAAGCGATCCGGTGGTATTTTCCGGTGAACGCAACTTGTTCGGCGTCGCCGATCTGTCGGACAATATGGAGCGCATGCGCCGCTTGTTTGAAATGTTTGAGCGCAAGACCAGTCTCGTACACTTGCTGGACGCCTCCAGTCGCGCGCAGGGCGTGCAGATCTTCATCGGTGGCGAATCCGATCTGGTGCCGATGGAGCAGCTCAGTGTCGTCGTCGCACCCTACGAGGTCGATGGCAAAGTCGTCGGCACCCTGGGCGTTGTAGGCCCGACCCGCATGGCCTATGAACGGGTCATTCCCATTGTTGAAATCACAGCCAAATTAGTCTCCAGCGCGCTGTCAAATAATTGAGTCGTTGATGCCGCGTTACACCGCTTCCGAAAGCTTTAAACACGAACAGTCCGCTCGCACCGCCGTGCTGCTGATTCAGTTGGGTACCCCGGCTGCGCCGGATACCAGTGCCGTGCGCAAATACCTGGCCGAGTTCCTGGCAGACAAGCGCGTGGTCGAAATTCCGCGCTTGCTTTGGATGCTGATTCTGCACGGCATCATTTTAAATATTCGGCCGAAAAAATCGGCCGAGAAATACAAGTCGGTGTGGATGCCCGACGGCTCACCGTTACAGGTGTACACCGCCCGCCAAGCGGCCTTGCTCAAGGGCTATCTGGGGCAGGCCGGCCATTCGATTGATGTCGCCTACGCGATGCGCTATGGCGAGCCGTCGGTCGGCTCGGTCATGCGCAAGCTGCGTGAGGGCAATGTCGGACGACTGCTGGTGCTGCCGATGTATCCGCAGTATTCGGGCGCGACCACGGCGAGCAGCTTCGATGCGGTGTTTGCCGAATTGCAAACCTGGCGGGAGGTGCCGGAGTTGCGATGCGTCAAACATTTTCATCGCCACGAAGCGTACCTGAATGCGCTGGCGCAGCACATCAAGTCGCAGTGGCAGCGCGATCGTGCGCCCGACAAACTGGTGATCAGCTTTCATGGCATGCCCAAGCGCACCTTGCTCGAGGGCGATCCTTATCATTGCGAGTGTCTGGTGACCGGTCGGCTGCTCGCTGAAAAGTTGGGCCTGCGCAAGGACCAGTACGAAGTTACCTTCCAGTCGCGTTTTGGCAAGGCCGAGTGGTTACAACCGTATACCGACAAGACTCTGGAGGCACTGGGCAAACAAAAGCTCGGGCGCGTCGAAGTCGCGTGTCCGGGCTTCGTGGCTGATTGTCTGGAAACGCTTGAAGAAATTGCCATTGAAGGCAAGGAAACTTTCATGCAGGCCGGCGGACAGGAATTTCGATATTCGGCCTGTCTGAACGACTCACCGCAGTGGATTGCGGCGCTATCGCAAATTGTGCTCGAGCATATGGCCGGCTGGCCCATTCAACGGCTCACACCGGAGGCTGCGCTGGCTGCCCGCGACGGGCAGCAGCAGCGCAAGCAGCGTGCAACCGAGTTGGGCGCCAGCGCTTAGCCTTTAGATCAGGCCTCGGGAGGAATGCGCAACATCTGGCCCGGATAAATCTTGTCCGGGTGCGACAGCATGGGTTTGTTGGCTTCGAAGATCGCCATGTACTTGTTGGCGTCGCCGTAAGCTTCCTTGGCAATCTTTGAAAGCGTATCGCCGCGTACAACCGTGTGGTATTCGCTTTCGTCAGCAGGTTCTGCGGTTGCCATGTTGTCTTCAACCTCGCCGACACCGGCCACATTGCCGCAGCACAGCACGATCTTCTCGCGGGTTTCTTGATCCGGTGCGGTACCCCACACCGAGGTTTTGCCGGTCGGTGCGTCGAACTCTACCCGCAGGCCGTCGGCATCGAGATTCATCGCCCGGATGTACTGAGTAATCGCATCACCGGCACTTTGGCTGGCTTCGGCGATTTTTTCAGGCGTCGGATCGGCCTTGGCGGCTTCGGTTGCTGCGTGAGCCTCGCCCTTGCCGAACAGCTTTTCGCCGGCATCCTTGATGAATGAAAGTAATCCCATTTTATATTTCTCCTCTGGAAGGTGATGTGTTCAAACCAGCAGAACCGAGCCTGGTTTGGGCCGAACAGGTAGCCGTTGTGAAGCCACTGGCGCATTTTACCCGCTCGAATTACACGCTCATCACAAATTTGATCGAGTGCCTATTGAAATTTCTGAATTGACCCCAATATCGACGCTGATATAAGTTAAGTCATTGATTTTTATAAGAGAGCATAAGCCGTGCAGGATCAACCCAATAACCCGAACGGTGCTTCAGAGCCGGGGCTTGCTGCCGAAAAGACCGCCTCGCCGACGCACTCGACTGAGTCAAGCGCAACCGGCAATCAAGCGTCTGCCGCTGAACCGTCTGCGCCTGCCGCCGACCTTGTGGCCACTGAGCTGGCCCGGGCGCAGGCCAAGGCCAGCGAGAACTACGACCTTTATGTCCGCTCGTTGGCCGAAATGGAAAACATTCGCCGCCGTGCCGCTGACGATGTATCGAAGGCGCACAAATACGCCGTCGAGTCGTTTGCTGAAGCCATGTTGCCGGTGCGCGACAGCCTCGAGATGGCTTTGAAAGTCGCCGATCCCAGCATTGAATCGATGAAAGAAGGCGTGCAGGCGACCCTGCGCCAATTGGCGTCAGCGTTCGAGAAAAACCGTTTGCTGGAGTTGGATCCGGTCGGCGAGAAATTCGATCCGAATCTGCATCAGGCGATCTCGATGGTACCGGTCGCGAGCAGCCAACCGCCGACAGCGGCCGGTCATATCGTCACGGTCTTGCAAAAGGGTTGTCTGATCAACGATCGAATCCTGCGCCCGGCCCTGGTGATCGTGGCGCAAGGTTAGGGCATCGGACTGCATGCGAGCCAAATCAAGCCAAGTCAAGTTGCAGGTTAAGCAGACTTGAATTCTCAAAATTAAGCGGCATCTAGCAAACCAAAGCAACTCCTCGAATCAAAGGATACTGAAATGGGCAGAATTATTGGAATCGACCTGGGCACGACCAACTCGTGTGTCGCCATCATGGAAGGTGGCCAGCCCAAGGTGATCGAAAATTCCGAAGGCGCGCGCACCACGCCGTCGATCGTCGCCTACACCGATGGCGACGAAGTGCTGGTCGGCGCGGCTGCCAAACGTCAGGCGGTGACCAATCCGACCAATACGCTGTACGCCGTCAAGCGGCTGATCGGACGCAAGTTTGCCGAGAAAGAGGTCAAGAAAGACATCGACCTCATGCCCTATGAAATTGTCTCGGCCGATAACGGCGACGCCTGGGTCAAGACGCGCGGCAAGGCGATTGCACCGCCGCAAGTGTCGGCCGAAGTGCTGCGCAAGATGAAGAAAACCGCCGAGGACTATCTTGGCGAAGAAGTGACCGAGGCCGTCATTACGGTGCCGGCTTACTTCAACGACAGCCAACGCCAAGCCACCAAGGACGCCGGCCGAATCGCCGGTCTCGATGTCAAGCGGATCATCAACGAGCCGACTGCCGCCGCACTGGCGTTCGGTCTGGACAAGGCGATCGGCAAGGACCGCAAAATTGCGGTGTATGACCTGGGCGGCGGTACTTTCGACGTCTCGATCATCGAGATTGCCGATGTCGACGGCGAGAAACAATTTGAAGTGCTGTCCACCAACGGTGACACGTTCTTGGGCGGTGAAGACTTTGACCAGCGCATTATTGAATACATCATCGCTGAGTTCAAGAAAGAGCAGACCGTCGATCTCTCGAAAGACAAGCTCGCCTTGCAACGCCTGAAGGAAGCGGCAGAGAAGGCCAAGATTGAATTATCCTCAAGCGCTGCTACCGATATCAACTTGCCCTACATTACGGCCGATGCGACCGGACCAAAGCACTTGAACATCAAGTTCACGCGCTCCAAACTGGAGGCGCTGGTCGAGGATCTGATCGAGCGCACCATCGAGCCCTGCCGGATCGCCATGAAAGATGCGGGCGTGAAAGCCAGCGATATCGAAGACGTCATCCTGGTCGGTGGCATGACGCGTATGCCGAAGGTGCAAGACAGGGTCAAGGAGTTGTTCGGGCGTGAGCCGCGCAAGGACGTCAACCCGGATGAAGCCGTTGCAGTTGGTGCCGCCGTACAGGCCGCCGTGCTCAGTGGCGAGCGCAAGGACGTGCTGTTGCTCGACGTCAGTCCGCTGACGCTGGGCATCGAAACCTTGGGCGGCGTCATGACCTCGATGATCAAGCGCAACACCACGATTCCGACCAAATATGCACAAGTGTTCTCGACGGCCGATGACAATCAGCCAGCGGTAACGATCAAGGTGTTCCAGGGCGAGCGCGAGATTGCCAGCGGTAACAAGCTGCTCGGCGAGTTCAATCTCGAAGGAATTCCACCTTCGCCGCGCGGCTTGCCGCAAATTGAAGTGGCTTTCGATATCGACGCCAACGGCATCTTGCATGTCTCGGCCAAGGATAAAGCGACCGGCAAGGAAAACAAGATCACCATCAAGGCGAACTCGGGACTCTCCGAAGCCGAGATTCAGAAAATGGTCAAGGATGCCGAGACCAACGCCGCCGACGATCGCAAGCGGGTCGAGTTGGCCACCGCGCGTAATCAAGGCGAGGCTATGGTGCACCAGGTCGGCAAGTCACTGACCGAATATGGTGACAAGATTGAAGCCGACGAAAAGGGCAAGATCGAAGTCGCCCTGGCCGCTACCCAGGAAGCATTGAAGGGCGAGGACAAGGATCAGATCGAGGCGAAGACCAACGAGCTCATGAGCGCCAGCCAGAAACTCGGTGAAATGATGTACGCCAAGACCCAGGCCGAAAATGCAGCCGGTGCTGCCGAGGCGGGCGCTGGTCCGGGTGACGCCGGTGCTGCCGCGGGTGGCTCGGGTGGCTCGGGTAGCTCGGGTGGCGCTGGCGCTTCGGAAGCCAAGCGTGCGAAAGATGATGACGTCGTCGACGCCGACTTCAAAGAGGTCAAGCGCGGTTGAGTCCGAAGCGTTTATTGAGCACGGTGAAATTGACCGTGCTAGCACAACCGCGCCTGAGTTTTTTCAGTCGCGGTTGTGTCGTTTGATGCGCATTGATTTCAAGCTTGCTGTTATACCCATACCCCGACCCAGACCCAGACCCCGAAAATAAAAGACCCAGAAGATCAAGATGGCTAAACGTGACTTTTACAGTGTGCTCGGTGTAGCCAAAAACGCCAGTGAAGATGAGCTTAAAAAAGCCTATCGAAAATTGGCGATGAAGTATCACCCGGACCGCAATCCGGACAACAAGGAGTCGGAAGAAAAATTCAAAGAGGCCAAAGAGGCCTACGAGATGCTGACCGACGCCAAGAAACGCGATCTTTACGATCGCTTCGGGCATGCCGGTGTTGATCCGAACGCCGGCGGCGGCGGTAGCGCGGGTGGGCCTGGCGGTTTTGCCGATGTCTTCGGCGATATTTTCGGCGATATTTTCGGCCAGCAGCAGGGCGGGCGCGGTGCGCGCAGCAACGTCTATCGCGGCGGCGATCTTCGCTACGCGATGGAAGTCTCCCTTGAGCAAGCGGCCGCCGGTTATGCCACCGAGATCCGCATTCCGAGTTGGGACTCCTGTGACACCTGCAAAGGATCCGGTGCCAAAGCCGGTACCAAGCCAAGGGTCTGTGCCACCTGCCAGGGTCAAGGTTCCGAGCGCGTCCAACAAGGATTCTTCTCGATCCAGCAAACCTGCCGCAACTGCCACGGCTCCGGCAAAGTGATTGCCGAGCCTTGCCTGACTTGTGAGGGCGCCGGTCGCATCAAACGCAACAAAACGCTCGAAGTCAAGATTCCGGCCGGTATTGATGAAGGCATGCGCATCCGACTGACCGGCAACGGTGAGCCGGGTATCAATGGCGGTCCGGCCGGCGATCTGTATGTTGAAATTCATCTGAAGAAACACACCGTCTTCGAGCGCGATGGCGATGATCTGAATTGCGAGATTCCGATCTCGATGACAACCGCCGCTTTGGGCGGCACGATTCAGGTGCCGACGCTGTCGGGCAGTGCCGAGATCGAGTTGCCTGAGGGAACTCAGCCTGGAAAGACATTCCGGTTGCGCGGCAAGGGTATCAAAGGTATTCGCAGTGCCTACCCGGGTGATCTTTATGCGCGCATTCAGGTTGAGACGCCGGTGCGGCTGACCGATAGACAGAAGCAGTTGATGAAGGAGCTTGATCTGACTCTGCGGGAGGCACGGCATAGCCCGAACACTCGATCGTGGATGGATCGGGTTAAGGAGTTCTTTCAGTGATTGGCGTTTGAGACATTTGTGGCTCCTTATTTAGTTCCTGATGGGATCAGGCCGACGGGGCGCCTGGCTCCGCGAATGTCCCCCACCTTGGCCTGGCGGCCAAGGCTCCGCCTTTATTTCGCGACGCCAACCACCCTGCCGACCTGATCTGGCACCGGTGTGCAGGTTCGGGGTAGAGAGAAGTGCAGCGTTCTAGACTCGCGCGGCAACTTTCGCGCGCGAACTCTGGCAGAGGCTGTTCTGACTCGTACATCAGACACGTTAGTGTTTTCGCTGAGCCTGTAGATGGGTGTGGCCGGCGTCACTGACGCAAACGGTGGCCTCCTGCCCTGGTTCATGCGAGCGCTGAATAAAGCCTCGTGCGTTGGCTTCTTCCCATACCGGAAGCTGGGGGCATGACGTGCGCCAAGCCTCCAGCACTTCTGAATATTTGCACGCTTGCGGTCCAATCCACTCTAGCAAATCGCAGATCAAGGGTTCAACAGGGTCAGTCAAGACGTTCTCCGTCGTTCCAGCCAGAATGCAATTTTAATAGGAAAACGGCGGCGCCTCGCAGCCACAAGAAACACGTGAATTAATAGCAACGAGCTGTTTTGAGTAGCGCGGCTTGGTATACATTAACTGCTGGCGATATCATTGCCGGTGCCCCTGCCAGTTCCGTCAATGAGTAGACCGATGTCGATATTCTGGTTGTCAGTGATTCGAGTTCTGAGTTCGTTCTGCGTGTTCGTTGCCACCCAGACGGTCGCGGCGCCGCGCACGGTTTATTTTCCGAGTGCCGATGGCAAAACAGGACTTGTCGCTTATGTGTTCGCACCGAACGGCGCTGGCCCGCATCCGGCCGTAGTCATGATGCATGGTCGTGCAGGCCCTTACTCCTCGAACGTAAACACACAATGTACGGGAGTGGCGCGGTCAGTAGCATCTGCCTGTGGTGCGGCAACCTTGTCGAGGCGCCATGTGCAATGGGGCGAGTTCTGGGCGGCACGCGGTTTCCTTGCGCTGCACGTCGACAGCTTCGGGCCGCGCGGCAAAGCGCACGGATTCGGACAGGGCACACACGACGACGCGGAGCGCGACAACGTCAACGAACGCACTGTGCGTCCAATCGATGCCTTGGATGCGTTGAAGTTTTTGCGCAGCCTTCCCGAGGTGGATATTCAGCGGGTCTTTCTTCAAGGATGGTCGAACGGTGCGAGTACGGTGCTGAACGTCATGCTTGAACAATCGCGCGCGCCGAATCGGAATGATTCGGTCTATCACGCCGCACTTGCGTTTTATCCTGGCTGCGGCCCGCGCGCACTTATCGATCAACAGCGCTACACCAGCAGCGCGCCGTTAACCGTGTTTCTCGGTTCGGATGACGAAGAGGTATCGCCGAACATCTGCCGAACCGTACTCGAGCGAGCACACCAGCGAGGCGCGCCCATCGAGGTGGTCTGGTACGACGGCGCCACCCACAATTTCGATGATCCCGGTAAGGAAAGGCAATCGGTCGCCGGCAATCGTGCGGCTACTGTGGATTCCATGCAACGGGCGGCCCGCGCGTTTCGCTAGCGTTTATCAAGTACCGCGCAAAGTGCACCTCAATATCAGGCACCGCTGACGGCATACGGAAAACCTAAACCCAGCTCGGTGTCAGCCTGTAGCGGACTGGTGTGAATGCCGCAGCGAAATCAAGAAGGAGCGTCGGCCGAAAAGGCCGATGCGGATGACATTCGCGTAGGTATTCGCACCAGTCCGCTACAGGCTAGCGCTTAAAATCAGCAATAACGATCCGCTAATTCCAGGAATGCCGGCAAGCCGGGATCAACACCGATTTCCTCGCGCAATAGTGTTGCGACCGGCTGAGCCAGTGACCTGGCTAAACGCGCGTCCAGAAACAGCAGGCGAGAGCGGCGTGCGAGCACGTCCTCAACGGTTCTTGCGTACTCATATCGGGCGGCGAATCGCACCATCGCTTCGGTCAATCCGGGCGCGAGCTCGCGTGTCGCGCCAGGCAGCGACCCAACCAGCGTTTGTTCCGAACCGTATGAGTGCATTCCGGCCGGGTCGCTGATCCGATGGGTTCGCAGGGCGGCCTTTGGGGAATGATCGATATCGCCCCCGATGAGTATCAGATGACGAGTGACGCCGGCCGGCGCCGGTCGCAACAGCGCGCGATCGAAAACACGTTCCATGACATCTTCAGCCATCGCACGATAGGTGGTCCACTTACCGCCGGTGACGGTGACCAGTCCGCTTCTGCTGACGAGAATGGTGTGTTCTCGGCTCAAGCTCTTGGTGCTCTCGATGGCGTCATCGGGCGGTTTGACCAGCGGCCGCAATCCAACCCAAACGCTCTTGACGTCGGCGCGAGTCGGTGCACGCTGTAAGTAGCGGGCCGACTCTTGCAAGATAAAGTCGAACTCTGCTTGAAACGCTTGCGGCTCTCGGGCGGTGTCCTGACGTGCTGTATCGGTAGTTCCCAATATCAACTTGCCCAGCCAGGGCACAGCGAACAGTACGCGGCCGTCTTGCGTTTTGGGGACCATCAGCGCTGCGTCAGAATTCAGGAACTCGCGATCGACAACCAGGTGGACGCCCTGGCTCGGCGCGACAATCGGTTCAACCTTCTTGCCTTTGTAACCGGCTCTGGGTTCACCGTCGAGCTGTCGCAAATCATCAACCCAGACACCGGTCGCGTTGATGACGCAACTGGCACTGATCCGAAAATCCATTCCGGTCTCGGTATCCTGGCATACCAGGCCTGCGACTCGATCTGCATCGTAGAGCAAGCGCCTTACGTTGCAATAGTTCAACAATAGCGCGCCCTGCGCGGCAGCGGTTCGCGCCAGCGCCAGCGCCAGACGGGCGTCATTGAATTGGCCATCCCAATATTTGACGCCGCCGCGCAATCCGTCCGATTTGGCGCCTGGCAGCAGGCTCAGAATTTCCTGGCGATCGAGAAACTCGGTCTTGCCCAAGCCCGCCTTGCCCGCGAGCACGTCATAAATCTTCAAGCCGGCACCGTAAAACGGTGTTTCCCACCAACGATAGGAGGGCATGACAAAGGGCATGGCCTGCGCCAGGTGCGGTGCATTTTTTAATAGCAGCGTGCGCTCGCGCAACGCTTCGGCGACTAACGAAAAATTGCCTTGGGCCAGGTAACGAACGCCGCCGTGCAATAGCTTGGTGGCCCGTGACGACGTTCCTTTGGCGAAGTCATGCGACTCCAAAAGCACCACGCTGAATCCGCGTGCAGCCGCATCCAGCGCAATCCCCAGTCCGGTTGCGCCGCCGCCAACCACCGCGATGTCATAGCGCTTGCCGACTGCCAGATGGCTGAGCAGAACGCGTCGATCGGTCAACAGGGCGCCTTGTTGCGAAGACATTGATACATCGGCCTACGAAAAGGCCGTGCGGCGTTCAGGCACACACGGCCGACTTTCTGCTCAACGTTGAGAGAAAGCTAATGCAATTACCGCGCCTTGCCGCTTTTCCAAGCGTTCAGCAAAGTGTCATAGGCAATGGTCTCGCCCTTTGGCTTTTCATTCGCCAACTTCTTCCAGGGGGCTGCTTTATCGCTCAGATACTTGTTGGGATCACCCTTCGGATTGAGCTTCGGAGCACAACGGGTCATGCCGGAACGCTCGAGCCGTGCCATCACCTGATCCATTTCCTCGGCTAGATTGTCCATGGCGGCTTGCGGCGTTTTTTCGCCGGTCACCGCAACGGCTACATTCTTCCACCAGAGTTGGGCCAGTTTTGGATAGTCAGGCACGTTGGTTCCGGTCGGTGTCCATGCCACGCGTGCCGGGCTTCGATAGAACTCCACCAGCCCACCGAGTTTCGGCGCCAGATCGGTCATCGCCTTCGACTGAATATCGCTCTCGCGAATCGGCGTCAGGCCAACAATGGTCTTTTTCAGAGAGGTAGTCTTCGCCGTCACGAACTGCGCGTAGAGCCAGGCAGCGGCCGTACGATTGGCGTCATGATCCTTGAAGAAGGTCCAGGATCCGACGTCCTGATAGCCATTTTGCATGCCCTGTTTCCAGTACGGTCCGTTCGGGCCTGGTGCCATGCGCCATTTCGGTGTGCCGTCCTCATTGACGACGGGCAGTCCTTTTTTGGTCATGTCCGCCGTGAATGCGGTGTACCAGAAAATCTGCTGGGCAATTTGTCCCTGAGCAGGTACCGGGCCGGCCTCGCCGAAGGTCATGCCGATCGCTTCCTTGGGAGAATATTTCTTCATCCAATCGACATATTTGGTCAGCGCATAGACGGCTGCCGGCGAGTTGGTGGCACCACCGCGAGACACTGACGCGCCTTGCGGATGGCAACCATCGGCTGACGCCCGTATGCCCCATTCGTCGACGGGTTTGCCGTTCGGAATGCCGATGTCAGCGGTACCGGCCATCGACAGCCAGGCGTCGGTAAAGCGCCAACCCAGTGATGGGTCTTTTTTGCCGTAATCCATATGACCATAAATGGGTTTGCCGTCAATGGTCTTGACATCATTGGTGAAGAATTCAGCGATATCTTCGTAGGCGCTCCAGTTAAGTGGCACGCCGAGGTCGTAGCCAAACTTCGCTTTGAACTTGTCCTTCAAGTCCTGGCGTGCGAACAGATCAGCCCGGAACCAGTAGAGGTTCGCGAACTGCTGGTCAGGCAATTGATAAAGCTTCTTGTCAGGTCCGGTCGTGAAGCTGGTGCCAATGAAATCCTTCAGGTCCAGACCAGGATTGGTCCATTCCTTGCCCGTGCCGGCCATATAGTCGGTCAGGTTCATGATCTTGCCATAGCGATAGTGGGTGCCGATGAGGTCAGAGTCACTGATCCAGCCATCGTAGATCGACTTGCCGGACTGCATCGAGGTCTGCAGCTTCTCGACCACGTCGCCTTCGCCGATCAGATCATGCTTGACCTTGATGCCGGTAATTTCCTCGAAGGCCTTGGCCAGCGTCTTCGATTCGTACTCATGCGTGGTGATGGTTTCGGACACGACGGAAATTTCCTTGACGCCCTTGCCGATCAGTTTTTGAGCCGCGTCAATGAACCACTTCATTTCGGCGGTCTGTTGATCTTTGCTCAGGGTTGAGGGCTGGAATTCGCTCTCGATCCAGCGCTTTGCAGCGGCTTCGTCCGCCGAGGCGGGTCCCCAGCTTGCGCAGGCCATCGCCACGGCTAGCGCCATATAGTTCAATTTCATGACTGTTCTCCTCTTGAAGATTCCCTGTCCTATTTCAGGCGTCGGCTCCAGGGAAGACCGGCCGACGCTGTTGAACCTGACTGACTATCCCTTGTGCATGATGAACACGAGGAGAATCATCGACAGGACGAAACTGATCCAGACCGAAGGTTCCGCCTCGAGCGAAAACAATTCAACGAGCTTGCCACTCAGTCCGACAAATCCCAAGTTAACGAAGGCTGCGCTTAGCAGACCAATAAACAGGCGGTCGCCGCGGGTGGTCGCGATCGGCAGCCAGCCGCGACGCAACAAGGTCGGCGACTTGATTTCCCAGAAGGTCATGCCGATCAACATCAGACCCATGCAACAAAAGAAAATCGCCACCGGCAAGGTCCAGGCCATCCACTCGAACATCGACGGCTCCTCAAACTCGACCCATCGCAAAACCCTTTGCGATGTAGTTTCGAACGAACCAGATAACGACCGCACCCGGCACAATCGTCAGCACGCCCGCGGCCGCGAGCGTCGCCCAATCCATACCCGCGGCCGATACCGTTCGCGTCATGGTTGCAACAATCGGTTTGGCGTTGACGCTGGTCAGCGTGCGTGCCAGCAATAATTCCACCCAACTGAACATGAAGCAGAAAAACGCGGCAACGCCGACCCCGGCCTTGATGAGTGGCAGGAAGATCATCACAAAAAAGCGTGGAAACGAATAGCCGTCAATGTAGGCAGTTTCGTCAATCTCCCTCGGAATACCGCTCATGAAACCTTCGAGTATCCAGACTGCCAGAGGTACGTTGAACAGCAGATGTGCCAACGCTACTGCGATGTGGGTGTCCATCAGGCCGACCGTCGAATACAACTGAAAGAACGGCAGCAGAAAGACGGCCGGCGGCGTCATGCGATTGGTCAGCAACCAGAAGAACACCTGTTTGTCGCCGAGGAAACGGTAACGCGAAAAGGCATAGGCCGCCGGTAATGCAACACTGACTGAAATAACCGTATTGATGGCGACGTAGAGGAGGCTGTTGATGTAGCCGGAATACCAGGCCGGGTCGGTCAGAATGGTGACGTAGTTCGCCCAGGTGAAGTGCTTGGGAAACAAGCTGAAGCCGGCGACAATCTCCTCGTTCGTCTTGAACGACATGTTGAACATCCAGTAGATCGGCAGCAGTGTGAAGATCAGGTATGCGACCAGAAACACAGATCGCTTTTGAAACCGCGATTCATTCATGAGCGCTGTCCCCGTCCTTCGCGCCGACGCGCTGCATCCAGTTGTACAAAATGAAGCACAGCAGCAAGATGATTAAAAAGTAGATCAGTGAAAAGGCGGCGGCTGGCCCGAGATCGAACTGACCGACCGCCTTCTGGGTCAGAAACTGTGACAGGAAGGTGGTCGAATTACCGGGCCCGCCACCGGTCAGCACAAAGGGCTCGGTGTAGATCATGAAGCTGTCCATAAATCGCAGTAGCACCGCGATCATCAGGACACCGCGCAACTTGGGCAGCTGCACGAACCGGAATACTGCGAGTTTGCTGGCACCGTCGATTCGCGCGGCCTGGTAGTAGGCATCGGGAATGGCACGAAGACCGGCATAACTCAGCAGCGCAACCAGTGGTGTCCAGTGCCAGACATCCATCACCAGCACGGTGAACCAGGCGTGCGTGGCATTGCCGGTGTAGCTGTAGTCGATGCCCAGGCCGAGCAACGCCGCACCCAGCAAGCCGATGTCGGCACGGCCGAAGATCTGCCAGATGGTGCCCACCACATTCCAGGGAATGAGCAACGACAAGGCCACGATCACCAACACAGCGGACGCCCGCCATCCGGTTGCCGGCATCGACAGCGCCAGCGCGATGCCCAAGGGTATTTCGACCAATAACACTGCCAGCGAGAAGGTCAGTTGTCGCAACAATGCACCGTGAAGTTCCTCGTCACGCATGACCGCGACGAACCATTCGGTGCCGACAAACACGCGACGCTCCGGCGAAATAATGTCCTGAACCGAATAATTGACGACGGTCATCAACGGCAGAATCGCCGAGAAGGCAACGCAAATCAGCACCGGCAGCACCAGCAGCCAAGCTTTCTGATTGGTCGGTTTGATGGCACTCATTCGACCAACTCCTCGTTCCTGTATAGACAGGTGTGCCGATTGAGCACACTCAGCGAGATTTGCGAGCCGCGCTCGGGCGCAACAAAGTCGGCCGGCATGCGCGACTTGACGGGCTGGCCAGCAATCGTCGCCGACAGCAGGACATGAGTGCCGACGTCTTGTGCCTGGGTAACGGTCGCCGGCAGTGCACCCGGCGAGTCGATCGCGACGGCGGCCAAAAACTCCGGCCGAATGCCGACACTGAGCGCGCCGTCGCCCAATCGACCGTCATACCGAAGCGCTTTCAGGCAACCGTCGATCGCCAGTGATGGACCGTTGACGCGCGCCTGCAAAAAATTCATACCGGGCGAACCGATGAAATGCCCAACAAAGGTGTGGCGGGGTCGCTCGAACAGTTCGGCGGGACTGCCAACCTGGACCGCCTTGCCTCGTGTCATCACCATGACCTGCTCGGCGAAGGTCAGCGCCTCGACCTGGTCGTGGGTCACATAAATCAGCGTCAGTTTGAGCTCGCGATGAATCTGCTTGAGCTTGCGCCGCAACAGCCATTTGAGGTGCGGATCGATGACCGTTAGTGGCTCGTCAAACAAAATGGCTGCTACGTCGGGCCGCACCAGACCTCGACCCAGCGATATCTTTTGCTGTGTGTCGGCGGCCAGCCCGACCGCCCGCGTCTTGAGCAAGGGGCCGAGTTCCAGCATCTCGGCAATCTGCGCCACCCGTTTGCTGATCTGATCGGGCGCAACCCCGCGATTGCGCAGCGGGAACGCCAGATTTTCGGCGACCGTCATGGTGTCGTAGATGACTGGAAATTGAAACACTTGCGCAATATTGCGCTGCTGTGGTGTCGCTCGGGTCACGTCCTTGCCGTCGAACCAGACGCCACCTTGTGACGGAACCAGAAGACCGGACATGATATTGAGCATCGTCGTCTTGCCACAGCCCGAAGGCCCGAGCAGGGCATAGGCGCCACCGTTCTCGAAGCGCATCTTCAGCGGCAGCAGTGCGAAATCCGATTCCTCGGTCGAGCCCGGTTTATAGGAATGCGCGAGATCCAGTTCGATGCAGGCCATGTCAGTGTCTGCCGTGTCGCTCAGGCGAGCGCAGCAACAGGTCTTGCGCATCGAAGACATAAAGCTGCGACGGGTTGAAATGCAGCGTCAGCGGCGAGTCCATCGAAAAGGCATGAACGCCCGTCAACTGCGCGACCAGAGGCCCGACCGGTGAGCTTAGATGGACATAGGTATCGGAACCCGATATTTCGACCAACTCAACGACTCCGTTCACCGACAGATCGGCGCTCGCCTGACCGATTCGTAGCACGCTGGCACGCAGCCCAACGGTCAGGGATCGCGCACCGCTGACCTCAGCCGCCAGTTGCAGTGGCACCAACAGGCCATTGGTCAGCCGGATGCCTTCCGGCTGCCGCGACGCTGCCAACAGGTTCATCGGCGGGTCGCTGAATGCCTTGGCTACACGCAGGGAATTCGGATGATGGAAGACCTCGGCGGTAGGACCGAACTGAAGCAGTTCGCCGGCGTCCATGACTGCGGTGTAACCGCCCAGCAACAAGGCTTCACCGGGCTCGGTGGTGGCGTAAATCACGGTCGAGTTGCCACTGGCGAACAGCGCACTCAATTCCTCACGCAATTCCTCGCGTAGTTTGTAATCAAGATTCACCAGAGGTTCGTCGAGCAGCATCAACGGCGCCTCCTTGGCCAAGGCACGTGCGAGTGCGACACGCTGCTGTTGTCCGCCGGACAATTGAGCCGGGTAACGATCAAGAAACGGCTGAATATGCAGCTTTTCAGCAAGCGTTTGTACTCTCGCGGCAATGTCTTTCACACCGCGCAGCTTCAATGGCGAGGCAATATTGTCCCTGACCCTGAGCGACGGATAGTTGATGAATTGCTGGTAGACCATCGAGACATTGCGTTCCCGAACCGGCATGCCAACCACGCTTTGTCCGTCCGCATAAATTTGACCACTGCTGGGCATATCCAGCCCCGCCATGATTCGCATGAGACTGGTCTTGCCCGCTTGGGTTGCACCGAGCAGCACGGTAACGGCCCCCGGCGGTGGCGCCAGGTCCATTTCGTACAGCCAGCACTGCGCCGCCACTTTTTTGGAGATTTTCTCCAGCAGCAAAATCATCAGCCTCCTCCCTGAACTGGCCCGAAGCCTCGCACGATCACTCACTGTTTGAATTAATATTTTGAGTATTATTGTTCGATATTGTTTGTTTTTGCCAGTTATATTCAACTTTTTCTTTCGCTTTATCCTGTTCCAAATCGAAAGAGTGACTGATCATGAGCCTGAACCTGCGACAAACTGACTTGTTGAAAGAGGTCCGCGTCTGCGGAGCGCTGACTTTGGAGCAGTTATCAGTGCAACTGGGCGTCACCCTTCAAACCGTGCGCCGGGACGTCCAGCGTATGGCCGATGAAGGACTGCTGACGCGCTTTCATGGTGGCGTGCGGGTGCCCAGTTCGACCACTGAAAATATCGCCTATCAACATCGCGAAAATCTGAATGCCGATGCCAAGGCTCGAATTGCTCAGGAGATCTCGGCGGCGATACCGAATGATTGTTCGTTGATCCTGAACATCGGCACGACGACCGAAGCGGTCGCGCGTGCGCTGTTGCATCACAGCGGCTTGCGGGTGATTACCAATAATTTGAATGTGGCAACGATTCTCAGCGCCAATTCGCGCAGCGAAGTCATCATTGTGGCGGGGGTGGTGCGGCCGCGCGATCGCGGCATCGTCGGCGAGGCCGCGGTTGATTTCATTCGCCAGTTCAAGGTCGACTTTGCGATCGTCGGAATCTCGGGCATCGAGGTAGACGGCTCGCTCAGAGATTATGACTTTCACGAAGTCAAAGTCTCACAGACCATCATTCGTCACGCGCGCGAAGTTTGGCTCGCCGCCGACCTGAGCAAATTCAATCGTCCGGCGCTGGCCGAAGTCGGCAATCTGTCACAAATCGATCGCTTGTATACCGATGGCTTGCCTCCAGAGCCGTTCCCGACACTGTTGGCGGAGGCTCAGGTGCGATTGCAGATTGCCGGTCACAGACATGATCTGCACACATCGAAAGTAGATCCGTGAATCTATCCACGCTCGGTGTCAGCCTGGAGCGGACTGGTGCTAATGCCGCAGCGAAATAGAGGGGGAGAGTCGGCCGAAAAGGCCGAGTCGGAGGACGTTCGCGGAGGCATTAGCGCCAGTCCGCTACAGGCCGAAGCAGGCACCATTCGCCCATAAGCACAGGACAACCGCAAGCATCAAGCCAACGGATCCCCCTTCATAACCATAGCCCCCCATTGGTCCATCGAGATCAGCCCGCCAACGGTTTCGGCCTTGTTCTGATCACGCTTCGGTAGCACGCCCTGAATAGCGTCGATGCGTTTCCAGCCAGGAATCGGTTGTTCGCCCGTTTGAGTATTCGGCACATAACGCGATCCGTTCAGGCGCTGCATGCGCGGAATGTAGCGCGGGCAGTTCGTGATCAGCGCTGTAATGTCGACCTTGACGCCGAACTGCGCGCCTGGCCACAGACCGACGATGGCCGGGTCATCGGTGAGCTTTGCGTCGCCTTGCACGCGCAGTCGGCTGGGCGTCACGAAGTCCATGAACAGCATGCCGATGTGCGAGGTTGATGCGATATTGCCCATCGAGAAGTACATGCCGTTGCCATCGAAGCAAGGGAACAGCAGGGTCTTGTCGTTGGCAATTTTCACAAATCCTGGTGCGCCACCTTTGTAGCTGACAGTCGGTGAACCTTTGGGGTCCACCGAGGCCAACCAGAACATTTCCATCTGGCTGATGAAGCCTTGATCGGCCGGTGTCAACGCGTCGTGCACGATGACCTGCAATTCGACCGCAGCGAGCGACTCGGTGTCGAAGCGCTTTTGCAGCTCCAGCGCTTTTTCGGTGTATGTAAATCCGCTCATGACACAACTCCAAGCACACGGCGGGTCGCGCTGACCGGTACCTCGGTTTCGCGCTTGACCGGTTCGGCCGGCTCATGCTCTACCGCTTCGGGGGCGGCACGCTGCTGGTAGACCACCCGCTCGCGCGGCGTTTTATCGAGCAACAGGCGGGTCACATCGGGTCGCGAATAATGGCCAGCAGGGTCGGCCGCAGCTTTGGCCAGCGAGATCATGCCCAGATCGAGATCGGCATAGACGATGCCTTCTTGACCTTCGGGTAGAACTTCCGAAATCAGTTGCCCGTCCGGTGCGTAGATGCCGGTGAAGCCACCGCCTTGCAGCAACAGTTGCCGCTTCATTGGATCGTCGCCGCACAGCATTTGGATCATTTCGGCGGAAACGGTGGCGCATGATGCCAACACAAAACACTGGCCCTCGACGGCATAAATTCGACTGGCGGCGTTATTGACCTCGGGGCCGAGCGCGTAAGCGCCACCGCGGTACAGCGAAAAGCTTGGCCAGGCGGCAATATGCACTTGCTCGTTTTGCGCATACATCGCGTACTTGGACAGCGGCTGCAAATGTTCCCAGCAGCATAAGGCACCGACCCGACCCAACTCGGTGTCATAGACCGTCAGATCGCTGCCATCGCCCTCGCCATAAATAGTGCGCTCGACGTGGGTCGGTTTGAGTTTGCGGCGGGTCGCCACCGTGACGCCCTGGGCGTTGATGATCCACTGACCCATGTACAGGCTGCCGCCGGATTTCTCGCTGTGGCCCATGACCACCATGATGTCATTGTCTTTCGCGGCTTTCGACAGCCGCTCGGCTTGCGGTGATCCGTAGACCAGCGAATTGTCGTGATAGCGCTGGATGAATTGCATGCCCCAGGCAGGCGAGTCGAGCCAGATGAAAAACGGATAGCCGGGCAACCAGGTCTCGGGAAACGCAATGATTCGGGCGCCGTTGGTCGCTGCCTCTTTGATCAGTCCAATGGCCTTATCGATGGAGGCGTCGAGGTCGAGGAAAACCGGTGCGGCCTGGATGGCGGCGGCGCGGTATTTGGGGTGCGAAACGGGCATTCGTGTCTCCTGGGTTGGGTCAGACGGAAAATCGGTATGACGACCACAAGCCTAAGTCACTGGGCCATTTAAGGATTGACTGGGCGTGGCGCTGCTTTTGACCTGAACGCTCAACTCGCATAGCGAGTTCGAATAGCGAGTTCGAATAGCGAAATCGAGTGCCCAATCTGAAGCGGCCATGATTGCCGCCACGCATCGGCTGTCGTAGACTCGCTACGATGCGCGAGATAGTCAGCACCAATTGCGTCGAACCGAACCAGCGCCTGGCGTTCTGGACCGATCTCGTCTGCAACACTTACGTTCAGCTCGATTGCGATGCGGCGTCTGGCTCCGAGATGATCGAGGGCAACATCGGCGCCGATCAGTTGGCGACCCTGCAGTTATCGCGCGTCACGGCGACGCCGCAGATCGTGCGCCGCACGGCCTCGAAGATCGCCCGCGACACTGAGGACTATTTTCTGGTCAGCATACAAACCCAGGGCGAGTGCACGATCTTGCAGGACCAGCGGACTGCGCGGCTGGTGCCTGGCGACTTCGCACTCTACGACAGTACCCGGCCTTATGAGCTTCATTTTGAGCGATCGTTTCAGCAATACGTTTTGAGGCTGCCCGGGCCGAGCTTGCGGACCGCTCTGCGCGACACCCAATCGTTGACTGCCAGCACGGTTAGCGGTCAACAGGGAGCGGGGCACTTGATGATCGGCATGATTCAAACGCTGGCCGCTGACATCAGCGCCTTGGCGCCGGAGTCCGCCCATGCAGTCGCCGAGAGCGTGACGCAGATTCTGATCGCTGGCCTGTCCGCCTTGCCGGCCGCGCGGCAGCAGCCGGTGTCGCACCTGACCGCCTATCATCGCGAACAGATCAAGGCCTGCGTGCGCGCTCGACTGCGTGATCCTGCGCTTTCAGTGGCGTCGATTGCGGCGCATTTGCGGCTCTCTTCCAGTACGCTGCATCGCGCCTGGTCCGGTGAAGCCAGCTCGATTGCCGAATGGATCTGGTCTCAGCGACTCGATGCCGCACGACGAGACCTTTGCGATCCGAGTTTGAACGCGCGCAGCGTCAGTGAGATTGCCTTTTCATGGGGCTTCAATGATGCGGCTCATTTCAGCCGTGCGTTTCGGGCACGCTTTGGCTGTTCGGCGCGCGAGTTGCGTGCTGGCAAACAATGCAGCAATTCAGTAAGTCAGTAAGTCAATACAACGGTAGACAGTGGGTCAAAAAGCCATTAAGTCATTAAGCAAGCAGTCTTAACTGCGCGCCGCGAAATCGATGAAACCTCGCTCGACGTCGGTGTGAACCAGCTCGACGCGCACGTGGTCACCGACATCCAGTCCGTCGAATCCGCGCACTACCCGGCCTTCGGCCGTCGGCCCCGCTATGCGCACCCACGTTCCCTTGTCCGACGCGCCGGTCACGATGGCGTCGAAGCGCGCACCGACGCGCGAACTCAGCAGCAGTGCGGCGGCAGACTTGCGCACCTGCCGCTCGACTTTCGCTGCGTTGTCCTCCTGGTCGGTACAGTGACGCGCCAGCGCCAGCAGTTCGTCATTTGAATAAGGCGTTGCCTGTGCGGCAAGCGCGGCCTTCAGCAGGCGCTGCGTCACCAGATCGGGGAAACGACGATTCGGCGCGGTGGAATGTGCGTAGTCTTTTACCGCCAGCCCGAAGTGGCCCTCGGATGGCTGGCCGGGTACTTCGAGTGCGTACTCGCCCGAGCCGAGCAACTTGACGACGGCCAAAGAAAGGTCGGCAAAGCGCTCCGGTTCGGCAAGGCGACGTCTGCTCAGGAACGCATCCAGCGCTCCGGCATTCGGCGTCAGCGGCAGGCGCTCGCCCGACTCGGCCGCCAGCGCGATGATCCGGTCCCAGCGCTTGGGGCTACGCAGTACCCGGCGTAGCGACGGCACACCCTTCGCCTCGAGATACCTGGCAACCACTCCGTTGGCCGCGATCATGAAGTCCTCGATCAGTTCCTTGGCCCGATTCTTTTCGTTGGGCACCAGATCGGCCAACGCGCCGTCATCGAATACGGCCTGAACTTCGAGCGTTTCGAGGTGCAGCGCTCCGTTGGTATGGCGCACCTGTTTGAGCGCTTGCGCGACGCGATCCTGGATACGCAATTGTTCGTCCATTCCGGGCACTGCCGCGACGTTCGCAGGCAGAGGCGCCGTGCCTTCAAGCCATGCGGCAACTGAGTGGTAGGCCAGTTTGGCGCGATTCAGAACCGTCGCTCGGTAAATGTCCGACGCGGTAACGATACCGCCGGTATCGATCACCATTTCAACCACGACCGCCAGCCGCTCCTGGTCTTGCGCCAACGAAGTCAGGTCGGTCGACAATTTCTCGGGCAACATCGGAAAGATCACGGCGGGTGTATAGACCGAGGTGGTGTTGGTCCAGGCATGGCCGTCGATCGCCGAACCCTTCTTGACCAAGGCGTCGACGTCGGCGATTGCCACGAGAATCTTGACCGCGCCGCTCGCGTCGCCTTGCGCGACCGACAGTTGATCGAGATCGCGCGAATCGTCGTTATCGATCGACGCCCATAGCAGGCCGCGCAGATCGCGGACCGGCGGGCCTGCCGGCGCTGCCTGAACCGGCGTGCCGGATACGCTGGCCGCCTCGGTGATCCGGTCAGTCTCGGCGATAACGGCCGGCGAAAAGTCGGGCAGCAGCCCGCGCTGCAGCATCACGTCGTAAGCGATGGCTCGCAACTCGTCCTTGCCGTTTCTGCGTGTGCCTTTCATGTCGTGATTCCCGTCAACGGTGGCTGAGACCGCAGATTATGCGTCGCCGATCGAAAATGAGTTTCTGTCAGGCTGTGTCGACCTTGCGAATTGTCAAGCTGTCAGCCACGCTTCTGTCTATGCTTGATGCATGCCGTTCGAGGCCTGCAATTTTCCATTGGTAAACAATGAAAGCCAAGCATTTCAACTCAGTGTCGGCTGAGTATAAGGCACCCTATGACGACCCTGTGGAAGCGGTAAACCCGGAACCCGCAGAGATGGCGCAGCTTCGCATTCGCGTCATCGCACTCGAAAATATCGTGATCACTTTGCTCGCGCAATCAAGCCATCGAGAGCGAAACGAAGCTCATGCGATGGCCAGCTACATTTTGCCTCGACCGGGCTATACCCATCATCGTACGACCCTGCATGCGGCTAATCAGATGGTGCACTTGATCCGGAGAGCCCGTCATTTTCAGAGCCTGCATCCGAAGCTACGTCGACTGCGATGTAATGTGCTCCCGAAATGATCTGATATCGCGAGCATGAAGTCGCCACCGAGCTTGTACTTTATGCGCCATGGTGAAACCGTCTGGTCGCTTACTGGACAGCACACAGGCATTGCCGAACTCGCATTGACCCCGCAAGGTGAGCAGCAGTCGAGCGCGCTGCGCCCGACTTTGGCCACCATTCAGTTCGCCTCGGTATGGGTGAGTCTGTGATTGCCAAGGTTGGACGTTTCTCGCACGGTTGTCTGTGCGCTACACAACACTATGGCACGCAAGTGCCTTCGCCCTGCAAGAAGCATTACGGCAATCGTTAAGTGCGCTCGCGTACAGACCCACTCGCATAGGGATCTGACAATGGGTGCTGATCCTGTCAATGTAGCCATACGTCTACATGGCCAGCGAAGCAATGATTCATAGCCAATGACCGATATTGCCAGAAGGTATTTATGTCCCAATCCTTGCTCACCGACACCCTGACGCCCGACACCGCGCAAAAGATAGACGCCTACTGGCGTGCAGCGAACTACCTTTCGGTCGGGCAGATCTATTTGCAAGACAACCCGCTGCTTGACGTTCCGCTGGCGCTCGAACATATCAAGCCGCGGCTGCTGGGGCATTGGGGTACCACGCCGGGTTTGAACCTGCTCTACGTGCATTTGAACCGGCTCATCAAGCAAAATGACCTGAACATGATTTACATCATGGGGCCGGGTCACGGCGGGCCGGGCATCGTGGCGCACAGTTATCTGGAAGGCTCGTACACTGAACACTACCCGGCGATCGAGCGCAACCGCAACGGTTTGCTACGGTTGTTTCGACAGTTCTCCTGGCCACATGGAATTCCGAGTCACGTTTCACCGGAAGTTCCGGGCTCCATTCACGAAGGCGGCGAGCTCGGCTATTCGCTGGCCCACGCCTATGGGGCAGCGTTCGACAACCCTGATTTGATCGTCGCCTGCGTTATCGGTGACGGCGAGGCTGAAACCGGTGCGCTGGCGACCAGTTGGCACTCCAACAAATTTCTGAATCCGGCGCGCGATGGCGCGGTGCTGCCGATCCTCCATTTGAACGGCTACAAGATTGCGAATCCGACGGTACTGGCGCGCATCAGCCGCGCGGAGTTGACCGATCTGATGCGCGGTTATGGCCACGAACCGCATTTTGTCGAGGGCGACGACCCGGCGCTTGTGCATCAGGCTCTGGCGGGCACACTCGATAGAGTGCTGGCGCGAATTCGGCAGATTCAGAGCGATGCTCGGTCGCCTGACGGGGTTCAGGTTGATGATGAGGTTGAGATATCGGTGCCGATGAGGACGTCGACCACAATGCGAACGCCGGAGCGACCACGCTGGCCAATGATCGTATTGTGCACACCCAAGGGTTGGACCGGACCAAGGTTTGTTGACGGCAAGCCGGTGGAAGGTAATTGGCGCTCGCACCAGGTACCAATTGCCGAGTTCAAGACACCCGAGCATGTGCAGCAGCTCGAGCAGTGGCTCAGGAGTTACCGGCCCGAGGAACTATTTGATGAACGAGGCAAGTTTCTGGAAGAACTGGCAGTGCTCGCACCGACTGGCCAGCGTCGCATGGGCTGCAACCCGCACGCCAATGGCGGTACCTTGTTGCAGCCGCTGGTAATGCCGCGCTTTCGTGAATACGCCGTCGACGTGCGCGCGCCCGGCGGTATCGACGCCGAGGCAACGCGGGTACTCGGCAAGTTCCTGCGCGACGTCATGAAGCTCAATCTGGCAGCGGCCAACTTCCGCATCTTTGGCCCGGACGAAACCGCGTCGAACCGCCTGGAGGCTGTATTCGAGGTTTCCGGCAAGACCTGGCTCGATGGTGTGCAAGCAGACGACAATCATCTGAGCGGTGACGGTCGCGTCATGGAAGTGCTCAGTGAACACCTGTGCGAAGGCTGGCTCGAGGGCTACCTGCTCACCGGGCGGCACGGTTTATTCTCGTGCTACGAGGCGTTCATCCACATCATCGATTCGATGTTCAACCAGCACGCCAAATGGCTGAAGGTGTGCAACCAGATTGCCTGGCGCAAGCCAATTGCGTCGCTGAACTATTTGCTCACTTCGCATGTCTGGCGGCAGGACCATAACGGCTTCTCGCATCAGGACCCCGGCTTCATCGATCACGTCGCCAGCAAGAAGGCGGATGTCGTTCGCATTTATCTGCCGCCCGACGCCAACTGCCTGCTGTCGGTGGTCGATCATTGTTTGCGCAGCCGCAATTACGTCAACCTGATCATTGCCGGCAAGCAGCCTTCAGCGCAATGGCTGGACATGGACGCTGCCGTACGCCATTGCACGGCGGGCGCGGGCGTTTGGGCCTGGGCAAGCAACGATGCGGGTGATGAAACCACGGAGCCTGACGTCGTGATGGCTTGCGCCGGTGATGTGCCGACGCTGGAAGCGCTGGCCGCTGTGATGCTGCTGCGTCTGTATGTGCCCGACATAATCATCCGCTTTGTGAACGTCGTCAACCTGATGGTGTTGCAGCCCCAGTCCGAGCATCCGCACGGCCTGAGCGACCACGAGTTCGATGACCTGTTTACCACTGACAAGCCGGTGATCTTCGCATTCCACGGCTACCCCGCCATGATCCACAAGCTGACCTACCGACGGCGCAATCACGACAACATCCATGTGCGCGGCTATAAGGAGGAGGGCACCACGACGACACCCTTCGACATGGTGGTGTTGAACAACCTCGACCGTTATCAACTGGCGCTCGATGCGATCCGCCGAATCCCGAGGCTCGCCGACCAGGTCGAGGCGGCAACCGCGCGCTACTGGACGAGCATTGAACGCCATAAGCTCTACATCGGTGAGCAGGGCGACGATCTGCCGGAGATCCGCGACTGGCGTTGGGCAATTTGAGCGCGACTCAACGTGAGCTCGGGCGCGGATCGCCTCGTATGCATCACGTCCTCGCACTGAACAGCGGTTCCTCGTCGCTCAAGTTCGGCGTGTATCGCGTCGACGCGGCGGCGACGCAGCGGCTCTTTTCGGAAACCGTTTCCACCGCCGACCCTCAAGACGCGCTCAACCGAGTCACCAGTGTTCTGGATACGGCGAACCTGCCACCACCGAATGCGATCGGCCATCGCATCGTACATGGCGGGCCGGCGCTGCGCCAGCATTGCCGCATCGACGAAACAGTACTGCGGCAACTGCAAGCCGCTGCGGCCTTCGCGCCGCTGCACACGCCGGCCGCGTTGGCGGTCATCCGCTTCGCTCAAGCACACATCCCCGACGTTCCTCAGGTGGCCTGTTTCGACACACAATTTCATGTCGGTTTGCCGGATGTGGCGCGGCTGCTGCCGATCGCCCGCGAGTTGCAATCGCAGGGTATCGAACGCTACGGATTTCACGGCCTGTCGCTCGAATCGATCGTGCGACAGCTTGGCGGTGAGCCATCGGATCCGTCGCTGAGTCAGCCGCCAAATCAGTCATCGAAGCAGTTCCCCGAGCGCCTGATCATCGCCCATCTCGGCAATGGCGCCAGCATCACGGCGGTGAAGGCTGGCCGATCAATCGACACCAGTATGGGCCTGACGCCCACCGGCGGTGTCATTATGGGCACACGTAGTGGCGACCTCGACCCCGGCGTTCTGGTGTACCTGATGCGCGACAGGAACTTCGACGTTTCCAGGATCGAATCGCTGGTCAACCACCGTTCCGGCCTGCTCGGTGTATCCGGTATCAGCAGCGATATGCGCCGCCTGCACGAAGCGGCCGCGTCGAACCCCGACGCACGGCTCGCCATTGAAATGTTCTGCTATTCGGTGCGCAAACAGATTGCCGCGATGATTGCCGTGCTCGGTGGTCTCGACATGCTAGTCTTCACCGGTGGCATCGGCGAAAACGACGCACCGGTGCGCGCCGAAATCTGCGCTGGCTTGGGCTGGATCGGCATCAGTCTCGACGAATCGCGCAACCGCTTAGCCAGTAACCCGATCAATGATGGCGCATCGCGTTGCTCGGTTCAGGTGATCGCGACGCTGGAAGACGAGCAGATCGCCCGTCATACTTGGGCATTGATCGCTTAGATGGCGGCGACCTCGACTAAGGCGGCGACCCTGGATCATGCGATCGATGTAACCGCAAAGGCCGGCAGTCTCGGTGACCCGTCTGTCATGGATGCTGATGCGGTAGCGAAGGCCGTCGAGGTCGATACCGAAAACGGGCTCTCGACGCAGGAAGCATCACATCGGCTGGCGCAGAACGGCCCCAATGAACTGAGCGCTGCGCCGCGCCCGCCCGCCTGGCGGCGCATCCTGTCGCAGTTTCAGGACCCGCTGATCTACCTGTTGCTGGCTGCAGTGACCATCGCACTGGTCGCGTGGGGGATCGAAGGTCGCGTCGGCTGGCCGGTGGACGCCATCGTCATCGCAGCGATCGTGCTGCTCAACGGTGTCTTGGGCCATGTGCAGGAAGCCAAGGCGGAGAATGCCGTGGCTGCACTCGCCAAAATGACCGCTGCGACCGCTGCCGTGGTGCGTGACGGCAAGCCGCAGCGCGTGTCCAGCGCCGAACTGGTGTGTGGAGATGTACTGCTGCTCGCGGAGGGTGATGCGGTCGGCGCCGACGCGCGCCTGATCCAGGCTTCGACCTTGCGGGTACAGGAAGCCTCGCTGACTGGTGAAAGCGAGGCCGTGCTCAAGGTCGTCGCCACCTTGCCCGCGCCGGCGGCGCTCGGCGACCAACTCGACATGGTTTTCAAGGGCACGGCCATTGTGCAGGGCACGGGTCGCGCGCTGGTCACGGCCACCGGCATGGACACTCAGATGGGTCGAATCGCCGCCCTGCTCGAGGCCACTGCTGCGGCGCCGTCGCCTTTGGAACAGGAAATCGCGCGCATCGGGCGATCACTGGGCATAGCGGTCGTCGTCATTGCCGTTGTTGTAGTGGCGACAATTCTGCTGGTCTCGGAGAGCCGTACTTCCACCGATATCGTTCACGTGTTGCTGCTTGGCGTGGCGTTGGCGGTGGCGGCGGTTCCCGAAGGGCTGCCCGCCATCCTGTCGGTGGTGCTCGCACTCGGCGTGCAACGCATGGCCAAACACCACGCGATCATCAAGAACCTGTCCTCGGTGGAGACGCTCGGTTCCGCCTCGGTCATCTGCACGGACAAGACCGGAACCTTGACCCGCGCGCAGATGACCATCGAGCGGGTCATGACGGCCTCGGGCGACACACGGGTCAGCGGGGTAGGCTACGCGCCGGAAGGTCGCGTCGAGCACAACGGTGCCGAACTGGTTGACGGCCCGTTGCGCGCTGAAAGCATCGTCGTGTTGAGCGGCGGCAGCCTGGCCGGCAACGCCGATCTGCGCCAAGACGCGAGCGGCGGCTGGGAGATTCACGGTGACCCCACCGAAGCGGCCTTTCTGGTGGCCGAGCGCAAGCTGGGGCATGGCGAGATCAGCGAGCGACGGCAGTTGCGCTTCGAGCGCATCGGCGAAATCCCGTTCACCTCCGAGCGCAAGCTGATGACGACCATCGAACGCGACCATGAACACGATGACCAGATCGTGCTGATCACCAAGGGCGCGCCCGACGTGCTGCTCGGCCGTTGCAACCGAGCGCGGGTCGGCATGCAGATTGTGGCGCTCGATGATGCGCTGCGGGCGCGACTGCTGGCCGACGTCGACACGCTGTCGGATGCGGCGCTGCGCACGCTGGCGGTTGCCTACCGGCCCCTTGAGGCGGGCGAAGATGCCACTGCGGGCGAGGCGCTCGTGCGCGAGCTGATCTTTGTCGGCACCGTCGGCATGATCGATCCGCCGCGCGAGGAAGCGGCGGTGGCCATCCGCGAAGCGCGCCGGGCCGGCATCCGGGTAATCATGATCACCGGCGACCATCCGCGCACCGCGGCGCGCATTGCCGCCGACCTCGGCATCGTCGCCGCCGACGCCAGCACTCTGACCGGGCTGCAACTCGATGCGCTGGACACGGCATCGTTCGCTGACGCCGTGCGAACGACCTCGGTCTACGCCCGTGTGTCGCCGGCGCATAAACTGCGCATCGTCGACGCGCTGCAGGCCGACGGCAACATCGTCGCGATGACCGGTGACGGAGTCAACGATGCGCCGGCACTGAAGGCGGCTGACATCGGCGTCGCGATGGGTATCACCGGCACCGAGGTGACGAAGGAGGCGGCCAAGATGATCCTGGCCGATGACAACTTCGCAACCATCGTCGAGGCGGTGCGCGAAGGGCGCGCCATCCTGGATAACATTCGAAAGTTCTTGCGCTATCTGTTGTCGACGAACATGGGTGAAGTGCTGACGGTCTTCTTGGGTGTGGTCGGGGCTGGCGTGATCGGGTTGAAATCAACCGCACCCGGCGCTGCCGACGCGGTGGTGCTGCCATTGCTCGCCACCCAGTTGTTGTGGATCAATCTCGTTACCGACTCGGCGCCTGCGCTCGCGATGGGGGTCGATCCACCGACTGACGACCTGATGGCGCGCAAGCCGCGGCACATCAGCGAGCGGGTCATCAATGCGCGCATGTGGGCCAGTGTCATGCAAACCGGGGTCGTGATCGCCGTGGTGACGCTGCTGACCATGGACATGTTCCTGCCCGGCGGGCTGATCGCGGGCAGCCACGACATCACCACGGCGCGCACCGCAGGATTTACCGTGCTGGTATTCACCAGTCTGTTCGGCTGCTTCACGGCGCGCTCGGACACCACGAGTGCGTTCTCCCACCTGTTCGTGAACGCCTGGCTTTGGGGCGCGGTTGCGCTCGCTTTGCTCTTACAGGTTGCGGTGGTCCATGTCGAATTTCTCAACGTCGCGTTCGGAACCGTGCCGCTGGCGTTGGAACAGTGGTTGTTGTGTGCGGCGATGGCCAGTGCGGTGCTGTGGACCAGCGAATTGCGCAAGCTCGCGAGTCGCGTCTGGGGCTCGCGACCTCAAGGCAAGAACGCGTAGATCAGCGATCAAACCTTACCGTGAACGGATGGCTTGCGCCCGTCGGGCCGCAGCTATGATGCCCAGACGAATAACGAACCAGGTCGCTTGTGTAGCTGATAGCAGCATGGACGGTCGCGGCAACGGCGAATGCCGTGACAACGGCCATCGCGAAGCGTGCCGCACGAAGTGGCTCTCGGTGCCGATACCAATACGCGATCGCCAGCGTCGCGACCCAGGCTGTGCCGAAGCTCAACCCGGCGAGCACGTCTGACATCCAGTGTGCCCCCAGATAGAGCCGTGATGAAGCAATCGCGCCGATCAGTAGTGATGCCGCAGAGCCGATCAACACGCGGCGCCGTTGCGGTGCCTCTGCGGCTAGCAGGAAGGCGAGAAAGCCGTAGACGACCACGCTCAGCGTGGCATGTCCGCTCGGAAACGAGAACTGCTCAATGCCTACATAGAGAGCGCCTGGCCGATCACGTTGCAATGTGAGCTTGATGACCTTCACCAGGGTCTCAGCGACGCC
The DNA here is from genome assembly GCA_031363055.1 of Burkholderiales bacterium. Taxonomy (GTDB): domain Bacteria; phylum Pseudomonadota; class Gammaproteobacteria; order Burkholderiales; family Burkholderiaceae_E; genus JANLTP01. Next base: position 10,844 of record JANLTP010000011.1, on the reverse strand, counting down.
GACCGCCAGGAGCCAATAAATGGCGGTGCGCCAGAGCCGATGCGCGATGAACCAGCCCAGCGCCACCAGGATGACCGGTAGCAGGACCTGGACATCTCCAAGTTCCGTCACGGCGACCATAAAACGGTCACCACCTGGAGTTCGCAGTGATCTGAGCGTCTCATGCACCCGGGCGTCTACCAACAAAAGCGGATCGCCACTGATCACGTCTTCCAGTACGCCCAGAAATAGCCAGGAGCCACCCAGAACAAGCACCACTGCAAACGCCAGAAACCGCTTTGGTCTTATCTGGCTGAGAAAACCGGTGAGCAACGTTTGCATCTCGGATCGGCTACGCACTATGCGCTGTGGCTTACCTCGCCTCGGCCGGATAAAACCCCAAAACAGCAGGCTACCTGCCAGCCCGGCGATTCCGAGCACTCCGGCCCACATCGCGGCGCCGAGCGGTTCCAGCTCAAAAAATCGACGCAAGAACGGCAGACCCAGAGCAACCGCAAAACCAGCGCAGATCGACGCGATCAATCCGAAGCGCATGATCGTGATTGGACGCGCCACCATCGCAACGATCAAGGTGGCCACTGCAAACAACACCACCGCTGCGCCGGTGCTCGCTTGCGCTGGACTCGCGCTGAGCGATGTGCCCAGCAGGGTGTAGGTCGCGAACGTTGCAGCGGCGGCGACGAAGCCGGCCGGTAGCGAGAATCGAAGTACGCGTCCTACGAAACCGGGCGTGACGCGATCGGAATTGCGTTCGAGCGAGAGCAGGAAGCCGGGTATGCCGATGGTCAGGGCGCCGATCAAGGTCAGGTGGCGCGGCAGAAATGGAAATGTGATGCCGGCAACGCCGACCGCAAAGGCAAGCAAGGTGGCATAGACGGTCTTCGTCAGGAAAAGCGTCGCAACCCGCTCGACGTTGCCGATGACACGGCGTCCCTCTGCGACCACGGACGGTAAGCTTGCGAACGCGTTGTCCAACAGCACGAGTTGCGCCACGGCGCGAGCAGCACTCGTGCCGGTGCCCATCGCGATACCGACATCAGCCTGCTTCAGACCGAGGATGTCATTGGCGCCATCACCGACCATCGCGACGACATGTCCCTTGCTCTGAAGCGCGGCGATGAGCGATCGTTTTTGCTCCGGTGTTGCACGGCCAAACACAGTGCGCGTGGTCGCGAGTTCGGCCAATGCAATGGCATCGGTGGGCAGTTGCCGTGCATCGACAGGCACGTCAGCAAGCGCTACCCCGAGCAGCGCCGCGACCTGGCCGACTGTGGCGGGGTGGTCGCCCGAAATAATTCGAATGCTTATACCTTGATCGCGGAAGTAGCGCAGGGTTTGCGCGGCGTCAGCTCGAAGGCGTTCGGCGAGTACCACCAGACCGACGGGGATCACGCCTTCTGGTTGGCGTTCGGCGGCGAGCGTGTCGTTGGTCCGCGCGAGTAGCAGCACGCGATAGCCGGCCTGCGCCAATGCCTGAGCCTGAGCCTGAGCCTGCACCGTTGCGCTGCTTCCGCCTTCAGTCAAAAGAACTTCAGGTGCGCCCAGTACCCAGGTTCCCAGCGCCGTAAAATGTGCGCCGGCCCACTTGCGGCTCGATGAAAACGGCACAGCGTTATCAGGCGCTGGCGGCGGGTCTTTCGAGTTGACGCAGGCTCGGGCGATCGCCTGCAAGGTCAGGTTAGGGCGTGGGTCGGCTGCTGCGAGTGCCGCTAGCGCCTTGGTGCCGTCTGCCTGGTCTGTAAGCCATTCGACTCGGATCAGCTCAGGGTCGTGCTCGGTCAGTGTGCCGGTTTTGTCCAGGCAAACAGTGTCGACCCGTGCCAGAGTCTCGACGGCAGGCAACTCCTGAACCAGCGCATGCTGGCGCGCCAGCCGGATGGCGCCTAGCCCCAGCGCCGCGCTGGTCAGCAAGACCAGGCCTTCAGGCACCATGGCGACCAGACCTCCCGCCGAGAATCGCAACGCATCGGCCAGCGGCAGGTTGAGCCCGAGCTGGCTCGCGACCAACAGTACTGCCGTGGGAACGATGGCCCAAGTCACATAACGCAATATCCGATTGGTGCCGTCGCGCAATTCCGAGTGCGCCAGGCTGAACTGTCGCGCCTGGCTCGTCAAGCCATGTACATGCGATGCCTCTGCGACGCGAATCGCGCGACAGTAAGCTGTGCCGGCGACGACCAGGCTGCCGGAGAGCACTTCGTCACCGGCGCGTTTGACCACCGCTTCGGCCTCGCCGCTCAACAGCGACTCGTCCACTTCGAGTTCTTCTGCGGTCAGTACGCGCGCATCGACCAGCACCTGATCGCCGGCCGCCAGCATGAAGAGATCGTCCAAAACCAGATCACTTGCTGAAATGCTGATGGTGCGGCCGGAACGCACTACCTTCGTCTGCGTCTGGCTCAGTACGGCGAGACCATCGAGCGCCCACTTCGCACGCAGTTCCTGGGTGATGCCGATCAAAGCGTTGATGATCAGCACGCCACCAAACAAGGCGTCTTGCCACGGCCCGAGCACCAGCATGAGCACGAACAGTGATCCGAGCAAGGCGTTGAATCGGGTGAGGGTATTAGCACGAACGATCGCCAGGGTGCTGCGGCTGGTAGGTTCGTTGGCATGGTTATCGTCGCCCCGGTCGCGGCGGACCTGGACATCCGCGTCTTCCAGGCCCGGCCCGGGCGCGTTCACGGCGGCTCGGACGAGCAGCTTGCCGACTGCGCTTCGACGCCCGCAGCCGCAAGCTTTTTCATTGCTACGGGTCGCAGCGCAGCGGGCACTGCCGACGGGTGATCATCGACCTGTCGGTGAGGGCCAATCAGCCGGCCAATGGCTTGTATATCATGCGACTCGCTGCTGGTTGTAGCGTCGTCTAACCGCGTCCTCAAGGTGATTCAGCCCGAATGAAACATCGATGAATTCGTCGTTCAAGAAAAAGCTTGGCGATGCCCTTAAGTTGAGAAGCTCGCCAGAGCGCCGGTGTTCATGCACACGCTGCAGGTAGATGCGTTCGGTCATCTCAGCCGTGAATCGCCGCATATCGAGTTCCAGCATCGTAGCGTAGAGAATCAGAGACTCGATTTTCAAGTGAGGCGCATGGGTAAATAATATGTGGTGCAACGCCCAGAACTTTCCCTGTGCTGCAGCCGCCTCGGCCGCTGAATGTCTCGACTAGATGTCGTGTCACGGGCTCGGCTTCCTTGCACGACGGGCACTCGTAGTCGCCGTACTCGACCGGTTGCATTTCGGCGTGCTCGGAACTGAGCTGTGGTCGGAGGCTATCAGTCCTGCAATCGGGTTCGTGTCGACTGGTAATTCGATCATTTGTTGATCTCCGTAACATTCGCATGCTTTTCAGAGTTTATGTGCAAACTGCGCGCCGCTCTGTGCGCCAGCACACAGAAGGATGCGACGAATCGGTTCAACCTGAGCTGACGCAGACACAGACAGGACCCAGGCACAGACGTACGACATGACGCCGTCGTGCTGTTCTGACTCTGAGACCACGCCGATGATTTCGAGCCGACGAGAAAGTATGACACTCACTACCCGCAGGCAGTTCTTTTCTTGCGTACCGGCAATCCTCGGCGGCTCGGTGACCTTGTCCGCCTGCGCACCGGGTACGGACGCCGAGGGATATCAGGCCACCGCCGCAGGAATACGGAACCTTGGCGCGCTGAATGACTTGTCAGGTGTGGCGCTCAGGACGGAGCTGGTTCGCTACGCAACGCTAGCTCCGTCCAGTCACAACACTCAGTGCTGGAAATTTGCCTTCGCAGAAAACGCCATATCGATCCTGCCCGACTGGTCGCGGCGTACTCCGGCAGTCGACCCGGATGACCATCACGTGTTCGTCTCGTTGGGATGTGCCGCCGAGAATCTGATTCAGGCTGCGTTGGCCCACGGATTCAAGGCCGAGGCCCGCTTCGACGCCCCGCGCGGTGCCGTTCGCGTGGCGCTGGCGCCCACTCCAGCGCAGGTCTCGCCGTTGTTGAAAGCGATTCTTGCGCGCCAGTGCACGCGGGCCGACTACGACGGCAAGCCGCTCTCGAACGCCGAGCTCGGCCTGCTCGAACGGGCAGGCACATCAAGCGGTGTGCGGATGCTGCTATTGACTGAGCGCGCCGCGATGAAGCGCGTGCTCGAGCTCGTGGTCCAGGGCAACAGCGCGCAAATGGCCGACCCGTCGTTCGTCAAGGAACTCAAGACGTGGATCCGCTTCAACAATGCCGACGCAGTGCGAACCCGGGACGGTCTATTCAGTGTGTCCTCCGGCAATCCGTCTATCCCTACCTGGTTGGGCGATCTTGCGTTCGGCTGGTTCTTCACGAGCAAGGGTGAGAACGACAAGATCGCACGCCAAATTCGCAGTTCCGCCGGCATTGCCGTCTTTGCCAGCCAAGCCGCTGACGCGGCGCATTGGGTGGAAACAGGCCGCTGCTACGAGCGCTTCGCGCTGCAGGCGACGGCGCTGGGTATCCGCAACGCGTTCTTGAACCAGCCGGTGGAAGTGCCATCGGTTCGGTCGCCGTTTGCCGCAGCCATTGGCCTGGCCGGGCAGCGCCCGGACCTGGTGGTGCGCTTCGGCCGCGGGCCGACCTTGCCGCCTTCGCTTCGTCGCCCTGTGCAAGCTGTGCTGGTTTGATCAAAAGTGATTCTTAAGGCGAGGTTACCAATGCAGTGGCTGATGGTGTTGGTGTTGGTTGTCGGCGTCCTGGTGATCGCAGCCCTGGCATCGCGGGCAGTCGGCGACAGGCGTTGGGCCGACTTGATTCGAATACACACGGGCCATCTTGAAGCCGGCCGCATCGACAAAAGCGGTCAGGCGCCGTTGCCGTTGCCGACGCGCTTTGATGTGCGTGAACTCGAAGGCCTGCCAGCACCGGTGCAGCGCTATTTCCGCGCGGTACTGAAGGACGGTCAGCCCATCATCGCTGCCGCCACGATCGAACTTGCGGGCACGATCAACATGTCCGTGACGGGCGAGCAGTGGAAACCATTCACCTCTGAACAGCGGGTCGTCACGCGTCGTCCGGGATTTTTATGGAATGCGCCGGTGAATATGTTTCCGGGCATGCCGGCGCGCGTGGAAGACAGCTACATCGCCGGCCAGGGCCAGTTGATTGCCAAGCTACTTGGCTTGTTCACGGTGGCCAGGGCGCGTGGTGTCGGCGAGTTGGCTGGCGGTGAGTTCATGCGCTACTTCGCCGAAGCCGCTTGGTATCCCACCGCGTTGTTACCCAGCCAGGGCGTACAGTGGGCAGCGGTTGACGACGCGTCGGCCAATGCCACCATCGTCGATGGACCTCTGACGCTGACCTTGTTGTTCAGCTTCGACGAAGCTGGCCTGATCGCCTCGGTACGTGCCGGGTCGCGCGGTGCCGGTGTGGGAAAGGATATGGTCATGCTGCCTTGGGACTGCGGCTTGTCCGACTACCAATGGCGTCATGGCATGCGGCTACCGATGATCGGTGAGGCCGCCTGGGTACGGCCGGAAGGGCGCAAGGCATATTTCGTGAGCAAGGTCACGAGCTTGAGCTACGAGTTCTGGCCTTGATTAATGAGAAATCATGATCACGAATCCCGCACGGTCGCCGGAAATCCCGCCGCAGCCAGCGCGTTCACGACCGACTTCAGATGAGCGTCACCGCGAGTCGATACGACCAGCTCGATTCGTGCGTAGCGGACCGGCAGGTCGGCGAACGCACGTTGATGGGTGACCTCTTCGATATTCGCACCCTGTTGTGCGACCAGAGTGGCCACGCGCGCCAATGATCCTGGCACGTCGCGTGCACTGACCGACAGGCGTGCCAGTCGGTGGCTGCGTACGAGGCTGCGTTGAATGATATCGGACAGGGTCAACGAATCGATGTTCCCGCCGCACAATACCAGTCCGACGCGGCGGCCCTTGAAGCGTTCAGGATTCGCCAGGACGGTGGCCCGGCCGGCCGAGCCTGCGCCCTCGACAACCGTCTTCTCGATCTCCAGCAAGTAGATGATGGCTTGCTCAAGCTGGGCCTCGCTGACCAGATCGATACGACTAACTCGTTGCAGCACCATTGGCGCCGTCAGGCTGCCGGGCCGGTCTACCGCAATCCCTTCGGCGATGGTGGGCGCCGACGGTTTGACTGGTGCCACCAGCTTGACGAGCGTCGCCGGCATTGCTTCGCTGGTGGCGGCCTTCAATTGGTAATAAAGGTCATGCATGGCCGGAAAGTGAGCAGCCTGCACACCAATAATCTCGAGGCCCGGTTGGCAGTGTTGTGCCGCCAGCGCGATACCGGCAATCAAGCCGCCACCACCGATCGGCACGACCAGGCTGTCGACGTCTGGCACCTGGTTCATCATCTCAAGGCCCAGCGTACCCTGACCGGCAATCACCAAGGGATCGTCATAGGGATGAACAACGACGAGTTGTTCTCGCGCGGCAATCTCGAGCATGGCCGTACGTGCTTCACCGAAACTCTCGCCGACCTGAACGACCTCGGCGCCGAGGCGACGGGTATTCTCGACCTTGACATACGGGGTATCAACCGGCATGACGATTACCGCGCGAATACCGATTTTTGACGCATGGTAGGCGACGCCTTGCGCATGATTGCCGGCCGAGACGGTGATGACACCCCGTTGACGCTCCTCGGCCGATAGCGCCGCCAGTTTGTTGCCGGCGCCGCGCTCCTTGAAGGACGCGGTGAATTGCAGGTTCTCGAATTTCAGGAACAATTCGCAACCGGCGATTCGGCTCAGGGTCTGCGAGTGCAGATACGGTGTCTGAATGATCTGGCCGGCCAAACGCTCGCGCGCGGCTTGAATATCCCCGATGGTGATGCTGTCGTTGGTAACTCTGTCGCTGGTAATGCTCATTCGGTACTCCGAAACGACCGCCTGGACAGGATGGTCGCGCGGTGAACCGGCAGTGGTCGGGCGGCCATTTGGGCTGGTATCGTAGCATCGTCGCTCGTGCTGCTGACTGCAGCTCAGGACGGGATTCGCCATAAAACCATTCATGCACCGGAATCGAGGCCCGCCGTCCGACCTGGTTTAGACTCTGGTCGGGTGTCAAACGTACGAGTAAAACAGCGAAACAAAACAGAATGAATAATCTTCAGGAATTCGAGCGCGCGAAAAAGGTGTTGGTCGGTGGCGTCAATTCGGCCGTACGCGCGTTTCGCGCGGTCGGTGGCACGCCGAGATTTATCGACCGGGCCGAGGGCGCGTATATGTACGACGTCGACGGCAAGCGTTATATCGATTATCTGGGATCCTGGGGACCGATGATCGTTGGTCACACCCACCCTTATGTCGTCGAAAAGGTTCGTGCCGCAGCCGGACGCGGCCTGTCCTTTGGTGCCCCAAATGTCATGGAGTCCGAACTCGCCGAGCGTCTGTGCGCCTTGTTTCCGCAGGTTGAAAGAGTCCGTTTTGTGAGCTCGGGTACCGAAGCTGCGATGTCGGCGATCCGGCTGGCGCGCGGCTATACCGGCCGCACCAAGATCTTGAAGTTCGAGGGTTGTTACCACGGCACGGCCGATAGTTTGCTGGTCAAGGCCGGCTCGGGCGCGCTTGCTTTTGGCACGCCCAGTTCAGCCGGCGTGCCCGCCGATCTGGCGCAACACACGCTGGTGGCACAATTCAACGATCTGCCCAGCGTCGAGCAACTGTTCGAGCAGCATGGCAGCGACATCGCTTGCGTCATGATCGAGCCAATTGCCGGCAACATGAACCTCATCAAGCCGGCCGCTGGCTTTCACGCCGGGCTGCGTGCGCTGTGCACGAAATACGGCGCGCTGCTGATCTTTGATGAAGTCATGACCGGCTTTCGGGTGGCCTTGGGTGGTGCTCAGGAAGTCATCGGTGTGGTCCCGGACATGAGCGCATTTGGCAAGGTCATCGGTGGTGGCATGCCGGTTGGCGCTATTGGCGGTCCGGCTGAAGTCATGGAACGGATGGCGCCACTCGGCAATGTTTATCAGGCCGGTACGCTGTCCGGTAATCCGCTGGCGATGGCTGCTGGCCTGGCAACGCTGGATCTTATCAGTGCACCCGGATTTTTTGCCAGACTCAATGAAAATTGTGCGCGGCTGGTGGCCGGATTGAATGAGGCTGGGCGCCAGGCGGGCATTGATTTTTGTGCGCAACATGAAGGTGCCATGGCGGGCATGTACATGCTGGCCAAACCACCCGTTTCATACACGCAAGTGATGACGCAGGACACCGAGAAGTTCAAGAAGTTCTATCATTTGATGCTCGAGGGCGGTGTTTACTTTCCGCCGTCGCCGGTCGAAGCCTTTTTCTTCTCGAGCGCCCACAGCGCAGAGGATATTTCTCGAACCATTGCGCTGGCGGCCGAGTCGTTGGCGGCCTGCAAGTAGACCGGGTTAGATTTGAGCGATTGCAGTGGACGCTTGGAATTGAATATCTGGAGCTGATCGACATGATGAATTCTCGACTGATGAAAGTGGTCGCCGCGTTTTGGTTTGCCTGGGCCTCATTCGCAATCGCTGCCGAGTCGCATAACGGCAAGGTCGTCAGAATTGATACGGTCGAGAGCAAGATCACCATCGCTGCGGTCATGGGCCACAAGTCCCTGCGGGTACTGAAGCCGGAGTTGCTGACACCGCTCAAAGTCGGCGACGTCATCAAGTTCACCATTGGTCAGGACGGTGCCGAGGTGGTGGTTACCGGCATCGAGCTGAACAAGTAATAATTCGCTTTAACCTTTCCGGAGCTGCGATGTCCGCCTCACCTAATTTGCGCACCATACCCGGCGCATTGCTGCCGGCCCGCTTTGATCACGTCGGCAGTTTCCTGCGCCCGGAGTACCTGCTCAAGGCCCGTGATGCCCGCGCGCACGACGAAATCACGGCCGCGCAATTGCGCGTCGTTGAGGATCGGGCAATTACCGAGATCGTGCAATTTCAGCAGGATGTCGGCCTGAAGAGCATCACCGATGGCGAGTTTCGCCGGACCTATTTTCATCTCGATTTTCTCGAACAACTCGGTGGCGTCAAGACCGATATTCCGGTCACGATCCGCAAGGCCGACGGTACTGAGGAACTCGCGCCGCCGGCCATCAGGGTCGTCGACAAGGTCCGACACACCAAGGACATCCAACTGGCCGATTTCCAGTTTTTGAAGAGCAAGGTCGCGCCGGGTTGCACGCCGAAGGTCACGATCCCATCGCCGACCATGCTGCACTTTCGTGGCGGCCGCGCCGGTATCAGCAAACAGCATTATCCCGAGCTTGATCCGGCGTTCTATGACGACGTGGCACTGGCCTACGGCGACGAGCTGCGCTCACTGGCTGCCGCCGGTTGTACCTACGTGCAAATGGACGACACCAATCTGGCTTACTTGTGTGATGACCGGATGCGCGAAGCGGCACGGGCGCGCGGCGATGATCCCAATGAGTTGCCGCATCGCTACGCCGCCTTCATCAACAAGGTGGTAGCGCGAAAGCCGGCCGGCATGACGCTTGCCATGCATCTGTGTCGTGGCAATTTCAAGAGTACCCATGCGGCCTCGGGAAACTATGAGCCGGTCGCCGAAGCCTTGCTCAGCGAAATGAATATCGATGCTTATTTTCTGGAGTATGACGACGATCGCAGTGGTGACTTTCGACCGCTGCGCTATCTCGCCAAAGGCAAAATTGCCGTGCTCGGTCTGGTCACGACCAAGTTCGGTGCGATGGAAGACAAGGATGCGCTGAAGCGCCGTATTGACGAGGCCGCAAAATACGCGCCGCTCGATCAATTGGCTCTGTCGCCGCAATGCGGATTTTCCAGTACCGTTCATGGCAACAATATTGCGGTTGAGGCACAGCGCAACAAATTGCGATTGGTCATCGAGTGCGCCCAGGAAGTCTGGGGCTGATCGAATTCAAAAGGCAGCAGGAGCGTCGAAGTGAAAATTGTGATCGGGCAGATGAAGCATGAGACCAACACCTTCTCGCCTGTACCAACCCCTCTGGAGCGGTTTGCCGGTGGCCGCAGCGAGCCACTGGTCGGCGCATCGGCCGTAGAAGCGCTGGCTGGCACTGGTGCAGCGGCGGCGGCCTTCATCGAATTGGCGCAGCAGGCCAACGCTGAGATCGATTTCGCGGTGGCTGGAAATGCGGCACCGAGTTCGCGAGTCGACGACGCAGCATTCGAATATATGGCCGGTCGGATCTGCGATTCGGTTCGGCGCGGCTGCGACGCGCTATTGCTCGATCTGCATGGCGCCATGGTCACGCAAACCTATGACGACGGCGAGGGCGAATTGCTGCGGCGTTTGCGCAGCATCGCGCCCGAATTGCCGATCGGTGTCGCGCTGGACATGCACACCAACCTTTATCCCGCGATGGTCGGCAACGCGACGGCGATTGCCGGTTATCAGACCTATCCGCATGTCGATATGCACAGCACCGGCTTACGCGCCGGGCGCCCGATCATGGCGAAGCTGCAGGGCCATGCACTGCCGACCATGGCCTGGGGTAACCGGCCGATGTTGCCGCATGTCATGCGTCAGGGCAGCGACGATTCACCGAACCGCGAGCTACAGGCCCGCTGCCGCGAGATGGAACAGCAGGGCGCGCTAGCGGCTTCGGTGTTTGTCGGCTTCCCGCATGCCGATATCCTGAATGCGGGTTTGTCGGCAGTGGTCGTCACCAACAATGATCCCGCAGCAGCGCGCCGCTGGTGCGACGAGTTGCTCAATGCCGCCTGGACGCAGCGACGGCACTTTGTCTACGAGATCGAGCCGCTCACGCAATCGATGCAACGCGCGCTGGCGCTGTCTGGCAGCGATATGCCAGGTTCGGGTCCAGTGGTGCTGCTCGATCATTACGATAACTGCGCCTCGGGCGGCAC
>JANLTP010000229.1:0-17607 GCA_031363055.1 Burkholderiales bacterium | reverse complement strand
CGGCGCCGATCAGACCTCGCTGATCCTTTCGGTACCCGATCGCGCTGGTGCTGTGCACGCCCTCATCGAACCGTTGGCCCGACATGGTGTCTCGATGAAGCGCTTCGAATCGCGACCGGCGCGTCAGGGCAATTGGGAATATTATTTCTACATCGACGTTTTGGGTCATCAAGCCGATGCTGCGGTTGCTTCGGCGCTGACGGAGCTGCGCGACAACGCGGCGTTCTATCGGGTAATCGGCTCCTATCCGCGCGCCGCTTAGCACTTAAGGAAATTCATGTCACTGTCGGCTCCCTCATACGTTCAAGGAATTGCGCCTTATCAGGCCGGCAAACCGATCTCCGAGCTCGCGCGCGAACTCGGGCTTGATGAGAAAACGATCGTCAAGCTGGCCTCGAACGAAAATCCGCTGGGTATGCCTGTGTCCGCGCAAAAGGCCGTGGCGGTAAACATTGCCGATCTCGGTCGTTATCCCGATTCGAACGGTTTCGAACTGAAGGCTGCGATCGCCGCTAAATTCAAGGTGGCGCAGGACTGGATCACGCTGGGCAACGGCTCGAACGATGTTCTCGAGCTGGCGGCACGCGCGTTCGTGGCAGCAGGCCAGTCGATTGTGTATGCCGAACATTCGTTTGCGGTATACGCGTTGGCTACGCAGGCCATTGGCGCGAAGTCGATCGTCGTACCTGCGAAGCACTACGGTCATGACCTGATTGCGATGGCCAATGCGGTCCAGGCTGATACTCGTTTGGTGTTTATTGCAAACCCGAATAATCCAACGGGCACCTTCTTGCCTGCGGCCGATGTCGAGGCGTTCCTGGAGCGAGTACCGTCGCATGTTGCGGTAGTGCTCGACGAAGCTTACAACGAGTATTTGCCGATCGAGCTTCGCTTTGATTCAGTGCAATGGCTCAAGAAATTTCCGAACCTGATTATTTCGCGCACCATGTCGAAGGTCTATGGTTTGGCCGGTTTGCGCATTGGCTTTGCGCTGGCCAGCGCAAACACCACCGATCTCATGAACCGGCTGCGCCATCCGTTTAACGTCAACACGTTGGCGCAAGCAGCGGCGATCGCAGCGCTCGCCGATGACGCGTTCCTGCAAAAAAGCTACGAAGTCAACCGTGATGGATTGGCGCAATTGCAATCCTCATTCGAGCGGATGGGGCTGGAGTTCGTACCGTCGTTCGGCAACTTTGTCCTCGTCAAGGTCGGTGACGGTATGACCGTATTCAATCAGTTGCTTCGGGCCGGCGTTATCGTGCGACCGGTGGTCAACTATGGCCTGCCGCAATGGTTGCGGGTATCGGTCGGACTGGCGCATGAAAATGAGCGCTTTCTGACAGTGCTGGCCGGTATCCTGAAAGTATGACTTGATCACCGTTTTCTGGCCGCGCGTCGGTGTGGTGGGGGTTGGCTTGATCGGTGGTTCGATGGCGGCGGGGCTCAGGCGATGCGGCTTGGCGGGTTCGGTGATCGGCTATGCTCCCGACGCTTCGGCGCTGCAAGCGCGTGAACTCGGCCTGATCGACGGAGTATCCAGCGATCTTGCCGATCTGGCCGCCCGTGTTGATCTGCTTGTGCTGGCGGCGCCGGTCCTGCAGATGCCGGACATCTTCCGGCAAATTGCGCCGGTGCTCGGACCGGGCACCGTCATCACCGATTGCGCCAGTACCAAGGGCACCGTCATTGCGGCCGCCCAAAATTGCTTGGGTGATGCGTTTTCAAGGTTCGTGCCGGCGCATCCGATTGCCGGATCGGAGCGATCCGGACCTTCGGCCGCGAACTCGAACCTGTTTGTGAATGCGCGGGTATTTCTGTGTCCGCAACCGAGCACCGATTTGGCGGTACTCGAGCAAGTCAGCGCGACCTGGAGCGGGTTGGGTGCGCGGGTGACGCATATCGGGATCGCGGAGCATGACCGGCTGTTCGCGACGGTTTCGCATTGGCCGCATGCGTTGGCATTCGCCCTTGTTGCGGCCATCGCGCGTAGTGACCAAGGTCAAGCAGCACAGCGGTCGGCCGGGGCCGGACTGCGCGACACGACCCGAATCGCTGCTTCGTCGCCGGCGCTATGGGCGGAAATTTTGATCGACAATCGTGTCGAGGTGCTGCGTGCGGCCGCCGAGTTTCAGATCGAGTTACAGACTATTCTTGAGGCTCTGGAGCAATCGGATCGTGCCGGACTTGAATCGCTGTTCGGCGTTGCCAGTCGTTGGCGCAAGGCCATGGAGGCCTGAACCGAACGTTCATCAAACGGACAGGGTTCATCAAGCCGACAGGGCCCATCAAGTCGACAGCTGCGGCCGAATGACCGTGAAATAGTAGTCAGCAAGATCGGTAATTTCTTGCTGCACACCGATCGGAAAGCCTTCGCGGTTGCCGCGCGCATCGATCAACAGCGATTGCACGGTACGTTGCATTTGAACCGGGCAGCGCCAGTTCATGGCGATCAGATTGAGAATGTGCGGAAACGAGCGCCGCAGCGCGTTCAGCCGGATTTCAGCGGGCAGCGACTCGAGCAAACGCAGGGCGCGCGGTTCCAGAATCCATTTCGGAAAATATCTTTGATCGTTCGTGTTCGTCGCATCGAAGCCCGATTGGGCGGGAGTAGATCTCAATTCAGGGCCTATTCGTGGCGAAAACTCAAAAAAGCGGTCCGTACCGCCCGAACCGGGCAGATCGGCAGAATAAAATCCATTTGTCACGAGCAGATATTTCCGCATCTGACGAACAGATTGCCTCGATCTTCGCTACCGGCACAGGAACAAATTCATGCAACGCAGCTTTTATGTGAGACCGGGCGGTCGACTGACCGGTCGAATTCGGGTGCCGGGCGACAAATCGATTTCGCACCGCTCGATCATGCTTGGTGCCATTGCCGACGGCGTCACCGAGGTCAGTGGATTTCTCGAGGGCGCCGACGCGCTGTCCACGATGAACGTCTTCAGAGCGCTGGGCGTGCAGATTGATGGCCCGAGCAATGGTCGGGTCATTGTGCACGGCGTTGGCCGCGAAGGCCTGCGAGGGGTTGCCAGCCCGCTTGACTGCGGCAATGCAGGCACGGCCATGCGCTTGCTGATGGGCCTGTTGGCGGGGCAGAAGTTCGGCTCGCAACTGGTCGGCGACGACAGCCTGTCGCGTCGACCCATGAAACGGGTCGCGACGCCGCTGACCCAGATGGGCGCCCGAATTCATACCCGCGATGGCATGCCACCGATCCTGATAACGGCTGCTTCGCACCTCCAGGCAATCAGCTACGCCATGCCGATGGCCAGCGCGCAGGTGAAATCCGCAGTCATTCTTGCCGGTTTGTATGCCGAAGGCGTGACCGCGGTAACCGAGCCTGCGCCCACTCGCGATCACACCGAACGAATGCTCAGGGGATTTGGCGTATCGATCACGGTCGACGGAGCCACTACCCGAATGCTCGGCGGGCAACGCTTGCGGGCCACCCGGATCGATGTTCCGGCCGACATTTCGTCGGCTGCATTTTTTTTGGTCGGTGCCAGCATCGCCGCCGGCTCCGATCTGACCGTTGAACACGTTGGATTGAATCCGACTCGCACTGGCGTGCTGGCGATCCTGAAACTGATGGGCGCGAATATCGTGGTTGAAAATCAGCGTGAAGTCGGCGGCGAACCGGTTGGCGACCTGCGCGTGCGCTCGGCCGCGCTGCGCGGCATCGAAGTTCCGCGCGAACTGGTGCCTTTGGCGATCGACGAATTCCCGGCGCTTTTTGTGGCGGCGGCCTGTGCCGAAGGTCGAACCGTCGTCAGCGGTGCCGAGGAGCTCAGGGTCAAGGAGTCCGATCGCATCGCCGTCATGGCCGACGGATTAAAGGCACTCGGAATTGTTGCCACTGCCACGCCTGACGGCATGATTATCGACGGCAAGGGTGGCGACGCAACCGTATTTCGGGGTGGCGAAGTGCAATCCGCAGGAGATCATCGAATTGCCATGGCGTTTGCCATGGCGGCCAGCCGCAGCGCCAACGCGCTCAAAATTCACGATACCCTGAACGTCGCCACCTCCTTCCCGGGTTTTGTCGATCTGGCGAGCGCCGTGGGCTTGGCGATTGAAGAGCAAAGCTAATTCAAATGACCGAGGTGTCAACGCCCGCACCCGTTATCACCATTGACGGGCCAACCGCGTCGGGCAAGGGTACGGTCGCCCAAAATGTCGCTCGAGCCCTCGGATGGCGTTATCTCGATTCGGGTGCATTGTATCGATTGGTCGGGCTGCAGGCCGTGCGCGCCGGCGCTGACCCGGTTGATGAACCGGCGCTGGTTCATTTGGCCAGTGAGTTAACCCCCAAATTCATCGAAAATCGCGTGTTTTTACCGGTCGGGGAACACTTCGAGGATGTCACCGACGCCATTCGCGCCGAAGCGGTCGGTAATATGGCCTCGAGAATTGCGGTTCTGCCCAGGCTGCGCGCGCAATTGCTCGAGCTGCAGCGCTCGTTTCGGTTGCCGCCCGGTCTGGTTGCCGATGGTCGCGATATGGGCACCGTTGTGTTTGCCGATGCGACGTTCAAGGTGTTTCTGACGGCGAGCGCTGCATCGCGCGCCCGAAGACGGCATAAGCAGTTGATCGACAAGGGAATTTCTGCTAGTCTCGCAGACCTTCTGGCAGATCTGGAGGAGCGTGACGCACGCGATTCTCAGCGTGCGACGGCCCCTCTGGTGTCGGCTGCAGGCGCTTATGTACTCGATTCGACCCTGCTTTCCATCGACGAAACGGTGAGCGCAGTGTTGGTTCGGTACCGGGCGATGGTTGCGGAAAACTCCGCAACCCATGGCGAAGTCGATCGGCTTTAATAACCGGCGTTAATGACCGGCTCTAATGACCGGGTTTAATGTTCAGTCGACTTCATTTTGCAACTCCGCTGGGATGGCTTCGTCATGACGAGTCGCCGGCGTGATGATCGGAAAACAAACTTGTCTACCACCCAACTGGCTTCGGCCGAACCCATCGAGAGCTTTGCTCTCATGTTTGAAGAATCCCTGACTAAACAGGTGATGCGCTCTGGCGAAGTGATAACCGCCGAAGTTATTAAAATTGATCACAACTTTGTGGTCGTCAATGCCGGCTTGAAATCTGAAAGCTATATTGACATTACCGAATTCCATAACGACCGTGGCGAGCTCGATGTCAAAGAGGGCGACTACGTATCGGTGGCCATCGATTCGATCGAGAATGGCTACGGCGAAACCCGCTTGTCGCGTGACCGCGCCAAGCGTCTGGCGGCCTGGATCAGCCTTGAAAAAGCGCTCGAGTCCGGCGAGCTGGTGTCCGGCACGATCACCGGCAAGGTCAAAGGCGGCCTGACCGTCATGACCACCGGTATCCGCGCGTTTCTGCCAGGTTCACTGATCGACTTGCGTCCCGTCAAAGACACGTCGCCCTTCGAGGGCAAGACGATGGACTTCAAGGTCATCAAGCTTGACCGCAAGCGTAATAACGTGGTGCTCTCGCGCCGCGCCGTCATCGAGTTGTCGCAAGGCGAAGAGCGTGCAAAGCTGCTCGAGACGCTGTCGGAAGGCTCGATCGTCAAGGGCGTGGTCAAGAACATCACCGACTACGGCGCCTTCATCGACCTGGGCGGTATCGACGGTCTGCTGCACATCACCGACATGGCCTGGCGTCGCGTACGTCACCCGTCCGAGGTGCTCAGTGTCGGTCAGGAAGTCACGGCCAAGGTGCTGAAGTTCGATCAGGAAAAAAATCGCGTCTCGCTCGGCGTCAAGCAACTTGGCGACGACCCGTGGGTCGGTATTGCGCGTCGCTACCCGACTGGCACCCGCCTGTTCGGCAAAGTCACGAACATCACCGATTACGGCTCGTTTGTTGAAATCGAACCCGGCATTGAAGGCCTGGTGCACGTGTCCGAAATGGACTGGACCAACAAGAACGTCAATCCGGGCAAGATCGTCGCGCTCGGTGACGAAACCGAAGTCATGGTGCTCGAGATCGACGAAGAGCGTCGCCGTATTTCTCTGGGCATGAAACAGTGCCGTGCCAATCCCTGGGAAGAGTTCTCCGATAACCATCGCAAGGGCGACAAGGTCAGCGGTCAGATCAAATCGATCACCGACTTCGGTGTCTTCATTGGTCTACCAGGCGGCATCGACGGCTTGGTGCATCTGTCCGATCTGTCCTGGAATCAGACCGGCGAAGAAGCCGTTCGCAACTTCAAGAAGGGCGATGAAGTCAATGCCGTGGTGTTGGCCATTGACACCGAGCGTGAACGCATTTCGCTGGGTATCAAACAGATGGAAGGTGATCCGTTCAACAGTTACGCTGCGACCCATGAAAAAGGTGCCGTTGTCAAAGGCATCGTGCGCACGGTCGATCCGAAAGGCGCCGTGGTTGATATCGGCGGTGACCTGGAAGCGTACCTGCGAGCCTCCGAGATCTCGCGTGACCGGGTTGAAGATGCCCGCAATCACCTGAAGGAAGGCGACGAAGTCGAAGCCATGATCATCAACGTTGATCGCAAGAATCGTTCGATCAATCTGTCGATCAAGGCCAAGGACAATGTCGAGACGGCCGAGACCTTGCAGCGCATGCAGGCTGAATCGTCAGCGGCGACGGGAACCACCAATCTCGGCGCCTTGTTGCGGGCCAAGCTGGATAGCCAGAACAACCCGTGAGCGATTGATTGCTCGTCCCGTTGAACGATAAAAACGAGAAGACTATGGACTACGACGAACCTCTCGATGATGCGTTGACCATGACCAAGTCGGAACTGATTGCTCGGCTTGCCGAGCGTTATCCGCAATTGGTAGTGAAGGACGCCGAGTTTGCCGTCAAGACCATTCTCGATGCGATGTCGAAAACCTTGGCCGAAGGCAACCGAATCGAGATTCGAGGGTTCGGTAGTTTCGCCTTGTCGCATCGACCGCCGCGCGTCGGTCGTAATCCGAAGTCAGGCGAGCGCGTGCAGGTTCCGCCCAAGCGCGTTCCGCACTTCAAGCCAGGCAAGGAGTTGCGCGAGCGGGTCGATCTGCCGGTAAAGCATGCTTAGGACGCGAATGCTCAGGACGCGCATGCCCAGCGCACATGCCCAGGACGCTGCAGTGCAGGACTGCTGCAGCGCTACCTTTGGCCAGCTAGCGGCCTGACAGGACTTCAGATGCGTTTAGTTTCATGGATTTTTCGGGCATTCCTGTTTCTGGTGGCTCTGGGCTTTGCTTTGACGAATCAAGACATTGCAACCCTACGTTTTTTCGGCGCCAGCAATTTTGAATGGCGCGCGCCGATGGTCATCTTCCTGCTGGTGTTTTTTGCGGCCGGTACCGTGCTTGGTCTGATCGCGGTGGTACCGACCCTGTTTCGGCAACGTCGTGAAATCAGTCGCCTGCGCAAGCAACTGACCGTTGCCAACAAGGCGCAACCTGCCGTGTTACCGCCTTTGGTCGATGCGCCACCGGCCATTGACGTGACGTCGCCGACGGCCGCGCGGCTGGGGATATAGTTGGCAATCCACTAGGTCGACGTTTGGAGTGAATCACCGCACTATGCGCCAAAGTCTGTCTTGATCGAAATCGAAATTTGGTGGCTGCTGGCAATTCCCCTGTTTTTCATTTTGGGATGGTTGGCGTCGCGTTTTGAACAACGGGCGGTCCTGCGCGACAAGGGCCGCTTGCCGGACGCCTATTCGAAAGGTCTGAATTTCCTGCTCAACGAGCAATCTGACAAGGCCGTTGATGCCTTCGTGGATGTCGTTCGCATCGAGCCGGATGCCATTGAAACGCACTTCGCGCTGGGCAATCTGTTTCGTCGTCGCGGCGAAACCGATCGCGCCATACGAGTTCACCAGAATCTGGTCGAGCGCAAGAATCTGCCGGCCGAACAACGCGATCATGCGCTGTTCGAGCTTGGGCAGGACTTTCTGAAGGCAGGCTTGCTCGATCGCGCCGAAGACGTTTTTAATCGACTCGAGGGTTCGCAGTACGGGCCGGCCGCGCTTCATCATCGCCTCGAAATTGCCCAGATGGTGCGTGACTGGAGCGTCGCGATCGAGTTGGCCGAACGACTCGAGCGCGACTTCCGGGAAAACCATCGACGCGAGATTGCGCATTTTCATTGCGAGCTGGCGCAACTGCGACTGGCCAGCAAGGAAGTCGGCGCGTCGGGCGACGCGCGCAATCAAGTCGATACCGCCTTACGCGACGATCCCCAGCACGCGCGCGCGCACTTGCTGCTGGGCCAGATTGCGTTTCAGGAGAGCAACTATGAAAGTGCGATCCGGGCTTGGGAAAATTTGTTGCAGTACAGCCCTGCTCATCTGGCGCTGGTGATTGTCGATTGGTTGGCCGCGCACCGCGCGACCGATCGGGCCGCTGCCGGTATCGAACAAGCCGAAACGTTGTTGATCAAACATCCGTCGTCGGATATTTTCGCGGCGCTGGCAGAGGTGAAAGCGGTCGCTGATGGCGCCGAATCAGCGCAGCGCTGGGCCGAGCAACAGCTTCGCAAGACGCCGTCACTGCTGGGTCTGGAGAAACTGCTGGCGATTCGCGCGCAGTCGACGCCCAATGAGTTACATGGAGACATGGATCTGATCCAGAAAATGATTCAGGCGCAGGCCCGCCGTTTGTCGCGCTATGTCTGCGGCCATTGCGGATTCAAGGCCCGGCAGTTTTATTGGCAGTGTGCGGGCTGCAATCGATGGGATACTTATCCGCCCAAGCGCAGTGAGGAGCTCGAGGTTTGAAGGCGATCAATTTTTCGCAGGTGCGTGTGTTGACCGTCGGCGATGTGATGCTCGATCGCTATTGGTTTGGCGACGTTCAGCGCATTTCACCCGAGGCACCGGTTCCGGTGGTCCGAGTCAAGCGTACCGACGAGCGACTCGGCGGTGCAGCCAACGTTGCGCGCAACCTGGCGGAGTTGGGCGCACGTACCACCCTGGTCGCGGTGATCGGCGATGACGAGCCCGGCAAACGGGTGCAGGAAATGTCCGAAGCGCTCGGCATTCAGACCCACCTGACGCGCGATCCAACCGTGCCGACCACGATCAAGTTACGCATTATTGGTCGACAACAACAATTGCTGAGGGTCGATTTTGAGCAGCCTCCCGAGTCCTACGTGCTGGCGCAAAAACTCGAATTGTTTGGCAGCCAACTGCACAACCACGACATCGTCATTCTGTCTGACTACGGCAAGGGCGGTCTGGCGCAGGTCGAGCAGCTCATTGCGCTGGCGCGCGAGGCCGGCAAGACCGTCATTGCCGACCCGAAAGGCGATGACTACGAGCGCTATCGTGGCGTCACAGTGCTGACGCCCAACCGAGCCGAATTGCGCGAAGTGGTGGGATCCTGGAAAGACGAGGCCGACCTTGAGCGGCGCGCCCAGACTTTGCGGCGCTCGCTCGATGTTCGATATTTGCTGTTGACCCGCTCGGAGGACGGTATGAGCCTTTTTTCGGATGAGCCAACCTTTCATGTGCCGGCGCAGGCGCGCGAGGTCTATGACGTCTCGGGTGCCGGTGACACCGTGGTGGCCGTACTGGCCTGTGCACTGGGCGCCGGTGAGTCGGTCAATGCGGCCGTCAGCCTGGCTAATCGTGCCGGCGGTATCGTGGTCGGCAAGCTCGGTACCGCTGCCGTCACGCCGGCCGAATTGTTCGATACCTTGAAAGATCGGGAGTAGCGCATGTTACTGGTCACTGGCGCCGCCGGATTCATAGGCAGCAATCTCGTACGCGGCCTGAACGCCCGTGGTGAGCGCGACATCATCGCGGTTGATGATCTGACCCAGGGCGATAAATTCCGTAACCTGGTGGACTGTCAGATCGCCAACTATTGGGACGTTTCGGATTTGCAGGGGTCGCTCGATGCAATGCCGGCGATTCGGGCGATCTTTCATCAAGGCGCCTGCTCCAACACCATGGAGACCGACGGCCGCTACATGATGGACAATAATTTCAGATTCACCTTGCGCCTGTTCGAGTTTGCACAATCCCGACGCATTCCGTTTCTCTATGCGTCGTCGGCTGCGGTCTATGGTGCATCAAAGCAGTTTGTTGAGGAGGCCCGATTCGAGCAGCCGTTGAATGTTTACGGCTACTCGAAATTATTGTTCGATCAGGTGCTGCGTACTCGTCTGGCCGGGCTGACCAGTCAGGTGGTCGGATTGCGCTACTTCAATGTTTACGGGCGCAATGAAGCGCACAAAGCGAATATGGCGTCGGTGGCGTTCCACCATGTCAATCAGTACCGTACGCAGGGGTTTGTCAAACTGTTCGACGGCTGGGATGGTTGGGGCGCCGGTATGCAATCGCGTGACTTTGTCTCGGTAGAGGACGTGGTGGCGGTCAATCTGCACTTCTGGGATCATCCGCAAACCAGCGGCGTGTTCAACTGTGGCACGGGACGCGCGCAACCGTTCAACGACATCGCGCAAACGGTGGTCAATCAATTGCGGCAAAAGTCTGGCAATCCGGTGCTGCCGTTGTCCGAGTTGGTGTCAAACGGTGAAATCCGCTATGTCGATTTTCCGGAAGCACTGAAGGGTAAATATCAGAGTTTTACGCAATCGGATTTGAGCCAACTAAGAGCGGCCGGTTGTCACCATGAGTTTGCAACCGTTCAACAGGGTGTGGCCCGTTACGTCGATTGGCTCAGTGCGCAAGAGACCTGGCAATAGACTCGAGGCGTAACCAGAAACTTAAGTCTCATCAATAAACTCAAATTCATTAGAATGCGCGGGTTTCCCCGAATTGCCTTGTCAACCCAAACTCTGGGCTACCGTTTTAACAAACGTCCGGATATCCGGAATTTCCCCTCACAGGAGACTACTGAATGAAAAAATTGTTGCTGGCAGTTGCTGCCTTTATCACATCCATGGGCCTCGCCTTCGCGGCGGTGGACGCCAATACGGCTTCGCAAGCTGAATTGGAATCGATCAAGGGCATCGGTCCGGCCATCGCTGCCAAGATTCTCGACGAGCGCAAGAAGGGCTCGTTCAAGGACATGAAAGACCTCGAGGAGCGCGTCAAGGGCATTGGCGAGAAAAACATCGCTGCCATGGGCGCTGCCGGTCTGAGCGTAGGCAAGGGCGGCGCACCCAAAGCCGAGGCCAAGGCCGATGCCAAGAAAGATGCACCGAAGGCGCAAGACAAGGCCGACGCCAAGAAAGATGCGCCGAAAGCCGAAGTCAAGAAAGACGCACCGAAAGCGGATGCCAAGGCGGATATGAAGAAAGATACGCCCAAAGCCGATGCCAAGGCCGACGCCAAGGCCGATGCCAAGGCCGACGCGAAAAAAGAGGCTCCGAAAGCGGACGCCAAGAAAGTCGATGCCAAGAAAGACGCAGCCAAAGTGGATGCGAAGCCGGATGCTGTCAAAGCTGACGCAGCCAAAGTGGACGATAAGGCTACTGCCAAGAAGTAACAAGGCGGAGAACGACGGAGACAAAAATAGAATCGCGCAGATACGCGAACGTTCAAAGGCCCGCCAATCGGCGGGCTTTTTTTGCTTAACTCCACCCCCGTCCTGATTGCCACCGATCGATGAAACAGCCTACTGGGATCCTGCAGCGCTTGCCGCTCTATTGGCGCCTGGTACGCATGGATCGGCCGATCGGTATTCAACTGTTGCTCTGGCCGACGTTGTGGGCCGTTTTGATGGCTTCTGAGGGCCGACCCGACGTCTATGTGTTGTTCGCGTTTGTCACGGGGACGGTACTCATGCGTGCGGCTGGCTGTGCCATCAACGACTGGGCTGATCGGGACTTTGATCGCCATGTGAAACGGACTGCCTTGCGGCCACTGACGGCAGGTCTGATCCGGCCTGCTGAAGCGCTCGCAGTGTTCGCAGTACTGGCACTGCTGGCAATGTTGCTGTTGATTCCCTTGAATCGGCTGACTTGGGTTTTGGCCCTGTTTGCGGTTTTCCTCGCGGTCAGTTATCCATTCACGAAGCGCTTTCTGTCCCTGCCGCAGGCCTATCTGGGCATCGCATTCGGATTCGGCATTCCGATGGCCTATGCAGCCATTCAGAACTCGGTACCGGTGATTGCCTGGCTGCAGTTGCTGGCGAACATTTTCTGGGCAATTGCCTACGATACGGAATATGCGATGGTCGATCGCGACGACGATCTGCGCATTGGCATCAAAAGTTCCGCGATCACATTTGGCCGATTTGACGTGCTGGCGGTTATGCTGTGTTACGTCTGCATGCTAAGCTTGATGACTCTGATAGCGCATCTGCAAGCGCTCGGCCCGTTCATGTACTTCGGGCTGGCCGCAGCGGCCGGACTGATGGCTTATCACTATCGTTTGATTAGAGATCGAGATCGAGACGGGTGTCTCGCGGCGTTCCTCGGCAACAACTGGGTTGGATTGGTGATCGCCTTTGGGCTGGCGATGGATTTATGGTTTTCCAGGAATCAGGCATAGACTTCCAGTGTAAAGATATTAGATTTTTTGCAATTCGCGAGTGCATGCGACATTCTTTCGAATAACCGCCTGCATTGTGTTGCAGATGGTTTCAGTCGTCGTCTTTTTTTCGACACCTTCGTTCTCGCAACGGTCAGATCGCATTAAATGTAGGCGTTTGGATCTGCGCAGTTATCAATTGCATTTGAATCGGCACGACTGACCGGGCGCATGCACTCTGACGCGCTTGACAGTGCTGACACGGTGGCGACAGGGACTAGTGATCATGACATTGCTCCCCTGGGCTGTTTATAACGAGTTACGGATTTTGCTTGCGGGCCGTGCACGACCGTTGCACCGCGATGTTTCCTGCAGGCGATTCGCGAAAAAGTATTGAGTGAACATGTCCTCTTCCAAAGGTTCAATACTGCTCTGCGATGACGATCGACTGGTTCTGGCTACGCTATCCGAGGGACTGACCAACTTCGGATTTTCAGTGATCTCGTGCGATAACGGCGACGACGCCATTTTGCTGGCTCGACAGTCCAAGCCTGACTTGGCGTTGCTGGATCTGTACATGCAGGGCAAAAGCGGTATGGATGTCGCCGGTTACTTCAGGGATGTACTGGGTATTCCATTCATGTTTTTCTCGGCGCACAGCCAAGCCAGCACGGTCAAGGAAGCCATTGAACTCGGTGCGCTCGGTTATCTGGTCAAGCCGCTGGAAGTCAAGCAGATCGTACCGGAGTTGGAGTTGGCCGTGGCGCGTGCGCGCAGTGAGGCAAAAACAGCGGCAGCGGCGGGCGATCGCAGCGCGCGCCAGGTCAGTGCGCAAAATGATCTGCAAATGCGCAGTATTGCGCAGGGCCTGCTGATGGAACGATTCAAGCTGAGCGGCGGCCGGGCGATCGAAAAGCTTGCGGCACTGGCTGCCCAGAATCAGAAGAGTATTTACGAAGCCGCCAACGACCTGGTACTTGATGCCGAATCGCGTTTCGGAAACACCAGCTCGTAAATTCTCGCAATGCCGTGCTGATGCACCGGTCAACGCGTCGATAAACGAGTCAATAAACGAGTGAATAGGCGCGTCTATTGACGTGCTTGTCGACGGTCGGCGCGTTCGCCCAGCGTGAAGTGAAATTGGCTGCCCTGGCCGACTTTGGATTCGGCCCAGACGTTGCCTCCATGACGATTGATAACGCGCTTGGTGGTCGCCAGTCCGACGCCGGCGCCTGCAAAATCGCCACCACTGTGCAGGCGTTGAAACGGATTGAACAGCCGGTCGACAAAGCGCATGTCGAACCCCACCCCGTTATCGGCTACGCAGTACGACGTTGCGTTCATATTCTGCGCGACGCCAAAGGTGATGTGCGCTTCGGGATTACGCGCCGAGTATTTCCAGGCGTTTGACAGTAGATTGGTCAGTGCAATGCGCAGCAAGTTCTTATCGCCCCAGACGCGTAAATCGGGTTCAATATCGATCTGGACCGTACGCTGCGGGTCAGCGATCCGCAAATCGTCGACGATCGAGGCCGCCAGTGCGGACAGATCAATTGGCTCGCGATTCATGCGTTGCGCGGACAGTCCCGAAAGATCCATCAGCGAGTCGAACATCTGGCCCATGCGCGAAGCGGCCAGCAAGATCCTTTGTACATGATCGATGCCGATCTTATCGAGCGCGTGGCTATAGTCCTCCTGAAGAATCTGCGCAAAACCTGAGATCAGCCGCAGCGGCGCCCGCAGATCATGTGACACCGCAAAACTGAACGACTCGAGTTCGGCGATATAAGCGTTTTCGGGATGTTCGGCCGACGGCACCGACGACACGGAAGATACTGACGAACCCGACGATGCGGACGGCCCGGACGATACTGACGGCCCAGCACCGAAGTCTTTAACGCCCAGGACGGATTGCCGGTGCTCGAGCGCCGCATCGGTCGCAATCAACAAGGCGCGCCGCGGCAGCGCCGACAGCCGCCGCATTTCTGCGCTGGCATCGACGCGAAAGCGCAAGCGTCGCGGCTGGCCGTATTTCGAGAGCGCAACCGCCGAAATCTCGGCGCTGCGATGTTCGTTCAGTACCTGGCTGATCGCTTGCAGGCCACCGCCCTGATGGTCGAACAGGCAGTGTGGGGGTACCGATCTCAATTCTTCGATGGTTCGGCCAAACAGGGCGCAACCCGAGACGTTGCTCCAGATGACCCGCCACGACAGTGTCGGGCCAAAAACCTCTTCAATCCAGAGAATCGGGGTATCGAAGGAGCGCAGCGACTGCTCGGCAAGCCAGGCCGTCCGGCTCTGTTCGACCAGTGCGGTCGCATCCGTCGCAAAACCTCGGTAACCCATGAAATTACCGTTCTGCTCAAAACTCGGGGTACCGCTGACGCGAACGAATTGCGGCGTGGTCTGGCCGGCGCGGCGTGCATAGACAAAGTCGGTGAATGAATCACGGCGTGCGAGAAACTCGCGGTGGGCTTCCCAATCCTCTAAGCTCAGAGGCAGCGCGCCGACCGACCAGTGATGTCCAATAGCGCCCAGATCGAGCGATCCTTGCAGCGAATTAATTTGCGTGAAATTAAAGTCGCGATCCTGTTCCCAGTAGGTAAACGCCGGCCCTGATTTCATATTGCCTTGATTTTTTTGACAATGATGACAATACACTAAAACATCGCCGAACAGATTGCGCTATTGGATCAATCCATGCCGCAGCGCGTAGGTCGCGATGTCGGCGTTGCCCTGCAGACCGAGTTTCTCGAGCACCCGAGCACGATAGACGCTGACCGTCTTGGGCGACAGAAAGAGCGCCTGCGCAATATCGGCGAGCTTCTGCCCGGAGGCGATTCGCAACAGTGTTTGCATCTCGCGTTCGGAGAGATTTTCATGCGCTTTGCCGGCCTTTTGTCCGGTCACGGTTTCGAGCAGCGCATTGGCGATTTCGGCGGTCACATATTTGCGACCGCTGGCAACGGTGACGACGGCCTGGACGATGACTTCCGGGGCAACGGCCTTGTTGAGGTAGGCCATTGCGCCGGCTTTCATGGCGCGAATGCCGTATTGATCTTCCGGATACTGCGACAGAACCACCGTCTTGAGCGCCGGGTTATCGACGATCAGCGCCTGGATGACCTCAATGCCGTTGCGGCCCGGAAGATTGACATCGAGCAGCAGGACATCAAACGGACAATCGCGTAGCAATGCGCGCAGCGTTGCGTAATCTTCGGCCTCGCCGACCACCGTCACCTGGCCGCCGTGGCTCAGTGCCTCGCGCAAACCTCTGCGGATAATGGCGTGGTCATCAACCAGTATGACGCGAATCACCGCAGGTCTGCCGGAGTGCTCAAGGTGAGTAGCAAGACGCATCCTTTTTGAGTAGGCGGCAAATCAAGCCAGCCGTTGACGGAGCGCGCCCGTTCGCGCAACCCGCGCAGCCCGAACGAGGCCGGCTTATTCAGAGCCGTCGCGTCGAGACCGACGCCATCATCGGAAATTTCGACTGAAAAATCATCGTCATCCTGCACGATATCGATCAGCGCCTTTTTGGCGCCCGAGTGTTTGCCGATGTTGGTCAGCGCTTCCTGCACACACCGAAACACGGTGAGCGCTGCCTCGTCCGGCAGCACCAGCGGATCGCGGTTAAAGCGCAACTCAAGCTGAATATCATGGCGCTGCCTGAACTGGCTGCAAACCCAAAGCAGCGCCGGTACCAAGCCAGCCTCGAGAATCGGCGGGCGAAGGTTACGCATGATGCGCTGGCAAGCCAGTTGCGCCTGATTCAGCATGTGCGTTGCTTGCGCGGCGCGCGCGGTGATCGTCACATCGTTCATGCGGGCAAGCCAGTCAAGGTCGAATCGCAGGGCCGTCAGGGCGCTGCCGATGTCATCGTGAATCTCACGCGCAATCGAGCTGCGCAAGGCCTCGATGGACGTTTGCAAGTGCGCCGACAGCGCTTCGAGTTGTTGTTTCGAATCGGCCAGTGCGAGCTGTGCCTGGTCACGCTCGCGGCGAGTGACTGCCGCACTGAGCGCACGCTGGATGGCGGCGCCCAGACGCGCCAGGCTACCTTTGATCAGATAGTCGTCAGCACCGGCCTGCATGGCCCGCACAGCAGCCTCTTCGCCAATGGTGCCGGAGACAATCAGGAACGGCACAAAGGCATCAAATTCGCGCAGCGTCGCGAGCGCCTCGGTGCTCGAGTAGCCAGGCAAGTGGTGGTCGGAGATGATCAGATCCCAGCTCTGCCGGGTCAACGCCGCGCGCAGTTGGGCGTCGGATTCGACCCGCTCGCTGACCACGCCCGCAATCTGGCGCGACAAGGTGTCGGCCAGCAGCGCAAAGTCCGCTTCAGAGTCCTCAACGATCAGCGCTTGAATATCGGATTTCTGCATTCCAATCATTTTACGGCGCTTCTTATCCCGCCCGCGTATCTGGAAACGCCCCACGGCGCGGCCTCTGCCGATTTGGCGACATTCCAGATTTGCCGTTAGACTACTTGTTCGAGTGACTTTATGATGACCAGCTAGATGTGCCGTCGAGGCTCCTTTCCGAGGCTCCATTCGCTCAGCGATGTCCGATATTCCCAGTAGGTCGTCCAGGTCGTCCATGTCGCCCGCCGACTTTCATAGTTTTTTCGATGTCGTGCCGGCGCCGGTTGCATTGCTGGATTCTGATTTCTGCTTTCTCGATCTTAATCTGGCGTTCAAAACCCGGGTGTGCAGTCCGGCCAGCAATTTGATTGGCGAATACAGCCTGGGTATTTTTCAGCCAATGCCGAAGTACGCCGCGTTGCTCACAAGTAACCAGCTAACCACCGGTGAAGTGTCGTCGGCGCAGGTGCGCTGCCAGGTTAAATCCAGCGGGCTGAATTCAATCAACGCTGACATCCGCATCGCAGCCATCAACGACATCGACAATCGTCAGTATTTGTTAACGCTTGACGAGATCGATGATGATTCGGCGCGCCAGCCGACGTCTGTCAGTCGAAACGATCTGTTCCAGTCGTTGATCAATCAGTCGTCCATGTCGATCTCGGTTCAGGATTCAAACTACAACTTCACGATCGTCAATGACGCCTACTGTCGCTTGGTCGGTTATTCGGCGCAGGAGTTGCTCGGTCGTGATCCGATCGATCTGTTGCATCCGCCCGAGCAGTCCAGGTTACTCGTCGAGCAACGCGGCAAGCTCCTTGATGTCGCGCCCAGCGCGTTGCCCGGCTTCTC
>JANLTP010000193.1:0-21878 GCA_031363055.1 Burkholderiales bacterium | reverse complement strand
CGAGACTGCCCGAGCGACGGCAGTTTTGCAGCACATCCCAGATCGCGATGCCGGCCGACTTGACGCTTCTCAGTCGTTCATCATAGGACAAGGACTGCAATTCGGTACCGATCAGTGCGCCCAAAATTGACCAGAACTGGTTTTGCGGATGCGCGTAATACTGTGCCTTGGCCAACGAGGCCACTCCGGGAAAGCTGCCCAGGATCAATAACCGGGCTTCGACCGAATAAACCGGCGCGAAGCCCTGCAACATCAGGCCGCTCGCAGACTCAATGACAACAACATATCATTGAGCCGGCGAACGAATGACGCCGGGTCCTGCAACTGGCCGCCTTCGGCCAACAACGCCTGATCAAATAGCAGCTTGGACCAGTCCTCAATTTTGGCATCGGGTTTACGCATGCCCTGCACCAGCGCATGCTTCGGATTGACCTCGAGGATAGTCTGACGCGGCGGCGCTTTCTGGCCGCTTTGCTTGAGCAGGCGCTCAAGATGGCCGCTGATCTGGCCCTCCTCGGAAACCAGACAAGCCGGCGAATCGGTCAAACGATGGGTCAGCCGGACTTCCTTGACCTGATCGCCGAGCGCAGTCTTGATGCTTTTCAACAGATCACCGAACTCTTCATTGTCTTGCTCGGTCTGCTTTTTTTCTTCCTCGGATTGGAGTTTGCCCAGATCGAGGCCGCCACGCGCCACCGACACCAGCGACTTGCCGTCGAACTCCTGTAAAAACGACAACATCCATTCGTCGACCCGGTCGGTCAGCAGCAGCACTTCGACCGATTTGCTGCGAAAGATTTCCAGATGCGGGCTGTTCCGTGCGGCCGAATCGGTGTCGCCGGTCACGTAATAAATCTTGTCCTGACCTTCTTTCATTCGTGCGACGTAGTCAGCCAGAGACACCGTCGCTTCGCCGGCCGCCGTCTCGGTCGAGGCAAACCGTAACAGCTTTGATAGCCGTTCCTGATTACTGAAGTCCTCGCCCATACCCTCCTTCAATACCTGGCCAAACTCTTTCCAGAAGCCGGCAAACTTCTCCTTTTGGTTCTCGGCCAGATCCTCGATCATGCTCAGAATGCGTTTGGTACTGCCCTCGCGAATCGCCTTGACGTCTCGCGACTCTTGCAGGATTTCACGCGAAACATTCAACGGCAGGTCACTCGAATCGATGACGCCCCGAACGAAGCGCAAATACGCCGGCAACAACTGTTCGGCGTCGTCCATGATGAACACCCGACGAACATAAAGCTTCACACCGCGCGGATTCTTGCGATCCCACAGATCGTAGGGCGCCTTCTCGGGAATGTAGAGCAACTGCGTATATTCACTGCGCCCCTCGACCCGGTTATGGGTGTAGGCCAACGGCGCCGAAACATCGTTGGTCAGGTGCTTGTAAAAACCCTGATACTGCTCCTCGGTAATCTCGGATTTCGAGCGTGTCCACAGCGCGCTGGCCTGATTGATCGTCTCCTGCTCGGGCAGTTGCCGATATTCATTCTTGTCCTTGTCCCACTCTTCCTTGGCCATGACGATCGGCAGAGAAATGTGATCGCTGTATTTGCGCACGATCTGCTTGAGCTTCCAGCTCGACAGCATTTCATCCAGACTGTGTTCGTCATCGTCGGCCTTGCTGGCTTTCAGATGCAAGGTCACCTCGGTGCCACGACGCAACTTGCTGACGGTATCAACCGAAAATTCACCGCTGCCATCGGACTCCCACTGCACGGCTTGGTCAGTGCTGGCGCCGGCCCGCCTGGAACGCACGGTGACTCGGTCAGAGACAATGAATGCCGAGTAGAAACCGACGCCGAATTGCCCGATCAATTGCGAGTCCTTGGCGTTATCTCCAGACAGTTTGCCAAAGAAATCACGGGTGCCCGAGCGGGCGATCGTGCCCAGATTGTCAATCGCCTCCTGGCGCGACATGCCGATGCCGTTATCGCTGATGGTGATGGTGCGTGCTGCGCTGTCGAGCTCGATGCCGATTTTCAATTCGGCATCAGCCTCATACAGTTCAGGTCGATCAATCGCTTCAAAGCGCAGTTTGTCGCAAGCGTCCGAAGCGTTCGAAATCAACTCGCGCAGAAAAATCTCCGGATTGCTGTAGAGCGAATGGATCATCAACTGCAGCAGTTGCTTGACTTCGGTCTGAAAACCCAAGGTTTGATGGCCGGTTGACTCGGGAGTGTTCGACTGCGTTGCGGATGGTTCCGGCGTACTTTGGCTAGGCGTGGGTTCAGTTGGGCTCATAGTGGTCACAATGATCGGTAGGCAGAGGGAGATGGGTTACATAACGGGGTTGGAGACATAAATAACGAAAATTCAAACTCCATTAACTTTGGCAGATTGGGGCGCCATTATCAGGCTTCAAGGGCAGGGTTTGCGCTCCGCGCACGATATCCAGGCGGTACACTCTGGCCCATCAATGAACTTGCATCTGAATCTTGGCGGTTTTCTGGCGTTTGCTTGGTTTGCCTTGATCGGCTCCATCACACCGGGTCCGAATTGTATGGTGGCACTGGCCACTGGCGCCAATTTTGGTGTGCGCGCCACCGGCCCTCATGCGCTGGGAGTGTTTCTGGGCTTCTCCTCCATGCTGTTGGCGGCCGGCCTGGGCGCGGCCGAACTGATCCAAACCCATGCGCTGGTCGCGGTGCTGTTGCGTTGGCTGGGCATAGGCTACCTGCTCTGGCTTGGCATTCAACTGATGCGCTCGCACGGACTGAGTGATCGACGCGTCGCAAGACCCCCGAAAATCCACGAAAGCGCGGTGCTGCAGCTTGCCAATCCGAAAGCCTGGATGCTGGTCATTGCCACGGTAGGCGCCTACCAGGGAATCGCTACACCGGACTGGTTGCGGCAACTTCTTTTTGTGGCGACGTTTGGCATCAGTTGTGTCGTCGGAGTCCTGCTCTGGGGCTGGATTGGTGCGGCGTTGCGCCATTGGCTCGCCAAAAATCGCCGGATGAAAATTTTCAATGCGCTGGCGGGCGGATCGTTGATCCTGACCGCTGGTTGGACGGCCGTCTATGCTTGACATTAATTTCAGCCCCGCAACCAAAGGCATGTTGATTGCGTTCCTGGGCGTAGTCATCTTCTCCGCCTCCTTGCCCGTCACCCGCCTGGCCGTACGCGAATTTGATCCAGTCTGGATCGCGCTCGCTCGGGTCGAGATCGCGGCGATATTCGCCGCACTCATGCTCTGGGTTTATCGCGCGCCGAGGCCCGTTCCCAGCCAGTATTCTTCGCTGGCGCTGACCTCGCTCGGGGTCGTGCTCGGCTTCCCGATTCTCTCGTCGATTGCCATGAAAACCTCAACTGCCTCCCATGGTGCAGTCCTGGTCGGTCTGCTGCCCATCATCACCGCCGCGTTCGCGGCGTTGCGAGCCGGCGAGCGCCCCAGCCGGGCATTCTGGTGGGCCTCGGCTGTTGGAACCCTGATCGTCGTCGCCTTTGCCTGGTCGCGCAGCCAGGGGTCTGGCTTCGCCACCGCTGATCTCGCCATGATGGGTGCCGTTCTCTTGGGCGCCCTCGGTTATGCCGAAGGCGGCAAACTCGCACGCACCCTCGGTGGCTGGCAAACCATCGCCTGGACGCTGGTGTTTTCGGCGCCTTTTTTACTGTTACCGACCTGGTGGTTGACGGGCGAGCAATGGCGCACAGCCGGCTGGGTCTCCTGGGCAGCACTCCTCTATCTAGCCCTGTTCAGCCAATTGATCGGATTCTTCTTCTGGTATGGCGGCATGGCCATCGGCGGCGTCGCCCGGGCCTCACAAGCGCAACTGACGCAGCTTTTTCTGACGTTGTTTCTGTCGATCTGGCTATTGGCCGAGCGGGTTGACACACTCACCTGGGTAGTCGCCGTAGCCGTCATTCTGGCCGTGGTCGCGACTCGCCGGGCGCCGATCCGCGCTCATTGAAAGTACGCCGACACTGCCATCGATTCGACCGCCTCCAGACGGTCCGGCGACCACTGCGGCTTGCGATCCTTGTCGATCAGCAAGGCACGAACGCCCTCTGGAAAATCATGACTTCGCTGACAATGCTTCGCAACCGTCAGATCGAGTTCGAGCACCTGCCGGATTGACCGCTTCTTGCAGCGCCTCAGGTACTCCAGGATGAGCACGGCGCTGGTCGGCGAGCCGTGCATGAGGTTATCGAGCGGTGTTTGAAACCACGGATCCTCACGCGCGGCCGCCAGCAACGCATCACGCAGTCCGACGGCGCTCGGAATCGCTGTCATAAAGCGGATGGCGTCGAAGTACTGCCGCAGGTTCGATGTCGGCAAGCCCGATGCATATTTCCGGCTGGCCATCAGCAACCAATGCGAGAGTCGACCGGAATCAAGCCTCACTTCACCGCTCCACTCGAGCTGCGCCAGACCTTGAATCAATTTCGTACGTTCTTCGATCGGCCAGAAAAAATCCGCCAGTCCGCCAAATAAAGCATCGGCTTCGTTGATGACCAAGCCGGTTGTTGCCAGCAAGCGACCCGCATTGCCAGGCATCTGGTTCAGGAAGTAGCCGCCACCAACATCCGGAAACAGTCCGATATGAATTTCGGGCATGGCGAGTTTCGCCTGATCGCTGACGATTCGATGGCTGGCACCGGCAAACAGCCCGAGGCCGCCGCCCATGCAGACTCCGTGCGCAAAGGCGATGATCGGTTTCGGATACTCATGCATGAGCAAGTTCAGTTGATATTCGGTCCTGAAAAACTGATCGCCATACACAAAGCGCCCAGCGCCTCCGGCACGAATCTGTCGCACCACTTCGGCAACGTCGCCGCCGGCGCAAAATCCCTTGGCGCCGGCACCGACCAACAGAATGGCAACGATACTTTCATCGCTGGCCCAAGCGTGAAACTGCTCGAGCAAAAGACGACACATCTCGAGATTCAAGGCATTCAAGCGAGCCGGCCGGTTCAACGCGGCTATTGCCAAGAAGCGTCCACCGACGACCGGTTGCAACTCAAACAGTACCGAATCTCGCCCTGGTTCACTCATGGATTTTTCACGTCCTTGGAATCCGGCAATGCCCGCGGCTGCGCCAGACGCGCGTCCTTGATGCGCGGCTCGATCAACTTGCCCTTACGGGCGCGACTGCCCAGATACTCGCTCAGTTGGTGTTCACTGAATTTGCGCTCAATCGCCTTGCCACCGCGACCAATGCCACTGATAAGTACGCCTTCGCGGCCATGGACGATGACCTGCAAGAGCGACTCGGATTTGTCCAGGCCCATCAAGATAACGCCACGCCCGCCGTTTTTCAGAACCTTCATTTCATCCAGGCCAAAGCTCAATGCACGACCATTGGCAGAGACACACAGTACTGAATTCATTCCCGGCGTGAACAAGGCGGGGCGCAAGGGCTCGTCGCCCGCCTCCAGCGTCATCAACGCTTTGCCCTGACGGGTTCGCCCGACCAGATCGGCCGCCTGACAAATGAAGCCGTTCCCCTGGCGCGTCGAAAAAAGTACGCCGCTCGTCAACGGGGCCGCGAACGGATGCACCACCTGCGCGCCCGCTTCGAGCTCGATGAAACTCGAGATCGGGTTGCCGTCGCCGCGCGCCGATGGCAACTGAGAAACCGGTACGCTGTACACCTTGCCGTTGCTGGCGACGGCATAGAGGTTATCTGTTGTCTGAACCTCAAAGGCGCCATAAAAAGAGTCACCGGCTTTAAAGCCCAGTTGACTCCAGTCGTGACCTTGGCCTTGTCGTGCCCGTACCCAGCCGCGTTCGGAAACGATTACCGTTACCGGCTCTTCGACGATCCGAACCTCGATCACTGAACGCTGCGCTGCCTGAATCAGCGTGCGGCGGGCATCGCCGTAGAGCTTGGCGTCGGCCTCGACTTCCTTGACGACTTGTTTACGCATGGCCTGCGCATTACCCAGCAGACTTTCGAGCTCGCCCTTTTCGATTCGTTGCTGCGCCAATTCCTGTTCAATCTTGATGGTTTCAAGTCGAGCCAGTTGCCGCAACCGGATTTCCAGAATATCTTCAGCCTGTCGATCGCTCAGCTTGAAGGCCGCGATCAATGCCGGCTTGGCCTCGTCGGATTCGCGAATGATGCGGATCACCCGGTCGATATGCAGCAGGATGGTCTGCCGACCTTCGAGGATGTGAATGCGATCGCTGACCTTGTCGAGCCGGTGCTGGGTGCGTCGGGTTACGGTCAGCAGACGGAAGGCAATCCATTCGCTGAGAATCTCGAGCAGGCGTTTCTGTTTCGGTCGGCCATCGCTGCCGACCATCACCAGGTTGGTGGAAACGCTGGACTCCAGACTGGTGTTGGCCAGCAGGATGTTGAGCATTTCCTGTTGATCAATACGCGAGGTCTTGGGCTCGAAAACCAGGCGAACGGCGGCGTCCTTGCCGGCTTCGTCGCGCACCGTGTCGAGTACCGCCAGCAATGTCTGCTTGAGCAGCAACTGTTCCGGTGTCAGCGATTTCTTGCCGAGCTTGATTTTCGGGTTCGAAATCTCCTCGATTTCCTCCAGCACCTTTTGTGCCGATACCCCGTGCGGCAACTCGGTCACCACCAACTGCCATTGGGCACGGGCCATCTCTTCAATGACATGGCGTGCACGCACCTTGATCGAGCCGCGACCGGAGGCGTATATCTCGCGCAATTCATCGGCGGACGAAATAATTTGCCCGCCACCCGGAAAGTCTGGCCCGGGCAAAATTTGCATGATGTCGACGAGGCTGGCTTGCGGATTCTTGATCAGAGCCACCGTCGCCGCCGCCAACTCGCGCAAGTTATGCGGCGGAATTTCGGTAGCCAGGCCAACCGCGATACCGGACGCGCCGTTCAGCAATACGACCGGTAGTCGCGCAGGTAATTGCCGAGGCTCCTCGGCCGAGCCATCGTAGTTCGGGATGAAATCGACCGTGCCTTGATCAATTTCATCCATCAGGATTCGGGCAAACGGCGTCAGCCGCGCCTCGGTGTAACGCATGGCGGCGGCGCCGTCACCATCGCGTGAGCCGAAATTGCCCTGGCCGTCGATCAGCGGATAGCGTAGCGAGAAATTCTGCGCCATACGAACCAGCGCGTCGTAGGCCGCAACGTCACCATGCGGATGAAATTTGCCCAGTACATCACCGACTACGCGCGCCGACTTGACCGGTTTGGCGCTCGGGCCCAGGCCCATCTCGTTCATCGAGTACAAAATGCGCCGTTGCACGGGCTTCTGGCCATCACACAAATCCGGCAGGGCACGGCCTTTGACAACCGACACGGCATAGTCGAGATAAGCACGCTCGGCGTAGTCCGCCAGGGTGGCCGAGTCGCTCGACTCGGGCGTCGAAAATAGATCAGGTTCGTTCATGAGACATCAGACATCGACATCGGCCTCGTTGCCGCGCAACTCGAGCCAGGCGCGTCGGGCGGCCGCTTCGCCTTTGCCCATCAACATCGTGAATCGTGCGGTCGTCGCAGCGCGATCCAGCGCGCCATAAGTGACCGGCATGAGCCGGCGCGTATCCGGATTCATGGTGGTTTCCCAAAGCTGCTCGGCGTTCATCTCACCCAGACCCTTGAATCGCGAAATGCTCCAGACGCCTTCCTTCAGGCCATCCTTGCGTAGCTTGTCCTCGGCATGTTTGAGCTCGCCTTCATCAAGACAATAGAGCTTGCGCAATGGCCGCTTGCCTTGGGCCGGAACGTCAATCCGGTACAACGGTGGTCGCGCGATATAGATGTTGCCGCGAGCAATCAGCATTGGAAAATGCTTGAAGAACAAGGTCAGCAGCAGCACTTGAATATGGGAGCCATCGACATCGGCGTCCGACAGAATACAGATCTTGCCGTAGCGCAAATTCGACAGATCGGGTTCGTCATGGGCACCGTGCGCGTCAACCCCCATAGCCACCGCTATGTCATGCACTTCGTTGTTCGCAAAGATCCGGTCGCGCTCTGTTTCCCAGGTATTCAGGACTTTGCCGCGCAGCGGCAGAATCGCCTGAAAGCCTTTATCACGCCCCATCTTCGCTGAGCCGCCGGCCGAATCACCTTCAACCAGAAACAACTCGTTTCTAGCCAAGTCGGTCGATTCACAATCGGTCAGTTTGCCGGGTAACACGGCGACGCCGGAGCCCTTCTTCTTCTCGACTTTCTGTGCGGCGCGGCTGCGCGCCTGGGCTTGCCGAATCACCAGATCGGCCAGCTTGCGGCCTTGATCAACATGTTGATTGAGCCACAGCTCGAGCTCGGGCTTGACCAGCGAGCCGACCAGTCGTACGGCATCACGCGAATTCAATCGCTCCTTGATCTGGCCCTGAAATTGCGGGTCGAGCACTTTTGCGGACAACACAAAACTGGACCGCGCAAACACATCTTCGGGCAGCAGCTTGACACCCTTGGGCAACAGGTTCTGCAGCTCCACAAAACCCTTGATGGCACCAAACATGCCTTCACGCAATCCCGATTCATGGGTGCCACCGGCCGGCGTCGGAATCAGATTCACATAAGACTCACGAACGGCAGCGCCCTCTTCGGTCCACGCCAATACCCATTGCGCACCCTCGCCGGCCGCGAAGGTTTCATGACCGGCCGCCACGAACTGGCTGCCTTCCAGCAAGGGGATCAGTGGATCCGAGGAACTGCTTCGGGCCAGCGCCTCACTCAGATAACCGCGCAAGCCCTCGGAATACTGCCAACTTTGAACTTTAGATTCCTTGCTGTCGGCGCGTTCATCGATCAAGGTGACCTTGAGACCGGCCAGCAGCACGGCTTTGGCGCGCAGCAACTGGACAAAGTCGGCCATCGAGAAATTCAAGGTATCAAAATATTTCGGGTCCGGCCAACACCGAACGCGGGTACCACTTTTGCGTTCGCCCTTGCTGGTCGGCGTCGTCCTCAAGGGGGTTGTGACATCGCCGCCACTGAACACGATGTCGTGCGCTGCGCCGTCGCGCCAGACCCGCACTTCGAGCCGCTTTGACAGCGCATTGGTGACCGAAACGCCGACGCCGTGCAGACCGCCCGAGAAGCTGTAAGCGCCGGAATCTTTCTTGTCGAACTTGCCACCCGCGTGCAAGCGGGTAAAGACAATTTCGACCACCGGTGCCAGCTCTTCCGGATGCAGTCCAACCGGAATGCCACGGCCGTCGTCTTCTACTGAGACACTGCCATCGGCATGCAGGCAGACCTGAATTTCGTGACAGAAGCCGGCCAAGGCTTCATCGGCTGCGTTATCGATCACCTCCTGGATGATGTGCAAAGGACTGTCGGTTCGGGTGTACATGCCGGGGCGCTGGCGCACCGGTTCGAGACCCTTCAGTACCTTGATCGACGATTCGCTGTATTCGCTCTTTCGGGTTGCCATCAGTTCCGTTCAAATTCCAACTTGTGCGCCCAACTCAATAACCCGGTTCGGCGGTAATCCAAAATAATTGGCGACACTGGGGCTGTTCTGCATCATCCAGCCAAACAGGCTGCGACGCCAACCGAACATGCCGCGACGACTGACCGACACAATGGTCGGTTTGCTGGTAAAGAAGGACGTCTCGTCAAGATCAACGGTGAGACCCTTGCGCGACATTTGGCGAAGCACTTCGGCGATTCGCGGGTCTTCACGAAAACCAAAATGCGACACTACCCGAACCAGTCCGTTCTTGCCGCGAACCAGTTCGACCCGCTCAGCCTCGGAAATTCGAGGTGCATCATCAAATTCGACCGTCAAGAAAATGGTCGTCGCATGAACAATTTTATTGTGCTTCAAATTATGCAGAAACGCACTTGGGCAGCCAGCCCGAGTCGACGAGAAAAAGATCGCCGTGCCCGGCACGCGCGGAATACCCGTCAGATCAAGCTCAAGACCGTCGTCGACCTTGCGGACATCGGTGCCCTTGCGCGCGCGCATGATCTCGATACCGACACGCCAGGTGGTCAGCACCGTGAACATGATCGACGCCAGAACCAAAGGAAACCAGCCACCGTCCAGAATTTTCGTAGCATTGGCGGCAAAAAACAGCAGCTCTAGAACGGCAAAAGCGATAAACGCCGGCCACAGCCAAGCCTTATGGCGATTGACCAGGAACGGCAAGCCAATCATCATGATGATACTGGTCAGAAACAGATCGCCGGCAACCGCAATACCATAAGCCGAGGCGAGATTCTCGGAGCTTCTGAAGGTCAGCACCAGGACCACCACCAGCACCAGCAAAATCCAGTTCACCAGCGGAATATAAATTTGCCCGGAGGAAGATTCAGACGTGTGCGAAACCCGCATGCGGGGCAGAAAGTTCAGCCGCGAGGCCTGCTGCGTTGCTGAGAACGCACCGGAAATCGTCGCTTGTGATGCAACCACGGTGGCTAGCGTCGACAGAATGATCAACGGAACCAGCAAGGTATCAGGCGCGAGCAGATAAAACGGATTGGTGATCGCCGCCGGATTACGCAACACCAGCGCGCCTTGGCCAAAGTAATTGATCATCAGCGACGGCAACACAAAGCTGAACCAGGCCAGCCGAATCGGCTTCAAGCCAAAGTGGCCCATGTCGGCGTACATGGCCTCGGCACCGGTCATGCAAAGGAAGACAGCGCCGAGCGCGATGAAGGCCAGGCCCGGCGATTGCATCGCAAAGCCGAGTGCAAATCTCGGATCGAGCGCCTGCAAAATCAGCGGGTACTGCCAGATGCTGATCAGGCCCAGGACGGCCAAGGTCAGGAACCAGACGATCATGATCGGCCCAAACAACGCGCCTACGGTCGCGGTACCGTGTCGCTGCATCATAAAAAGGCCCAACAGAATCACCAGGGCAATCGGCACAATAAAATGACTCAGCGATGGCGCTGCCACCGCAATGCCTTCGACCGCCGAGAGCACTGAGATCGCCGGGGTAATGACCGCGTCGCCGTAGAACAGCGACACCGAGAACGCCCCGAGAATCGTCACCAGACCCAACAGTAACGGCCGCTCACGAACACTGTGCGAAACGATTGAAACCAGCGCCAACACGCCGCCCTCGCCCTGATTATCGAATCGCAACATGATAAGTACGTATTTCAGCGACACCACCAGCATCACGGTCCAGAACATCATGGACAGTACGGCGAACACATACTCCGGTTGTAGCGGTAACGCATGCTTGCCGCCGAACGCTTCCTTGAAGGCATACAGAGGACTGGTGCCAATGTCGCCGAACACGACGCCCAGAACTGTAATGGTCAGCGCGGTCATGCCGGTTTTTGCATGTGTGCTCATGAATTGCTAGTCTTCGCGCTGAGTTCGGGAAATATATTGAGCATTCTGAGTTTCATACTTATTTTAATCGGCGTCATTTTGAATGCGCTGGCCCAACTATTGCTGAAACTGGGGGCCAATAAATTAGGCCCTGAGCCCTTCAACGGGCGATCGATTTTCGACAGCGCCCTGGCAGTACTTTCACAATGGCCCTACTGGTTGGGGTTCAGCTTTTATGGCATCAGCCTCATCGTCTGGATTATCGCGTTGACCAGGGTTCCGGTGACTATCGCCTATCCGATGCTCTCGATCGGCTATGTGTTGAACGCATTGGTTGCCCGCTACTGGTTGGGCGAATCGCTGGCCTTATCCGGTTGGGCAGGTATTACCTTCATCTGCATTGGCGTTACTCTGATTGCCCGTAGTCATACCTGAATGATGCTTCGATACTTGGCGGAGAGACGGGGATTCGAACCCCGGAAGGGCTATAAACCCTTACACGCTTTCCAGGCGTGCGACTTCAACCACTCATCCATCTCTCCGAAGCGGCGAATTCTAGCAAACCGGCAGCGTCTGCCCGTATTCGGCATGCAGTACTGGCCGGACTTGCCCACAAAAAAGCCCGGCTTTCGCCGGGCTTGACTCTTGACGTACCAGCAATTTACGCTGCGCGCAGATTCGGATAACGGACGTTTTCGACCATCTCCTGGGTCTCGCGAGACGGTGCCGGGGTGATCAAGGTCACCAACAGAATGATGGCAAAACCCAACGGAACACCGAAGATACCGGCTGAAATCGGCGAGATATCCCACCAGATGTTCGACGCAATCGGCGTCGATACGCCGAAGGTCTTGTGCAGCCAGGGTTGCGTCAGCACCATGTAGTAGAACGTGATGCCGAAGCCGGCGACCATACCGAGGGTTGCCGCAATACCGGTGGTACGTTTCCAGAAGATACCCAACGTCAATGCCGGGAAAAATCCGGCCGCTGCCAGTGAGAATGCCGCCGACACCAGGAACAGAATGTCGGCCGGTTTCTGAGCCGCCACCAAAGCCGCCAGCACCGCGACCACCAGTAACAAGATTTTCGAGATCAGAACGCGCCGTGAAGTCGACGCGTTCGGATTAATCACCTTGTAGTACAGGTCGTGCGACAGCGCATTGGCGATCGTCAGCAGCAAGCCATCGGCTGTTGATAGCGCAGCCGCCAATCCACCGGCCGCTACCAGTCCCGAGACGACATACGGCAAGCCGGCAATCTCGGGCGTTGCCAGCACCACGATATCACCACCGATGCTGATCTCGGCCAATTGAACAATGCCATCCTTGTTCAAATCAACGATATTCAGCAAGCTCGGGTCGACCTTGTTCCAAGCTTGTGCCCATTGTGGAAGATCCTTGAAGAGCGAACCCACAATGTCGTTGTAGATCACGAACTTGACGAGGACCGCCAATGCTGGCGCGGTGAAGTACAACAGAAAAATGAAGAACAGCGACCAAGTCACCGATGCGCGAGCCTCTCGAACCGATGGGGTCGTGTAATAGCGCATCAAAATGTGCGGTAACGCGGCCGTACCCACCATCAGGCAAAACACCAGCGCCAGGAAGTTCTTGCGCGAAATGTCGCGGGCCTTTTCCGTGGCGCCCGGATAAGGCTCACCGTGTCGCAAGGGCGGCGCGGCGCGAGCGGCACCGGCTTTATCGCGCGTCCAGGCCGCCTTGGCGTCGGCTTCCGTCTTCGGATACTTGCTCAGTGCCTCTTGCGCCTTGGCTTTGGCATCGGCATCCGCAGAACTGGCCACTGCGGCCTCTAGGCTTGATTTGCCCTCCGCATAGGACTTGGCGGTGTCTTTCAGATTGACATCAGCCGCGGCCGCGCGTGACTTGAAAATATCTCGAACCTCTTTTTCTTTCGGGTCGTTAATGAGCTTTTCTTCAAGTACGGTGACTTTCGACATCTGACTGCCGTAAATCAACTGCGGGATCGGCACGCCGGTTTGTTTAACCGCCAGCCAAACGACCGGTAGTAGATAGGCAACAATCAAGATGATGTATTGCGCCACCTGAGTCCAGGTCACCGCCTTCATGCCGCCCAGGAACGAGCAGACCAGAATACCGCCCAAACCAAGAAAGATACCCAGCGTAAAGTCAACACCCGCCAAACGAGTCGTGATCAGTCCAACACCATAGATCTGCGCAACCACATAAGTGAATGAGCAGACAATGGCGATCACCGAGCCGACAATCCGCGGAATATTGCCGCCAAACCGGGCGCCGAGAAAGTCCGGAATGGTGAACTGGCCGAACTTGCGCAGATAGGGCGCCAGAAACAGTGCCACCAGCACATAACCGCCGGTCCAACCCATGATAAAGGCCAGTCCGTTGTAGCCGGCCAGATAGAGCGTACCCGCCATACCGATGAAGGACGCAGCAGACATCCAGTCAGCACCGGTTGCCATGCCGTTGAACAGCGACGGTACCCGGCGACCGGCGACGTAGTACTCGTCGGCATCATTGGTTCGGCTCATGACGCCGATACCCGCATACAGCAGAACCGTCGCCGCCAGAAACACATAACCGATGGTCTGGCGGGGCATCCCCATTTGCTCGAAAATCGCCAGCGCGACGACAAACAGCAGGAAGCCACCGGTGTACCACGAGTACACCTTCTTCAATTGCGAGTTGAAGGCTGAATTTGATTGTGTTGACGTACTCATTCGTCCGCTCCTTCGTCAACTCCGTATTCGCGGTCCAGCTTGGCCATATAGATCGCGTAATACAAGATGATCAAACAGTAAATAATCAGTGAGCCCTGCGCTCCCATATAGAACGAGAACGGCCAGCCGAAAAAGTTAAAATTCAATTCTCGTGCGAAATACCCGATGACAAAAGTCACCACGAACCAGATCACCATCAAGATCGCGGTAATCCGCAAGTTCTTTCGCCAGTACTCGTCATGCTTGGCGGTTAAAGCCATTGTTGCCTCCGATTTTTATGTACATTTACCGCGATGGACAAGCCCAAATATTCAAGACTTGTTCAGCGCGATGTGTTTTAAAGCTACCCTGCGCTTTCAGCTTGTTACCTCCTTTTTTAAGGTGCCATCGCCTGGC
Source organism: Burkholderiales bacterium (assembly GCA_031363055.1). GTDB lineage: Bacteria > Pseudomonadota > Gammaproteobacteria > Burkholderiales > Burkholderiaceae_E > JANLTP01. The sequence goes on along the minus strand of JANLTP010000193.1, from coordinate 7,570 downwards.
CCAGCGGCGACTTGAAACCAATATCAACACCGGTCTCGCGTTGCAGTTGCAGCGCGACGTTGGGCTCGAAGCCCGACAGTTTGCGAATCACCTTCTTGACGCTATCGGTCTGCCCGAGGCGGTGGTAGAGATGCGCCAATTGGTACCAGCCGTACGGACTCATCGGTTGCAACTCGGTGTTTCGCAGCAACGCGGCAATTGCTTCATCGAGCTTTTGCAGTTTGATTAGCGACAGTGCCTTGCCGTACCAAGCTCGATCCAGCTTCGGGTCAAGTCCAAGTGCGTGCTCGAACGACTGCAACGCACCGGAGTGTTCGTCCTGTTCCTGCTGCAGGAAACCCTGGTTGAACCAGAAACTGGCGTTGCCCGGATTCGAGCGCAACGCTTGGGCGGTCAATGCCAGCGCGCCTGGCCGGTCGTTCAACTCCGACTTCAACAGCGCCATCGACATCAAGGTCTTGGCGTCGGATGGATTGATGCTCAGGATTTTCTGCCAGTTGTTCAACGCGGCGTCGGGGCGTCCAAGCGCCTGCGAGCAAACTGCAACCATCCGGAAATACCAGATTAATGGCGAGATCATGCGGCCCCCTTGATGAAGTCGAGACGAACAAAAATTAAGATGACGTAAACCCAGAACAACAGAAAAAACGCTGCGTACGGTACGTGCCGATCAACCACGAGGCGCGGTGTCACTTTGCGTACCACTCGGGTCACGGGCGAAGTCAGAAATCGCACAAACTGATAAATCGGATTGGTTTCATGGCGCCCGAAACTCAACACATAGACCAGCCCCTGAGCCAACAGCAACAGGCCTGCGAATTTGACCAATTCATGAACGATTTGAAGAAAGATCAGCATGACCGGGCGCTCAGAGCGCCTTTTTTGTAGCCCAGAGCACGCAGGCCGTTGGCAAACTGACAAACCCGCTCGTAAAGCGATCGGTAGCTGACTCGGGTCACGGTGCCGTCATCGGCCTCGAAGATGATGGCGGTTTTGTGCTCGGTGGCGGTTCCGAGATGCCGATCCAGGCAGTTGTAGGAAACATTCAGTTCGCCGTCATCGAACCATTTATAGAAGGGGGCGTCGGCGGCGTCGAGACTGCGGGTGAACGGCTTTTCCCAGAGAAGATGTTCGCGGGCGAGCCGGGCCCAAAATCCAGCATGATCGTGTTCCGCTTCGGCACACAGGGCCTCGTATTGCTGGAGTCCCGAAATCCTGGCCTGACGCTCGAACGCCTGTGGAACTGGGAAAACCCGCGTTTGCGACAAAACAGATTCAATCTGTCCTGACATATCCGTCTCCTCGATAATTCTTTTTCTCATAGTCAGGTTAAAACGGATGCCTTACACAAAACTTACTGAACTATGATGCGCTGCCTGAGCAAAATGAAATTTTTGATGGCGCAACGCAGCATATTGATAGACTAGCCGGCGAATATTCAAGGAACCCATGAGCACCCAACCGCCTTCGAACGACCGGCCCGCGCGCGCGCCTTTGCCACGCCAGCCGACCCCGCAATTGCGTCCCCTACCGACGCTGATATTCGCCAGTCGCTGGCTTCAAGTGCCGTTGTATTTAGGCCTGATCGTCGCGCAACTGGTCTATGTGGTCCTCTTCATGGAAGAGTTGATTCACCTGGTCGCATTGCTTTGGGACCCGCTGGCGCTGACCCAAACTGTCGAGCGGCTCGGCATCGGAGAGCGCAACAAGGAAACGGTCATCATGATCGTGGTGCTATCGCTGATCGACGTGGTCATGATTTCGAATCTGCTGATCATGGTCATCGTGGGCGGCTATGAAACCTTCGTCTCGCGACTCGATCTCGATGGCCATCCGGACCAGCCCGAGTGGTTATCTCATGTCAACGCCAACGTATTGAAGGTCAAGCTGGGCACGGCGATCATCGGCATTTCGTCCATCCATCTGTTAAAGACCTTTATTTCGGTCGGCACGTTGTCAGACAAAACACTGCTCTGGCAGACCGTGATCCATTGCGTTTTTCTGGTCTCGGCGATCGCGATTGCGGCGATTGATCGACTCATGACCGGCGGCCAGACCAGCAAACACGACTCATTGCCGGCATCATCACACGGCTCCGAACAGTAACCGGGAAAGCGTACCAATGACCTCAATCAAGCAGGAAGATCTTATTCAATCGGTCGCCGATGCCTTGCAGTTCATCAGCTTTTATCATCCGGCCGACTATATCCGCCACCTGGCCAAGGCCTACGCGATTGAAAAGAGCGATGCTGCTCGCGACGCCATTGCACAGATTCTGACCAACTCCCGCATGTGCGCGGAGGGCAAACGACCGATTTGCCAGGACACCGGTATCGTCAATGTGTTCTTGAAAATTGGCATGAACGTGCGTTGGTCCGACGCCACGCTATCGGTCGAGCAGATGATCAACGAGGGCGTGCGGCGCGGCTATTTGAACCCCGAAAATCCGTTACGCGGATCGATCGTGGCGGATCCGGAGTTCGAGCGCAAGAATACCAAGGACAACACGCCGGCGGTGGTTCACATGACCGTCGTTGCGGGCGACACCGTAGAAGTGACGGTAGCCGCCAAGGGCGGCGGCTCCGAGAACAAGAGCAAGCTGATCATGCTCAATCCGTCGGATTCGGTGGTCGACTGGGTGCTCAAGACCGTCCCGACCATGGGCGCCGGCTGGTGTCCGCCGGGCATGCTGGGCATCGGCATCGGCGGCACCGCCGAGAAAGCCGTGCTGATGGCCAAGGAGGCGCTGATGGAACCGCTCGACATGTCGGAGTTGCGCGCTCGCGGACCGCAAAACCGGATCGAAGAACTGCGCATCGAACTGTGCGACAGGATCAATGCGCTGGGCATTGGCGCTCAAGGGCTGGGAGGCCTGACGACCGTACTCGATGTGAAAATCAATTTATTTCCGACCCATGCAGCGTCCAAGCCGGTCGCAATGATTCCGAACTGCGCGGCCACACGCCACGCCCACTTTGTGCTCGATGGCTCAGGCGCCGCCTTGCTCGAGCCGCCGTCCTTGTCGGATTGGCCAGATGTCAACTGGCAGCCCGATGTCAAGAAATCTAGACGGGTCGATTTGAACACCTTGACGCGCGAAGAGGTGGCCGCCTGGAAACCAGGTCAGACGCTGCTGCTGTCAGGCAAGATGCTGACCGGTCGTGACGCCGCTCACAAGCGTATTCAGGACATGCTGGCCAAGGGCGAAACGCTGCCGGTATCGTTTGCGAATCGGGTCATCTATTATGTTGGCCCGGTTGATCCTGTGCGCAACGAGGTGGTCGGTCCGGCCGGACCTACGACCGCCACCCGGATGGACAAATTCACGGACCTCATGCTCGGTCAGGCCGGTCTGATTGCCATGATCGGCAAAGCAGAACGTGGCCCGGCGGCTGTCGAGTCGATTCGCCAGCACAAGGCGGCCTACCTGATGGCCGTGGGCGGTGCAGCCTACCTGGTGTCGAAGGCAATCCGCGGCGCCAAGATCGTCGGCTTCGCCGACCTCGGCATGGAGGCCATTTACGAGTTCGACGTCCACGACATGCCGGTCACTGTCGCAGTCGATTCAAACGGCGTGTCGGTGCACGACACCGGTCCGCGCGAATGGCAGGCAAGGATCGGCAACATTCCTGTCACGGTCGCCTGAGGTAAGCCGCGTGGCACGCATTGCAGTGGCTGGCTTGCAGCACGAGACCAATACCTTCGCACCCAGCAAGGCCGACTACCAGGCGTTCGAGCAAGGTGGCGGTTGGCCGGCCCTGTCCTTCGGTGCCCCCATCCTGGCAGCGGTCGCCGGTGCAAACATACCGATTGCCGGTGCGATTGATGCGTTGAGTGAGAGTGGCCACGAACTGCTACCGCTGGTGTGGGGCGCTGCATCGCCGTCGGCACAGGTCACTCGCGATGCCTTCGAGCGAATTGTCGGTGAACTCATCAACCGACTGCAGCAGGCCGGACGGGTCGACGCTGTCTATCTCGACTTGCATGGCGCTATGGTCACCGAACACTTCGACGACGGCGAGGGTGAAATCCTTCGTCGCATTCGGACGACGGTTGGCGAGCGCGTGCCCATCGTGGCCAGCCTTGATCTGCATGCCAATGTGACGCACGCGATGATGCAACATGCCGACGCGATGACGATCTACCGCACCTACCCGCATGTCGATATGGCTGACACTGGCCGACGCGCAGCGAACCTGTTGACGACCTTACTCGACTCCGGCGTGCGCTATGCCAAGGCCTTTGTTCAGTTCGATTTCCTGACCGGTATTCCGTCGCAGTGCAGCTTCGTCGACCCCTGCAAGGGCCTGTTCGCGCTGCTCGAGCGAATCGAATTAGCCACCGGCGCTCAGCTCTCATTTGCGCCGGGCTTTCCGATGGCGGACTTTCCCGAATGCGGCATGTCGGCCATGGCCTATCACGCCGATGCGGCGACCGCACGCGGCGCGCTGGCGCAGCTTGCACAGGCGGTGCGCGACGCCGAACCGAAGTTCGTCATGAACTTGCTCACGCCCGATGACGCGGTTCGACAGGCCGTTGCGCGCGGCGCGATCGGTGCGCCGGTCGTGTTGGCGGATACGCAGGACAATCCCGGCGCCGGCGGCAATGGTGATACCGTCGGCCTGCTGGCTGCGATGCTGCGCGCACGGGCACCCGACTCGGTGTCGGGTTTGCTGATTGATCCGGCCAATGCCGCACTGGCTGCACAAGTAGGCACCGGCAACCAGGCTGCCTTCGCGCTCGGATCGACCTCGGGCGTAGCCGGTCATGAACCGCTACGCGCACGCTTCAAAGTTCTTCGACTCGGCGATGGCAAGTTCACCTGCACCGGGCCGATGTTCAAGGGCTTTCGAATGAATCTGGGGCCGATGGCCTTGCTTGAACACGACGGCGTCAAGGTTGTGCTGGCCTCGCGCAAGTGCCAGGCAGCTGATCAGGAAATGTTTCGCCACTTGGGTGTCGAACCAATCCGGCAACGCGTCATCGCACTGAAGAGTTCAGTGCACTTTCGGGCTGATTTTGAACCGATCGCCAAGGCGGTTCTGGTGGTGCGCGCGCCGGGACCAGCCCTGGCCGATCCGGCTGATTTTGCCTGGACGCGACTGCGGCCGGGTCTTCGAATGCGCCCCTTGGGGCCAGCGTTTGTGCCCCTCTGAGACATGCCATGACCTATGAACTGCTCATCGATTGCGGCAACACGTTTCTGAAATGGGGACGTTATCACCCGCACGGCGGCGGCAGCAACGGCAACGCGGCCAGCACCACCACTACCGATACCCCCGCCGCCACCACGGCGAGCGAACAATGCATTGAATTCAATCGCGTCCTGCTCGATGAAATCCGTTCGCTGCCCGGTCTTTGGCGGCGCTACGAAGCACCGGTCAAGGTGATCATATCAAGCGTTGCAGGTACTCGCGTTCGCAACCCAATCTTGCGCGCATTGGAGGCCTGGCCAGACGCCCCAGCGCCCGTTTTTGTGGTCTCGCAAGCCGAACAATGCGGCGTGCGCAACCGTTACTTGAATCCGGGCCAATTGGGTAGCGATCGCTGGGCTTCGCTGATCGGCGCGCGCGCGTTGATTCCGGATAAACCGGTACTGATTGCCGTCTGCGGAACCGCCACCACGATTGATTTTTTATCTGCGGCCGGTGAGTTCGAGGGCGGTTCGATCTTACCCGGTCTGGGACTCATGCAGCGCGTTCTGCATGAGCAAACCGCGGCTCTGCCCGATGCGCAAGGCGAGTACGTTGAGAATCCACGGCAGACGGTCGATGCGATTACAACCGGCTGTACGCACGCTCAAGTGGGCGCCATCGAGCGCTTGTTCGCCGTGCATAGTCGCCTTCACCCGGACCTCAGGTGCCTGATCTCGGGCGGCGCCGCCAGTAACCTCATCCCACGACTGACCATACCGTTCGTATATCACGAAAATCTGGTTCTCGAAGGACTTTATCGAATGGCCAGCGAACACTAACGCCGAGTCTGGCTTGGATCGGGCAGCGAGTCGACGAACGCCTCAAGCGGGCTTGGCCGCTAGGGCTGCCTGCTCGCCGCGTTGCATGTCAATGCGCGCCAGCACGATCAGCCCCGCCACAAAGAACAGCCCGGTCGACAGAATCGCGAGCCTATGATTGTTATTACTAAGCCAGGTGACTAGGCCATAGGTAATCGGCCCGATCACGGCTGACAGCCGGGTTGCAAAGGTCCAGAGCCCGAAGAACTCCCCCAGCCGATCTGCCGGCGCCAGCACCCCCACCATGGCACGACCGCAGGACTGGCTCGAACCCATGCACAAGCCGGCAATGGTTGCGGCGATCCAGAAGGTGAACGCGGTTTGGCTGAAGCCGGCGATCAGCACCATCAGAATCCAGGCGTACAGGGTTATGGTCAGTGCGCGTCGATGACCGAGGCGATCCTGCCAATAGCCAAATGCAAACGCGCCAATCGCCGAAGCGATATTGACCACGAAGATCAAGGCCATCGTATCGGTAGTCTTGAACTTCATGACCTCCTCGGCGTAGATCGCGGCCAGTGCGATTACCACCGAGATCCCGGCCTGGTAAAAGACTGCGCACAGCATCAGTGAACTGAAGTCGCGATAATTGCGCGATTCCCGCCAAGTCTGTCGCAGTCGACCTAAGGCCTCTTCGAGGCCAGCGCGCAATCCGGCGCTTGACCCACTGATCAACTCACTGCTCGACCCACCAATTGCCCCCCCGCTGATCTCACTGCTGGTATTGAGCGCTGGCGACCTGCTTGAGGTCGGCTTCGAACGCTCCTTCAGAAAGAGCGCGGTCGGAATCGCGGCGATCGCGAAAATGGCGGCGGTAATGAGCATCGTGACCGGCACAAACTGGAACGCCTTCTGACCGGCCGCCTGCGCCGGCAGAACATAGGCCAGCGAGCAGGCCAGGGTCAACATGCCGCCGAAATAGCCGAAGCTCCAGCCCCAACCCGATACCCTACCGAGCGCCTGCGGGCGGGCCAGCTCCGGCAAAAAGGCGCCGTTCAAGGCATCGCCGATCGAGTAAAAGTAATTCGACACGATGACTGCAAACACCGCAAACCAGACACCACCGGGTTGCGCCCATGCCAGCGCGACGGTGCCAAGGACACAGCCGACGGTGCTGATCATCAATAACTTTTTCTTGGCCGCGTGGGCATCAGCCCAGGCGCCGATGGCCGGTGTCGTGAACATGACGAGCAAAGCCGATACCGACACGGCGGCGGTCCAGGCGAGTGTCGCCCAACTGGCGCCGCCCGCCACCACGCCGACAAAGTAGGAATTGAACACTGCCGTCAGGACCACCGTGGTGTAGCCGGAATTCGCAAAATCGTACATCGACCAGGCAAATACCTCGCGCGGCCGCACACCGTCGTTCAACAAACTGCGATCAAACAATGCCATCTTGAATTTCCCTCAATAGCGTGAAACACCACACTAGGAGTTTGTCGGAGTATCGCAGTTTCGCTGCGTACTTCGGATCGAGTTCGATAAAATTGTGCTGTTATTTGACGTCATGGGTTGAGGTCTCCGATGAGCAGATTTGTGCAGGTTGATCGAGACACG
>JANLTP010000206.1:0-1759 GCA_031363055.1 Burkholderiales bacterium | reverse complement strand
TCGCCCTTGTCGTTCTTGCTGGCGTGAACCTCTTCAAGCGTGGCGCCGCGCGTACCTTGCAACTCCCACAACGCATGCGGCATACCGACGTTCACGAACACCGCATTGTTCCAACCGGTCGCGCGAGTGTTATCTCGATAGTAGCTGCGCAGATAAGTGTACAACCAGTCCGAGCCGCTACCGTCGTGCGACGAACGCGAGCGCGCAGTCACCGACAGGTCGGGCGGCAACGCCCCAAACCAGGCCTTGGCATCGTTCGGATTGAGTGCGGTTTTCATCATGTCGCCGACTTTTTCGCCGGTGAACAGCAAGTTGTCCTTGATCTGCTTCTCGGTCAGACCGAGATCGGTCAGACGGTTATAGCGCATCAGACTGACGCCATGGCAGTTCAGGCAATAGTTGACAAATACCTTGGCGCCGTTTTGCAGGGCCGCCTGATCGGTCAGCTTCTCGGTCGGGAAATGATCCAGCGCAAAACCGCCTCCGGCGGCGCGCGCCTCGCCCGCCAAGCCCACCACTGTTGCGGCCGCCAGCAAGGCGGCGCCCACGAATAATTTGAAACTCATAATCAATCTCAATGAGGGGTGAAGGTCACACGGTCGGGAACGGGCTTGAACTCGCCCATCTCGCTCCACCACGGCATTAACAAGAAAAAGGCGAAATAAACGATGGTCAATGCCTGCGAAATGATTTGCCCCGCAGCCGATACCGGCTGTACGCCGAAGTAACCGAGAATCAGGAATGACACCACAAACAGACCGTAGACATAGACATGCCAGCCCGGTCGATAACGAATGGATTTGACCGGGCTGTTGTCGATCCAGGGCATTGCAAAGAAGATCATGACCGAGCCGCCCATGCCGACCACACCCCAGAACTTGGCGTCGAATACAAAAAAGCCGACACACATCGCCAAAATGGCCAGGCTTGCCAATACTTTGGTCAGCGTGCTGCGCACCGTCAGCCAGATCAGCACCAGATAGGCCAGCAATACAACCGTTGACACCCACAGAAAATCAGTCGTGACCGCGCGCAGTATCGAGTAGTACGGCGTGAAGTACCAGACCGGCGCAATATGCGACGGAGTCTTCAGTGAATCGGCCGGTATGAAGTTGTTGTATTCGAGGAAATATCCGCCGAACTCGGGCGCAAAAAACACCACCGCTGAAAACACCAGCAGGAACATCGACAAGGCAAAGATGTCGTGCACGCTGTAGTACGGATGAAACGGAATGCCATCGACCGGATGACCGTTGGCATCCTTGTTGGCCTTGATTTCGATGCCGTCCGGATTATTCGAGCCGACTTCGTGCAAGGCAATAATGTGCGCGGCCACCAGTCCCAACAGCACCAGCGGAATGGCGATCACATGAAACGCGAAAAACCGATTCAAGGTGGCGTCGCCCACCACATAGTCGCCGCGAATCAACAGCGACAGATCCGGGCCAATGAACGGTACGGCAGCAAACAGGTTAACAATCACCTGCGCACCCCAATAGGACATTTGGCCCCAGGGCAGCAGATAGCCGAAAAATGCTTCCCCCATGAGGCACAGGAAAATCAGGCAGCCGAACACCCAGATGAGTTCACGGGGTTTGCGATAGGAGCCGTACATCAGGCCCCGGAACATGTGCAGATAGACGACCACAAAAAACGCCGAGGCGCCGGTCGAGTGCAAATAGCGGATGATCCAGCCACCCGGCACTTCACGCATGATGTATTCCACCGACTCGAAGGCTTTTGCCGCGTCCGGCTTGTA
>JANLTP010000199.1:0-3360 GCA_031363055.1 Burkholderiales bacterium | reverse complement strand
ACCCGCGTTTGCGTTCGTTGTGAGCGAATCGACGCCGCTGTTGCAGATCGACGGCCTGAGCATTCGCCTGCCGCCCTTGGCCGACCGCAGCCATGCCGTCGAAGATGTACAACTCAGCCTGGCGCGTAACCAGGTCCTGTGCGTAGTGGGCGAATCCGGCTCGGGCAAGTCGGTTATGTCGCGGGCGATTCTCGGCCTCTTTCCGTCCAGTCAGGTGCAACCGAGCGCCGGCCGAATTCTTTTTGAAGGCGAGGACCTACTCAAGGCCTCGCCCGAGCGCCTGCGCACGCTGCGGGGCAATCGCATCGGCATGATCTTCCAGGAGCCGATGACGGCGCTCAATCCGGTGCTGCGAATCGGCGCGCAGGTTGACGAGGTGCTGGAGGTCCACCAGGCGGGTGACAAGAAGGCGCGCCGCGAACGCGTGCTCGAGATGCTGGTGGCCGTCAACCTGCCGGACCCAGCCAAGATCTTTGAGGCCTACCCGCACCAATTGTCAGGCGGTCAACGCCAGCGCGCCATGATCGCCATGGCGCTGGCCCTGGAACCTGACATCCTGATTGCCGACGAGCCAACCACCGCGCTCGATGTCACTACCCAGGCGCAGATCCTCGCCTTGATTCGCGACATTCAGCGCAAGAAGGGCATGGCCGTACTTTTCGTGACCCATGACTTCGGAGTGGTGGCCGAGATCGCCGACCAGGTTGCCGTCATGCAGTACGGCCGGCTGGTCGAACAAGGCCCGGCCGAAGACGTGCTGAACCGGCCGCAGGCCGCGTACACCCGCACACTACTGGCGGCAGTGCCCAGCCTCACGCCGGGTCCGAAGCGCGACTTCAGCACCGCAGCCGTGGTGCTGGCGGTGCAGGCGTTGAACAAGAGCTACCGCTCGGACGGTGGATTGTTCGGCAGTTCGGCGCGCCGCGTCGATGCGCTGCGCGGCGTCGACCTCACGGTGCGTCGCGGTGAAACGGTGGGTATCGTCGGTGAGTCGGGTTCCGGTAAATCAACCGTGGCGCGCTGCATCATCCGACTGATTGAAGCGGACAGCGGCACGATCACGGTCGACGGTGCCGATATCGCAAAGTTGAGCCAGCGCCAGTTGCGCCCGGTGCGGCGGCGCTTGCAGATCGTGTTTCAGGATCCATTCGGTTCGCTCAATCCACGGCGCACCGTCGGGCAATTGATCTCGGAGGGGCCGATCGTTCATGGCACTGCGGCTTCCACGGCCTGGGCCCGCGCGCTCGATCTGCTCGAACTGGTGGGGCTGGAGCGGCGCGCTGCAGACCGTTTTCCGCACGAGTTCTCGGGTGGCCAGCGCCAGCGCATCGGCCTGGCCCGAGCGCTGGCGCTGGAGCCCGAAATACTGGTTGCCGACGAGCCGGTGTCGGCACTCGACGTGTCGGTGCAGGCCCAGGTGTTGCGCTTGCTGGCCGACATTCGCAGCCGCTTGGGGCTAACCATGTTGTTCATCACGCACGACCTGCGTGTCGCCAGCCAGGTTTGCGATTCGGTGGCCGTGATGCAGCGCGGCCAGATCGTCGAGTTCGGTACCGTCGCTGAGGTGTACGGCAATCCGCGCCATGACTACACGCGCGAGTTGATGGCGGCGGTTCCGGGTCGTGCCTGGAGCCAGCGCAACGACGCCGCCAATCGGTTGGTGCAACCGCTGTGATCGACGCAACCATCGTAACGAACGGCTGCTGCAGACGGCGATGGCGATCGAAGAATCCGAGGCGCTGTCGAGTCTCCTATGAATCTTGGATCTCTATGTTGGCGAACCAGCAGGTGTCAGAGTCAGGGCAGCACAACCAGATTCGGAAAATCCAATTGATAGCGTGAAGCATCCAGGGTGAGCAACCGATCAGTTCGATGCAATGCATGGGCACCAACGACAAAGTCGACGAGCAAGCACTTAGCCCCCGCCCCATTTGAGCGCCGTCGTCTTTCAACGTAATCAGCGTACACGCACGCAATGTCACGCCAAATCACTTCACCAAGATCAAAATCTATTTGTACCTCGGTATCGGTCAAAAATTTTTCAATAAATTGGGGTGATGCCAATGGATGCGCCGACAGTTCGGCAAACACCGCACCACAAATCGCCACGCTTCCCGAATTTCGGGACTCGCCTAATAACTGACCCATTGCGGAGGCGCTCGGTTCACCCGACCAAAGTGCCGAAAAAACATTAGTGTCGACGGCTGTTCTCACTTGGATTTCGTTGCCCGCTTGCTAACCCGAGCGCTGTCCTCGTCCCGCAATTCGCCGACCCAGGCGTTGATGGCTGCAACACCCTTGGGGAAAGTGCCCAGTGCGCCCGCGTAAGCGGCAAAGGGATTTTTTTGTCCACGGTCGACGCGCAGGATAATTTCGCCGCCTTGGTTAATGAACGCGAGTCGATCGCCTTCCTTCAATCCGAGTCGATTGCGCACGGATTTCGGTACCGTGACTTGGCCTTTGCTGGTGACTGTTGCTACACTGGTCATCTTACCTCCTGTGCGAAAAGTAAGGAAATGTTATCTTACTGTTTGCGCTTTCGTCAATATTTACGAAGGCCACAACAACTGCCACCCGAAGGTAACCAGCAAGTTACGCCCCACGAAAAGAACACCTTTACCCAAACGTCACCTGCCGCCGAAGGCTGTTGGGTTCAGCCGCTGAGTCCTTAAGTGTTGCGACCCATTCGGATTGCGCTCCAGCGACATCAGGTTTACCGAACGGCTTCATTGAACTGCATCCAAACTAAACTATCGCATGAATAACCCATCCTGATGGGTTATTATTCTTGATGCCCAACCTGATTCGAATCGGGGACTTCCGGCTGGTGATCTTTCCGAACGACCGCGAGCCGCCTCATATCCGTGCGATCGGGCCAGACTGGCATCTCAAGATTTCCTTGGGCAATGGCGAAGAAATCAAGCCCAGACTGATGGAGATCAAGTTCGGAAATCCGAAGCGAACCGATTTGCGCAAAACCCTTTTGGCTGTCGACCGTCATGCATCCGCACTTTGGTCGACTTGGAGAACACTACATGGCTGATTGGACTGACAACGAAATTGCCGTCAATAAAGTGAAAGCGAAGGCGCTTGGCCGTGAGAATCGGGCGGACTTTCCGCACGCGACCGCCGCTGCTTACTCCCCCGAGCACGATCTGATTGTCATTGATCTTGAAAACGGTTCAAAGTTCGCATTCCCACCCAAGATCGCTCAAGGCCTGGAACACGCGACGCCGGATCAATTGGGGGACATCGAACTGAGTCCTGGAGGGTACGGCCTGTTATGGCCACAAATTGATGCAGCATTGATCGTGCGCGGACTGCTGATGGGCGTCTTCGGAACCGAGATTTGGATAAGCG
>JANLTP010000172.1:0-26709 GCA_031363055.1 Burkholderiales bacterium | reverse complement strand
TCTGCTGCTGCGCCACGTCGTATCGCGCTGTCGGTCGGCGATCCCAACGGGATCGGGCCCGAGATCGTGCTCAAGGCACTGGACGCGCTCAGAGACGAGGGCAGACTTCGTATCACCGTGTTCGGGCCGCCCGAGGTGATGAGTGATACCGCTGCGCGGCTCGGGCTGCAGGCCGTGCTGCGGGCCACGGAACTGCGCGCTGCGGGCGAGTTGCCGTTCGGCGCATTCAAGCCGGGCCAGGTGAATGCCGCCGCCGGCGCCAGTGCGGTGGCATGCGCCACCGCGGCCATCGAGGCCTGTCGGGCCGGCGGGTTTGATGCCGTCGTGGCCGGGCCGCATCACGAGACCGCGATCGCCCAGGCCGGCATTCGCTTCAGCGGCTACCCCTCGCTGCTGGCGCGTGTGTGCGGCCAGCCGGAGGGTCAGGTCTTCCTGTTGCTGGTCGGCGGCGGACTGCGCATCGTGCACGTGACCTTGCATGAGAGCGTGGCGACCGCGCTTGCGCGCATCACGCCGGCGCTGGTCGTAGCGGCCACGCAGGCCGGCGTGCGTGCGTGCCGGATGCTGGGGTTGCCGCAGCCCCGCGTGGCACTATTCGGCGTCAATCCACATGCCTCGGAGGGGCGCCTGTTCGGCCCCGAGGATGAAGAGCTCGTGCGGCCGGCCGCGCAGACGCTGCGAGAATTGGGCATCGACGTCATCGGACCGCAGGGTGCCGACGTGCTGCTTGCCGATCGCAAGCACGACCTGTACGTGGCGATGCTGCACGACCAGGGCCACATCCCCGTGAAGCTGCTGGCGCCGCAGGCGGCCAGCGCGATCTCGATCGGTGCCGACGTGCTGCTGGCCAGCACCGGCCATGGCAGCGCGATGGACATCGCGGACTCGGGCACAGCCAGGCCCGATGCGCTGCTGCGCAGCCTGCGCCTGGTCGCCGGCATCTCCTGAAGGCGCGGCACCCCATGACCTACGACATCCGCATTACCGGGACCGATCTGCGCTTCGCCTGCGAAGGCGACCAGAACATCCTGGACGCCGCGCTGAAGGCCGGCATCGAAATGCCCTATTCATGTCGCAAGGGCGTGTGCGGCAATTGCGCGGGCGGCGTAACGTCGGGCGAGGTGGTTGGCCCATCGGCCGGCGAAATGACGCCGCCCGGCAAACATCTGTTCTGCCAGTGCCGGCCGTTGTCCGACCTGGCGATCGAGCCCGAGGCCTGGCACCGCATCGACCCGTCGGCGCGCAAGACCTTTTCAGTCAAGGTGTTCCGCAATACGGCCGCGGCCGACGACGTCAATGTGCTGCTGCTGCGTTTGCCCGCCGGCCAGCGCGCGCGTTTCAAGGCGGGTCAGTACCTGCAGATGGCGCTGCCGGACGGCAGCCGGCGCTCCTACTCGATGGCGAACCCGCCGCACGAAAGCGACATGCTGCAACTCCACATCCGCCACGTTGCGGGCGGCCAGTTCACCAAGATACTGCCGCAACTGAAGTCGGGCGACTTGTTGCAGGTCGAACTGCCTTACGGCAGCTTCGAGCTGCGCAAAGACACCGCGGCACCGATGCTCTGCGTGGTTGGCGGCACCGGGTTCGCTCCGGTGAAGTCGCTGCTGGACGACATGCAGAAAAAGGGCATCAAGCGGCCGGTGACGCTGATCTGGGGCGGCCGCAACCGGTCGGGCCTGTACCTGATGTCGGCGGTGGAGCGATGGAAGAAGACGATGCCGGGATTCACGTTTATCGCTGCGGTCGAGGACCAAGCATCGGCGCTCGGCGGTTTCCAGGGTCGAGTAGACGATGCGGTGCGCACCAACTTCTCCACGCTGGAGGGGCACGAGGTGTATTGCTGCGGATCGCCCCCGATGGTGACTGCGGTGAAGAAGGCCTGCGTCGAGCGCGGCGTTGCCTCGCATCACTTCTACAGCGACGTGTTCGTGCCGGGGCCTGCTACCGTGACGTGAGCGAGGCGATGAATGCGGCCACCCGGCATCGCCCCTGGTGGCAAACCCGACCCAAGCGGCGTGCATTACATCGGCAAGAAGTTGCGGCGGGTTGGCTCCAGCAACTGGCTCTGTTCCTCACCCCAGCGTGTCGAAGACAAAGCCGATTTTAAGCCGGAAGATTGGCAATACACCGAGGTCTTCCAGGCTACGCCCCAGCTCTCTTGAGCAGGTTTTCTCTCGAAGCATCAAGCCTGATGATACCCCGGTGTTCGACCCACATCGACCCGGTTCCCTTTCGCTTGGCTCCTAGCTGGCTCCTGGAAATCGGGTATTTCCAGGCGCACACATGGCTAAGATCAAATTGACGAAAACGGTTGTTGACGCTGCACAACCTCAATCCACCGACGTTGAACTACGCGACACCTTGGTGCCGGGATTCCTATGCAAGGTTACTCCGGCAGGCCGCAAGGTCTTCATGATTCAGTACCGCACCAACGCCGGCGAGCGCCGCAAACCGTCGCTTGGGCTGTTCGGCGAATTGACCGTCGAGCAGGCCCGTGCGCTTGCGCAAGACTGGCTGGCCGAGGTTCACCGCGGCGGCGATCCGGGCGGTGAGAAGGCAGATGCGCGCAAGGCACCGACCGTCAAGGAACTGTGCACCCGATTCATGGAGGACTACTCCAAGACCCGCAACAAGCCGAGCACCCAACGCTCATACCAGCATCAAATCGATCGCTCGATCATTCCAGCCTTCGGCAGCAAGAAAGTCCCTGAAATCACACGCATGGACGTGATTGCGCTGATGAAGCGCAAGGAGAAATCACCCATACAAGCCAACCGTGTGCTCGGCTGCATCCGCAAGATGTTCAACCTCGCCGAGCTGTGGGGCTATCGGCCCGATGGCTCAAACCCCTGCAGGCACGTTCCGAAGTATCCAGAAAAAGGCACGACCCGCCTGATCACTGATGCGCAGATGAGGCAACTGTTCGCCTATCTCGACAAGGCCGATACCGAGGGCCTGGAGCATCCGACACTGACTCTGGTTATCCGGCTGCAGTTCGAGTTTGCCGCCCGCATGTCGGAAATCCTGCTGTTGCAGTGGGACTGGATTGACCTGCCCAACAGGCGTGTGGTTTGGCCTGACAGCAAGACCGGCGACATGTCCAAACCCATGAGCGAGGAGGCTTACCGACTTCTGTCGAGTGCCGCGCATTACGAGAACTCCCCCTATGTCTGCCCGTCGATCTTCGATCACAAGCAGCCACTGACCGGGAATTCGTACTACCAGGCATGGCGACGCATCCTTGATCGGGCTGGTGTGCCTCCGGTCGGGACCCATGGCATCCGCCATCGATCAGCCACCGACATTGCCAACTCCGGCATCCCGGTCAAGGTCGGCATGGCGCTGACCGCGCACAAGACGGTCACGATGTTCATGCGTTACGTGCATACCGAGGACGACCCAGTGCGCGCCGCAGCAGAGTTGGTCGCCAATCGGCGCAAGGCCGTTGTAGGGAGCCGCCCGGTTGCCCCAAACGATGTTCCTGAGCCTGTCGCTGACATATCTGGGGCGGCACCGGCTTACCAAGTCTTCCGCCACCGCAGGGGGAAAAACCGCCCGACTCCTCCCGGCACCAAGCGGGCCACCAGCACTGCAACCGAGTCTGCTGCGTCATGACCGCCGAACTGCTTTTCGGCGGGGTTTTGCACGCTTTGACTTCTGTGAAGTATAAGTTACAATGGAGGCTACAGCATGATTGAAGTGCGCCGGTATCAGCGCCTTGATGGCGAAGTACCACTGACCGACTGGCTCGCCGGAATGCGTGATGCGCGGGCCAGGGCCAAGCTGGAAATCCGTTTTCGGCGGGTGTCCTTGGGCATCTTCGGCGACATCAAGCCGGTCGGCGAAGGCGTGCTGGAGTTGCGTGAAGACATGGGTCCCGGCTATCGCGTGTATCTGGGGCAGCATGGTGCAACGCTCGTCATCCTGCTCTGCGGCGGCGACAAGCGCACGCAGGACGCGGACATCAAACGGGCCAAGGAATACTGGTCGGACTGGAAACGGAGAAACACATGAGCAATCGTAAACATGCCGCTTCGGTTCCCCATACCGAAGCGACCATCGCCGAACTGCGAACTGATCGGGCCTTTGCGGTCGAGTATCTGAAATCGGCGCTGGAAGAATTGGACGATCCCGAGCATCGCGCCGTCGGGCTGCTCGCGCTACGCGACGTTGCCGAGGCCTATGGCGGGCTTGCGAACGTGGCACAAGAGGCAGGCGTCACGCGTGAGGCGTTGTATCGGGCGCTGTCGCCGAGCGGCAACCCGACGCTCAAGACGCTTCTGGCAGTGCTCCATGCTGTGGGTATGCGTCTGTCTGTTGTGCCGGCCGAGCCTACTCCGGTTCATGGTTAGACGATAACGGTGACGAAATGCTCAAGCAGTTCCATTCCAGGGCTACTCAGGCCCTGATCGTTACAGTCCGCTATAACCCGTACTTCTTCTTTCGATTCACGAAAGCTGGCTCCGTGCCTTCAAGTATCTCTATGACACGCGCCTTGATCTCCGGGGACTCGATAGCCCCACTCACATATGAGAAGCGCTTATTCACCTTGTCGCACGTAGCGCAAATGATCTGCTCGGCATCGCATACCACCGCGAGATTCGGGTTGTGGGTGACCATGATGACTTGCCGACGCTGCTTCGCGGTCTTGACGCACGTCACAAGAATCTTGTAGATGGTCTGGTTGTCCAGATTTTCTTCCGGCTGATCGATGACTAGAGGAATGTCATCCTTGTCCACCAATAGATAGAATACCTGCAAAAGCAGGCCGCGCTCACCTGGGGATAGCTGGCTAATTTCCTGTTTGTCGTAAGTCAACGAATACTGCGGCTTCAAGTATTCGAGTCCAAACAAGAGATCATAGAGTTCCTCCGGTCGGTTTCCCTTCCGCAACTGGTCCACGACGGACAGTTCCGCCTGATTGACGCCTTCGACACGCCGATCGAAATGCAGCATGTCATCCATCCTTTCGACGAATGTGATGACCGCTTCCACATTCATGAAATCGGTCTCTTTGAGAAGGCCCCTAACGAGCAGATTGCTTTCGTCGATCCTTGAAAAACTACCGCGGGTCTGCCGATTGATACGCCCCAAGAATAGCTCCTGAAATCCTTCTTCCGCGATTCGCACGTCGAAGTCGAGCGGCAACGGCATTTCCATTCTTGCCGTTGATTGCACGAAGGCTTGCACAGGTTGATAGAGCGTCCGGTATTCGGCAACAACCTTGCCAATCTGCTCATGCAGACGACGAACAACGACGAGGCGTGCACTCTTCAACTGTTGCCGACGAGTCGGCAAGGCGTCCAACGCTTCTATTTCGGCGGTGTACCAGGTGATGCTGTTGATCTTTTCCTTGTCACCCTGCAACTCGACCTTGGCGCGCTCCCACTGCACCAATTGCGCTCTGTAGACCAAGAACAGGCGCTGTTTCTCGCCAAGTTGGCTCTTGATGACCTTGATCGCGGCTTCGGCCGCCTCGCGCCGACGAGGCAGATTCGTATCGCCAACACCGGAGAGGAGTACGTCCTGCGAGTCGGATTCCGTTTTGAAGGCAAGACCCTGTTGCTCGATTCCTGCGATGTTGACCGTGAGTGAGACGATTTCACTCGCCGTCAATGTCGAGCTCACCTCACCGAGCATGCCATCCAACTCTGAAATGAACTGTTCGTGACTCTTTTGGTGGTTCTTGATCGCCTGGAGAATGCGGGTCACATGGGCAGCGCCCTTGACCGCGTCGGCCTTTTTCTGCCGCGCCTTCTGTTCTTCGTCCCTGACAGCGTTCAGTGTCGCTTCGAGTTCTGCGAGCTTTGCTGTCGCTGCGGCAGTCTCTTGCTTTGCGGCGTCCGATTCCAACGGATCATCAACAGCGGTCGGCCGCGCGCCCTCCAAGGCAGTCAATTCCTTTTTCTTGGTGTCGAGTTGCTGCTCCAACGACTGGCGAAACGCCGGGGAGAGCTTGTGCTCGACGCTGACAAGTTCTGCGTTGACCTTGGAAAGCTCATCAGCCAATTGCTTTCGCTCGGCCTCAAGTTCCGAAATCTTGAAGTCGAGAAGTTCGTCAAGTGACAGAAAACCGATGCGTTGTTCTTCGGGAACGTGTGTGTAGATGATCTTGCGCAGCTCACCATCGAAAGTCGATGAGCCACTGCCCGCCAACTCGTTGCACAGGGTCTCAAGATAGCTTTGCGGCAAATACTTCACCCGCTCGACGCTGGAGGGTGCGGGACTCTCGTGCAAATCCTTCTGGGCGTCGGTTCCATCATGCCAACGCAACGTGCCGACAAAATGCGCTGCCAATTTGTTCCGCGGATCGCGGAACCGTTCTTCATTGAGAAATGAAAAGCTTTCGTGATTCTTGGTGTCGCCGATGAGCGCGATTACATCGGCCAGAGCACTCTTGCCACTGCCCTTGTTGCCGATGATGGCCACCAGATCGTGATTCAGCGGAACTTCAACATCGAACCAGCTATCCGCCAGTGCCGGCCCAGCCTTCTTCCTTACGGTGATTGAGGACACGTACTTCGTTCTATTGCCCGCCACCAACAACTGCTTCGGCGGCGTATCGCCGACGAATACGCGCTGGTCGAACTCGGTGACCGCTTGCAGCAAGCCCTGAAAAGTCGGGTCGGCCTTGATCCATGTAAAGCACTGACCAATTCGATCCTTGCTCTCCGCATTGCTGAGCGCGTGGGCGTCGGAGCAGTCGAGTAGTCTATCCAGCACCTTCGCTTCGCTCAGTTTTTTTCGGGCCTTGTCATAGGCTTCTGGATTTTCCGATGCGGTGAAAACGAGATCGACGCAATTTATGACGTTGCGCTTCTCCGCAATGGATTGATCGTCCCACTTCATGTTTTCCCATTCTGTCTTGCCGACGGCAAGCAGAAAGCGGTCAGTCAGGTCGTGACGTTTCAGCGCACTGAGGACAGAATCCAAACTTACACAGAGATTGTTGAAGCCCTCTTGCAGAGGACTGCCGTAGTCGGCTTTCTTGTCGGCCGGTGCGGCATCAATGATCATCTGCCCAAGCTGGGTGAGACTATCCGGTGTGATGACCGCTTGCCATTTCGCCTTGAACCGATCAGCTTCAGGAATGAGGCTGTAACACTGAACGAGTGAACTCAGAAACTGTTGGCGGATGACTTCCGGATTGAGCTGATCAAAGATGATGTGTAAATTGATTCTGTTCCAATCCGATCTAGAATAAGACCCATCCTGATCCTTCTTCACGACACCAGCGAACTTGTCGAGACGCAATTCGATCACCGGCAAAATCAGGTCGATGTTCGTCAGTCGGCCATCTTTCTTGGCTTTCAGCACCCGCTCGTAGCCATCGACGAAAATGTAGTCGTTGATGCCGATGACCTTGAAATCCGGCGGCAGTTTTTCGAGATCGGCAATGAAGCTCTCCCAGGCATCGTCGGTGTTGCCACCGTAGTTCTGAACGATGGAGGACGGTGTATGGACATGGAGATCCCATTTTCTCCACGTCGACCCCGTTGGGTTGTAGTTGCTGATTTTTCTCCTCCGCTTCCTCTGAACATCATCTTGCACTTTCGCGCTTCGGCCGCAACTGCTCGGCAGCCGCCGCAATCACGCTGGCGCTCATCGCTGAGCGCGCTTACCCTCTCGGTCGTACCTGGACCGACGTTCGCGAGCGCCAAGTACTGCCCGCAGATTAGACGTACCGACAACACGTCCTTTCCTCGCCTAGCGAGGTGTTGCTCGGCAATTGCAACGACTCAGCATGAGTCAGAATCATGCCGCCCCGTCACGGATAGCACGAACACTCCGGCCTGCACTCAAGAAACTCACCACATTGTCGGCGTTCTCCGAATTGGATGACATCAGCAGCGCCTGCAACAGGCTGGGCTGCACGCGCATCTCACGTGCCACGGCAGACTGCGGCACGCCAAAGTGCTCCTTCATCACCTTCAGGCTCTCAGCGATGACCTCCGGCTCTTCGTTCGCAATCAGATGGTCCTCTGACTCCTGCACCGCTTCGCCATGGCGATTGAGTCCGATGTACCCCGCCCGTGCCTGGTCATCCGAAAACATACCAAGCTGCCGACCGCGAAAAATTATCGCCGCCTTGGACACCCCCCAACGCAACTTCAATTCGGATAAGCCCGGCCAGTTGAGACGCGTGCCACGGATGGCCAGTCTGCATTCGCTGGCGAACGTGCTTCGCGGCATCAGGAACGCGCTGGCGAAACGGTTGGCCTGCGTCTCGGTTAGCCGGTCGCCGGTCAAGACGCCGATATGCAGCGAAAAGTGCCCCAACTCGTGAGCAATGCCAAAACGCTCACGACATGCCGAACGACCAGAGCTGTTCAACGCGATCAAGGGTCGCTTTGTCGCGAACGAAATGGCATCAATTTCGGTTGCCAGGCCGTGCACCTTCATCACCACGGCACCGGCGTTCTCCGCAATGCGCGTGACATTGCTCAGCGGACCCAGGCCGAGACTAAAGAGCGAACGGAATTTCTCGGCGGCGCGCTCGATCGTCTCGGGAGACTCTGGATCGGCCTCACCCACTTGGTAGTGGGGCAGCTCGACGTGCTCATCCAACACACCCACCAAGCGCTTGAGCATTTCGCCGCGCGCGCGCGCGACCTGGCGCAACACAACCTTGGTCGTCAGTTGCCGACGAAAGTGGCACTGCTCATCGGCGATCGGATTCGGATCGAGGTGATAGAAAAATTCGGGTAGGACATCCAGTTCTTGGGCAAGCGAATTCTCAAGCGGAGCGGCAACTGATTCGGCTCCGGTCTCCACACGACTGAGGAACTGCTTCGACACCCCGACCCGCTCCCCCAACTCTGTGAGCGACAGATCGTGGAAGAGGCGGATAAGCCGAAGATTGGTTCCAACGAAGTCGCTCATCGCACTGCTTCGGAGGCGGCATCGCCTTCGTCGCGCCGCTTCGGTGCCACTTGGGGCTTCGCCACGTCGACGGGTTGCGGTAAGGTCTGCTGACCTTCCACCCGTAACACACGCACGACGTTCGACACCCAACGACAGGCGATCACGCCGCTGGGCGTAAAGCCGAGAAACTCGACTCGCGGTTCGGCCGCGCCGTCGTGGCCCCTGTCGATGATGAAACAGAAACGAGCGGGTTCACTATCGGTCGCGAATTCCAGGAAGTCCAACTGATAGCGATTGGCCGTCAGTACCGCATCTTTCGACGGATTCGACGGATCGTCGTTGCTGAACCTGCAGGGAACCCCAGCGACGCTGAAAACAATGTCGTTGTTGCTGTTCGGCAGGCCGAGCCATGCGTGCCGCGCCGACAGTGCTTCCGCGATGATCCGGTTTCTCTGCCGCCCAAAGGTGGTGCAGCCACGGGTGTAGCCGTTGTCAGTCGGGCGGGACAAGTCGTCTTCTGTCGCATAGAGCTCATCCAGCAGCCATTGCGATACGGCCTCCATGCGGTCAGAGGAAAGCTCGGGATTGAAGGTGGCTGGGGCTGGCAGGGTCATTTTGTGCACTTTTTAAGATTCGTCAATCGAATCTTGGTGCAATTTCCGAGATTCGTCAATCTTTTTATCCAATATCAAGCTCGTTGCGCTTTGGTCTCCAAGTCTTAGGACTTGAAAAGTGTCAGAAATAGTCTCATAATTCTACCAGTCAGGAGATATCGCCATGCAGACCCTCGCCAAACAAATCTTGGAACACGCCACCGGAGCGCCGGAGGGCACGCCTTTGGTCGCCAAAGAACTGTTGCACCTGGGAAATCGTGCAGCCGTGGATCAAGTACTGTCCCGCCTAGTACAGCGCGGCGCTCTGTTACGTGCCGGCCGCGGTATCTATGTCCTGCCCGTCGAAAGCCGCTTCGGCACCCGCGCGCCGTCGGCCGTCAAGATGGTCGAGGGCTTGGCAAACCAGCGTGGAGAAACCATCGTGTCGCACGGCGCCGCCGCCGCCAACGCGCTAGGCCTGACCACGCAGGTGCCGATGCGAGCGGTCTATCTCACGTCCGGCCCTAGCCGCCGCTTGAAATTGGGCGCTCAGATGGTCGAGTTTCGGCACGCGCCGATTTGGCAACTGATCTTTCCTGGGCGGGCTGCGGGCGAGGTGGTGCGGGCACTGGCTTGGCTGGGCCCGGAAAAAGCCGGGGAAGCGATCCGAAAGCTGCGCGCCAAGCTGCCACCGTCCGAACTGAAAGAAGTCGCGTCGGCGCGGTCGCGCCTGCCGACCTGGATGGCCCAAGAGATCAGCGCCCTGGTGGCCCATGGCTGAGTTCTTCCAGCTTTCCACCGCCGAACGCTTGGAGGCGCTCGACCTCGCAGCGAACACATCGGGCCTTCTGCCCCATCTGCTGGAAAAAGACATTTGGGTAGTCTGGTCCCTGCGGCACCTCTTTGCCGGCCCATACGCTAACCACCTGGTATTCAAGGGCGGCACGTCCTTGTCGAAGGCCTATGGCGTCATCCGGCGCTTCTCCGAAGACGTGGACCTGACTTACGACATCCGCGCCATCGCCGCCGACCTGGTGGGTGATGCGGATGCGCCACTGCCGGCCAACAAGAGTCAGGAGAAAAAGTGGAGCAAGGAGATTCGTGCGCGCCTGTCGGACTGGGTCGGCGCCGAGATCGTGCCGCGTCTCAAGCACGATCTTGAGCAAAACGGCTTGCCGGCAACCGTGCGGGCCGAGGGCGACAAAGTGTTCATCGACTACACACCGCTGGCCACCGGCACCGGCTATGTCGCGCCCGCCGTCATGTTGGAGTTCGGCGCCCGCTCTACCGGCGAGCCCAGCGAACCACGCGCTGTCCGCTGCGATGCGGCCGCGTATTTGCAGGAGGTGGAGTTTCCCACTGCAACACCACAGGTGATGCGCGCCGAGCGCACCTTTTGGGAGAAGGCTACAGCGATTCACGTTTTTTGCGCGCAGGGTGAGTTTCGCGGTGGTGACCGCTTCGCGCGTCACTGGCACGACGTGACGAGACTGGATGCTGCCGGCTTCGCCGCCGCAGCCATCGCGGACAAAGCCCTCGCCCGCGCAGTTGCCGATCACAAGAGCGTGTTCTTTGCAGAAAAGAACACGCACGGCGATACCATCGACTATCACGCAGCGGTCGCAGGTGGGCTCCAGCTTGTACCTGATGACGGCGCGTTGACCAAATTGGCTACCGACTATCAACACATGGTCGATGACGGCTTATTCCTCGATGACGCCGAGCCATTCGAAATTTTGATGGAGCGCTGCCAAGCGATCCAGCAGAAAGCCAATGCAAAGCAACCACCACAATAAAATTCAATTGACGTGAAATGAGAATCTCTGCCGGGCACCCTGTCTGGACGGAGAGAATCAAAGGGGGCCGTATCGCTGGAGCAATCGACTGCTTCCAGAATACGGTCGCCTAATATGGGGGAAAGTGAATGCACATTCAGCACAGAAGTGGCTCCGCATAACCCTGTACTCGGCATAATTGCGAAAATCGACAGCGTCGCGATACAAATAGACGTGCTGCGCGCGCCATCGCTCAACGTTCATGACGAAGAGCCTTGACCAACTGCGCGATCGACTCGACCCCCAGACCCATCGGGCATTCGATGCGAACATCGCCGGCGTAAACCGTCAACCGCTCACGGTTTGCCGGTGGTGTCGGGAATGCCGGCGGTGTCGGGATCGTCACCGGCACAAACCGAGCCGGCGATGGGCGTCGATACGCCTGCCTTGGCTTACTCAGACCCAGCGTGATGCGGCACCACTTACCAAAGGTGACCCGATGCAGGCCGAGTCGATCGCAGAACGCCTGCCCAGTCTCACTACCCGCTTTGAACTCAGCGACAATCTGCGACCATTCGGCGGCGCTGCGCCGCTCGGCTCTCTGCACCATGACGACTTCCCAATCAGTGAATGAGACGCCACTTTGATGCTCGATTCAGACCCGGTCAATAACGTGCCAGATCGATCGCTTACGTCAATAACGGGCCAGATCGATCGCTTACAATGTGGATTGTCTGATTACCAGCAGCAAGACGGCATGCTGATTCCGATGGCCGGTGAAGCTGCCTGGATCCGGCCTGAAGGACGCAGATCCTACTTTCACGGCACCGTGAAGACACTGACCTATGAGTGGGCCACCAAGGTGCCCCGATGAGCGCCTGTGCGCCCAGGATCGGCATCTGGGTAGCGACGCAGGCGTTATCGCCTGCATGTGCAATACGCGCTAACAAAGTCCAAGGATGCGCCCAAGTTCGGACAGATATCGGCTTGCCTGAAACGCATCACTGATCAATTCATCTGATAGCGAGTGCAGTCGCTCGCGCATTCCGAACAGCCCGTTGTGGAGCGCAGCGTTTGACTGAACGGCCGAGTTCAGAACCGCACGCAACTCGTTCACCTCGCTCAACAACGCCTCCTTACCTGCCGATTCGCCGGTGGACGCTCTTAGGTCACGCTCAAGCCTGTCAAGCAGGCGCGTCGCTTCATCGACGTTGATTTGTGCGAGTTGCGATGAGTTTGCCATGGCAGGCCTTCAAAACTTTATTCTACGCGCGATCATCACCTCGCATCATCAGCGATACGCATCACGATACGGCCTTCAATCTCGCCGCGCGTCATTCGGGCAAAGACGTCGTTGATATTCTCCAGCCGGTCCTCGCTGTAGGTCGTGTGAATCTTGCCCTCGCCAGCAAACGCCAGTGCTTCCTGAAGATCCTTGCGAGTGCCCACAATCGATCCACGTACGGTCTTGGCGTTCAGCACCACATCAAAGATTGGTAATGCGAAGTCGCCGGGCGGCAAACCGACCATGGCCATCGTGCCGCGCTTGTGCAGCATGCCGATTGCCTGTGAGAACGCACTGCGCGAAACCGCCGTTACCAATACGCCGTGCGCACCTCGTAAAGTGCTTTGCAATTCCTTGACTGGATCCTGCGTCTTCGCGTTGACCAGCACGTCAGCGCCCAGTCGCTTGGCCAAGGCAAGTTTGGTATCGTCGACGTCAACAGCTACGACGTGAAAGCCCATGGCCTTGGCGTATTGAACGGCAAAATGCCCAAGGCCACCGACGCCCGAAATCGCAACCCAATCGCCTGGTTTGCAGTCGAGCATTTTCAAACCCTTGTAGACCGTGACACCAGCGCACAACACCGGTGCGATCTCGCTGAAGCCAACGTTAGCCGGCAACTGGCCGAGGTAACCGGGATCGGCCAGCACGTACTCGGCGTAGCCACCATTAACGGTGTACCCGGTCATCTGCTGTCCATCGCATAAGGTTTCCCAGCCAGTGATGCAATGCTCGCAGTATCCGCAGGCAGTATGCAACCAGGGCACTCCGACGCGGTCGCCCTCCTTGATACCCTTGACACCAGCACCGAGCGCGGCAACATAACCAACCCCCTCGTGGCCAGGAATAAACGGCAGCGTCGGTCTTACCGGCCAATCACCGTTGGCGGCGTGCAGATCGGTATGGCAAACTCCGGAAGCAACTACCTTGACGAGCACCCGTCCGCCGGTGACCTCGGGAATGGGTACCTGTTCAATCTGCAGCGGTTCTCCAAACGCTCTGACGACAGCGGCCTTCATTGATTTCATGACACGCTCCAGCGAGGATGATTGCGAGTGCAAAGTTGAACGACTTGGTTCAGTCGGCGATCATCTCAGGTTGTACTTGCGGCGCGTTGATTTTTATCAAGTTTCGGCACGTGTGACGGCTGGCGTTCAAAACAGCATCGTCGCGCGGAATCTTTTCCATACCTTATTGATCGAACAGCGATCAGTTATTGCGGCCGCGCAAATGTACCCTCGCGCGAACGACGCAGCAGCGGCCAGGTCTGGCTTATCGTGCTCGATCTGAAGCAGCAGTCGGTCAGCTACGGCCGCGTCGTTCAGCACTCCGAACGATGCCTGTACATCCATCAGTCGGCCGATGTAGCGTGTGGTCGATCGCGTCGAATACAGGGACTGAACGAATTCGGCGAAATACCGCAAATCCCTGGCTGCGATGCGAGTACGGTGGCGTTCTTCGGATGTACTGTCCTGCAGATGCTTGCCACGCTTGAGCAGGCTTTCGTGGCGTTTGGCAAGAATCCGGGCTGCACGACTTCGCATTGATATGGCGCAAGCCTGGCGTGATCCAATGCCGACCGACTCCTTCCAGACTGTGGCGTCAAGCCACTCAGACAAGCCGGTCATCAGATGCGAGTATTGCGATGAGCGTACGGTCGCGCCTGCCAGCTCGCGAATTGACTTTGCAACCATTGACTCTGACTGAATCAGTTGCTGAAGTCCGGTTTTTGCCGGGCAAGCGGCCAGCAGCTTGGGCAAGGTGTGAATCGTCAGCACGTCCGCGTCACGAGCGGCACCGAGTGCCTCGTCGAGCCAGCGAAGTTCCTGCTTCAGGGTTTGCGGAAGGCTGTCCCAACTGCCGAACAGTCGCAAAGCCGAACGCATGCGTCGCAGGCCGACACGCATCTGATGAATGGCCTCGGGATCATTGGCGCGCAAGACCCCGGCATGGTTGGCCGCTATGTGCTGAAGGCAGTTACGTATGATGACCCGGAACCCCTGCTCTACATTCAGGTCTTCTTCTAGTTCAAGTGGTTCGGCCCGGACGGCGGACTTCAGCGGCGAGCTGGCCCCGACGAGTTCAACTGACTTTGGCCCGGAGTGCAATCCCATATGTGTAACTGTTCAGCCCTGCAAAACGACATCTTTAAACAAAAAGGCCGCCATTGCAATCGACCACTGGATCGAACTTGGCTTCGGTGCGCCTGAGTATCGCTACCTGATTCCGGAGCGCTGGATGTGGGTACGCATTCGCTCGATTTCATCCATCAGATCGATGATCACTGCGACCGTTTCCAGATTGGCTTCGAAGTCGCGCTGCAGTCGCCGGATACGACGTGCCCGCGTCAAGGCCTCTCCGCTGAAATGCCAGTGACCTTCAATGATCAGCGGTTGCAAAAGATCGATATCGACCAACGCACGAACGAACTCGACATCGGCGCCACAGGCCAGCGCAAATGATTCCAGCTCGAGCGCATGCTGGTCGTTCAAACACACACCTACCAATACTGAGTGTCCAGTCATCGCTCAGGCTCCCATCGTTGCACGAGGATCAAAAGCGAGTTCTTCGGCCATACGTGCATAAAGCGCACGCGCCTTGTCGTCTGCCGCAGGCGGCAATACCACCTCGAGCACGACATAGAAGTCACCGGGCGTACCTTCCTGCAGACCGGGAATGCCGCGTCCACGAAGGCGTAATTTTCGACCCGTTTGTGAACCTGGAGGGATTGTCATTTCAACCGATCCATCAGGCGTGGGAACCGGTACTGATGACCCGAGCGCCGCCTCCCAAGGCGCGACCGGTAATGTCAAGTACAGGTCACGGCCATCCGGGCGATACAGGCGGTGCGGTGCAAACTCTATCTCCAAATACAAGTCGCCGGGCACACCCGACCCAAATCCCGGCGATCCTTGACCGGTCAGCCTTATCTGCTGCCCGGTTCGTATTCCTTTTGGCACACTTACGCTCAGCTTTCGTTCGCGCATCACAATATGGCCTTCGGCATCAACGGCCGGACCGTGCAACGCAATTTCACGGGTTGCCCCGGCAAATGCGTCTTCAAGCGGTACGACAATCTTGGCGTGATGATCCTGCCCACGAATCCCCGGTTCACCCTGCGTGCCATGAGCTTGCTGCCGATTACCTTCGGCTCGACGTGCCGCGCCAAACAAGGCATCGAAAAAGGCACTGTGTTCATGCGAATTTCCGCTGCCCTGGCCTCCGTTCGGAGGACCACTGAATTCGAATCCGCTGTCCCAACCCGGAGGCGGCCTGAATTCCTGTCCGCCCTTCCAACCTTGACCAACCTGATCGTAGGCTGCGCGTTTTTCCTTGTCGCGTAAAACCTCGTAGGCCTCGTTGATCTCCTGCATGCGTGTAGACGCGTCAGCGACCTTGCTGACATCAGGGTGAAATTTGCGCGCCAACCGCCGAAAGGCTTTTTTGATGACTTCTTCGTCATCAGCGCGCTCGACGCCGAGAACCTTGTAGTAATCCTTGAAACTGACTTCGCTCATTTAGTCCAACAAAACCAGGTGACCTTGATCCTCGGCAGCCTGAACTTCCACGAAAGGCAATGCCGCAGAAATCCGTCCTCGAGCGCCCCAGATAATATCGATCGAACGCCCATCAATTTGCTCGACCAGACAAGGACCGATCGGATTGACTGGCGAACACGTAGTCCCAGACCTCACAGCTAACCCCATAACAACGGACTGCCACTTTGTCGTGGTGGTGCATCGCATGCCAACGTTTGCGGCGCAGCAACCAGGGATGGTCTCCACGCCAATGATGCGTGGCATGATGAGTTGCCGCATACGCGAAATAGCCAGCCACAACGCCCAGGGTCAGCGCACACGCGCGCCAAAGGTCGCCAAGCTGCCACGCCGGAATGAACACCAATATACAGATCAAGGCTGCGCTGAGGATTGTCGGCGCGCAGATCAAAGCCGTGGGCCGATTGTGGTGAACTTCGTGCCAGGTTTGAAAGGGCCGGATTCCGTGGAGTACGAAGCGATGCAATACGTACTCGATAGCGCTCCAACTGACGAGTCCCGCCAGCACGAGTGCAAGTGATGTCTGCCATTCATCAATAGGTACCAGCGCAGTCACGACAGCCGCCAGTGCCAGTACGGCTGAACCGTACAATGCGAAGTCAGCGTAGTACGCACACCTGCTGTGCTCCAACGCGAACAGCCTCATGATTCTGTTCAATGTTCCCTTACCGCCACTGGCGGCCCTTCGATGTAATTGCAAGTCCTCATCTCTAACCCCTTCGGACACAAATCGAACGCTTCGATCGGTTCAGTTCAATCAATTGGCGCATTTCAATCATATAGAGGAGCAAGTCCTGTAGCTTGACAATTCGCAATGGCGCGACAGACTATCGGGAATTAAATTGCGATGGTCGAAGCCGCCTACGGACTGTTCGCCGAGCGGGGCTACCAAGATGGCTATGACGTCGACGATTGGCTGCGCGCTGAAGAGGCTGTCGATCGACAGCTCGCCAGCGGATTGCAACCCGCCGAACACTGAGTACCCACAAAGCGTTTTTCCCGTCCTGTTAAAAATAACGAAGGATTACACCGATGATTCCAGGCAAAATCACTCATCTTCTAAAGGACGGTCGAGGGTTCATCGAATCGGAGAACGGCATGCAATTCGGCTTTCATCAAGACGATCTGGAGGATCTCGACTTCGAGAAACTGGAGATCGGCCACGCAGTGGAGTTCGTACATGACTTCGAAGGACAGCCGCTGGAGAGTAGAGCTGTTCAGGTCAGGGCGGCGCGGCGCGCGCTTTGAGAACCGACATGGATCGCCGCAGTACTGCGATCAGACTTTCTTTAGCCTTGCTGTTGTGGCTGGTCGCGTCCTCCTCAACGATCGCAGACGAATCGATCTGGTTCGAAGGCTCGCGGCCCAGCTCGCAGGCTCACTACGCCATTGGGCTGCTGGTTGCCGCCGCGAGTCACGGAATGGATCCGGAGGACTACGAAGCCGCTATACTCAAACAGGTCTTTGAACAAGCGCAGCAAGGTCCAAACCCGGAGCCAATCGCGATTGCACAACTGGAACAGAAACTGAACCTGGCCATGCAAAGTTATCTTGGCGACCTTCACCGCGGTCATGTCGACCCGCGACAGTTTCATTTCAACTTCACTCCTGCTCGACGCGCCGGGTTCGATTCCGCATCGTACCTGCGCGAAGCCGTTCAGAAACGGCGCCTGCGCGAGGCCGTCACCGAGCTCGAGCCGCGCGTTGCGCTTTATTCGCAGTTACGCAAGGCCTTGCTCGAGTATCGCAAGTTAGTTGATCATCCGGCTTGGCGCGAGCCCCTGCCGCCGCTGCCTGCCCGGACAGGCCGCGCTTCAACAGCACTGGAAGAAAATCAGGCCTATGCCGGTCTGCCGCTGTTGACTGAACGACTGATTGCGGTCGGCGATCTTCCGCCACTCCAACCCGCGCCGACACTTTATGAAGGTGCACTGGTCGACGGTGTGAAGTCATTTCAGCGCCGGCACGGCCTGCCCGCCCAAGGTGTTCTGGGTCCGGCTACCCTGGCACAACTGCAAGTCAAACCGCAAGTGCGAGTTCGTCAGATCGAATTGACGCTTGAGCGCTTGCGCTGGACACCCCTGTTGCAAGCGCCACGGATGATCGTCATCAACGTGCCTGAATTTGTGCTTCGCGCTTACGAAGTGAGCAATGAGAATATTTCGCTCAAGCTGGAAATGAATGTAATCGTTGGCAAGTCGCTTGATACCCGAACACCGCTGTTCGATGCCGACATGCGCTATATCGAATTCAGCCCGTACTGGAATGTGCCGCCTTCGATCGCACGCGCCGAGATCGTACCGAAATTGCGGCGCGATCCCGCCTACCTCGAGCGCGAGGGCTTCGAATTTATTTCCACCTCGGGACCCCAGGTCAATCGCAAGGTGTCGCCCAGCTTGCTCGACGCGGTGCTGGCCGGAACCCAACGTATTCGCCAACGTCCGGGACCGCACAATGTGCTTGGCGATATCAAATTTGTGTTCCCCAATAGCGAGCATATTTTTTTGCACCACACGCAAGCAGAGCAGTTGTTCAAGCGTAACCGACGCGATTTCAGCCACGGTTGCATCCGGGTGGAAGATCCGGTCGGTTTGGCGAAATTTGTACTCGAACCCGTGCCACAGTGGACGGAATTACGAATTCGCGAGGCCATGGGCAAAGGTCAATCGGCAACGCTGCGGCTGGAACATCCGGTGCATGTGCTGATTGCCTACGGAACTACCTTGGTGCGAGACGGCCAGATATACTTCCTTGACGATATTTACGGATACGACCGTCAGCTCGACGAAGCTTTACGTCAGCGCTCGCGCACACGCGCATCGGTTGCCCAAATGAAACAGGACTCCAAGTGATTCATCCCGATGACCTGACCCGCTCGTCGCGACGGCGCTTTCTGCATTGGGCAAGCCAAGTCGGCGCAGCCGGTATCGTTGCTGCCACGGCACTGCCCGCCCGCAGTGAACTGCAGGAAGCTCGCGCGTTAAAACTGGCGCATACCCATACCGGGGAACACATCAGTCTGGTTTATGTCGAGGGGGGAAGATATGTACCCGAAGCCCTTGGCGCTCTAAACCAATTTTTGCGTGATCACTACTCCGGTATGGTTGGCGCGATCGACCCGAAAGTATTCGACGTCATGCACCGGGTTCAGCGTTTGACGGGAGGCGCGCAGACCTTCGAAATCATCTCGGGCTTTCGTGACGCCGACACCAACACGCGACTGCGCGCGACCCGTGGCGGCGGCGTTGCCCGGCACAGCCTCCACATGGAAGGGCGTGCCATCGATGTTCGCTTGCCCGGAGTTTCGTTGAACGTTCTTCGCGACGCGGCATTGTCATTGCGTGCCGGTGGAGTTGGTTATTACGCGCGCGAAAACTTTGTCCATCTCGATATCGGACTGGTCCGACAATGGGGAACCGCCTGAGTCGTTACAGACTACTCGTACCGCAAGGCTTCAATCGGCTCCTTCTGTGACCGTCCCCAGGATGCGCCGGCCGAAGTTCGTCCACTGCGTCGCTCTTCAATCCAGAATCGGTTTTCATGAGATGTGACGGCGGAACTACCCGGCCACGTTCACTGCCATCCGAAGCGCTGAATGTAAAAACGCTTCATGACCGTGGTCAGCACGCAGTAGCCGAGCAATATGCCGACCAGCCAGCCGAAATAGGCCGGTGGCAAGGACTGCAGCTTGAATACCTCAGACAAGGGCCCCATCGGCAGCCAGATCCCTAAGGCCATAATCAGAATGGTCATCGTCATCAACGGCATTGCGGCCCGGCTTTCAACGAATGGCAGCTTGGGCGTTCGGATCATATGCACAACCAGCGTTTGTGTAAGCAGCCCCACGACGAACCAGCCCGATTGAAACAAGCTTTGCGTGGCAACTGAATTTGCATCGAACACCTGCCACATCAGCACAAAGGTAGCAATATCGAACACCGAGCTGATCGGCCCGAAAAAAAGCATGAATCTGCCTATGTCTGCGGGGTTCCACTTGAGTGGTTTGGCCACCAATTCGGCATCGACGTTGTCGAACGGGATGCCGACCTGGGCGATGTCATAGAGCAGGTTCTGCACCAACAACTGCAACGGCAGCATCGGAAGAAAAGGCAGGAAGGCGCTCGCCACCAGTACCGACAGCACATTGCCGAAGTTGGAACTTGCCGTCATGCGAATGTACTTCAGCATGTTGCAAAACGTGGTTCGGCCCTCGATGACGCCGTCGTCGAGCACCATGAGGCTCTTCTCCAGCAAGATAACGTCAGCCGCCTCCTTGGCGATATCAACGGCGGAATCGACTGAAATCCCGACATCTGCAGCACGCAACGCCGGCGCATCGTTGATGCCATCGCCGATGAATCCGACAATATGACCCTGTGCCCGCAACGCACGAACGATGCGCTCCTTGTGAAACGGCGTCAGCTTGGCGAACAGCGTGTAGCGCTCGGCAGTGATCTTTAATTCTGCGTCACTCATAGTCTCGATTTGTGGGCCGAGCAGTACCTGGCCAGCCGGTAAGCCCACGAGCTTGCTGACGCGTAAGGTGACAAGTTCGTTGTCACCGGTCAGTACCTTGACGGCAATGCCGTGCGCTGCCAGCCTCGTCAAAGCCGGTGCGGCCGTCTCCTTCGGCGGATCGAGGAACGAAAGGTATCCGATCAAAGTGAGTCCGGCTTCGTCGACCACCGAGTAGGTCGTCTGATCGGGTGGAATCTGCTTCATTGCCACCGCTACAACCCGTAGCCCCTCTTCGTTGAGGCTGCGCGTGAACGCATGAATCCGAGCCAGTGCTGCCGCATCGATTGGCGCAATGACGGCGTCCGGGCCCGTGCCTGTCTGCAGACTCGTACAGATGCCGAGCATCTCTTCGAGCGCACCTTTGCAGATCAGTTCGTGGTGCTCATCACGCTCCGACACCACGACGGACATGCGACGACGTACGAAGTCGAACGGGATCTCGTCGATCTTCCGATAATGTTCCTTGAGTTCGAGCTCGATGGGCAGCTCCACGTGTTCGAGTACGGCCCTATCAAGCAGGTTCTTCAGTCCGGTCTGATAAAAGCTGTTCAGAAAGGCGAACTTCAACACCTCCACCGAAGGCGCGCCGAACGGATCAGTCTTGCGTGCGACGGCGATCTTGTCTTGCGTCAAGGTGCCGGTCTTGTCGGTGCACAGAACGTCCATCGCCCCTAAATTCTGGATGGCGTCGAGGCGCTTGACGACGACTTTCTTGCTGGCAAGCAACAGGGCACCCTTGGCCAAGGTCGAGGTGACGATCATCGGCAACATCTCGGGGGTCAGGCCGACCGCCACCGACACCGCAAACAGGAACGCCGATAACCAGTCACCCTTGGTAAAGCCATTGACGAAGAACACGATCGGCACCATCACCAGCGCAAATCGAATCAGTAACCAACTGACACTGTTGACGCCGACCTGAAATGCATTGGGCTGCGGATCGGTTGCAATCACTCGTGAAGCCAGCTTGCCGAAATAGGTTTGCCCTCCCGTCGCTACCACCAACCCGGTCGCCGCGCCAGAAACGACATTGGTACCCATGAAGACGAGGTTACTCTGCTCCAGAAGTGCATTACCTTCGCCGCGTCGATCGGGGAACTTCTCTACTGGCAATGATTCACCCGTCATCGCAGCTTGGGCAATGAACAAGTCCCGTGCTGTCAGCAACCGGCAGTCGGCGGGGATCATGTCACCAGCGGACAGCGCGACCAGATCGCCTGGCACCAGATCGCGCTGCGCAATGTCCTGGCGATGTGACCTTGCAACCGCGTCGGGGTCTGGCCGGATGACGCTCGCTGTATTGCTGACCAACGCTCGAAGGCCCTCGGCAGCGCGGTGCGAACGGCCCTCCTGGACGAATCGGATCGCAGTGCTCAAGCCGACCATTGCGCCAATGATGATGGCGGCCTTGGCGTCAGCGCTCAGGTAGGACAATCCTGCAAGCACCGTCAATAACAAATTAAAGGGGTTCAGGTAGCAGTGCCACAGATGCAACCACGCCGGCAGAGGCTTCTCATGCTCGACCTCGTTGGGGCCAACACGTATCAGGCGAGCGGCAGCTTCGGTCGCGCTCAACCCGTTTTCATGAGAATGAAGCCGCTCGAGGGCGGCTGCCGGATCGTCGCGCGCAACCAGCAGCATTTCGGTCGCGACCTGCTCCGAAGCAGCGTCTGACCTCGCGTGCGCAGTGAGCACATCGAGCGACGGGCGACGGGCGAAATGCCTGTGCACGCGCCGCCTGCGCAAGAACGTGGTGAAGCCTTGAGTAAAGAACTTACGCACACTGCCTCAATCGGTCACGGGATAACCACCCCTACGGATTGCGCTCTATCGCGCCGGTGGTATCGGCACTCCAACCATCTTGTCGTGTTTCACAAAAAACTTTCGAGCCAGAGCAACAAGCTGATTCTCGCTCGGGTGATCCACCACTTCATAGCCCGCTATGCGGGCCGCTGTTCGCGGACGATGTTTCTCCGCATAGTGGCGAAAGTCAGCGAGTGCAGTGTGAGAGCCTGACACCAACACTTCGTTGATGCCGTCGAGCGCATCGCAGAGCTCGCCGAAAAATTCGTGCTCCGTACGTACACTGCTGCCATGCTGCTTCGTGTGGTGAGTGTGCGCGTGGATTTCGCTGGCGAGCACCTGCTCAGGATCGAATCGCAGAACTTGCGCGGATTGATGGTCGGTCCAGACTACAGCGTGAAAAAGCGTCATTTCAGTACTTTCGTTGTTTTGTGTCATCGCGGCGTGATGTTGCCTTTGTCATCCGAGAGAACGACCTCGACACGCCGATTTAACTGCCGCGAACCCGCGCTTTCGTTGCCGGCTACCGGATGCGCCTCGCCGTAACCATGCGTCGTAATGCGGCCGGCACTCACGCCCATATCCACCAACGCGGTACGCACTGCGTTGGCGCGCCGATCGGAGAGTTCCTGATTGGTCGATTCGCTGCCCGTGCTGTCCGTGAATCCTTCGACCAGGGCGGTACGCAACGGGTTCTGCTTGAAGAACTCGGCAAGCTTCTCGACGCTGCGAATGCCGCCGGTCTTCAGCAACGCCTTGTTCGTATCAAACAACATATCGCCGATCGTGATGACCGTGCCACGCGCCGTATTCTTGGCATTCAGCTCCTTTAGCTGCGCCTCCAACTGGTCGGTGCGCGCCTGCGCCTCACGGGTTTGGCGTTGCGCATCCTCCGAGGCCCGTTGTGAGGCTCCAGACTGGATCTGTGCCGACTGCGCCGCCAACCTGGCGCTGTCTGCCTCGCGAGTTCGTGCATCGAGCCGAACCTTGTCACGCGCCGAGGTGGCATTCGTGACCGCCAGCTCGGCTACCTTTTGATCAGACGTTTCCTGGGCAATAGCGACCTTTTGCTTGGCCAGATAGGACAATTGGTCGACCTCGGCCACGTCCTCCTTGCGGCTCCAGGCAGCAGTTGCCTTATCCACCGCATCACCCGCCTGCTTGAGTTCGACCGCTGCGAGGCTCAGCGCCTGCGGGTTGCTGAGCGCCATGCCGTACAGGCTGCGCGCCTCGTCGAGATTCGGATTGTTGACCGGCAGCGAACTGCAGGCGGAAAGTGTCGCTGCAAACAGCGGCCCGATCGATACAAATTTGTAAAGTTTCATAGCATTCCTGTTGGTTCTTGAATGTTTCGCTGATGCTCTGCTCGCCATTGACGCTACTGCGCCTTGCGGCTGATTTCCTCGCGCAATACGCGACTGTCTTCCTGCAACTCTGCGGACACTTTCTTTGCCTTGGCGGTACGAGCTCGAGCGCCTGCCAATTGAGCGTCAACCTGCGCCTCCTCAGCCAGCGAACGCGCCACCTCGTACTTCTTGGCCGTCATTGCGACATTCGCGCGATCGAGCTTTTCACGGGCATTTCGCATGTCGCCCGCAGCGAACTCAGGGCCGCCGGCACTGACCGCGTTAGCGACCGCAGCGGTCGATACGGCTAATTGCTCGATCGGTGCGGGAACACTGGCGCAGCCTGTCATTGCCAACAAAGCGCCCAACCCGAGGGCCGGCAAAATCTTGCGGATCGCGCTGCAAGTCGATTGAAATATTCGGGAGTCATTCATTATGGTTTCCATAGTTGTTGCCAAGGGTTGAGCGTCGGGAAGATGGTCAGCAATCAGCCAGTGGTGCGGTCAGGCAGTCAGGCGGTCATTGCCGGATAATCGGTATAACCCTTGGCACCCGGTGTATAAAACGTTGACATATCCGGCGCGTTGAGTGGCGCGTCAGTTTTCATCCGGCTGACCAGGTCCGGATTGGCCAGAAACGGGCGTCCAAACGCGACCAGATCACCGCGCATTTCGGCCAACGCTTGCTCGGCCGCAGCATGATCGAATCCGCCCGACAAGATGAACAGACCGTTGAACCCGGCGCGAAGCGTCTTCTTGAAGTCAGCCGGCACGGGCGGCGCGCCCATCGCCGAGTGATCGACCCAGTGAACGTAAAGCGGGGCCAGCGACGAAAGTACCCTTGCCAACGCCAGGTATTGTTCCTGCACGTGTGCGAACACCCCTGTGCCGTTGAACACTCCATAGGGCGAGAGGCGAATACCGACACGATCAGGGCCAATTGCCGACACTGTCGCACGAACGATATCGATCGCCAAACGATTGCGCTTTTCCATGCTGCCGCCGTATGCGTCAGTACGCATATTGATCAACGGGTTGAGGAACTGCTCGATCAGATAGCCATTTGCGCCGTGCAGCTCGACCCCATCGAAACCGGCCTCGATGGCTAGCCGTGCTGACGATACATGTTCGTTGATCGCCTGTTCGATATCGGCCTCGTTCATGGCACGCGGGGTGCTGTTCGGCTGCATCCCTTGGGCATCTGTGAACATCTCGCCGGGGCAAACGACGGCGCTGCAGCCAAGCACTTCCGCGCCTGCCGGCAGATTGGCAACGTGGGCCACGCGTCCGCAATGCATCAACTGCAGAAAAATCTTGCCGCCCTTTTCATGCACGGCAGACGTCACAGCCTGCCACGCATCCCGTTGAGCCGTGTCATAAAGTCCGGGAATACGCGGATAGCCCAAGCGGTTGGCACTCGGCGAGGTGCCTCCGCTAATGATCAAACCGGCTGCCGCACGCGGGCCGTAGTAAGTCGCCATCAGCGCAATGGGCGTATGGCTGGCCGTCGCCCGGCTGCGGGTCATGGGTGCCATCACGATGCGATTGGCAAGTTTCAGGGTGCGCGCGGAGTAAACGTCGAAAAGCATGGGAAGTTTTCCTGGTTGATCGCTGCGCGAAGTACACGATTGCAAAATCAGCAGGACGTATTTCTTCGGAATGACACAAGGATGCCCGCCGCAACCATCACCGTCTGTGCGCTGTCACACACAGCGCGGGGATACTTATTTCGGACGAATACTGATCAATATTCACGAGGAGCGGATACTCGAATCGGTGCGCCGCCACTATCTGGCCCAACGCTCGGCGTCTGCTCCTAAGCCGCTACGGCACCTTCCGCCCTTGTTCAGACATCTTTGGCGACCGAAGATGACGTAGCGACGTTTTAGACCCGCAACTACCATTCAGCGATCAAAGACACTCAACATGCTCAGTAGCAAAGAATCAACAGCGACCGTGACCGTCAAAGATCCGAAAGCCGCGATGGCGATTACCGGAAGCTGCCATTGCGGCAAGTCAGTGTTTAGTATTGAGGGCGAGATTCCGGAGGTATTGACCCGCTGCACCTGTTCGTTTTGTTCCAAGCGAGGCGTGTTTTGGGCGTACTTTCAGCCGAGTCAGTTCCACTTGACCAGCCCCGCTGCAGACGATGCAACGTACCGCTGGAACACGAAGCTCGTGGCGCACCATTTTTGCCCTGTGTGCGGGTGCGGCACCTTCACCGATAGCCCAGCCTTCGAGGCCGACGGAAGTTGGGACAAAAGCACGCGCCGCATCGGAGTCAACGCGCGTTTGTTCGACAACTTCATTGCAGCCGACGCGCCCTTCGTAGTGATCGACGGCAAGAACCTTTGGTAGCTGCAGCCAGACGGTGCACGTCCTCGGAATTCATAGCCGAGGGCTAAGCGTTCCAAGAACTAGCCCGTTTCTCAGCAAGCTGACTGCGGAATGAATCGCCGAAATGAATCGAAGCGCAGCTAAAAATACGTTACCGTAGTTAGAGGTGGTTCGTTATCGATTTCTGGCGAATCCGCTTCGGTTTCCCATGCCGGTTGGGAATTTCCCCGGATAGGAATTCCAGTCCGTTTCCGCGGCAACGCGCAGCGCTCGTGCCTGCCGCGCCATCAGGTTGTGGATCGTCATGCCATAGTCCATCGGCTCGCCACACCATTTCGTGACCGCCGTCTCCGGGTCGATGTTTAGGCCGCTGCGTTCATGCTGGCAGACCAGCGCATGCGCATAACCGTGTGGCGGTGCTGGGTCCTCGAACCGTTTGCCGTATTCATTGCTGAAGCGCAGCGCACCATCGTTCAGAATCTCGAGCCTCACCCCGCCCTCGTGCACCTGCCGATGGTGAAACCGACACAACATCACCAGGTTCGATAACTTCGTCTCACCCCCATCAGCCCAGTGCCGCACGTGATGGCCGTCGAGATACCGCGTGTGCGTACACCCCGGAAACGTG
>JANLTP010000170.1:0-19296 GCA_031363055.1 Burkholderiales bacterium | reverse complement strand
GTGCTCGAGATCTTGCCCGGTGACGCCGCGCAGATGATGATGGGTGCCGACGCCTCGCCCGAAGCTGTGCAGGCCTTGGCCGAAAAGCTCGGCCTTGATAGGCCACCGCTCGAGCGATACTTCAGTTGGCTGAAGGGCATGTTGACGGGCGAGCTCGGCGACAGTTACGCCTACCAGTCGCCGGTCGCAACGATGATTCTGGAACGTCTGACGTTGACGATTCCGCTGGCGGCATTGGCGATGCTGTTGACGACCGTACTCGCCTTGTGGGTCGGTCTGTATGCGGCCGCTCATCACAACAAACTCGCTGACGTCAGCCTGATGGGTGCAAGCCAGGTCGGCATCGCCATCCCGAACTTCTGGTTCGCGATCCTGCTGATCCTGTTATTTGCCGTCAATTTGCGTTGGGTCTCGGCCGGCGGCTTTCCGGGCTGGAGCGCCGGCGTCTTGCCGTCGCTGAAGGCGCTGATTCTGCCGGCGATTTCGCTGGCGGTGGTGCAAGCAGCCATCCTCGCCCGCATCACTCGCTCGGCCGTGCTTGAAGTCTTGCGCGAGGACTTTGTGCGCACCGCGTTGGCCAAAGGCTTGACCCGGCGTGCCGCGCTGTGGCGACACGTGCTGCGTAACGCCATGATTCCGGTCGTCACGGTCATGGGCCTGCAGTTGGCCAACCTGCTGGCTGGCACGATCGTGGTCGAGAACGTGTTCTATCTGCCGGGGCTGGGGCGTCTGGTGTTTCAATCGATTTCGAACCGCGATCTGATCGTCGTGCGCAATTGCGTCATGCTGCTGGCGGCAATGGTGGTCATCATCAACTTTATCGTCGATCTGCTCTATGCAGCGATTGACCCGCGACTGAAGGCCTCGGATATCTAATGGCCGGATACTAATGGCCGAATACTTGATGGCCACCACCCATAACGCGAGCGCATTCTGGCTGCGAGCGTTGCGGCACCGCAGTTTTGTGCTCGGCCTCGCGCTGTCGGCGTTCATGATTCTGGCCGCCTTGCTGTCGTTGTTCTGGACGCCCTGGCCAGCCTATGAAATCGATCTCGCCGAGAAACTCAAAATGCCGTCGGCGCAACACTGGCTGGGTACCGATACACTCGGGCGCGACGTCAGCAGTCTGATTTTGATCGGCGCGCGAAACTCGATCATGGTCGGTGTCATTGCGGTCGGCATTGGTCTTTCGATCGGCGTATTGCTGGGCATGCTGGCGGCCGCGCGACGCGGCTGGATTGAAGAACTGATCATGCGCCTGACCGACTTCACGTTTGCCTTTCCAGCTATTCTGTCGGCGATCATGATGACCGCGATTTTCGGGCCGGGTATTGTCAATTCAATCATCGCGATCGGTATTTTTAACATTCCGACCTTCGCGCGCATCACTCGGGCGTCCGCCAACGCCATCTGGGCACGTGAGTACATTCTGGCGGCGCGAGCGGCCGGCAAATCAACGCTGCAGATCTCGATCGAACATGTGTTGCCGAACATTGCCTCGGTGCTGATTGTGCAGATGACGATTCAGTTCGCACTGGCGATTCTGGCCGAAGCTGCGTTGTCCTACCTGGGCCTGGGCACGCAGCCACCGCAACCGTCGTGGGGGCGCATGTTGAATGAAGCGCAGACGCTTTTGTTTGCCGCTCCGCGATTGGCGATCTTTCCCGGTGTTGCCATCGCCATCTCGGTCATGGGTCTGAATCTGCTGGGCGACGGACTACGAGATCTGCTCGATCCGAAGCTGGCGCGATCACGATGAGCCCACCGCCGGTTCCGGCCGCCGAACGAGTACCGTTGCTCGATGTTCGCAATTTAAGCGTGCGACTCCACACCGCGCGGGGACCGGCCTTTGCAGTGCGCGATCTGAGCTTCAGTCTGGCGCGCGGCGATACCTTGGGTCTGGTCGGAGAGTCGGGATGCGGCAAATCGATGACGGCGCTCGCTCTGCTGGGTTTGACACCCGAGTCCGCGCAGATCGGTGGTGAGTTGTATTTTCAAGGGCGCGCGCTACTCGGGCTTGAGGAGGCTGAGTTGGCCGCGCTGCGTGGCAACCGGATTGCGATGATTTTCCAAGAGCCGATGACCGCTCTGAACCCGCTGCATATGGTCGGCCATCAGATCGCCGAACCGTTGCGTATGCACAAGCGGTTTGATGCCACTGCGGCCCGCAGTCGGGCCATCTCCTTGCTCGATCGGGTTGGTATTGCTGATGCCCGACGACGTGTCGATGCCTATCCGCATCAGCTCTCTGGTGGGCAGCGGCAACGGGTCACGATCGCGATGGCATTGGCCTGTGATCCGGATTTGCTGATTGCCGATGAGCCCACCACGGCACTTGATGTGACGGTCGCGCGTCAGATTCTCGAGCTCATTGCGTCGCTGGTGCAAGAGCGCGGCATGGGCCTGTTGCTGATCTCGCATGACCTCGGTGTCATCGCGGCCAATGTGAATCGTGTCATGGTCATGTACGGCGGCATGATGATCGAAGCCGGGCCGTCACCACAGGTTTTTCGCGAATTGCGGCATCCCTACAGTCAGGGGCTGTATGCGGCCCGGCCGCGAATCGGCACGCCGCGCATTGATGGCCGCAGAGTGCGGTTGGCCACTATTGCCGGTTCGGTCCCGGAACTGGTGGACATGCCCGAGGGCTGCGCGTTTGCGAATCGTTGTGAGCGGGTGATCGACGCATGCCGAGGCGCGGTACCGGCTTTGCAAGCAGCGAGCCCGCATCATGTGGTCCGTTGCTTGCGGGCGATGGAATGATGCGATGACGCCATTGACACCGAGCTCACCGACCCCATTAACATCAATGCCGCCAACATCGACGACCGCTCTCCAGCGTGACACGCTCGTCGAGGTAAACAATCTGGTCAAGCATTATCGTCTGCCCCGTGAGCGCTTGTTCGAGCCGCGCAGTGCCGTCATTGCGCTCGACGATGTCAGTTTCACGGTCAAGAGCGGTCGCAATTTTGGCATCGTCGGGGAGTCGGGTTCCGGCAAATCAACGCTGGCCCGTTTGATCATGGCGCTCGAGATCCCCACATCCGGAAGTGTCCGATTGCTCGGTCAAGATCCGGGGCTGCTCGACACTGCCGCGTTGCGTCGGGCCAGACGAAATTTTCAGATGGTTTTTCAAGACCCGTATGGTTCGCTGGATCCGCGCCAGACCGTGGCGCGCATTGTTGCCGAACCATTGGCTGCCATCGGCCGAATCGATCCCAACAGCGGTGAACCGGTCGGCAATGCCGACGTGCAGCGGCGCCGGGTCGCCGAGTCACTGGACGCGGTCGGCCTGCGCGCCTCCGATATGGAGAAATATGCGCATGAATTCTCGGGGGGTCAGCGCCAGCGGATTGCGATCGCCCGTGCGCTCATCACTCGCCCGAAGCTTATTGTCGCTGATGAGCCGGTCAGCGCACTGGACGTCTCGGTTCAGGCGCAGGTGCTGAACCTGTTGGCGGATTTGCAGACCGGCTTCGGGGTCACGTTTGTGTTGATCAGCCACGATCTTGCCGTGGTT
The DNA here is from genome assembly GCA_031363055.1 of Burkholderiales bacterium. Taxonomy (GTDB): domain Bacteria; phylum Pseudomonadota; class Gammaproteobacteria; order Burkholderiales; family Burkholderiaceae_E; genus JANLTP01. The sequence goes on along the minus strand of JANLTP010000170.1, from coordinate 15,776 downwards.
GATCATTTATGTGACGAAGTGGCGGTGCTCCAAAAGGGCAAGATCGTCGAACAGGGTAGCCCCGGGCAACTGTTCAATCGGCCGGAACATCCGTACACCCGCACGCTGGTGTCGGCCTTGTCGAGGCTCGAATAGCAGGACAATTTCGTGTCATTTCTCAATACCCCCACCATGGCAAGGTCCTTGGCAGCAAAATTGCGCAGCGGTATCGCTGAGCTTCAAGTTTTGGCCGAACGTTCGGGCATCATGTCCGAATTGATCAAAGGGCAGTTCGATGCAGCGTCCTACACGGCCTTGCTGCGTAATTATTACGAGATCTACGACGCAGTTGAGACGGCTTTGCACGTGAATTCGGACCACTCGTACATTGCGCTGTTCCTGAAGCTGCGGTGGTTGCGCGCGCACCGCTTGAGTGCAGATCTTGACCGGCTGCATGTCGGTCAGTGGCAAGTCGACTTACCCGTCATGCCGGCCGCTGCCTCGTACCGAAACCGGCTTGAGTCGTTGCGTGATCGCGAGCCGGAGCTGCTGGTGGCGCATACCTATGTGCGTTATCTGGGTGATTTGCATGGCGGGAAGCGACTGCGTTCAATTATCGCGCGGGGCCTGCGACTGACAGCGCCGCACGGAACCAGCTTTTATGACTTCGACGGACCGGCAACGGCGGCCGAGCATATCAAGAATTTCCGATTGGCACTGGATTCGCTGCAGGCCTCGAACCTGCAGCATGACCGGATCGTTGCTGAGGCACAGGACGCCTTCGCGCGGCACACGGACTATTTGAGGAACTGCGGCAATCAGCAGGCGAACCGCGTTTATTTGCAGCACGATGTCAACCAGTGCGGTGCCGATCGCATTGGCTAACGTCAGTTCAGCGCTCGACGAGGGCACGGCTGTGCCGCGCATGATCTCGGACCAGGCGGCAAAAGATCGTCGCGGTGAGAGCTCAGGCGGATTGTCATCAACCATGGGTTTCGACGGATCGCCAGCCCAGGTAACGGTCGTTAGTTGTTCCTTGCGAAACCCCATCAGATAGTCGGGTTCTGACTTCGACAGTCGAAACGCCAACACGCCACTGGCCACCGGTGTCAGGGAATCGAGTGCCGGATTTTCCTTGCCGAACGCCGAGCAACTAAAGGGAGGCTCAGCATTCTGCGAATCAATCCAGTTGACTATGGCGCGCAACTCCGGGGGCGAAGGGCACCTCGCCGATCGTCAGGATCTCGCCTTCGTGAAACAACGCTGCGCCAGTGGCGTCCAGCGGCTGCAGAAGGGTCCGCAGATTTCTGAACAATGCCAGTCGCCAGTCGCCAATCGCCTTCGGTCGACGTTGCCTCGACCAGCCGCTGTTCGATACGCCGCACCAGAATGGCGACTTGAGCATGAGCCTAATTTTCAATCGCAGCGATACGCGTGGAAATGACCTCCGAGAGCAGATCGCAGGCGATTCGAATCGGAAAGTCGAGGTTTCTGGGCGAATAATGGTGGGCTGCAACAAGTCCCCAGAGCCGTCCCTCGCGCACCAGCGACGCCACTACCGTGGCAGTGACGCCCATGTTCTTCAGGTATTGCAAATGTAGCGGCGACATGCTTCTGAGTTGGCACAGCGACATGTCGAGTGGCTGGCCGCTTTGCGGTATGTCGGTAGCCGGATAGTGATTGCCGAGCAGTGATTCAAGTCGTGGATTTCTCGCCTCGGCGACAATCTTGCCGTGACCGTCGGGGTCGAACTTGTAGACCATGACGCGATCGTAACCGGTGATTTCGCGGAAATTCTTGACTACCGCGTCCGACAGCATGCCGATGCTTGCCGAGGATGCCATGCTTTGCATGCCTCGATTCAGGCAGGCCTGCAATTCCAGCGTATCAATGCGTACCAGTGGCTCTTGCTTCAGATCCGAAACATCGACGCCGGATTGCTGTTGAGAGTCCAGCTCAAGCACCAGTTCGCCGTAGGCACTGCGATGTAAAAACGCCTGCCATTGCCGCCCCGATACGCCACTGCCCGTCAACAGCCGAAACGGATGCGATTCGTCGAGCATGACGGTTTTCACGATGGCCTTGAGCACCATCTGACATTCGCCGCCCAATCGAGCGGCCGATTGATTGATTGAGCAGTTGTTCCTGGGGGATTGCCAGCCGGGCGGACGCGTTGGCGCTGATTTGCAAGATTCTCAAATCTTCGGAAGCCAGAACCAGCAGAACACCGTGAGGCTGGATCGAGCCGGCCAAATGAATCAGTTCACGCGCACAGTTCGTGAGTCGGCTTGGCCGAAGGGAGGGCTGAAGGACACCGCGTTAATGCCGAGTAACCGGATCACTTTCCCGGTTTTGACGCTCGTCTCGTTGACTCAGGTCAAGGTCATGGCGCATCGCATAGAGCGTCAGATATTCGGTACTGATCCCCAGCAGGCCGGCAGCCGAATCGCGGTCACCTGACGAACGTTGCAGTGCATGAACGAGCAGTTGCTGTTCGGCGATCTCGGTGATGCTGCGAACCAGCTCCGGCAGCGGCAATTTGCCGAACTGCTCGATTCGAGAGGCAATTGCGGATAACAACTGATCGCGAGTCGTCAGGACCGGATGGCTGCTCTGAAGCAATTGACGGAACACAAAGCCAATCCGCTCTTGATCGCCGTCGTCGGTCAGCAACGCTGCTGACACCAGACTAATGGCGTCCGATGAAGCCATTTGAATGCGATGACCGCTCTTCATGCCGTGTTGGTGCACCGACTTGATGATCGCGGCGATCGAATGCTGTTGGTCGTTGTCGGCTTGCTCAAGCGGCAGACCGACCAATTGCGCCTCGCCATTGACAGCACACAGGCTGACGAAGGCGGCATTGGTGCGAATGACGCGGCCCGCGCCATTGGTGATGACTACGGGCAATGACGAATGATCGACGATTTCCGCGATGCGTTCGCCCATCGAGGCGGCATCGCCGGATTTCTCAATGTAGCGGGTGCGCACCAGAATCAACGGCGGCGCGTCTTGAGAACGGGAATAACGACAACAGACTGAACCTCAAGCCGGCCATGACGGCTTGTTTGATGGCCATCGCGTCGCATTTAACCAGGCGTTCGACCGTTTGGGCAATAACTGACATTGGGATGAGTCGGAATATGCCACATTGCTGGCGGTTACTCGCGGCGCCGAGCGGCTGCTGCACGATATGCAGAATTGGGCGGCGGCACCGAGCGAACCTGGACAACGAATGGATTTGGCGCGCCATATTCAGCGACTCAAGAATAATTTATACGCCGAGTTGGTTGGTGGCGGTCGCATTGCATTGCGCCCCGGCGTGCGCGAGGTGCTCAGCGAAGGTCGCAGGCAAAATTTGCTGCAGGCGATTGTCACGACGATCAGCAGGACCAATGTCGACGCGCTGTTGTCAGTGAATCTGGGCAATGATGGGCGAAATTTATTCGCAGCGGTCGTTACCGGTGAAGAGGTTGAGCGCAAGAAGCCCGATCCGCAAGGCTACTTGAGGGTACTGGATCAACGGCACTGCGAGGCGGGGTCAATTCAGCGAACTACCGATCATTCGGCGAAGTAGGGATACTTGACCGAGTCGACGTACAACTGTCGCAACATATTGGTCAGAATGGATTGGGAAATGTCGTTGTGGCCGTTGATGATCGCCGGGTCCGTGACTTGAATGTTCCAGACCGGGGCGTGGGGTGATGAGCCGTACTCGATGTTATGGGCGAGCCTTGCACCACCGCAGAAATGGCGGATCCATTTGGGTTGCAGATCTGTGGCGTCGGCTGCGCGAACCTCGGATGTGCGTCGTTCTGATGTACTCCATTGTTTGAAGAATTCGGCATCATTGTCGCGCTCTATGTCGAGATTGCGGCGCATCTGCTCGATCTGTTGAGCCTGAGTGGCGCCGTCTGAAAACGGGTCTTTCCAGTCGCGACATGCGCCATCGTCTTGCGGTGAACTCGACATGAAGTGGGTCAGATAGGGCCTCACATGCCCAGGCGTTTTCTTGTTGGCGTCGCGCTCTTCGTCCGAGACCTCGGACTCAAGCAGCGTGTTGATGAAGCGCCCGAACTGGAACGCGATGCGAGTGGCCCAGTCACTCTGGGCGGTAATCAGAACCAGTGTCGGCGCCGAGTAACGGTTCCAGCTTCCTTGCTCGACGATCCGGTGCAGTGGCGTGTAGCGAATGGCTTCGATGGCGGGATTCAGCAGAATCACCATATCGAAAAAGCGCCGCTGATCTTCTTGGCGATTGGTCTTGGCCTGGTTTACCGATAAATCGACCGTGAAATTCGTCGACAGCGCGTGAAACAGTACCAGACCGCCGAAGCTGTGTCCGATGAGCAGAAATCGATCTTTGGGTCGCGCGCCCTTTTGAAGTTGATCTCTCGAAAACGCGCCTTGATTACGCGAATTCCAGAACGCATGCAGGCGACCCAACAGCGCCCGGGAACTGCCTTCGGCGACACGATGGGCGGCGTATTTTCGTCCCCAGAACGACAGATTTTCAAGCCAGGGTATATCCAATGACTGACCGCGCCACGCCATGAAAATGCCGACGACGCGACGGTTTTGACCCGACGCGATTTCCACCGACGAGGCGATCTGCAACTGGCGTCGGAAGTCACCCAGGTTACGATCGCGGTGATCCGCATTGTGTTTCCAGCCGTGCGCAAACAGCACCACACTGAGGCCGCGCCCTTCGGCCGCTGTGGCGATTTCGCTCAAGCCCTTGATCAGTTGTTCGATTTGCGGATATTCGTAACAGCGACTATCGAGTGCGGCAAGGTTATTCGTCTCGCACGGTATGCCGTTCCAGTCTGTTTCATCTTTGCGAGCAACGCGCCTGGGTTCAGGAAAAAGCAGGCCCTGATCATCGAATTCGATGAATAAAAGGTCGTACTCCTCGGCCCGAATATGACGATTGACTGCGCACGCCGCCAAATTGGGTTCAACCACCGACGGCGACGATTCACACTTGGGCGGTGGCGATTTGAACTCGGTTCGAAAGGGTTGGTTTCGAGCGCAGCCAAAGCTTGTGATGATAGCCAGAACAATCAACGCCTTGATCGAAAGGCGCTTTAGCGGGCGACAAGGGTAGGCATGATCAATATCCGCATACATGGTCGGCCCTTTCAGATTCGAGCAATTCTCATTATCGCTGCCGAGTCTGCGGGTCCGCATCCCCAATAGTAGGTGGTTCGATCAGCCGGCGTACACTGCTCGAAACGTCATGAAGGAGAATCGAATGAAAACGCGAGTAAACCGGATGCTTGCTTTGGCTGCAAGTCTGCAGTTGTTTGTTTCGATGGCGCAGGCGCAACCGACCTATGACGGTTTCCTGTGCTGCAATGTTCGCTCTGACGCGAGTGGCTGGATATCGGACGCCAATTATCAGGAACAGGGCAAACGCGTTATTGCGGTCGGCACTCCGGCGAAAATTACCGGCTATGGCAGGCAGCGCGTGGCGCTTGACGCGAGCGGTCAAAAGCTGTGGCTGGGCAATGACTACAGCCGTGAAATCGAATTGGGTGTCTTTGCCGAGCGCTATATTGTCAAGGCGGATCCGAAAAGCAAGATTGCGGGCTTCTCCGCCAAAACCCAGGAAGCCATCAAGTCGATGCGGGTCAGCAAAGGCATGACCAAGGAGCAAGTGTTGATGGCGGTCGGCTATCCGATCACCAGCGAAAATCCTAGCCTGGATGCGCCGGTCTGGCGTTATTGGCTGAGCAGCTTTGCGCCGTTTACGGTGATGTGGGATGGGGCCGGCAGGGTCAAGGACATCGAGACTGATCCGCAAACCCGACTGGTTGTGGTTCAGGAGTAGAGCGTCCGGCGAGACGTTCAACCTAGGTCGTTAAATGACCGTCTAGCCGATTGCGCCGCGTTCACCGATAATGGAAACTGATTCCCGATGAGCGCAGTGATTGCCCCCAGCCTTCGAAAGATTACCGCCGCCGAATACCATCAGATGGGCGAGGCTGGAATCCTGCGCCCAGACGAACGCGTTGAGTTGCTGGACGGGAAGATCATCAAGATGGCGCCGATCGGGTCCAGACATGCGAGTACGGTAAATCGCTTGTCACATTTTTTTATTGAGTTGCTGGCCTCGATCGCTCCCAACCAAGTGATCGTATCGACCCAAAATCCGCTGCGTCTTTCGAACTTCTCCGAACCGCAGCCGGATCTTTGCCTGCTGCGGTATCGCAATGACTTTTATTCGAGCCGCAGTGTCGAGGCGTCCGACGCCTTGCTGCTGATTGAAGTTTCCGACTCGAGTCTGCGCTTTGATCGAAGGGTAAAGATCCCGCTTTATGCTGCCAGCGGCGTCGCCGAAGTTTGGCTTGTTGATCTCGATTTGCCTGCGATCGAGGTGTTTGATTCGCTGTCTCCGGATCCCCCGAAACCGGCCTACTCGCGGCAGCGGGTTTGCAGCGGGCAGCAGCGAATCGAGCTTGGGCTATTGCCGCAGGTTAGTCTCGCTGCGGCTCAGGTGCTGTCGCACCTTTGACTGGCTGCACGACAGCCGAGGTAATCCACTGCTGCAACTGGCCGCGATCGATCTTGCCCGTTCGCCCGGTCGGCAATGCAGACCCGATGTAATACACGTCGGGACATTTGTACTTTTCCAGCCGAGTCTGCAATTCGCTGCGCAACCGTTCGATGTCAATTTTCTCTTGAGCCTCGGATGGGGCTTGCGGCACCAACAAGGCGTGAATTCGTTGGCCCAGGATCGCATCCGGCAACCCTACGACCATCGCATCGGCAATGCCGGCGCATCGGCGCAAAGCTCGCTCGACCTCAACCGGCGTGATTTTATTGCCGCCTCGAATGATGAGTTCCTTGAGCCGGCCGACCATCTGCACGAAACCGTCGCAATCGTAGGCGGCGATGTCGCCGGTCCTGAACCAGCCGTCGCTGAAAGCGGCCCGTGTCAGCGCCTCGTCGCCAAGATAACCGGCCATGATGAACGGTGTCTTTAGCTGCAGCTCGCCGGCATCACCCGCCGCACACTCAAGCCCGACTTCGTTGACGACCCGATATTCAACGCCTGGCGCGGGCTTGCCGATACTCGCCTCGTGCGCGGCATAATCGCGCGGGTCCAGCACAAAATCGCTGGTAGATGTTTCAGTGAGTCCATACACGTCATAGAGTGACGCGGGCGCAATGAAGGCGCGAAGCGTCGCCGACAATTGTGTTCCCAGGGATTCGCCGCCGATGACGACGCTGCTTAGTTTCGCGGCATTGGCGATTCGATGGCGCGCCCGCTCCAATTCGGTCGCGCTTAAAGTGCCGAAGGTGGCGCGAATCATGGTCGGCACGGCACCCAGAAAGGTGATGCCGGCCGAGGCGATCGTATCCAGAAAGCTCGCCGGACTGAAACGTGACTCGGCCACTACTCGCCCGCCTTGGAGCAAGGTCATGAGTGCGACCCAAATGCCGAAACTGAACGTGTTGTTCAGCATCAGCAAGGTCACCGTTGCGGACGATGCACCAAAGAGCCGCTGGTTCTCCAGCAGCTTGCCGTGAAACGCGCGGTGTGACAACACGACGCCCTTGGGCAGACCGGTAGACCCGGACGTAAAGATGACGAAGGCACCACCGTGCAACAGGGCGCGTCTGGCGATTTGCCCGGAATGCACGACATCAATCGTTTGAATAACCGAGGGGTGCGCGGGATTCGATGGATATGGGCCATCGGTCAGTAAGTCGACGTAGGCTCGACACTGCGCCTTTGCCTGAATCGTCGCGACCACCTCGGCAGGCGTTGATCGATGCACCGGCGCGGTCACCGCGCCCGCCAGCCAGACGCCGAGAAAAGCAACAAAGTCGGTCGGGTCGTTGGAGCACTTGACCATAACGGTGTCGCACGCTTCGTCGCCTTCAGCACCGCCACGGCCGTTGTTGCGACCATTGACGCGACCAATGCCGCGATCGCGCAACTGCAAGGCCAGCGCCTGCGCCTCGCGCAGCAACTGCGCATAGGTCAGCCGCGAGCCGCCACCTTCAAGCGCAGTGCGATGCCCGTTCGCGAGACAGGCTTGCGTCAGCGCGTCAGACAATTCCACGGCAGGCTGCTGGAGTCAGGATCGGTCAACATAGAGCGATGGAACTACAAAATATTCACCCGCAAGTTAACACCAAAATGATGCTCGCGCGTCGGGGCGACTGCCAAACGGGAGTTCGGGCGGCGTGGTGATCGAACGCAGATCTGGAACTATAAAACCTGCGCTTGTTGAGGTTGATAATGATTCTCATTTAGAATCGACAGCAGAATGATCGCTTGACCGAAACTTCGAACCGGTCAGCGTTCGCTACACCAGCCAGCCGCCGCCAGCCAGTGTGTCCAACCCAAAAGGATGCTGACTTGTTGCGCAGAACCCCGATTGCTCAGGCGATCTTTGACTCTGATCGCGTGGAATTTCGTGTCGATCGACCGGCTCCGGCACCGACTCCGGTTCTAGCGCCGGCGCTAACCTGGTCGAGGTCGCTGGCCGCCTTGATGCTCAGTGGTGCCTCCTTGAGCGCGACGGCCCAGACCGCTGCGCCCGCCGCCGAGCCGCCGGCTAACGCCGCAACCCTGCCGGCCGTGACCGTCAAGGGCGCGGCCGATGTGCCTGCCGATGGCTACCGTGCCACTACCACCCGCTCCACCAAGACCTTGCAGGACCCTCATGAGATTCCGCAAGCGGTTACCACCGTGACCCGCGCGCTGATGACCGAGCAGCAAGTCGGAACGCTGCGGGAAGCCTTGCGCAATGTCTCCGGCCTGACGTTCAACGCGGCCGAGGGCGGCCGCTCGGGCGATAACATGATGCTGCGCGGTTTCTACACGTTCGGCGACCTGTATCTGGACGGAATCCGCGATACTGCACAGTACAACCGCGAAATCTTCAATGTCGAGCAGATCGACGTACTGCGCGGTGCGGCCGCCATGTTGTTCGGGCGCGGTCAGGCTGGCGGCGTCATCAACCTGGTCAGCAAGACGCCTTACCTGAGTGATGGCAACACGGTCGCCACCACGATTGGCAGCTATAACTACTGGCAAATGCTGGGTGACTTCAACAAGCGCCTGGGTGAGACCACGGCGCTGCGCATCAACGTCATGAACCGCGACGAGGGTAGTGCGCGCGAGAATCCGTCCAATGGCGACGTGGCCACCTTGCATCGTCGGGGTCTGGCCGCCAGCCTGGGGTTCGGAATCGATACCGCCAATGAATTGATCCTCAGTCATCAGGCGCTACGTACCCGCGACGTGCCGGACTATGGGATGTCATTCGATAACGCCACTCGGCGTATCAACACAAACTTTTCGGCGAAAACATATTGGGGTACCAAGTCGACCTTCGATGACAGCGATACGAACATCTCCTCGCTGGCACACACATATCGCTTTGCTCCCGGCACCGAGTTGCGCACGCAACTTCGACATGCTGATTACTGGCGCGCGTATTGGGCCAAGACGCCGAATGCAACATTGGCACCGACGGCGACCGGCGGCACCGGCGGCAATCAAACCCGCAACAGCACCTATAAAACGGATACGTTGCAGACCGACTTCAACCACCGCTTTCTGGCGCTCGGCATGCGCCATCAACTGCTGGCCGGCTTCGAGTACATGAAGGAAGATGGCTACCGGCGCACACTCAATAATCTTGGCACAGCCACCAGCCCGTTGTATCAGCCCTATGCCGAAAACGGTGCGATCTTGCCGTCGACCTACACCGGCAACACCTATGCACTGTACGTGCAGGACAGTATTGAATTCGTGCCGAAGTGGAAGGCCCTGTTTGGCATTCGTCGTGATCAGCTCGATGCCAAATACTCGGTACTGAGTTCGCCGCAATTGAAGTTCGGTGAGAACAGTGTGCGCGCCGGTTTATCGTATCACCCGTCGTCCGACATTCACTTTTATCTGAGCTATAGCGACTCGTTCAGCCCGACCGCAGATTTGTATCAGCTCTCGGGCGGCGCCTATCCGGCCGAGCGCAGCAAGGTCATGGAGTTCGGTGCGAAATGGTTACTCATGGAGGGCGATCTGGCGCTGCGTACCGCCATCTACCGGGCCGACAAGGATTGGGAGCGCAACACCGATCTGGAGTCAACCGCCGCGATTCTGACGCGCAAGCGCCGCACCAACGGCATCGAGTTCGAGGCCGCTGGACGCATGACCTCTAACTGGGAAGTGTTTGGCGGTGTGGCGTTGATGGATGCGAAAATTCTCGAAGTGGCGCAAAACATCAATGCCACCACCGGTGTCGTGACGGTGGCCGATTCACGGCTGGTCGGCCAGCGCGCACGCAATGCGCCGAACTTCACGGCTAATCTGTGGAGTACCTACAATCTGGGCGGTGGCTGGAAGGTTGGCGGTGGTCTGGAATCGAAAGGGAGACGCTATGTCTATTCGCCACAGGCGGCCGACGCAAGCGCGCTCTTTACGCCCGCTGGCGAATTCAAACCTAACACAGCACCGGCTTATGTTCGATATGACGCCATGGCATCGTATGATCTGAAGCAGTGGTCATTCCGATTTAATATTCAGAATCTGTTCGACAAGATTTACTACGACGCACTTTATGACAACGGTGGATTTGGCGTACCCGGCACACGCCGCAAATTCCTGATGACGGCGGCCTACCGGTTTTGAGCCAGATTCACACGATCGCCCGAGTGCTCAATGCCGAGCGGCTGGGGCGCAGCCGCGCGCTATTGGCCGATGCTCCCTGGGGTGACGGCAGGCAGACCGCTGGAAGCCAGGCGGTTGAAGTCAAAAACAATCGGCAATTGCCGGAAGATCATGCCCTCGGTGCGTCGCTGCGCGCGATCGTGCTGGAGGCTTTGAGCCAAAACGCGCAGTTCTTCACAGTAGCCTTGCCGCGTCGAATTTATCCGCCGCTGTTCAATGCCTACTCAGGCGCGCAAAACAGCTTCGGTGATCATGTCGATAACGCCATCCGTACGCATCCCTTGAGTGCGCAGCATGTGCGAACCGATCTGTCATTCACCTTGTTTCTGAGTGACCCGCACGAATATGAAGGCGGCGAATTATTCATTGAGCAAGGGTCCGCCGGCGCCGGCATAAAACTGGCCGCCGGCGATCTGATTCTGTATCCATCGTTCAGCCTGCACCGCGTCGAGCCGGTCACTCGAGGGCAACGGCTGGCCAGCGTTTCCTGGGTCGAGAGCATGGTGCGTGATGCCGCTCAACGTGAGCTGTTGTACGCGCTGGACGTGGCGATTCTGAAGCTTCGTGACACGCAGGGCGATGTCGGGCCGGTGATTGATCTGACCAGTTGCTATCACAATCTGTTGCGGATGTGGGCGACGGTGTGAGCGCGGTTCGCTCGTTCGGACGCGGCTGTGCACTCGTCGGTGCGTTCGCAGGTGCGTTCGCAGATGCGTTTCCCGGTGCACTCGTCGGTGCGCTTGCCGGCATGCTCGTTCTCGCGGGTTGCGCCTCGACGCCGCGGCCGTCCCTGACACCGCCAGCGCTGCACTTTCTGGCGCCGGCCACGTTGAACGAGATTCGCTGGGCTGAACATCCGTTGGTGTTATTGGGTGAAGTGCATGATAACGCGCACGGTCATCAACTGCGCGCTGAAGCGTTGGCCAAGTGGCTTGCCGGCGGCGCGCGGCCAACCTTGATACTTGAACAATTTGATCGTGAACGGCAGGGCGCGATTGACAGCGTACGGGAGCGCGGCGGCGACGCTGATGCCATCATCGCGGCCGGCGAGGGTGCCGCTGCCCGTCCATCAGTAGCGAGTCCATCAGTAGCGAGTCCGTCAGCCGTCGGATCATCGGGCTGGGCGTGGACTTATTACAAGCCGATGATCGAGCTGGCGGTACGTTATCGCCTGCCATTGATAGCCGGAAACGTGTCGCGTGCCGATACCCGCAAGATCATCGGGCAGGGCCTGGCCGCCCATGGTTTTGCAGGCGACGTTCCTGCTGATATCCAGGCCGCGCAGACGCAAGGCCTGGTCGATGGGCACTGCGGCGCGCTCGATTTGGCGACGGCCCGCACCATGGTTCCCGCGCAGATCGCAAGGGATCAATTCATGGCGCAAATGATCGAGAAACATCGATCAAACGGCGTCGTGCTGATTGCTGGCAACGGGCACGTTCGCCGAGACATTGGCGTACCGCGCTGGCTCAGTGCCGAATCGCAGAGTCGAGCCATCGCGGTCGGCTACGTTGAAGTTGACTCGGGAAACAAAGTACCCGAATTTGATGTCGTGATAGAAATTCCAAGGCAGATCAGGACCGATCCGTGTGAGGTCTTTCGAGAGCGCTGAGCGGATCGTCCGGGAAAAGCGTTCGGATATTCCGATCCGGCAAGCGCTAGCTTTGCCTTCAATTCCCCGGATCAGTAATAAAGCCGAGTTTCAATACGCCTGAACGCTGCACGGCCGCCATGACTTTGGCGATGTTTTCATATTCCACCTTGCGATCGCCGCGAATAAAGATCTCCGCTTGTGGCTCCTTGCGCGCTGCCGAGGAAAGGCGCGCCTCGAGTTGCAACATACTCAGCTTTTCAGTGTTCCAGAACAGGCCACCGTCGGTGGTAATCGAAAGGTTGACGGTCTCGGGCTTGACGATATTCAGCGTGTTCTCGGCCCTCGGCAAATCCAGCTTGACCGAATGCGTAAGCACCGGCACGGTGATGATGAAAATAATCAACAGCACCAGCATGACGTCGATCAGCGGCACCATGTTGATCTCGCTGAGAATATCGTCACCGTTGTCCAATCCGCTGCCGAAGGCCATCTCAGGCTTCCTTCGCGAGTGTTGGTTTACGCATCGACATGACGTTACCGCTGAAGTTCTTGACCGGTGATCCCGTCAGAAAATAGGCATGCAACTGCCGAGCAAATCGATTCAACTTGCTGATGATGCCCTTGTTGGTTCGGGTCAAGGCGTTGTAGCCTAACACTGCGGGAATAGCGACCGCAAGGCCGAACGCGGTCATGATCAGTGCCTCGCCGACGGGCCCCGCGACCTTGTCGATGCTCGCCTGTCCAGACACACCAATGCCAACCAGCGCGTGATAGATGCCCCAGACGGTGCCGAACAAGCCCACGAAAGGCGCTGTCGAGCCGATCGATGCGAGGATGGCCAGACCAGCCTGGATGCGTTCGGCGCGTTCATCAATCGTGCCGCGCAAGCTCTCGGTCAACCATTCGGCAAGACTCAACTGGCCGTGCAGATCATCCTTGTTCGATTGATGATGATCAACCGCCGCTTGACCCTCGATCGCCAGATGACGAAACGGATTCTCGGCGCCACCGCGCTCGAGCAGGTTCATGCCTTCGGCAAAACTTTGAGTGTGCCAAAAACCGGTGACCGCGCGCGCCGCGCTGCGTAGCCGCATCGCTTGCCAGGCGCGGGTGGCGATGAAATACCAGGAGACGATCGACATCAACAGCAGCACGATCGCAACGCCTCGGGTGATGCCATCGCCCTGACTCCATAGAGATGCCAGTCCGTACGGGTTGTCGTTCATTTCGTTATGACTCCAGTGAAAAATTAAGTGGTTGCACGTACCAGAAGTTGATCGCCTCGTCGCCGCGGCGGGCCGGTTGATAGCGCCAGCGACGGACGGCGTCGATCGCTGCATCGTCGAGGCGCGGATAACCACTGCTCTTCTTGAGTTTGATTTGGCCGACCGATCCGTCGGCCAGAATGTAGACATCGATGAGCACCCTGCCTTGTTCGCCGGTCTTGCGAGATACCGGCGGATAGTTGGGTGCTGGATTGTTCAGGTGCGCGGCGTCAGATCTCGGCGGGATCAGCGGTTGTCGCGTTGGCTCCTTGGCCGCTTGCGGTGCAGGGGTAACCGCCGCCGAGGTAGCCGTTGCAGTTGTAGCAGCAGCCGGAGTCGCCGCGGCAGGGACAGGCGCCGGCTGCTCCACGGCTCTGGCGAGCGGCTCGCCAGGTTGAGGCACAGGCGGCTCGGGGGGCGGGGCGCTCACGGCCTTGTCCGAGAGTGGCGAACGCGGTGGCGCGATGATGGGCGGCGGCTTGACCGGCTTGGACAGCGCCAACGGTTTCGGTACGGCCTGCGGCGTCGGCGGTGCCGGCATCGGTTGAACCGGTAACGATTGCACCGGCAACGGAACCGGTTCGATGATGCTCGGCGCCGGCGGCACCAACAGCGTCATCATGCTCGGGGCAACGAGCGGCTTGGGCCGGCGCGTCAATTCGTGGGCCAACCACCACAACAGGGCCGCGTGCAGCGCACCGATGATCAGAAGCGGGCCAAGTCGCCTGGTCCAGGGCGTCATACTGTGTATGCCTTGATCATGGTTCGGGATACCGGCCCGACTGCGCCAGTCAGTTCGTAAGCGGTAGTTCTTACACTGAACTGAATAAGTTAAATGAGAATCATTCTCATGATAGCAGACTGAGATTTCAAAATAAAGCGGTGTTGTCTTCAGAGACGTAACCCAAGACCGATCCGATATACTCGGGCAGCAGGGGAAAAGCAAAATGAAAAAAGCTGAACTGAGTGAGTGAGCCGGCCACTCACACCCAAAGCTTTAGCGCGATCACGCTGGGAGCAATCGGCGTCGTGTACGGCGATATCGGCACCAGCCCGCTGTACACCGTCAAGGAGATTTTTGCGCCGGCCAACGGGGTTGAGTTAAATTCAGCAAATCTGATCGGCGCGGTCTCGGTGATTCTCTGGGCGCTGATGCTGATCGTCACCCTCAAGTACGTCGTGCTGATTCTGCGCGCCGACAATCACGGCGATGGCGGCGCGTTGGCTCTGACTGCACTGGCGGCCAGTGCAGTGCGCGCCAGACCCGCGCTTAGGCGAGTTCTGCTCCTGCTCGGCGTATTCGGGGCGACACTCTTTTACGGCGACGGCGTGATTACCCCGGCAATCACTGTGTTGGGTGCGGTCGAAGGACTGGAGGTGATTGCACCGGCGCTCAAGTCCTACATAGTGCCGATCACCGTGGTCATCCTGGTGTTGGTCTTCCTCGTGCAGCGCGTTGGCACACAGAAAGTCGGTCGATTCTTTGGACCGATCATCGTCGTTTGGTTCCTGGTTCTGGGCGCGATCGGCATCGTGCATATCGTCAAACAGCCGGCGATCCTGGCAGCGTTAAATCCACTGCATGCCTGGAATTTCCTCGCTACTCGTGGTTGGTATTTGTTCGCCGCTGTCGGTGCGATCGTACTGGCGCTCACCGGTGCCGAGGCGCTCTACGCCGACATGGGCCATTTTGGCAAAAAAGCGATTCAAGTTGCCTGGAGCGGACTGGTGTTGCCGGCTCTGGCGTTGAACTATATGGGCCAAGGAGCGATGTTGATGCACGACCCAGGCGCCATTGAGAATCCATTCTTCCGATTGTTTCCCGAATCATTTGCGTTGCCGACTTTGGTGCTCGCAACCTTGGCCGCGATCATCGCCTCGCAGGCCGTGATCTCTGGCGCGTTTTCGATGACCAAGCAAGCGATTCAGCTCGGCTTTCTGCCCCGTATGGCGATTCACTACACGTCCGACACCGAGTCGGGGCAAATATACCTGCCGGCGGTCAACTGGATTTTGTTGGGCGGCGTGTTGGCGGCGGTCATGTTCTTCGGCAGCTCTTCCGCCTTGGCTGGTGCCTATGGTATTGCGGTCACCTTGACCATGATGATCACCACGGTGCTCACCTACTTCGTGATCCGAAGCGGTTGGAATCTGCCGGCCCCCCTGGCTATTGGCGCGACCCTGTTTTTCCTGGCAATCGACGCCCTGCTGGTAGCGGGCTGCGCGGTCAAGTTCTTCGATGGCG
>JANLTP010000149.1:0-44309 GCA_031363055.1 Burkholderiales bacterium | reverse complement strand
CAACGCGGCAAGGCGATCACCAGCCAATATCTGCAGGCGGCGATGCAGGTACTCGGCGGCCCAGGTTTTCGATACGTTCGAGAGGTCTGGTCGGACACCGATGCCGTACTCGAGTTCGTCAACGAGATTGACGGCATTACGCTGAACGGTATCGACATGATTCGCTGGAACAGCGACGGTAAGATCGTCGATTTCAAGGTCATGGTGCGGCCGCTAAAGGCGGTCAACCTGCTGCATCAAAAAATGGCTGAAATGTTGCAGCGGGCCGGCAAGGCATGACGCAAAAGGCCGCGCCAGCCTCGCCCGGTCATCATCCGGTGCTCGAGCCGATCTATGTGATCTCGCCCTCGGGTGCGGTCGCCTCCAATGGTCGATTGGAACGGGCGGCCGCTAATCTGCAGCAGGCTGGCTATCGCCTGAAGTTTGATCGTGCGGTACGCAGCCAGTATCAACGATTCGCGGGCCGCGATGAAGTTCGCGCTGCTTCGTTTGATCGCGCCGCCCAACAGCCGGCCAGCATCGTCATGATTTCACGCGGCGGCTACGGCCTGACCCGTTACCTCGAGCGCCTGACTTATCCGCTGCTGGCGCGCGCCGATAAAAAATGGGTGGGCTTCTCGGACTTCACGGCGTTTAATTTGGCCATGCTGGCCAAGGCTGGTGCCGTAACTTGGGCCGGCGCAACCGTGCTCGACAGTTTCGGCAAGGACAAGTTCGACGACATTGACGCCAATACGCTCGACGCGTTCTCCGAGGCCATGAACGGCAGCCTGGAGATTCTTGGCTTCCCCTGCCAGGGCCCGAAGGAAGTTGATGTACGCGGCATTCTCTGGGGCGGAAATTTGCGCATGATCTGCTCGCTGCTGGGCACCGAGTACTTCCCGAAGGTCAAGAATGGCATCCTGTTCGTTGAGGATGTCAATGAACATCCGTACCGCACCGAACGCAATCTGACGCAATTGCTGCATGCCGGTGTGCTCGATGCGCAAAAAGCCATCGTGTTTGGATACTTCAACGGTTACCGGTTATCGGATCTTGATCGCGGCTTTGATATGCCGACGGTCATCAAGCGCTTGCGCGGCCAAACCAAAACACCGATTTTGACCGGCTTGCCCTTCGGTCATACGATCGCCGACGAAAAGGGTCGCTATAGCACTCGCCTGACGCTGCCTCATGGGGCGCGGGTCGGATTGGCCACCGAAGGCCGAACCTGCTACCTAGTTTTGCCGCACGGGCATTGAAGCTCTAACCGCATGACCAAGCTGCCTGCATGACTACGCCACCTGCATGACTACGCCACCTGCATGAGTGCGCCGCGCTACCTGCTGCCGGTCATCACGGTAGCGCAATTGCTGAGTACATCGCTCTGGTTTGCGGTCAACGGGGTCATGCCCGATCTGCAGCGGGGTCTGGGCTTTGATGATTCGGCAATCGGCTGGCTGACTTCATCGATCCAATTCGGATTCATTCTCGGCACCCTGTGTTTTTCGGTGCTGATGATCGCCGACCGCTTTTCGATGCGCTGGGTGTTTTTGGTCTGCGCTGTTCTTGGTTCGGGCTTTAACCTGGCCACGGTTACCCTGCCAGCGTTGCCGATGGACGTCCGCAGTGTCGCGTTGGTGACGCTTCGATTTGCCACCGGTTTTTGCCTGGCCGGTATCTATCCGGTAGGCATGAAGCTCGCTTCAAGCTGGTATGACCGGGGCTTGGGCGCAGCACTCGGTTTCCTGGTCGGCGCGCTTGTCGTCGGTACCGCCTTGCCGCATCTCTTGCGCGCACTCGGTACGAATTGGGCCTGGCAAAACGTCATCGAAGTCACCTCGGGGTTAGCGGTCGCCGGTGGCTTGTTGGTTGCCTGGCTCGCACCGGATGGGCCGCATCTGGTTCGCAGCGCGCGCGTCAGCCCGAAGGCACTGCTGGTGATCGTGCGCGATCCGAAAGTGCGCGCATCGGCCTTCGGCTACTTTGGCCATATGTGGGAACTCTATGCGTTCATTGTTTTGACCCCGGTCATGATCTCGGCTTATCTGAACACCAGCGTCAGTCGCGCGGTGTCGATGCTGAGTTTCTACGTGATTGCCGCCGGCGGCGTCGGCTGTGTGCTGGGCGGCCTCGTCGCTCGGCGTTTTGGCAGCGCACAGGTGGCCGCTGTATTGTTGGCCTGCAGCGGCACCTGTGCGCTGCTGGCACCCTGGATGCACAATGCGCCGTGGTGGCTGTTCGCGCTCTGGTTGTTATTCTGGGGCACGACGGTTGCGGCCGACTCACCGCAATTCAGCACCTTGACCGCGCAAAACGCGCCGCGCGAGGTCGTTGGCAGTGTGTTGACCTTCGTGAACTGCCTGGGCTTCTCGATCACCATCGTCAGCATCCAGTTGCTGACAGAACTGAGCCTGATGTATACGCCCTGGCCGGTGTTGCCATTGCTGGCCATCGGGCCGGTACTTGGATTGCTCGCAATGCGACCGTTGTTGCGCCCTGCTGTGCGTATCTCGGCATGAACCCGCGATGATTTCAGGGACAATCATCGTCGAACTGCTCGAGCAACGTAACGATGTAATCGCCGGCCAAATTCTTGAACTCCTGACTCAGGCGCACCGTCAGGAAGCACAACGGCTTGAGCCAGCTCGACGCGCTGTCGCCATGCCTGGGCTTGCCGACATCCTGGGCAGTGACTGCCTCTATCTGGGCGCATTCAGCACAGGCCGTCTGGTCGGTGCGCTGAGTATGGGCGCCGACGATGAACCCGGTCAGATCAGCATTCTGTCGCTCGCGGTTGACGCGACCTGTCAACGGCAAGGCATTGCCAGGCAGCTCATGTTGGTGGCGCTTCAGCGTGGCGCCGGCACCCCGTTTTCAGTCGTGACCACAGCCGCAAACTTGCCCGCATTGGCGCTTTATCGAGGCCTGGGTTTTCAGGTGTATCGACGCGGCACCTTGGGTCCGCACAACATCGAGATGGTGAAATTGCGCCAGTCGGTGCCGGTGCCGACTGCTTCAACGATGAATGAACTCAAGCAAATCACGGCTCAGCCGCGTCTTCTCGGTGGCAAATAGTCCGTGTGGAGCACCTTCATATTCGATCAGGGTTGAATGCGCAATGCCGTGGGCGGCGGCTCGCGCCGACGCGTCAATCGGCACGGTTTTGTCATCGGTTCCATGAATGATGAGGGTGGGTATCTTGAATCCCTTGAGCTCATCCCTGAAATCAGTACTCGAGAAAGCCTTCGCACATTCAAGTGTCGCGTTCAGACCCGCTTGCATGGCCACCGTGCTTGCCCATTCAAGCAGAGGATCGCTGACGGTTTTTGCGAGGATGCTGACGCTGAAAAAGTCCTTGAAAAAACCTGCCAGAAATTTCGGACGATCCTGCGCCAGCGCATGGGTCATTGCATCGAACACAGCTTGATCGGTCCCGAACGGATTGCTGTCGGTCATTCGCATGAACGGAACAATGGAGGAGACCAGCGCGGTTTTCACAACGCTATTGCGTTGATGGCGTGATAGGTAACGAGCAATCTCGCCGCCGCCCATCGAAAAGCCGACCAGCACAATGTCGCTGATCTGCGTATGGGCAATCACGGCAGCCAGGTCGTCCGCAAGGGTGTTGTAGTCGTAACCGCCGGCCGGTTGCGAAGACCGTCCGAAGCCTCGTCGATCGTAGGCAATGACACGATGCCCGGCCTCGGCAATGGCGAGCGCCTGATCATCCCAACTGTCGCTGGACAACGGCCAGCCGTGAATCAGTACAACTGGCGGACCTGCGCCCCAATCCTTGAAGTACAGTTGGGTATTGTCTGATGTGCTGACATAGTTCATAAGATTTCACTCGATCAAAACGCGAATAACCTAGTATTCAATCGACCGCTAGCCTTGTCAGTTCGCTAACGCACAGACAGCGATCTGACAGTGCATAGACAGCGCGCAGTCAGCGCACAAACTGTGCAATAACTGAAAACAGTCCTGTATGCTTCGATGCACAGTCATCCTTAACCCCGGAACCCGCCTCGTTCGTTATGAATCTGCAAAACCTTCACCCTCTGGCCGCGCTCATTCGACAGCATCGCGACAGCTTGCTGGCGCAATGGCGCGAGCAGGTCAGACAGCTTCCGTCGGCCCGGCATCTTGACATACCGACCCTGAACGACCATGTACCTGATCTGCTTGAAGAGATGGCCGAAGCGCTGATTGCCCGATCCGATGCGAGTATTCCGGAAATGTTGCGTGAGGGTAGCCCACCGGCGCATGGGTTGCAACGTCTGACCGATGGCTACGACATCGAGGAGGTGGTGGCCGAGTACAACATCCTGCGCGGATGTATTCACGAACTGGCTGACGAAAATGCGTTGAGCTTGCAAGGACCACCTTTTCATGTTCTGAATCGAGTCCTCGATAGTGCCATTGGATTGGCGGTAAAGACCTACGCGGCGCAGCAGGCATTGGAGGTTCAGCAACGTCGCGATGAGTATCTGGCGTTCGTCGCCCATGATCTACGGACGCCGTTAAATGCTATTAGCCTGAGCGCCAGAGTGCTCGAGTCGTCGCTGGTACGGCCAGTGCCGGCCAGTGACTCGGCCCGAGTTTTGAAGGCCCTGCACCGAAACGTGCGTCAGCTTGATGAATTGCTGAGCAAGATCGTTGCGGAAAATGCTAACCTGAATGCCCAGGGTGGTGTCAAACTGCAGCGTCGCCATCTTGATTTGTGGCCGCTGGTCGAATCGTTGGTCTTCGAGCTTGAATCAGTGGCGGCCAATGCCAACACGCGGCTGGTCAACGAGGTACCTGACGAGTTGATTGTCTACGCCGATGCCGGTTTGTTAAAGCGGGTCTTTCAGAATCTGGTTCATAACGCTATTCGATACACGCCCGAAGGCACGGTCACCATCAGCGCAGAACGAGTCGCCTCGGGCACGGCGGTGGAGTGCTCGGTCAGCGATGATGGCACCGGCATTGCCACGCCGCTGCTGGACAAGATTTTCGAGAAGGGCGAGTCGGATCTTGAGCACACAGAAGGCAGTGGATTGGGTCTGGCGATCGTCAAACAGTTGATCGAGGCCCACGACGGCGTCGTGACGGTCAGCAGTGTCGAAGGCCAAGGTGCCACCTTCCGGTTTTCCTTGCCCAGCCCTGAAAGCGCCAAGTCCACTCCATGAAATCAGTCTGGACAAAATCTCAGTTGCCTACACTGCAAGGTACTGCGCCCGCACCTTCTCATTAGCACTTAGTTGCGCCATCGTTCCTTGAAAGCGAATCTGTCCTTTTTCAATAATGTAAGCACGGTCGGCGACTTCGGCGGCGAAATGTAAATTCTGTTCCGACAGCAAAATGGCAACGCCCGCCTTCTTCAGACCGCGAATGGCTTCGGCCATTTGATCGACAATCACCGGGGCGACGCCTTCCGAGGGCTCGTCCAGCAAGATGCAGGCGGGATTTCCGACCAGCGTGCGGGCAATGGTCAACATCTGCTGCTCGCCACCGGACATTCGACCGCCGAGCCGAGCCGGCATTTCCTTCAGATTGGGAAACAGCGCACCAATGCGCTCGAAGTCCCAACTGGGCGCACCCGGGCGCGCCGGTTGCCGGCCGACCTCAAGATTCTCGAGCACCGTGAGGTCGGTGAAGATTCGGCGATCTTCCGGCACGTACCCCAAACCGAGTCGGGCAATCTGATAGGCGGCGAGCCGCTCAATCGAGCGCCCTCGAAACTGCACGCTGCCACTGCGTGGACGCACCAGACCCATGATCGATTTCAAGGTCGTACTTTTGCCGGCGCCATTGCGGCCCAACAAAACCACCACCTCGCCCGCCTGTACTTCGAGGGCGACGTCGATCAGTATGTGCGCCTGTCCGTAGTAGCTGTTGAGTCCGGCAACGTTCAACATCAATGACTCATCCTTGGTGTCGATCGCTGGTCACGGGTTCGGCACGTTCTCAATGCCGATTCCCTAAATAGATTCGCTGAACCTGCGGATTGGCACGTACCTCGAGCGGTGCGCCGGTGACCAGAATTTCACCGCGGTTCAGCACGATCAGGCGACTCGCATGCGCGAATACAACATCCATGTCGTGTTCGGTGAACAGCACACCAATCTTGTCCGAGGCAACGATGTTCGCGGCCAGTGCCATGAGCTCAATGCGCTCCTTGGGCGCCATCCCCGCCGTCGGTTCGTCCATCAGCAGCAACCGCGGCCGATTGGCCAGCGCGACCGCCAGTTCGAGGCGCTTCAAGTCGCCATAGGCGAGTACTGAACAGGGACGCTCGGCCTGGGTCAGCATGCCGACGCGCTCGAGCAGCGCATTGGCCTCATCGATGTACTGTCGTCCTGCGCGTGACCAGATATCCGATAGTTGGCGATGAAACGACAACAGCGCCATTTGTACGTTTTCGCGCACGGTCATCGAGCTGAACGTGGCGGTGATCTGGAAGGTTCGGCCGACGCCGCGTCGCCAGACCTGGCGCGGTTTCAGGCCGGCGATCGATTGGCCCTCGAACTCGATACGACCGCTATCGGCCGCCAGTTGGCCGTTGAGCATATTAAAGCAAGTGCTTTTGCCCGCGCCGTTGGGTCCAATCAGCGCGACCAGTTCGCCGGCGGCCACCTCGAAATTCACGTCATGCACGGCACGCACGCCACCGAAGGATTTAGAAAGACCGCTGACGGCAAGCAAGGTCATGCGGGACCGTCGGCGATGAGCAAGGTCATACGGGACCGTCGACGCCGAGCGAATTGCCTGACGACGAGGTCCTCTCCGAGGGACGTTGCCTGCGTGCGAACAGTTCCTTGAGGGTGCCGGCCACCCCTTGCGGAAAAAGCAGAACCAGCGCAAGGATGGCCACGCCGAGTGCCGCACGCCAGTATTGAAACTCGCGCGCGATCAGGTCTAGCAGCCAGGTGAACAAGGCGGCACCCACAACCGGCCCGCTCATCGTTTGAATGCCGCCCAACAGCACCATTACCAAGCCATCAATCGAGCGCCCTACGGCGATCACTTCGGGCGAGATGCTGCCCTTGGAAAATGCGAACAGGCCGCCGGCAATGCCACAGATCGTGCCGGCTGCAACGAAGCTCATCCATTGCGTGCGAAACACATCGATGCCGATAGCGTCAGCGCGCAACGGTGAGTCGCGGCTCGCGCGCATGGCGTAGCCAAAGGGTGACAGCAACATGCGCCAGAGCAGCAACACGCCGCTCACCGTGAGCGCAAGCGTCAGATAGTAGTAGGCCCATTTTTCATTGAGCCAGGATGCCGGCCAGACACCAACGATGCCGTTGCTGCCGCCGGTGAAGTCATCCCACTGAAAGGCGACCGACCAGACAATCTGGCCGAAGGCGAGCGTCAGCATGGCCAGATAAACACCGGACAGCCGGACGCAGAACCAGCCGAAAATTAGCGCGCCAATGCCAGCCACTATCGGTGCACCGACCAATGCGCCTTCCATCGGCCAACCGGCTTGTTTGACCAGCAGCCCGGCGCCGAATGCGCCCAGCCCGAAATAGGCGGCGTGGCCGAACGAATGCATGCCGCCTGGACCCATGATGAAATGCAGGCTGGTGGCGAACAGCACCATGACCAGAATATCAATGGCCAGAACGGTAGTGTAGGGCGCGAATATGCCGATCGCTGGCACCGCCAACAAAATCATCAGAGCTAGTGCGCCGAGAAGGCGGCTGCGGCCATCGGCCGGCTTCAACGGCGCTTCAATCTCGGCAGCGTTGCGGGTGGCCGCTGCCGGCGTGCCGAGCAAGCCCTGGGGCCGCCAGATCAACACCAGCGCCATCACCAGAAACTCAACCACCAGGGTTAATTTGGAGAACGAAAATTCGATTCCGAAGAAGGTGACCTGGCCGATCGCCACACACAGCGCCTTGAGTTCGGCAATCAACAAGGCCGCCAGAAAGGCACCAGGAATGCTGCCCATGCCGCCGACCACGACCACCACAAAGGCATCGCCAATGGCGACCAGATCAAGTCCCAGGCTGGCCGGCTCGCGCGGCGACTGCAGCGCCCCGCCGAGCGCTGCCAGCCCGGTACCCAGGGCGAACACCGCTGTGAACAACCAGGCCTGATTAACGCCCAGCGCCCCGACCATTTCGCGGTCCTGGGTAGCGGCGCGGATCAGCACGCCAAAGCGTGTTCGTTTGAGCATCCACCAAAGCAGCGCCAGCACCAGCGGTCCGATGAAAATCAGCACCAGATCGTATTGCGGGAATTGCCGCCCGAATAATTCAACGGAGCCGCGCAGGCCCGGCGCCCGCGGTCCGAGCAAATCTTCCGGACCCCAGATGCTCAGGCTCGCGTCGCGCACAATCAGCACCAGTGCAAAGGTGGCCAGCAGTTGAAACAGCTCCGGCGCCTGGTAGATCCGGCGCAGCAGGAAAAACTCCAATATCGCGCCGAGCGCAGCGACCAGTACCGCTGCGAGAACAATGCATAACCAGAAGCCCAGAGCGCTCTGGCCCAGACGGGTAATCAGCGAATACGCCAGGTAGATGCCCAGCATGTAGAACGAGCCATGCGCGAAGTTGACGATCCGGGTGACCCCGAAGATGATCGACAGGCCGACGGCGATGAGAAACAGCGTCGAGGCACCGGCCAGTCCGTTCAGGAACTGGCCGAGCAATACATTAAGCGTCATCGTTTAGACCAACATAAACTCCGCCCGCTGATCAGTTCTCCGGACGCAACTTCTTGACGTCGGCGTCGCTGGGCAGGAACTTGGCACCTTCGTAATATTTGTAGTTCTTCATTTCGCCCTTGTCACCGTTCAACGTGGTACGGCCAACATACGAGCCCATCGTCGATTGATGGTCTTGCGCCCGGAACATGGCTTTGCCAAACGGTGTCTCGAATTGCAGGCCGGTAAAGGCGGCGATCAACTTTTCGGTGTCCGTCGAGTTGGCCTTCTTCAAGCCGGTCGCCAGGGCCTTGATGGTGGTGTAGCCAACCACTGAACCGAGACGCGGATAATCGTTGTACTTCTTGTGGTACGCGATGAAGAACGACTTGTGTTCAGTCGTATCGATGCCGTACCAGGGGTAGCCGGTCACCAGCCAACCGACTGGCGTCTCGTCACGCAGCGGGTCGAGATACTCGGGTTCGCCGGTCAACAGGCTCACCACCTCGCGGCCCTTGAAGAGGCCGCGGGTATTGCCTTCACGCACAAACTTCGTCAGGTCGGCGCCGAAAAGTACATTGAAGATTGCATCCGGTTTGGCATCGGCCAGCGCCTGCACCACAGCGCCGGCGTCGACCCGACCCAGGGGCGATGCTTGTTCGCCGACAAATTCGACATCAGGTTGCGCCTTCTTGAGTTGCTCCTTGAAGGTGGCCACCGCCGACTGACCGTATTCATAGTTCGGATAGACCACCGCCCAGCGCTTCTTGTTCATCTTGACGGCCTCAGGCACCAGCATGGCGGCCTGCATGTAGGTCGATGGCCGCAATCTGAACGTGTAGCGATTGCCGTTCTGCCAGACAATTTTGTCGGTCAGTGGTTCCGATGCCAGGAAAAAAACTTTCTTCTGCTTGGCGAAATCGGTCAGCGCCAAGCCGATGTTTGAAAGGAAGGTTCCGGTCAGCAGCACCACCTTGTCACGTACGATCAACTCCTCGGCCACGCGGACTGCGTCACCCGGATTGCCGCTGTCGTCGCGCACCACCAGTTCCAGTTTGCGGCCGTTGATTCCGCCAGCCGCGTTGACCTCTTCAAGCGCCAGCTCCATGCCTTTCCTGTACGGTTCGAGAAACGCGGGCTGTGCCTTGTAGCTGTTGATTTCCCCGATTCGAATCGGGCCCGAGGCGCCCGGCTGAGCGTGCGCCGACAGCGCGCTGCCGACACCGAGCGCTGCCAAGGAAATCAGAAGGACCTGGCCGATGGCGCGGCGCGGTATATTATTTTTCATGCTGTCTCCGTAGATCAAGGTCTGATTCTGCCCGAAATTGAATGCGCCGATAATTACACGTTGAGTTTCCTCACGCTATTTGACGGGATTAATGACTTTGAATACTTCAAGGCTGGCGGGTGACGCGAACGAATTCATCGATCGTCTGACGATTGCGCAGGTGGTGCAAAACTGGGCGCTGTGGCGAGACGCAGGCTTCTGGGATCGCTTCGCGACGGTTTGGCATGACGACGGCTGGATGTCGGCCACCTGGTTCCAGGGACCCGCCACCGAGTTCATCAAAGTCAGTCGCGCTGGTTTCGAGAGCGGCGTTTCAATCCTGCATTTTCTGGGCGGATGCAGCGTTGATCTGAGCGGCGATCGTGCGATTGCACAAACCAAGATGACCATCAACCAGCGCGCACCGGTCGATGGCGTGCTGGTCGATGTGTTGTGCACCGGTCGGTTTTACGATTTTTTCGAGCGCCGCGTCATTGACGACACCGCTCAATGGCGCATTCTGCGACGCCAGCCCATTTACGAGAAGGATCGACTCGACGTGGTTGATCCGGCTGAGACGCTCAAGCTCGATGTCAGTCTGCTCAATGAGTTTCCTCCGGGCTACCAACATCTGGCCTACTTGCAGAGCAAGTCGGGTTTTCTCATTAAGCGCGATATGCCCGGCCTGACCGGCACGGTGGTCGAAGCCTTGTATGCACGAGGCGCTCTCTGGTTGGCGGGTGCGTCCAGCGCGTTTGACGAACCTCGCGAGCTCGGTTCAGGTCTTTAATAACGCCAGTAAGAAGATCGCTACCGAAAGAATCTGCCCGATCAGCCAGCACAGGCTGCGCAAGCTCGCGCGGTCACTCACGTAACAATAGAGATAACCGAGGCGTACCAATACGTATCCCGCTGCCAGCGTATCAAGCCAGGCTTGCGGTGCCTTCAGCAATGTTGCCACGAGGACGGCGGCAGCAAACAACGGAAATGTCTCGAAGCTGTTGGCCTGGGCCGCATTGCCGCGTGCGCGAAATCCGGTTTGGCCAGCCAGCCAGTCGCGCGGATTGTTATTGTCGTATCGCTTGAAGCCCCATTTGGCGGCAGCCGTGCCCGCATAAGGCAGCAATCCGGCCACCAGGACACACCACAGGGCAAGAGTCATCATTGGGCGCCGTTACAGAACACCAGCAGCATGCGCTTGCTGGTCAGCATGATAAGAGGATCGCACCAGCGCGCCGACGGCAGCATGCGAGAAACCGAGTTCATTCGCATGCGCCTCGAAGCGCTTGAAGGTGTCCGGATGAACATAGCGGCGCACCGGCAAATGCGCGGTGGACGGCGCCAGGTATTGGCCAACGGTGATCATGTCAATGTCGTGCGCACGCATGTCGGCCATGGTCTGCAGAATCTCGTCGTCCGTTTCGCCCAAGCCGACCATGATGCCGGACTTGGTCGGCACGCCGGGCACGCGCCGCTTGAACTCCTTGAGCAGCGTCAATGAGTGCTGATAATCCGAGCCTGGCCGAGCTTCCTTGTAGAGGCGCGGGATGGTTTCGAGATTGTGGTTCATGACATCGGGCGGTGCGGCTTCGAGTATCGCTAGCGCCCGATCCATGCGGCCGCGAAAATCGGGCACCAGCACTTCAATTCGGGTGTTCGGTGAACGCTCGCGCGTGACTCGAATGCAGTCGACAAAATGTTGCGCACCGCCATCGCGCAGATCGTCACGGTCGACGCTGGTGATGACCACATAGGAGAGCTTGAGGGCGGCGATCGTGCGCGCCAGATTTTCAGGCTCGTTGGCATCCAGCGGATCCGGCCGGCCATGGCCGACGTCGCAGAACGGACAGCGCCGTGTGCATTTGTCGCCCATGATCATGAAGGTTGCCGTGCCTTTGCCGAAGCACTCGCCAATGTTCGGGCAAGACGCCTCTTCGCAGACGGTGTGCAACTTGTGCTCACGAAGGATCTGCTTGATTTCCTGAAAGCGACCGTTATGAGAACCTGCCTTCACCCGGATCCATTCGGGTTTGCGCAAGATTTCATGCACCGGCGTTATCTTTATCGGGATACGCGACGTCTTCGCGCCGCCCTTCTGTTTAGCGCTGGCGTCGTAGGCGGAGTCAGAGTTCAAGGCGATCCCCGTTCATTCAAAAGTCGACTCAATATTTCAGGAAGCTCGCGGGCAACGCTGGCGATCAGCGTTGACGGGTCGACACCTGTATCGACCGCATCATGCAAGGTTGGCATCAGGGTTTTCAATTCATGTTCCAGATCGGTAACCGCCAGCCCAACATAACCACAGGGATTGATCCGCGCCCAGGGCGCCGGATCCATGGCCACATTCAATGCTACCCCGTGATAGCTGCAGCCGCGTGATACCTTGATACCCAATGCAGCTATTTTAGCGCCCGCCTGGCTGTTGCCACTCTCTACATAAACTCCCGGTGCCCCCGGCTTTCGGACCGCTGCGACCTTGTATCGGCCCAGCAGTTCAATCACCGCGTCCTCGATCAGGCAGACCAAGGCGCGCGCACCCAGCTTGCGGCGCGCGAGATTGATGAGCAGGTAGACAACGACCTGACCCGGGCCGTGATAAGTCACCTGGCCGCCGCGCTCGGTGGCGACGATTGGAATCGCGCCTGGCGCCAGCACATGTTCAGGCTTGCCGGCCAGGCCTTGGGTAAACACCGGCGGATGCTCGACGACCCATAACTCGTCGGCAGTTTGTTCGGTACGCTGCGCGGTAAATTCGCGCATGGCCTGCAAGGTCGGAGAATAGGGCGCGATGCGCCAGGGGCGAATATGAATGGCGGTCAGCGGGCTCATCAGAGCACGATTCGCACCATCGGATGTTCACTCAGCGCCCGATAGACCGCCTCGAGTTGCTGGCGATTCTCGACTAGCGGAGTGACAGTCAGGCTCAGATATGAGCCCTTCGACGATACCCGCCACTCGATCGATGCCGGATCGAAGCTCGGGACATGCAAACACACGAGCGCCGCGATTTGTTGTGCGAAATCGTCGACTCTTTGGCCGATGACTTTCATCGGAAAGGCAACCGGAAAATCGAGCAACTTCGCAATGCGATCGAACACCGCCGACATGGGCTCATCGGGTGCGGGCTCGGTACTCAAGGCAACAACTCCAATTACGCACTCTTGGCGTGTTGATACGCTTCGTACAATCGCTGATAAATCGGCCCTGGCAAGCCGGTACCCACCGGCTTGCCGTCGAGCAAGGTGACCGGCAGCAATTCCTTGGTCGCCGAGCTGATCATCAATTCATCCGCCAAAAACACTTCTTCGCGGGTGATGCGGCGTATGTCCAGCGGTATAGCGGCCGAGGCGCACAACTGTGACATCAAGCTGACTCGAATGCCCTCGAGAATCAGGTTATCGCGCGGTGGCCCGAGCACGGTACCGTGTCGAATCACCCACCAGTTACTGGCCGATCCTTCGGTCAACATGCCATCGCGAAACATCACACATTCAATCGCGTTGGCGTCGACGGCGGCCTGTCGCGCCAGGACGTTGCCGAGCAGCGACGTTGACTTGATATCGCAATGCAGCCAGCGCTCATCCGGAATCGAAATCGCCGCCACGCCTTGAGTGCGTTGAATGGCGGGCACCGGCATGAACTCACTGCTCATGCCAAACACAGTTGGCGAGACGTCACGCGGAAACGCATGATCACGCTTGGCGACGCCGCGGGTGATCTGCAAATAGACGAATTGATCGCGCCAGGCGTGGCGCTTGATAAGGTCGTTGACAAGCTCGGTCCAGCCGGCATCGTCCTTCGGATTCTGGATGCGAATCTTGGCCAGACTGCGCTTCAGGCGCGCCAGATGTTCGGGCCATCGGAACAGCTTGCCCGCATAAACGGGCACCACCTCGTAAATGCCATCGCCAAAAATAAAGCCGCGATCGAGCACCGACACCTTGGCTTCATCAATGGGCAGAAACTCGCCATTCAGGTAAACAGTCTGACTCACACTCATTGCAACTCCCATTCAACTGCGCGCCGCTTTGACTCAACGCTTCAACATCATTGACTCAACGCTTCAACATCAATCTGACCGAATCATAAAGGCGTCCGAAAATTCCTGCTTCCTCGATTGCATTCTGCGCGAGCAACGGACGCTCGAGCAAAACCTTGTCATCCAGCTTGACCCGCAAGGTGCCAATTTTCTGGCCGGCCGCAATCGGCGCAATCAAGGGCTGTAGCCGCTCGATATCGGCCTTGACTTTGTCGCTCTGACCCTTGGCCACCGTGATCATGACGTCCTGGTCAAATCCGGCCTTCAGCTCGGCGGCTTTACCTTTCCAAACTTCGTAGGTTCCGACTGCCTGGCCCTTGCCGTACAGCTTCACCGCGTCGAAATTCTGGAAGCCGTAGTTCAGCAGCTTCTGCGATTCGATGGCCCGCGAAGATTCGGAGGCCGCGCCGAGTACCACCGTCAGCAGTCGTCGTGACTGACCACCATTCGGCTGCTCGCGCTTGCTTGAGGCGATCAGGCAGTAACCGGCCGCATCGGTGTGGCCGGTTTTCAGGCCATCAACGCTGGGATCTATGAACAGCAGCCTGTTACGGTTCGGCTGCTTGATATTGTTATAGGTGTATTCCTTGTTCGAATACAACGCGTAGAAGGTCGGATGATCGGTGATCAGCCGGCGCGCGAGAATCGCCAGATCGTTGGCGGTGCCGTAATGCTGGGCATTCGGCAAACCGGTCGAGTTGCGGTATTGGGTGTTTTTCATGCCCAGTCGGGCCGCTTCCTTATTCATGAGCTCGGCGAACGAGCCTTCGCTACCGGCGACTGCCTCGGCCAGAATGATCGACGCGTCGTTACCGGACTGGATGATCATGCCTTGCAGCAGTTCTTCGACGGTTGCCGGCTTGGCCGGGTCAACAAACATGCGCGAGCCCTCCGCCTTGTAGGCCATCGGCGTGACCGCCGGCCGTGCATCGAGCGTCAGCTTTTTCTCCTTGATTGCAGCAAACGTCAGGTAAGCGGTCATCAGTTTAGTCAACGATGCCGGCTCGACTTTCAGATCGGGTTCATAGGCGGCCAGCGTTTGTCCGGAGGTGACGTCGACCAGCAACCAGGAGCGCGCGGCCAGCGATATCGACGGGGCACCGGGCAAATTGATTTGAGAGCTGGTGGCCGGGCTCGAACTGCTGGCCGCCGCGCTGGCGGTTATCGGCGCGGCGGCTTTCGGCTTGGCCTTGTTGTTCTGCGCCTGACTGTCGATCGGTGCCAGGGCAAGGCCAACTCCGGTCACGAGCGCCAGGGACAGCGTACCGGACACCAGGGATAGTGCAGCGGACGCCAAGGATAGCGCGCCGGACGTCAGGGAAAACGTACCGAACGCAGCGCGCCCCATACCGTACGATATCTTGAGAATACGCATTAACAACCCTCAGCAAATCTTTGCGTTAAATGGGAAAGTGAATGCGAAATTATAAGGCTATGAGCCGGTCGGGGTTAACAATGGTCAGGACACCCGCGTCAAACCAGGTTGTTGAGAATCGGTTTAGCCGCCAGGATGATCCTTTTGGCGGCGTCCGCATCGATGCGCGTTCCAATGACATCAATGGCGTCGCGCAAGACCCGTTTGGCGATCTCAATGTTGACGGAATCGGCCATGCGAGCCTCCAGTACCTCGCCGTCGGACTCGCCAAGCTCGGCGACAAAAACGCCAGCCAGTCGTGACTTGAGTTCACCTAAAACGGTGTCCTCGATGCGTTGCCGCACTTTTCGTTCGGCCTCTGGCATGGCATCGGCAATGCCGGCCAGCGCAATCAGGTGATGTGATTCGAGTTCTTCGAGAATCGCGCCCAGTTCGCCCGGGCGTGCAAAGGTTGGCAAATCGCCGAGTCGACGCTGACCATCGATGATGATCAACATGCGACGGGCGCCGATCGAGAGGGACAGTTTGCGCTCGAGCATCTCGGTCGAGCCCAGAGCGGTTTTCATGTAAACCAGGCGCGAATCAAAGTTGCGCTGAAGAGGGATGGAATCCTGATCGTCTAAAGGAGATGCCATGCTGGAATACCGGGCTGAACGCGAACAACCATGTTAACAACAAACTAATCTGCAACCGGCCAAGCTAATCCGCAATCGGCCATGCTAGTTCGTAACCGGCCAGGCCTGGGTAACGATCTGCTTGATGAGGCTCAGTTTGCGATGGAAAAAATGGTCGGCGCCCGGGATCACGGTCACCGCCAGTTCATGGGTCTGGGCCCAGCGAAAGACATCGGCCAACGGCGCAACGTCGTCAATCTCGCCGTGGATGACGAGCGTTGTGGCCGGCGCTCGGACCATGGCAAACCGGGCGACCGGTGCGCCCACCAGGATCAGCTTTTCGACCGGAACGTTGATCGCCAGCAGCCGATCATGAACCCGCGTTTGGACAAAGCTGCCGAACGAAAACCCGGCCAGAACCAGCCGCTTCGGTTCGGCCAGGGCGGCGACTGACGAATGAGTGAGTGCATGCTTCGACAAAGTTAGCAAATCTTCACTCTCGCCAGAACCTTCGTCATAAGCGCCTTCGCTGGCACCTACGCCTCGAAAATTGGGGCACCAACAGACGTATCCCAGTGAAACCAGCGTACGGGCCAGCGTCTGAACCACCTTGTTGTCGCGGGCGCCGCCATAGAGCGGATGCGGATGCGCAACGATTGCCGCGCCCCGAATCGCCTGGGTCGGCATATCGAGGCTGACGTCGATGGCGCCCACCGGACCCGGGATCAGAAGCTTCTGGCTGGCCGCATTAAGCATATCAGGCCGATTCAGGCAAACGTCGATGGCGACTCGTTACTGACTCGTTCATGAACGGAATATCTTCCCAGCGCTGGTAATGCAAATAAAGCTGCCGGGCAACGACGATCAAGGCGGCAATCGGCCAAAACATCGCCAGCGCTCGGATGCTGGCCAGCAAGGGTCGCCAGGCACCGGGCTCAGCCGCATGGCGAAGCATCTGTTGACGGTAAATGTTATCCGGCATGATGTTCGAGAGGATCAGGCCTGCGCCCAACAAACCCAATAGCCACCAAAGCCGATCGCGACGTCTGATGCCGGACAGCAGCAGCAAGAGAATGGGGCCGAGCAGCAAACCCGCCTGCGCGCCCGCAGACAGCCAAAGCCCAAACTCCAGATTACCGGTGACGACCGCCAGAGCGACGCCCCGCAGCAAAAAGGCGCCGAACAAGATCGCGCCAATGGCAATCGCGCGGCTGCGGTAAGTGGCCAGCGAATCGATCAATAACAAACCGATACACGCCACCCAGATAGATACCGATGCTGCTTCGATCAGAATCGAATAGGCCATATCGACTTGCAGGCGCTCCAGCCACGGGGCGAGCGCGACCGCGAATTCAACCGAAGGCCGGCTGGCGTCGATCGAGCGGTCGATATGCGTGCTCAGCGTCTGGATAAACGGTGAGACCAGAGTGCCGGTCTCATAAAGCATGCGTTGCGGCGTGAATTGGGCGACCAGCCAAAGGGCGACGATAAGCAAAAAAGGCAGGGATTCATGACTGAAAAACCCCGGCCGATGCCAGATCAGTTCGCGTTCGTCATGCGGTCGCGGTGCGAACAACAGCGCGACACTGGCGCCGAGCAACGCACCCAGGGTGTTGATCAGCAAATCGAGCCGGGATGGCACCCGCGTTGGCAAGAAATTTTGCAGCGTCTCCAGAGTCAGCGACAGCAGGGCGCCGACCAATAACGCTGCGACGACGATCCGTCCGCCGCGCCAGTTTTGGCGAAATCGAAGGGCCACTAAAATACCCAACGGAATGTAGGCCAGCAGGTTCGAAACGACGTCGAACCAAGTCCAGAATCGCGGCCAGGCCAGGCCCAGGAACCGGAAAATCGAGTGTGCCGGAATACGCCAGCCGACCCAGGGAAGCAGTGTCGCATAGACAAGTCCAGCCACGACAATTGCGAGCCCGATGTCGATCAGGTGCAATCGGCGCTCGCTTGCAAAGTGAATGGCCCGAGACGACTTAATCAGTGTTCCTTTCGACTGCAAAAGCTTGATGCAAGCGCCTGGTGCAAGAACGTGACGCAAGTGTACGATGAGTCCGAGCCCGGCGAAACAGCTCGTTCATCCTGACGCCACCGCAAGAATCGTACACTGCACGCATGACGACTAGTTTATCCGCCTCGGCCGATGCCGCCCTTCTGGCGCGTTCATGCGGCCACTTTGCCGATACCGAGGTGCTCGGCAGCGTCGGCTCGACCAATCAGTATTTGCTCGATCAAAAACTGGTTGGCCTCGCCCGACCCAAGCTCGTCTGGACTCATGAGCAACCGGCCGGACGCGGTCGCCGGGGTCGCTCCTGGGTCGGTCAGGCACAGCATAGCTTGATGTTTTCGATGCAGTTTCTGCGTCAAGCGCGTATCGCGGCGGTCGACGGGTTACCGCCGATACCCTTGTACGGATTGCCGATCGCGGTCGGTGTCGCGCTAGCCGAAACGCTTGCTCAGTACGCGCCTGAGTTGCAACTGAAGTGGCCCAACGATCTGCTGCGCAGTGGCCGCAAGTTCGGTGGCATCTTGATTGAAACGCGGCATCGGATCATGTCAATCAACAACCGTCCTGGTTTTCAGCCCGTTCATCCCTGGCAGCTTGAGCAAGTGGTGATCGGCGTCGGTCTGAATCTGTACCTCGACGAGTCCTGGCGCCAGTCGATTGGCCAACCGGCTTGTGGATTGTTTGATACAGCGACCTATCCGCTGCGTGCGACAATCGCCGCGCAACTCGCGCTCGCGCTGAATGACGCCTGGCTGCAATTTCAGATTCATGGCCTGGAGTCGGTCTTGCCGCGCTGGCAAAACTGGGATGCCCTGGCCGGTCAGCCGGTCAGAGTTCTGGATGCGGAGCGCGTTCTTTTTGAGGGTGTTGCCCTAGGTTTGTCGCCGACTGGAACCCTGCTGGTTCGGACATCTGCAGGTCAACAGGAGGTCAGTTTCGGAGATGTTTCCGTGCGCAGTACGACCTGAGTCAAGGCGCTGTAGTGCGCCTCAGTCAATGTAAATACGATGCCAAGAATTCTCCTGACGCTCCTAGCCGCCAATTTTCTGGTCTTCATGTGGCTGCGCGGCGCCTTCGATTCTTACTTGACGGGCGCCCGCGATCCGGACCGGTTGAATCAACAGGTCGACGCCGAACGACTGCGGGTAGCGTCGGCCAGTCGGGCGCAGCCGACCTCGGCCGGCAAACCTGCCGTATCGACGCCAGGTGCCGTGCCTGTTGCCGGCACCGGCGCGCCAGCAGCCGCCGATTCAGCGAATGCCAGTTCCAGTCCGAACTCCGCGGCGGCGAATGCAACGCCGGCGCCAGCGTCTGCACCAGCGTCTGCACCGGGTTCTAATACGGGTACTGGTACTGGTACTGAATCCAGACCAGCCGGCGCGCCCAATGCACAGACGTTGCCGCTGACCTTGGACGCGAATTTATTGGCGTGCAGCGAATTGGCTCCGCTCGATGAACTCTCATTGGCGCGCGCACGAAAATTCTTTGCCGATCATTCGGCGTACTTTGTGACCGAAGTGGAACCGCTTGACGAGCCGCCGAGTTTTCTCGTGTATTCGGTACCGTCCGAGGATCTCGCGGCGGCGCAGCGCAAGTTTGTCGATTTCAAACGGCAGGGCTTCGAGGGAATCGCAGTCATCACGGAAGGCCCACGCCGCTTCGGGATGTCGTTTGGCACCGTGCGTACCGAAGCCCTCGCCAAGGCCATGATTGACAGTCTGACGCGCCGCGGCGTGCGCAGTTTGAGAATCGATGCGCGCGATCCGAATGCCGTGAGAACGGTCATGCGATTCCGCTACCAGGCTGGTGATCAGGGCCTTCCGACCGAGGTCAGCAAAGAGCTGCAGAGCTTGAGCACCGAGATGGGATTAAAGCCTGCGGCCTGCGCCGCCAGGGCGGCTGGGCGGCCGGCGGCAAAGCCCTGAGAATAATTGAGGTAACTTCTTAGTTGGTCTTCAATGTTCCGCCCGTGCCCAGACCCTTGCTGCCAGCGGGCGCCTGTTGCGGTGTGTAATTCTTGACCGCTATGACCAGTTGATTGAAGGCGTCGGTGAAGGCACCGACCAGCACCTTGCCCTCAGGCGTATTCTGATAGCCACCCAGTGAACCGATGCCGCGGCCGCCAAAAACGGCGGTGCTGACGTCGAAATCCCATTTCGATGCGCTACCTTCGGCAATCGCAACTTGTATTCCTGAACGATTGTCGGTCAAGGCCAGTACGGTAGAGGCCTCCTTGGAGCGAACGCCACCGGCTACGCCGCCGATAATGCCTAGTCTGCCGGGCAGGCCCGCGACCGCGCCGCGCAGGCCACCGGTATCGCTGGCACTAAACGTGATCGAGGGCGTGATGGCGTAGTCAGCGGCAACCAATTGGCCTTTGCCGAAATTGCTGTCCTGACGCATTTCTCCGGAGCGCTCCAGAGCCCGTTCTCCCTGGATCGCCGCCATGCCTCGACCACGCTCGACCACCACGAAACAATTCGATTGTTGCGCCAGTTGCCGCAAGACCATAGTGGTGGAGGGTAGTTTGTACTGCGAGGTCAAAATGCCGTACCACTGCGAGCCGGTATCTTCGATAAAGGCGGCAGTACCGACCGGGCGCTCGCAACGCTCCAAGGCAGCGTTGGCATTAACAGCGGTAGCGCCGCCGGCCGATCCGGTTGCCGTGGTCTTGGCTTGCTGGGAACCCATGGTTACCGGGGTATTGCATCCGGTAAGAGTCATGACTGCCGACGCGGCAAAAAATGCTGAAACCTGAAGAAGTCGCATGTCAATTTCCCGTGTAGCAATCGTTAACCGGATGCTAGCATTCCCGCGAATGTTTGAAACACTGCAAGATCGCTGGCTACGAACGAAAGCGCTACTTTGTCACAGCAATTACATGTTTTTACCTACGGCTCATTGATGTTCGACGCGGTCTGGTCGACGGTGGTGTGACAGGTTTGTCGCCACCATCTGGCCGAGCTCCCGCGCTTTAGCCGGCCCGCGAGAGCGCTCCGTCGAAATCATGCTGAATGGTCCAGGTAAAAACTCTCTTGACCGTGAACTGCATCGCCCGTCAACGCCGTGTGAATTTCCCGATAAATAATATACAATGTATATCCTATCGAAGGAAAAATCATGTCATCCACAGTTTCGCGCTGGGGCAATAGCCTGGCGGTTCGTATTCCTGGCAATGTCGCTGACAAAGCCAAGCTGTCCGAAGGCGATCAGGTTGAGGTCAGCGTTTCGCGGCGAGGTCAGGTTGTGATCGAAAGTGTCCGCAAGGAGATCGATTTCGGAGCGCTCTACCAAATGATTACGCCTGAAAATCGCTTCGAGGAGGTGACGACCGGACCGCCTCGCGGTAACGAGGTTGTCTCGTGGTAGCCAGTTCCTATGTGCCTCATCGAGGCGACATCGTCTGGATTGACTTTGACCCGCAGGCCGGGCATGAACAGTCGGGACGACGCCCAGCCTTCATCCTCTCGGACAAGGAATACAACCGACGCGCATCTTTGGTCATAATTTGCCCCATTACATCGCAATTGAAACCGTATCCCTTTGTCGTCGCTTTGCCCCCGACTCTGTTGCCGAAGGCAAGCTATGTACTGGCAGATCAGGTCAAGAGCCTGGATTGGCGTCAGCGCAACACAGCGTTCATCACGAAGGCACCCATCGCCGCAATCGAGGACGTCACTCAATTTGCCGTAGGAATCGTTCAAGGACGCCGCTAAGGTCGCCGCAGGGATCATTAATCGAGTACTTCTGTGAATAGTCGACCATTGTCATCAGAACCAACTCATGTCTTCACCTACGGATCGTTGATGTTTGACGCAGTCTGGTCAGCCGTAGTCTGCGGGCAATACCAACATCACAGAGCCGTATTGACCGGCTACAGTCGACATTCGGTTCGCGGCGAGTTGTACCCCGCGCTGGTTTCCTCCAACAAGCCTGGCAAATTTGTGGAGGGTCGGCTCTATCGCGACGTGTCACCTGAGGACTTGCGTCGGCTTGATACCTTTGAGGGTGGCGAGTACCAGAGGATTGATTGCCAGGTCACGACCTTCGCTGCGACGTCGCTCGATACGCTCAGCGCCCAGGTTTACCTGTTTCTGAAACCCGAGCTGTTGTTGCCGCAGGATTGGGATGCCGCTCAATTCGCCGCCACCGGCATCGAGCCGTTTCTGGCTAGCTACGCTCCGAAGCCCTGATCTTGCCCAGCATCGCCGTCGTCGAACGCTCGAACTCGAAGGCGATCGATAAAGCCTTGCCGCCCGCTGCCATTACCTCGCGCGCACCGACTATTTTTTCGACCGGCCAATCACCGCCTTTGACCACGACATCGGGCGCCAGCAATTGAATCAAGGCCAGCGGCGTATCGTCTTCAAACCAGGTGACGGCACTGACGGACTCGAGCGCGGCCAGCACAGCCATCCGGTCTTCGCAGCGATTGATCGGTCGATCGCTGCCTTTGCCCAGCCGTCGTACCGAGGCGTCACTATTGATGGCAACTATCAGGCTGGCGCCGTGTGTGCGTGCCTGCGCCAGGTAGGTTACGTGGCCGCGGTGCAACAGATCAAACACGCCGTTGGTAAACACCCACGGGCGCGGCAACTCGGCCAATGCCGCAGGTAGTCGCTCAGGCGCGCAGAGCTTGCTTTCAAAGGCCAGAGTCGAGTTTTTCTTCAAGCCGGCGTTGCAGATGCCGCTGCTGCGGCCGCGACCCGCTGCGTGATTTCCTTGCGATAACGATTCAAATCCTGCACGGTCTTGAACTGGCGCTCAAACAGCAACGACAGATTGTGCAAAATGCGCTCAACCACCTTGGTCTCCCAGACCGAATCGAAGCGGATCTGCTCGTCCAGCCAGCGCTCGAGCCAGGTCGCATCGGGCAGGCGGCTTTGAATGGTGTCGTTCGGGAACAGCTTCTGGTTGACGTGCAGATTGGTCGGATGCAACGCCTGGGCGGTTCGCCTGGCGCTGGCCATCAGCACACCGATTTTGGCAAAGGCGCTGCGCGCCGAATCGCCGACCTCGGAGATCGCCTTTTTCATGTACTGCAGGTAAGCGCCGCCATGACGCGCTTCGTCCTTGGCAATGATTTCGTAGATCGCCTTGATGACCGGCTCGTTGTGCCATTGTGCGGCCCTGCGATACCAGTGGTTCAAGCGAATCTCGCCGCAAAAATGCAGCATCAGCGTCTCGAGCGCCGGTGCTTCGTCGAATTCGAAGCGAATAGCGTGCAACTCGGCCTCGCTGGGAATCAGATCGGGCCGGAAGCGGCGCAGGTATTCCATCAACACCAGCGAATGTTTCTGTTCCTCAAAGAACCAGACTGACATGAATGCCGAGAAGTCAC
Source organism: Burkholderiales bacterium (assembly GCA_031363055.1). Classification (GTDB taxonomy): domain Bacteria; phylum Pseudomonadota; class Gammaproteobacteria; order Burkholderiales; family Burkholderiaceae_E; genus JANLTP01. Next base: position 21,039 of record JANLTP010000149.1, on the reverse strand, counting down.
TGTCGTGGCGGTTATCGCGCAGGAACATTTCGGTCGCCGGCAAGGCGGCCCACTCGGTAATCGCGTTCATCTTGATGGTCAGCGCCTGCTCTTCGCTGAGCTTCGTGGCATCGAATTGCGCCCAGGGCACGTCGTGCTCCAGGTTCCATCGCACCGATTCGAGCGATTTGAACAAGTCAGGGTAAAGCATAAGAACACGCTCACTTTCGAGATAACTGCCCATTTTACCAAGTGCGGGCCGACTCAGGTCAAGAAGCCGCGCGCCTTTTGAGCCATCGCGTGAGTTTACCGAAATGAAGGGTCAGTCACGCTGGACTTGCGCCTGGGCGTCGCCGTCTTCACGGGTGGCCCGACCGATCAGGGGCATGTAGAGCCAATAGGGCAGAATTCGCAAGAACTTGAGCCAGCGCGTAAAGCGATGCGGAAAATGTATTTCGTAATCGCCGCGTGCCAGACCCGACAGGATGGCCTCGGCTGCCGTTTCGGCCGAAATCAGCGCCGGCATCTTGAAGTTGTTACCGGCCGTCAAAGGGGTATCGACAAAACCAGGATTGATCAAGGTCACTCCGATGCCGCGCGGATGCAAATCCAGATACAGCGACTCGCACAAGTTGATCAGCGCGGCCTTGGTCGGCCCATAAATCAGCGCCTTCGGCAGGCCACTGTAGCCGGCGACGCTCGACACAATCGCAATGCCGCCCTTGCCCTGTTTGAGCAAGGTGGGCAGGACCACGGCCAAGCCATTGAGCACGCCCGCCAAATTGGTGTTGACCACCGCCAGGGCGCGCGTGAGCTCGAAGTTATCCGCCTGCATGGGCGCGTAGGTTCCGGCGACCCAGATAATCAGATCAATCGCGCCCCATTGCTTGAGCAAGGTGTCGTGCGCCGCTTGCAGCTCGCCGACCTGGGTGACATCGGCGCAGATCAGTTGATGTCCGCCACTGCGGGTCTGCTCGACACTCAAGCCGGTGGCTTTGGTGAAAGCGCTGACCAGCGCGGGCTCTCGCCGTGCGGTTACCGCCAGTCGAGCGCCCTGGCTGATCATCGGCTTGATCAGCGCCGCACCGATGCCAGTCGAGGCACCCACGATCCAGACCCGTTTGCCTTGCCAGCTCGAAATGCGAGGATTCATGGTGGTCATGAGCATCACGACCGCTTGGTAAACGACAACAACACTTCACCCAGGCGAACACCGAATTTGCTCATGGCAGCGCGATTGAGCATGACCTTGTCATCGATCAGGTACATCCAGTCGTCGAAATCGACGTGATACACGCTGCCGTCCACCGGTAGCGCGAGCACATAGCGCCAATTCAAGGCGTTGCCGGCGGCCTTGCCAATGGCCTCGCCAACCACATCGCTGGCGGTACCGATGTAACGATTCGCGTCGAGCTTGCGAATCGTCCAGACACGCTTTTGGGTGGTACCGTCGGAGTAAGAGAAGTCCTCGTCGAGCGTGCCCACATCGCCTTGCCAGGTGCATCGCATGAGTACCGTGAAGCGTTTGATGACCTTGCCCGAGCGGTCCTGAAACACGCCCCAGGCGTCGATGGTGCCGTTGAAGTAGGCCTTCAGATCAAGCACTGGTTTTTCGGCCTTATATTCCGAGGGTTCCAGTCCGGCGCAAGCGGCCAGAAGCGATGCGCCGGCGGCCAAGCACAGGCGCCTTGTTGGGACAAGCAAGGTATTCATGATGTTGACTCTGCGAATTGGGTGGGCGGATTACCGCCAGGCAGGGGTGAGATGACCAGCACAAAGCCGGCAATCAATTTAAGTGCGCTCGGCAAACCAGCGTAGATCAGCGCCAGTGCGTGAGCCGGCCCGGCTGACCAATATTCGCCCAGCCATTGAGTCAGCGGCAGCGCCAGCCCGGCTGCGATGGCCAGATTTAATTTGGTGGCGAGATTCCAGATGCCAAAGTAGGCGCCTTCATGCGCGCCACGATCGCCGTTCGCGGCAATCACCAGCGCAAGCAGAGCCGGCGGCATCGCCAGATCGCTGCCCAGAGCGAAGCCGGTGGCCATGCAGATGACCATAAAGGTGATGTGATCGCCCGGACCCAAACCCAGGGTCCAGACGAACCCCACGACCGAGATCGCAATGCCGATGAGCCAGGCGTTTCGCAGGCCAAAGTGACGCGAAACCCACAACCAGAAGGGCATGCCGAGGGCCGCCGCCAGGAAATAGACGCCGAGGAACAACGCCGACTGTTCCGTGCTCGCTTTGAGAACATCGGCGGAAAAGAACAACACCAGCGTCGCCGGAATGGCGGTGGCGACGCCGTTGAAGACAAAGGTCGTCAGCAACCAGCGAAAGCTGCCGTTGCCGCGCACTCGTGCCATGCCACTGACCCGATTGGTTTCGGCGTTCGACTGGCGATGCCGGGGCGCTGGCGCCCGATACGACCAGACGCCGGCCAACAGCGCCAAAGCAGCAAAGCCGATGGCCAATTTGGTCGTGTGTTCAGGGCTCAGCATCAACACCGCCAACAAGACGCCGACCATGCCGAAGGTCTCGCGGGTCGTGGTCAATCGAACCTGTTGTTCCGGCAGCGGACTCAGGCTTGCGCCCCAGGACTGAAAGGCAATCGACACCACCGAATAGGCGAGGTAGGCCAACACCGAAAAGATCGCCAGCCAAGCGGCCAGGCCTTCGCCTCTGAGTGGTGGTAGCAGCAGCGCTGCGAACGCAATGACCAGGATCGGTAGCGCCAGTCGAATCCAGCGCGGAAAGTCAAACTGACGGCGCGTTCGATCCAGGTACGTGCCGATCAGCGGATCAGCAACCGCATCGAAGGCGCGTGATCCGAACAGGATGGCACCAATCAGCGACAGCTCCAGGCCGAAACTGCGGTTGTAGAGGATCGGCAACAACACAAAAAGCGGCAGCTCGAGCAGCGCCAGGGGCATGCGCAATGACCCGTAGGCCATGAGTTGCGACATGCTCAGGCGATCGTCAGTCATGGCGAAGTACGCCGGCCTGCTCCGGCGAGTATGGCTTGTCTGAGGCCGGGCGCGCGCGTTTTCGGGTCCAGCCAGATCGCAAAAAAGGCGGCGCCAAAATCGGGATCTTCGATGGCTCCGATCGCGCGATCGTTAAGCGTAAAGCGGACGCTCTGACCGGGTTTGTGAATGCCGACCAGCCGATCGTTTTCGGTCACGTTCGGGAACAATCGGATCATCGCATCGCGCCATCGCTGACGTTGCGCCTCGTTGCCGATGCCGAGCTGTTCAATTTCACTGGCGCTTGATTCTGCAATCGCCTTGCCCTCGAAGGAGCGCGCGTATTGCAATTCGAGCGCAAAGGCGGCGCTTGCAAAGCTTGCCGCTTCGAGCCCTTGTGCACCGACCCAAAGACGTGCTTCGTAAACCTTCAGTCCAAACCAGGTAAAGCGCCCGGAACCGGACAAACGTGGCGCGTCGATGGCGTTGCTGACGGCCGGCGGCGCGAGGACTGGAGTGCCGGTACTTGGATTACCGGTTGCCGGATTGGCAGCGGCTGGCGTACTGATCGCGAGCAGCATCAACAGGCTGGCGGCAAGCCAGCGGACCGCCGTCTTGCTCAGGGCCTCACTGGCCGCGACGCTGCGCTGACTCATGGTGTTTGTGGACCTTCGGGCTTTTGCAGGGTGAAGTGCACGACATCAGTATTGCCGTAACGAAACGCCGATTCGCAATAGGCCAGATAAAACTCCCACAAGCGAGCAAAGGCCTGATCGAAGCCCTTGTGCTGAATGCTCTCGGCAATCTCCATGAACGAATGGCGCCACCGCTTCAGGGTCTGCGCATAATCGGCGCCGAAGGTGAACTCTTCGACGCATTGCAGGCCAGCGCGCTCGGCGGCTTCGATGAACTTGCTGCGTGATGGCAGCATTCCGCCTGGGAACACATATTGCTGAATGAAATCGGTGCTGCGCCGATAGCGCTCGAACAAATCTTCGGCGATCACGATCGACTGAATCGACGCACGTCCGCCGGGCTTCAGGCAACGGCTGACCGTCTCAAAGTACGACGGCCAATATTTTTCGCCGACCGCCTCGAACATCTCGATCGAAACTACCGCATCGTACGTACCCTGATGATCGCGATAGTCCTGCAACAGCAGTTGCACGGACGCAAGTTGCACCGCCGCAGGTTTCGCCGACGAGGGTTGCGCTCCCTCGAGCCGGTGCCGGGCATAGTCCAATTGCTCCTTTGAGATCGTCAAGCCCGTCACCGCCGCGCCGCGCTCACTGGCAAATTGCGCAAAACCACCCCAACCGCAACCAATCTCCAACACCTTGTTACCGGCGACCAGATGTGACTGCTCGAATAAGCGCCGGTACTTCGCTTCCTGCGCGGCCTCGAGCGATCGCGAGAAATCGCCCTCGAACAGCGCGCTCGAGTAGGTCATGCCGGCGTCCAGCCACAGCGAATAAAACTCATTGCCAAGATCGTAATGCGCGTGAATGTTGCGCCGTGAACCGGTCCGGTTATTGCGGTTCAAGGCATGCTTGAGTCGGTACAGCAACTGTCCCCACCAGGAACCATAAACGATTTCTTCCAAGGCTTGCCGATTCGAGACCAATAGATCAATCACCTCGATCAGGTTAGGCGACGTCCAGGCGCGCGAAATCCAGCCCTCGGCGAAACCGATGTCACCCTTGCTGAGCACCGCGTCGAACACCGCCCAATCATGAATTCGCACATGCGCCATCGGCGCACCGCTGCCGAAGCTGATCATTCGACGATCCGGCAAGGTCAAATGCAGGGTTCCGGTCTTGAGTCGTTCGAGTAACTTGCAGACCACCCGGGCGCTGCCGGGAATGGACCCGGAGCCTGGGGTCGACAGTTCGCCGGCGAACATATCGCCGACCGCAATCTGTCGATTCGGCATTGAGGTTGGGTCGGAAATAAGCGGTGATTTCATACTGATCCACGGGTAACAAATGCTTGCGGAGCGGGAGGTTTGGAACGAAAGGGAATCTTGTTGCGCCACAACCGCAACGCTTGCCAATGAATACGGGCGATAACGCCCAGCGTGAAAAACGGATAGGCCAGCAGCGCAAAGCCGGCCGATTTGCGCGTCAGTGGCTCAAGATGCCCGCTCAGGCTGGTCGCCAGCAATGGCCCAGCCGAATCGTCATAATCAATGCGCGCACAACTGCGTCGATTGCTGTTCAGAAACCGGAAGCGGTAGCGACCCTCGACATCGCAAAACGGTGAGACATGAAAGGCCTTCGAAGCGCTCAGCGATTCACCCTGTTTGAGCGGCGCGGCACCGGTTTTGCTCAACAAGTAACAATGTCGCTCACCAAAGGTGTTGTGCACTTCGGCGACGATGGCGAACAGCGCGCCATCGCGGCCGTGACAGAACCAGAAGCTGACCGGCTTGAAGGTGTATCCGAATAACCTCGGAAACGCGTGTAACCACAATTGACTTGCCGGCGGCAGTCCCGAATCACGCAACATGGCATGCAGCCATTGCGTGTTGCCGGAGCCGTCGCCGTGATCCTGCTCCTGAATACTCAGGGCGGCCCTGCGGTTGACCCCGAACAGCCAATTGCCCTGGATCGTGCCCGACAATTCGTGCATGGCCAGTCGCAAGAAGAAAGAGCGGTAGCTAAACGCATGTCGGTGCGGGCGAAGTCGGGTGTGACGTATTTCGCCAAAACCAATTTGCAGCGCGGCCTCTCCAATCGGGGTCGACCGGCTACGCTGCGCTGATTGCGATGAGTTAGGCAGCACGACCGTATCCCGACAAAAGATCGGACGATCGATCGGGGATCCGCCCGGACGTCTGATCGCCGGCCTGCAAGGAGGCGATCAATGCGCTGGCTGCTTGCTGGCCAGAACGCAGGCCATCTTCATGAAAACCGAAGCCCAGCCAGGCACCGGCGAACCAGGTATTTCGCTGGCCCTGGAGTCGCGGCAATTCGCGTACCGCCTGTGCTGACTCGGCATTGAGTATCGGATGCTCGAACTCAAACCGCGAGATGACCCGGGACGGCGCGGGTGGGCGCAGCGGATTCAAACTCAATAGCAAGGGGGTCTTACAAGGCAAGGGCTGTAGTTTGTTCAACCAGTAAGTCACCGACACGGACGGTGCGGCCAGATTGCCGTCGCTCAGATAATTCCAGGCTGCCCAAGCGCGCCGACGCTGGGGCATAAGCTCGACGTCGGTGTGCAACCAGGCCTCGTTGGCCTGGTACCGAACGCCTTGCAACAGACTCAATTCAGCCGGGCTCGGATCGCCGAGCAACGCCAAGGCCTGATTGCTGTGACAAGCGAGAATCACATGGTCGAAGCGTTCGACGCCGACGTCACTGGTGATTGCGACGGCGCCTACGCCCTGGGCGACGAGCCTGGAGACCTGGTGTACCGCTACCGCCGCTCGCACATCTGCCAAACGCGTCAGCATTCGCCGCACGTATTCCCGTGAGCCTCCCGTCACGGTGTACCACTGGGGCCGATTGGTGACCATCAACAAACCGTGGTTGTGAAAGAAGCGTATAAAACTGCCGATTGGAAAGTCCGACATCGTTTCCATCGGGCATGACCAGATGGCGGCCGCCATCGGCAATAGGTAGTGGTCCCTGAACGTCGCGCTGTAGTGATTGCGCTCGAGATAACTTGCCAGCGACTCGCGCCACTCCGGCGAATCATGATGATCGCCGATTCGCAGTGCCAGGGCACTGGCATCGCGGTTGAATTTGCGAATGTCTGCCAGCATGCGCCAGAAGGGAATCGAAAAAAGATTCTTCGGCTGGGCGAATACCGAGCGCAGATTAGTTCCGGCCCACTCGAATCGGTGCGGACCTTCCGACACTGCAAAGGACATGTCCGAAGGCGAGGTCGGGACTTGCAGTCGCTCGAAGAGCGCTAGCAAACGCGGGTAGGTGCGATGGTTAAATACCAAAAAACCGGTATCCACCGCAAAGCTGATACCGTCGAGTTCAAGGTCTACCGTGCGAGCGTGGCCGCCTGGCTGCGGACTTGCTTCGAACACGGTCACCTCATAACCCTGGTCAGTCAGTGCCAGCGCTGCACCCAGCCCCGCGATTCCGGCGCCGACGACGGCGACTCGGGTGTTCAACGATCTGGCATTCATGGTGGGGTGGCCCGCAATCTGGTCACGTTCAAAGTCCGGAAAAGTTAATTCGTGACCCTTTAGTCACTTAATGACTTACAAGTATGAGCGCGCACCCGTGCTTTGTCAACACCTGACAAATTCGCCCGACAAATTCTGAAACACCGGTCTCTCGATCGAATATACCGGACCGCTTTTCGTTTGGATGTGGCATGATGAACAATAAAATCGGTGTCCAAGACAAATATTTGTCTTGGACATGTTAGCGCGGCGGTGCGATGTTGGCAGAGTGCAACCAGTGATCGACAAGAACAACAGCTCCGAACACTTTGTGATTCCCAGCAGCATCGCTGCCGTCGAGCGCGACACAGGTCTTTCGAAAGACACCTTGCGAGTCTGGGAGCGCCGTTATGGGTTCCCCAATCCGGGTCGCGATGCTTTTGGCGAGCGCGCTTACCCGGTTGAACAGTTGGAAAAACTGCGAACCCTACGACGATTGATCGATCAAGGCCATCGTCCCGGAAAAATTGTTGGATTGTCGATGGAAAGCCTGCAGCAATTGGCGCGCCTTGAGGAATCGGGACAACCGCCGGTCACTGCCGAGGTTCAGGAGCGTCGCGTCGCGCTACAAGGCTATTTCGAGTTGATCAAGACGCACGACGTCCCGGCATTGCGCAGAGCGCTGTCCGAGGCCACCGCTCTGCTCGGTCTGGACGTGTTCGTCAGCCAGGTCGTGGCGCCTTTGGGTCATATGGTTGGCGAAGCCTGGGCGCGTGGTTCGCTGGAGGTGTTTGAGGAACATTTGTACACCGAGGCGATGAAGAGTGTGTTGCGTAATGCCATTTTGAATCTGGCGCGCGGCCCGGCCCTGCCAAAAGTTCTTTTGACGACCATTCCCAATGAGGCGCACGGACTGGGCATTTTGGTCGCCGAAGCTTACCTGACGCATGAAGGTTGCGATTGTCGATCGCTCGGTACGCAGACGCCGGTGCCGGACATCATACGGGCGGCTACCGTTCAGAACGTCGACCTCGTCGCGCTGTCATTTTCGTCCTGCAGCAACGCCAACAGCGTGATCGACGCGCTGCTGGCGCTCAGGCAGGCACTGCCGAAGCACATCGAAATCTGGGCCGGCGGCAATTGTCCGGTACTGCTTCGCCGACCGCCGAAAGATATCGTGGTCATTGCAGACACGAGCGAGATAAGGCCGAGGCTGCAGGACTGGCGCGTGCAACACGCGCCGGATGCCTAGTCCGCTCAAATGCCGAATCAAACGAACAGCGTCAATACCCCGGTATAACCGTACAGTCGGTCGCGCGATATTTCGCCGTTGGCAAAAATGCCCACCAGAGGGATATCACCTAGGTTGTGTCGAATGATTTCCATTTCGGCACCGTCGCTACCGAACAAGTTTCGACCGCGCGCGACGCATGAAAAATACAGGGCACCGCGTATTTCGCGCGCGTCGCTTTCAATTTCATCGCGCAACTCGGTGCAGACCCGAATCAAATCGCTGCGCGCCGATTGCTGATCGCGCGTGCAAAATACGGCGCGTGTGCCCTCGGTCAACTGCGCAGCAACCGCCAGCAATCGATTCTCCGGATCGATGCCGACCAGATTGCGAACCTGGAACTCGGAAAATCCGAGCCGCCGAATCGCTGGCCGGTCGGTGTTGGCGCCGACCGGCTGTTCTGTTTCCGCCAGGCCGATCAGAAGTCCGCGTCGCAGCCGATCGCTGGGCAAGGCACGCAACAGCGTTTCACCGTCTCTGGACGCCCGCACGTCCTCGGACACGCCGAGGTCGCGCAACATGACATCGAGCGCCGGTTCGCCATCAAGGGCTCGTAAATAGTTGCCGGAACACTCCGAAATCCGGTGCTCGGCGCCCAGCGGTGTGCAGCCTTGAGTCAGTCGTGACGCGACCCGTACCGACTGATTGAATACAACGCCCGACAGTCCGCTGCGCGTGATCTCATTGGCGTATTGCGGCGGATGTTCGAGATCGCCGCTGACGACACCGCCAAACAAGTAGCCCGAACCCAGGCGGTCGGACAATTCGGAGAGCATTTCTGGCAGTTCAGCGTTTTGTGGGTCTGCATGGACCAACACCGTGCTGGCGCGCCAATCCTGGTTATCGGCTGCCGCCAACGCTCGCGACAAGGGCTGATTGCCCGAAAACAATCTAAAACTATTGGCCGGCAGCTCAGCGACCAGAACCGCCAGGGCAGCTTCGCCCATGTATTCGGCGCCGTTTGCCAAAATGCCATGGCCGACACCGCCTACCCAGTTCGCGACGTTGGTGCGGCCGCGCAGCTCCGCGACAATGGCGTCAAGATGTTCAGAAAAGTTCGCACTGGCATAAACAAAGCCCAGCAACTCGCAGCCGGGTTCGGCAATCAGCGCACCTGGCCCGAGTGTTTGCGTCAATACCAATTCACAGGCGACGCGCCAATCAGAATGAGCGGCATGACCCTGTCGAAATTTTTTGAGGCTCACTGGCTAAAGCTCTCTGGCTATTTCCGGGACAGCGGACCGGATAGCGCAGCAGACCGCACAGCAGACAGCGCAGCAGACGGCCGACGGCTGGCACCGGTGGTCTTGGCCGATTTGGCTCTGGCCTTCACCGTTGCCGACTTTTTCGTTGGCTTCGAAGCGGCAGTACTCTTTCGGGTAGCGGCCTCTTGCGGGCGTAACGCCGCTTCAGCGATCTGGCTGAACTGGCTCTGCAGCAAGCTCCACCAGGCGGCGGGATTGACTTGGGAAGCGATATCCGCAATCCGACTTGGCTCGTCGACCGGCGCCGCTGCAGCAGGCGGTTCAGCTTTTGGTTGCGGCTGTGATTGAGCCTGCAGTGGCGATGTCGTCGATTTGCCGAATTCGTTAATGGCTGCGATCGCATTGCGCTGCAGCTCCAGCCCTTCAATCGTGCCATGCAGCATTTTAAGGTTCAGGCTCAACCACTGTTCAACGGCCCGCAAATCGTTCAGCCTCTTGTCGAGCTCATTGACATCCATGGTCGGCGCGAACTGGGATGGCAGATTAAAGCTCGGCCAGGCTTTCTTGACGAGCTCGACCGAATTGAACAAGGTACTCAAGGCGTTCATGGAGGGCATGGGCAGCTCGGACATGGCAATTTCCAATCGGTTCAGAGTCGTCCCAGCAGTTTAGATCAGAATAGATCAGCTCCGCTGCCGCCCGCGTGATGATGACGCCTGTCTTTGATCCGTCTTTGATCCGTCAGTGGTCCGCCCGTGGTCCTTGTTGGGCCGGTATGATGCGGGACTGAATGAAGCGTTCGAGGAGTTGATCTTGTCTGACATCGAGACCTTGCGGCGAATACTTTCCACCGATCGTGTCATTGCCGTCGTCGGCCTGTCCGCCGATTGGTATCGCCCGAGTTTTTTTGCGGCGAAGTATATGCAGGAACACGGCTACCGCATTATTCCGGTCAACCCTAAGTATCCGGAAATTCTCGGCGAGCGCTGCTATCCGAACCTGGCCGCCGTTCCGGAGAAAGTCGACATGGTCGATGTCTTTCGCAAGACTCAGGATGTCCTGCCGATTGCGCGCGAGGCTGCCGCGATCGGTGCCGGCACGCTGTGGCAGCAACTCGGAGTGCTGAACGGCGAGGCCGATGAATTTGTGCGCGCGCAAGGTCTCGAATCAGTGATGGACCGATGCGTCAAGATCGAACATGCGCGACTGTTCGGCGGGCTTAATTGGGTCGGCGTCAACACCAAGGTCATTTCGGCGAAGCGGCCCCGGCAACTTCCGTACTAAGGAGCGCCCCCAGGGCCGGGCTGCGCCCAGCCCGCCCCCCGCGGGGGTTCAAGCAAAGTGGCAGAGCCACATTTGCTTGAGAGGGCGTCGGCGAGAATTGCAATCAACCAGTGCGCTGCACGAGGGTAATGAAATGACAGACCGTGAATTCGCGATAGAGACCCTGTGTCTGCATGCAGGCCAGATTCCAGACGCGGCCACCGGCGCACGTGCGCTACCGATCTACCAAACTACCTCCTATGTCTTCGACTCGGCCGAACACGCTGCCAGTCTTTTTAATCTGCAGACGTTTGGCAATGTCTATTCGCGCTTGTCGAACCCCACCGTTGCGGTCATGGAAGAGCGCATTGCCGCTCTGGAGGGCGGGCGCGCGGCGATCGCTGCGTCCTCCGGAATGGCCGCCGAGATGGTCGCCATGTTGACCCTCTTGAATCAGGGCGATCATCTGGTCGCTGCCAACACGCTCTACGGCGGCACCTATTCGCAGTTCGCCGTTACCTTCAAGAAATTCGGCATCGGATGCACGTTTGTCGACTCCGATGATCCCGAGAATTTCAGACGTGCGATCAAACCCAACACGCGGGCGCTGTTCGCTGAGACCATTGCCAATCCGCGGCTGAACGTTCTGGATATTTCAGCGGTCGCCGCCATTGCGCGTGAAAGCGGCATACCGCTGGTGATCGATAACACGCTCGCCTCTCCTTACCTGTGTCAGCCGATCAAACACGGCGCTGATATCGTCGTGCATTCAGTCACCAAATACTTGGGCGGACACGGCACCACCATGGGCGGCGTGGTCGTCGAGTCAGGCAAGTTCCCCTGGGATAACGGCAAATTTCCGGGTATGACCGAACCGTCAGAGGGTTACCACGGGGTACGTTTCTATGAAACGTTTGGTGACTTCGGCTTCACCATGAAAGCGCGCATGGAAACCGCGCGAACGCTCGGGCCGACCCTATCGCCCATGAACGCCTGGTTGCTGCTGCAAGGCATCGAAACCCTGGCTGTACGCATGGACCGGCATGTCCAAAACGCCGAGAAGGTCGCCGAGTATCTGAGCACGCATCCGCAGGTTGCCTGGGTCAATTACCCCGGACTTCAAAGCAGCCCGTATCATGCGCTGGCTAAACGCTACATGCCTCGGGGTGCCGGCGGCATTCTGTCCTTTGGCGTGAAGTCAGCCGATGGTTCGACCAACCCGGCGGCAACGCAGAAGGCCGGCGAGCGATTCATTGAAGCGGCCACCTTCATGAGCCACCTTGCCAATGTCGGCGATGCCCGCACGCTGATCATTCACCCAGCTTCGACGACCCATCGGCAATTATCGGTGGAACAACAAAAGGCAGCCGGTGTGACATCGGATCTGATTCGACTGTCAGTCGGTCTGGAGTCGATCGACGATCTGATCTGGGATATCGAACGCTCGCTCGCGAAGTCAGCCGCAGCGTAATCGATCGCCTATAACAAGATGTGCACAGCCAGCACCACCAGCCGAGCGCGGCGCTCACCGATGGCAAACGCGACCAAGCCGTTCAGTCGCGCAATTTCAGGTCGTGTCGAGGCGGTTCTGAATGTGATGGCCGTACGAAAATAGTATTCATGCGACGCCACGGCCTCGCCGGCCGCCAATCGCTTCATGACCTCGGCGGGTCCGTGCCGAAAGCCGTTGCTGTCGACTTCGATGCGATCGCCATCAAAGGTTTCAACGACATAGTGAGCCGAAATTTCGGTGATGCCATCGCTGCGTACCCATTGCCAATCAGCGCCACCCGGCAAAATAATCCCGGCCAGTTTATGGACGGTTGACGGCAATACCTGGCCACCGGTGATCGCGACCACCCGGCGCTCGCCGGCGGCCATCGTACCCAACGACTCGACGGCGCCGACCTCGGCTTCAATCCGGCATAACAGTTCTGTTTTCAAGGATGTGCTCCGGCCGCGCGCGCCGGCTTGGGTACGACGCGTCGGTCTTCAACGACGGCGACGTTTTTCTGGCCAAATTTCCTGATGGTCATCAAGGTACTAACTCTGCAACGATTTCCACATCTCGATATCGCGCTCGGCCGTCCAGATGCGAGGATTTTTCACGCCACTCGCCTCGTCGAAGGCGCGCGACACGTCGAAGGGCAGGCAATGTTCGTAGATGAATACCCCGCCAAACACCGGATCCATGACCCGGCGGGTATCTTCAAACACCTGCTTGAGATTCTTGCCGGCTTTAACCCCGGCCTTGGCCGTGTTGTAGAGGTCAGTGACCCAGCGGCGCGTGTACTCGATGGCCTTCTGGGCTTCGGCAGCGTTCTCCAGGGCGGTGCCGCGACCAGGAACCAGTTTTTCAGGCTTCATGGCAGCCAGCTTGGCAAGCGTGTCGGGCCACTCTTCGAGATGGGCATCGCCGGTGTAAACGCCGGCGTTGTATTCGACCAGATCGCCGGAAAAACAAATGCGCTGCGAGGGAATCCAGGCGATCGTATCGCCGCGGGTATGCGCCGCCCCCAGGTGCATGAGCTTGACTTCGAGCTTGCCCAGGTAGAGCGTTATTTCACGCTCGAACACCAGCGTCGGCCAAGTCAGCCCGGGAATCGTTTCAACTGCCTGGAACAAGCGCGGAAACCGTTCGATCTCGGACTTCATGTCGGCGTCGCCACGCTCGACGATCAACTCGTAGGTACCACGCGAGGCGATGATCTCTTGCGCACCTTCAGCCTTGTAGGCCGAGGCGCCCAAGACTCGCACTGCATGGTAATGCGATAACACCACGTACTTGATGGGCTTGTCGGTGACGCTGCGAATGTTCTGGATCAAGTCCTGCGCCATCACGGGCGTAGCGGTTGCATCGATCACCATGCAGGACTCATCGCCAATAATGACGCCCGAATTCGGATCGCCCTCGGCGGTGTAGGCGTACGCGTTATCCGAGAGCTTGATGAAACTGGTTTTTTTGGCGGACATATCCGCCTGCGAGGCAAAGGCTTTGGTCATGTTGGGTCCAGCGCCCGAGGCGCTCGTTGACTGTTGAAACAGAGTTGGGATCTAAAACAGGGTTGGGATCTGATGGTGTCAGAACGCGAAATCCCGCTCGGGGCAGTTTACCAGCCTGCTTGTCGTTGCCAAGCGCCGGGCGGGGTTCGCCGTTACCTGCGTGGCGAGCGTCGACACTGAGTCAGGCTCTGCTGAGAGCGGCTCGCTCTGACTGCGTCATTTCGAAGTAGCGCTTGCCAATCGCGGTCTGGTTCTCGTAGATGGATCCCTGGTTCTTGGCCGGTGGCAGCGGCAGGCGCACCGGACAATCGACAATTCGCGGGCTGACGGTGGCCGAGCCTTGCAGCAAACGCGCATTAAACTCGTTCCAGTCGCCCGGGCCCATCAGCGGCACAGCATCGGCGGCCGTAAATTCATAGAGCAGCAAGTTGCGCGAAATTTTCGAGTGATTCTGAGCTGATCCATGAATCAGGCGGACATGATGAAACGACACCGAGCCGGCTGGCCCGGTGACCGCAACGGCTCGATCAAAGTCGATACCGTCACGCTCGGGCGCCATGGCGCCGCAAAAATAACCGTCGGGTCCGTGGTGATCAAAGGTTGGCCCTTTGTGCGAGCCTGGAATGACCATCATCGGGCCGTTGATCAGTTGCATGTCATCTAGCATGACGCCGGCCGCCAACACGTCGTCATTGGTGTGCGGATAAAAGGCCCAGTCCTGGTGCCATTCAACCGGCGAGCCAAACTGCGGCGCTTTCAGATTCAGCTTCGAGCCGTACAACCGAACGCCGCTCGGGCCCAGCAGGGCCGACAATACCGCCAACAGTTTCGGCGAACGCATGAACTCGGCAAACACCGGATCCACGACATGAGGCTTCTTGATCCGCCGCACCCGAGGTTCGGCTTTGCTATGGGTTGGCTCAAGGTCATACACGTCGGTATGAGTGTCAACCGTGCGGGCATTTTCAACCAGCTGGGCGAGTACGGCCTTCATGCGTAGACGGGTCTGCTCGTCGAGCAGATTCTCCACCACGATATAGCCCTCACGGTGATAACGAGCGACGGTTTCGGCATTGATCATCTGGATTCTCTAAAAATGAAAGCGCTTCCATCGAATCATATTTGCTGAGACAATATCGTGTCAAGCAAATAAGCACCGACCGACTATTCATGCCGACCGTCCGACCCGTTCTGAAGTCCGCCGCGAAGGCTAGCGCGAAGCCAGCGAGGCTTGGCGCGCGACCGCGCGTTGCCGCACCCGCACAGGCAGCGCGCATGCAAGACGTCGCGCGCACTGCCGGCGTTTCGCTGGTCACCGTGTCGCGCGTGGTGAATCAGCCCGAAAAAGTGGCGCCGGCAACCTTGCAGGTCGTTCGTGATGCGATCCGGCAGTTGCGTTTTGTTCCCAATCTGACCGCTGGTAGCCTCGCCTCGCGGCGTTCGCGAATCATTGCCGTGATTGTTCCAACCATTGCCAACTCGATCTTCGCCGACACCGTCGAGGGCCTGTCGCAACACCTGGAGCCCGCCGGCTATCAATTGTTACTCGGCCAGAGCAATTACGATCTGGACGAAGAGGCGCGCCTCGTCGAAACGTTTCTCGGTCGTCGCGTCGATGGTCTGGTACTGACCGGCATCGATCATGTCAAATCTCTGCGCGCGCGATTGCATGCGGTGGCCATACCGGTCATTGAAACCTGGGACATGACCCATCGGCCGATTGATCAACTGGTTGGCTTCTCGAACCTTGAAGCCGGTGCCGCAGCGGCGCGTTACCTGATTCAGAAAGGCCATCAATACCTGGGCTATATCGGCGGTACCGAGGCGCGGTCGGCGCGGCGTCTCGAGGGGTTTCGGTTGGCCGCGCGACTTGCCGGCTTGCCGGACATCACGGCCGTTGATCTGACCGTGCCGAGTGTGATTCGGGATGCCGGCCAGGCCTTGATCGGGCTACGCTCGCAGCAGCCCCGGCTGCAGGCCATTTTTTGCGCCAACGACATGCTCGCTGCCGGCGTTCTATTCGAGTGTCAGCGCCAGGGTTGGAAGGTTCCCGAACAACTCGCCATCATGGGTTTTGCCGATCTTCCGATCGCCGCCGCCACCGAACCTGCGTTGAGCTCGGTGCAGATCTTTTCTCGCGAGATCGGCGCACGCGCAGCCCAAATGTTGCTGGACCGCCTGAACCGGGTCGCGGTGACTGACGACTCGCTTGATCTAGGATTCAAGATCGTCGAGCGCGGCAGTACTTGAACCCTTCAGGCCGTTTTCCCAAAGTTCAATCGCCAGATCGGCGAACTGCTGATCGTTCATCGGCCCGTTCGGATTGAGCCAGGCGAACGTGAAGTTGATCATGCCGAGCAAGGCCATGGTGGTGGGCATGAGCTGATCGCCCGCAGCTCGTTGTGGATAGGCCTTTGCGATCAGATCGGAGAACATTTGCACGACGGCTCGCTCCTGCGCCCGGATGCGCAGCCGCTGCGCATCCGCCAGAAACTTGACGTCGTTCAGCAAAGCCACATGATAGGCCTGTGCACTCTGATATTCGGTCATGAACGCGCGAATCAGATCGCGCAAGGTCTGTACCGCCGGCTGATCGGCCTGGCAGACTGATTGTGCCAACAAAAGTAGTCGCCGGGTGTAGCGATCCAGCGCGTCAAACAACAGCGCATCCTTGCTCGCGTAGTAGTGATACAAACCCGCCTTCGAGGTGCCACATAATCGCGCCAGCCCGGACATGGAGGCGCTCGGATATCCGACATTTGCAAACGCGTTGACGGCAGCGCTCAATATTCGGTCGCGTTGCTGCTCGTGATCGGAGGCTTTGGTTCTGGCCACAGCGGCAATCAGCGTTCGTCGTAACTGATGACCACGCGATCACTGGTCGGATGCGACTGACAGGTCAGCACGAAGCCTCGGTTTATCTCCCAGTCTTCCAGTGTGTAGTTCTTGTCCATGCGCACCGATCCCTCGATGACCTTGGCGCGACAGGTGCAGCAGACGCCGCCCTTGCAGGCAAACGGCAGGTCAATGCCTGCGGCCAGTCCGACATCGAGCACACCGGGGCCGTCGAGTGGCACCGACAGGCGGCGCGATTTGCCCTCGATGATGAGTTCAACCTGGGCGAATTTGCCTGCATCATTGCCGGCGGTGTCGATCGCGTTTGGTTTGGTTCCGCTGGCCGGCATCGGCACGCCAAACCGCTCGACATGAACTTGTGCCCGCGGTACGCCGTTGGCCAGTAAACTGGCTTCGACGGCATTCATCATTGGCTCCGGTCCGCAGATGAACGCCTCATCGATGGTTGCGGGCGCAATCAATTCCGACAGCAGTGCGTCACAACGGTCGCGATCGAGCAGCCCGTTGAAGAGCGCAATTTCCTGTGCTTCGTCGGACAGAATATGGAACAACCTGAATCGCCCCAAATATTGATTCTTGAGGTCTTCGAGTTCTTCGATAAACATGATTGACGAGACGCTGCGATTGCCATAAACCAGAGTGAACTCGCTGCTGGATTCGATCTCGAGGGTGGTTCTGATCAGTGACAGAATCGGAGTGATGCCCGAACCGCCCGCGAACGCCACATAATGCTTGGTTTGGGCCGGATCGAGCGGCGTGAAAAATCGCCCGTCCGGTGTCATGACGTCCATTTCCTCGCCAACGCGAGCGCATTCGCTGATCCAGTTTGAAAAGAGACCGCCATGGACGCGCTTGATACCGACCCGCAATTCGTTGCGGCGACGATAGTCGTTGACGCTGACACAAATGGAGTAGGAGCGCCGCGCCGGTACGCCGTTCACGTTGCCGCGCAGGGTCAAAAACTGACCCTGTGAAAATTGGTACTGACCGCGCAACGATTCCGGAACCGCAAAGGCCAGCGATACTGAATCGGCGGTCTCGCGCCGCTTCTCGGTGATTCGCAGACGATGAAAACTCGGAGTACTCATGACGGTCGTTTCTCAGTAGGGCTTGAAGTAGTCAAACGGTTCCCGGCAGGCCAGACAACGATACAAGGCCTTGCAAGGTGTTGATCCGTAGGCACTGAGTTCTTCGACATGGGCCGACGCGCAACGCGGGCAGGTGAGCGTTGACTTGCGATGAAAACGGATCACTCGAAGCGGTGACGAATCGACGGGACCACTTGGTGTTCGCGCAGCACGCTCTTCATCATCAATCGGCGGCGCAATGCCGTAGGCGCGCAGCCGATCGCGACCGCGCTGGCTGATCCAGCTTGTGCTCCAGGCCGGCGACAAAACAATGTCGACTGTCGCGTGGTCGTAGCCGGCGCTGGCAACGGTTTTCAGTACATCTTCCCGGATGGCCTCGGTGGCCGGGCAGCCGCTGTAGGTCGGGGTGAGTTTGATGACGGCGGCGCCTGCATCGATTCGAACGTCGCGAACGATACCGAGATCGCCGAGCGTGATGACCGGGATCTCCGGATCGGGCAGCTCGTTGACCAGCGCGCGCAGCGCCTCCACAGCGATGTCTTGTGCTACCACACGGCGCCCGGATGCAGTCTCGGCAGCGCTTGCATGTGCGCCAGCAGATAACTCAAGTGCTCACCGTGTTGTCCTGCCTTGCCTTTGCTCTGAAAATGGCTGTCCTTTGACCAACTCAAGGTGGACTCGGCGATCACGGGCTTGAGCATTGCCAGCCAGGGTTCGCGAAGGTTGGCTGGCTCGAACCCGACACCCATCGCGTGCATTTGCTGGTCAATCTGGTCGCCGACGAACCATTCATTGCAGTAGGGCAGCAACGAGTCAAGCGCGCGCTGCATTCGGCCGTGCGATTCAGCGGTACCGTCTCCGAGGCGGACCAGCCAGTCGCTGGCGTGCCGCCAATGGTAGCGTGTCTCCTTGACCGCCTTGCCGGCGATTGCCGCCAGTTGTGCGTCGGCCGACGATTGCAATTGCAGCCACGCCAGGCAACCCCAGGACGAATACAGCGCGTTTCGAACAATCGTGAAGCCGTAGTCACCGGCACCTGGGCCCCCCGAGGCGACGCCGCTGTTCGGCAGCTCGAGCATGGTGAAATTGCGGAATTCGCTGGCATCGCGAAAATAAGCGAAGTCATCTTCGGTGCGCGGTTCGCCACTTTCAGGAGCCGCTAGCGTGCCCGCATGTTGATAGAGCAAGCGCGCCTGGCCTAGCAAGTCGAGCCCGATATTCGACAGCGCGATGTCCTCCTCGAGCACCGGGCCATGTCCGGCCCATTCCGCCAGCCGATGCGAGAGGATCAAACCGTTATCGGCGAGTCGCAGCAGGTACTCAATATGCGCGCTCATTCAATCTGCTCAGTCATTCAAATTGCTCAATCATTGGGGATATTCACTCATCAACAACCCGCTACATGTGCTTGACTTCATCCGGCAATACATAAAAAGTCGGATGCCGATAAACCTTGTCGGCCATCGGATCGAAAAATTCTTCTTTGTTCTCGGGCTCGGAGGCGACGATCGAGTTCGACGGTATGACCCAGATCGATACGCCCTCCTGTCGCCGCGTATACACGTCGCGCGCCATTTGTAGCGCCTGCCTGGCGTCGACCGCGTGCAGGCTGCCACAGTGCCGGTGGTCGAGGCCTTGCTTACTGCGAATGAAGACCTCCCAAAGCGGCCATTCGTTGCGGGCTGCGGCGGGCGGATTTGAGGGTGGTTGAGCCAAGGAGGGTTGATCCATGTTCAGGCCGCCTTTAGTGTATCGGCTGCTCTCTTGCGCGCATGCGCCAGCGCCGCATCGCGTACCCATTGGCCGTTGTCATAAGCGCGACGCCGGGTTTCGAGTCGTTCGCGATTGCAGGGGCCGTCGCCATTGACGACCTGCCAGAATTCCGACCAGTCAATCTCGCCGAAATCATAGTGACCGGTTTGCGCATTCCACTTCAACGCCGGGTCCGGGATGGTCAGATTCAGCAATTCGGTCTGCGGCACCGTCGCGTCGATAAAGCGTTGCCGCAACTCGTCGTTCGACAAACGCTTGATGCCCCATTGCATGGTCTTGCCGGAATGCACTGAATCCTTGTCACTCGGGCCGAACATCATGACCACTGGCCACCACCAACGGTTCAACGCGTCCTGGGCCATCTTTTTTTGCTCGGTGGAGCCGCGCGCCAAGGCCAGCATGAGTTCGAACCCTTGCCGCTGATGAAACGATTCTTCCTTGCAGATGCGAATCATGGCGCGTGCATACGGCCCGTACGAACATCGGCACAACGGAATCTGGTTCATGATCGCTGCGCCATCAACCAGCCAGCCGATGGCACCGATATCGGCCCAAGTCAGCGTCGGGTAATTGAAGATCGATGAATATTTCGCCCGCCCGCTGTGCAGGGCCTCAATCATTTCATCGCGCGAAGTGCCCAGGGTTTCGGCGGCAGCATACAAGTACAGGCCATGACCGCCTTCGTCTTGCACCTTGGCAAGCAAGATCGCTTTGCGGCGCAAGCTCGGCGCGCGTGTAATCCAGTTACCTTCCGGCAACATGCCCACGATTTCGGAATGGGCATGTTGCGAGATTTGGCGAACCAGGGTCTTTCGGTAGTCGTCAGGCATCCAGTCCTGGGCTTCGATTTTGCGATCACCGGCAATCTGGGCGTCGAAATAAGCGGCGCCGCGTGCATTACTCGGGGCTTTGCCCGCATCGTCAGCAAGAGCTTGAGTTTGATCGAGGGCTTGGGTGTACATCGTGGCCGCGCTCCTAAGAAGGGTCTGAACAAGGGTCTGAACAAAACTCTTGGCCTAATCTTATATCACGACCGGCCGGCCGGTCAATTATTTTCGCAACCTCTTTCGCAACCTCTTTCGCGGCCTCAGGAATCGGGATTTTGAGTCGGCGGCGGTCCCTTCAGGCCAACCTGTGGCGCTTATCAATGCAGCCAAATTGACAGAAGTCAGCCGTCCTGCGAGAATTCTCGGTTCCCTGGAGGGGTGCCCGAGTGGCTAAAGGGGGCAGACTGTAAATCTGTTGGCGTACGCCTACGTTGGTTCGAATCCAACCTCCTCCACCAAAATCGGGACGGTTTTAGCTGTAGAGGGCGTCGTAACGGGCGTGGTTCAGGGTGAATGCGAGTTCGGCGGGAGTAGCTCAATGGTAGAGCAGAAGCCTTCCAAGCTTATGACGAGGGTTCGATTCCCTTCTCCCGCTCCAGGATTGACGATGCCGATGGGAGTTTTTGCCAACGGGAGTTTTACTGGCAGGACAGATTGCAGTTTTG
>JANLTP010000095.1:0-73778 GCA_031363055.1 Burkholderiales bacterium | reverse complement strand
GGCGAAGGGCGCGGCCCTTTGACTGTCCGCTTGATGGAGGGGTTCGGCGTCAATGCGGTTCCTTGATGACGGCAGCTATTGGCCGTAGTCAACTCGGAAGAAACTCTAGCCCATATTTGGCTGCGACAGCTCTGGCCTCCTCAGAGGCCTTTGCCGTTGGGCTTCCCGTGTCGAGCGTAGTCGCCTCCGCGATCATTGCATCGAAGACGCCGCCCGGCGAGCTGATAATGATTTGACGGCCCACGCCGGGCCCAATATTGACAAAACCATGTGGCGTGCCGCGCGGAACGAAGACAACGTCACCTGGGCTCAACTTCAGCAGCTTGCCATCGAGACGGAAGTCATAGTTCCCTTCGCAGATGATGAACGTCTCGTCGTAGGTGAGATGTCGGTGATAGCCCGCGCCTGACTCCGGTGGCTCTATGGCTTCGCAGACGGTGTATGCGTTCCAATTTTCACCGGCGGTCGTCTTGAACGTCATGCTCATCCGGCCGATCTTGAAGGTCTTCCCTTCTCCCGGCTGGAAGTGCGTAGGCTGCATTGGGTTAAACATTCTCTTCTCCAAGTAGGCTTGAGTATGCGGGATTGTAGTGGTCAGTCTGGCGTGGTGGCACTTTCTGCTGACACGCCCGCTCGATGTTTCGGCTGCTCACCAGCCCTCGGGAATACGCCAGCAACACGATCTTGAGCATCACCCCCGGGTCATACGCCGAGGCACCGCTCAAATCGTTCTTGAACTTCGCATCGAGCGCGCTCAGATCCAACTCGTGATCGACCAAATGGTCCAAGGTGAATTCAAACGTCCCGGGCTGAACTTGCTCGGACAACACCACTGGAATGAACTTCGAGTTGCGATCAACGGGCTTGTAGCGCGGCATTCACTCACGTCACTGCGATAACAAATTCAATATCCAATTATCGCTGCGCTTCGTTCGATTCAGAACTGGATTGAGGGACTTTTTGCACAGCCTCAACGTCCAAGTTCACCGGCTGTTTTTTTCGGGCCGGCGCCACGGTGCAACAGCACTGCTTACATGCGCCGGCCCGCAAAAACTGTCCGCG
This sequence comes from Burkholderiales bacterium, assembly GCA_031363055.1. GTDB lineage: Bacteria > Pseudomonadota > Gammaproteobacteria > Burkholderiales > Burkholderiaceae_E > JANLTP01. The sequence continues at coordinate 72,716 of JANLTP010000095.1, read as the reverse complement.
TGCAATGCCAGGTTAGACGACGACTGCGTCTCACAGCTTTGGGCCGGAGCCCCGACTTGCATGCCAGATTGCAAGTACTACAACTTCCTTCGATCGAATATCGTAGTAAACGTGATAGTCGATTCGCTCAAGAAATAGTCTTCGCAGAAACAGGTAGCGATCTGATGCTGACTTGCTACCAATGCCCGGCTAAACCGCCAGCAGATTCACGGCTTCCTCAAAGTCTTCCGCGACCGCATCCGGCGCACCAAGGCGATTCTCCGCTCACCAACTTGCTGCTCGTTCGAGTTGTGCAAATGCTCGCCGCGTGACCACAACTTTATGGGCCACGCTATTTTCTTCGGCGTAAGCGCTCTATGACTTGGTCGGCGGAAATCGTGTCACCGCGATCGGCCTCGGCGATGGACTCGAGCAGTTCCGCTTCGAGCTCCGGAGAGACCTCAAAAGTCTCACCACCGTCGCGCGCTAGCACGGTGACCACCATACTTTCCGGCAACGGCTCTCCGTGTACAACCACCTTCCCACCTACGACTGTTCCGGTTGCAAGTCTCACAACTTCAAATGGTACACCAGCACACAGGCGACCAGCACACAGGCGACGCACCGATTTTAGCGGCCAACGCCCTGGTTGACCGGCTAGTTTCAAGGGCCGGCGCCACAGCGCGCCAGCGCAGGTCAAAAGCGCCGCCCTTGAAACTTGTGCGCGTCGAACACAAAGTTACGCTGTTTTCGAATAAAAGATCGAAAGATGAATCTAATCATTACTTGTCAGATCTCGTCGTGTAGAAACCTCCGATGGCCTAAACAAGCCTATCGTAATCGCGTACAAAGTCCCGAAACCCGACGAGTGTATTGCGAAAGGAAAAAAGTGCCATAGCTGTGTTGAGAACGAAATTCAAGAATGCCCGCAACAATTGCGAGAGCACGATCTTCCCGAATGTCAAGAAACCTCTCCATCAGAGACTTGATTCGCGCGAGTTCATTTGACTCGTCGGGCGGTGTACATCCGAACCACTCGGTGGGCTTATGAAATAGGCTTTGATTCTCAACACGCTCACCATTGATCTCTACTTCAACTGGGTCTTTTAAGCGATGCATTTACCAAACTCCGCTGAAGCCTTCCGACCAAATTGACTGGCTGTTTTTTCGGGCTTGCGCCAAGGTGCGATAGCACAATTCACAAGTACCGGCGCGGAAAACTTATCCGGGTTGAGCGGCTGGTTAGGCTAGTCATCGAACTCAGATTCTGCCTTGTTTCCGAGACTGTAAACGTCCTGCAGTAAATGCTCAACGATATTCATTGCTAGGGCCAACTGATTTTCACTGTGGGGCTTGACCTCGTGTGTGGCGTCGTTCCCCAGGGTACGAATTTTGTGCAGGATCGCCGCACTCGCGGGCGTAAGAACATGTTGTGCAACCAAGCTGTCCCGCTTCTCAAAAAAGTGACGCACCAGAGGCCATTTTCTCTTTGCAAACGGTCACCAGCAACGTGCGCAAGCCGATCGCAGCTAGAACTGGAGTTTGTACGGCGAGCGATGTTAGCGTTTCATCGTAAATTTGCCGCACCTTATTAGGAAGGTAGTGACTTTCGTCACCCAAACCCTTTATGCCTTCGAGGCGCGGTGGATACAGCTTTTCCGAGACTGAGTGCTCATACTCATCTTCATCGACCTGGAAATAGTCTTCGGAATTTGAGTCCGCGATACGATACGAAATTGATTTGCAACCTAGACACTGCACTATTTGATGATCTCGGTACCATTCGAATGAATGTTGTGAATTGCCTTCGCTGCCGTGAATGTCTATCGAAACCAAAACCTTATGCGATGTCCTTCCCGAGCACTTCGCGCAAGGCAATGCGAATTCATGACCCGGGGATTTGTTTTCCTGATAGGTGGCTCTACTTGCCATAGTGGTAGCGATGCTTAAATAGCCTGACGAGAAGGTTTATTGACAATATTTAGTAGGCTTACTATCAAGCTTTCTAGCGCCAGTTGAACAGATTCGCCCCCAGGGTTGCTGGCTTCACGACCTGTAGGTGGGTGAAATATTCACCAAAATTGAATTTCCCCGAACGCCATGATTCGGCAGACCGATCATCGGTTCGCGACCGGAATATCCTCCATACCGAAGCAGCGAACACCCTACCGCACTCCGTGACTTCACCCACTCTTGTAACGGCCGCCAGACCTACCTACTTCCGAGGCTTCCCAGCTTCTCGCATCGCCCGTCCCTGCTCCTTTGTAATACCCAGGGTCAGATGAATCGGGCCTGGTGTGTCCGGGTCCCAGGCGTGTCGCGGGCCAATCGTGATGCCACCATCGACGGTGATCTGTGTCCCAGTCACGAAGCTGGAGGCATCGGACGCCAGAAACAGTACCGCTTCGGCGATATCGCGCGGTTGGCCCGAGCGACCGATTGGATTTGCGAGGCCGCTGCGTTCGGCGACGACCAATGCGAGCTTTTTTGCAGCCTCGATATCCATTCCAAAACCGTTACCAAAGATACTGGTGGCAATGTAGCCGGGCACGACTGCGTTGATGCGGATGCGGTGTGCCGACAGTTCTGCGGCAGCCAACCGTGTGTAATGCAGTACCGCTGCCTTGGCAACCGAGTAGGCAATCGGCGCGTAGCCGGCCTGCAGCGCGGAAATCGAGGATGTGTTGATGATCGAGCCGCCGCCTCGGCGCTTCATGTGCGGGGTGGCGTACGAACTGCCCGCCGCCACGGCGCGCAGCAACAGCGCATGCGTCATGTCCCATCCATCGGCATCCCAGTCTTCGACGCCAGCCGGACTGCCACCACGACCGGCGTTGTTGAACAAGATGTCAAGACCGCCGAACTTCGAGACAGCCATGTCGATTGCCGCCCTTATTTCCTGCGGATTGGTGACGTCGCAATGCACAAAGTGAACCCTGCCCGGAAATTGCCGCTCCAATTCGCGACCCGCTTCATCCTGTAGATCGGCGGCAATGACCCGAGCGCCTTCTTCGACGAACAGGCCGAGCGTCGCCAGGCCAATGCCCGAGGCGGCGCCGGTAATCACGGCAATTTTTTCCTTGAGGCGATCATTCATGTTGTGGCTCCTTTTCGAAGGTAGTGAAAATCACAGCATGATAGGTGATTACCCACTATAAATTAAAGCAACTGGCGCATCTTCTTCGCAGCCGCCCGCAGCGCCGGTAACTTCTGAACCGCTTCGCTGATTGACATTCGTGCCGTCGGTGCGTGCACCGCAATCGCTGCGCGCATGGCGCCGGAATCGTCGAGCACGGGTACTGCCACGGCGACCAGACCGTTCATGAATTCTTCCTCATCGGTTGAATACCCTCGTTCAATGATTAGCTTGAATTCCTTGCTGAGCGCTGCTTGCCTGGTCTTTGTGTTCTTCGTCAAGGCGGGCAACGGCAAGGCCGTCAGCAGCGCATCGCGTTGCGGTTTCGACATCATCGCCAGAAACAACTTGCCGCTGGCCGTGCAGTGCAGCGGTACGTGAGTGCCAATCGGCAAATGCAGACGCAAGGGCCAATTGGCTTCGACACGGTCGAGATATAGTACCTGGGCGCCATCCAGGGTCGTGAAATTACAAGTTTCAGTCACCTCGTTGACCAAGGCATCCAGAATCGCATGCCGTTGGCCGCGCTCGAGTCCGTTGTTCAAGGTGTCGAAGGCCAGCGCCCGTAGTGCGGTACCGACACTGTAGAAACGTTGATCAACATCGCGGGACAAGAAAGCGTTGTCGACCAACTGAGTACACAGACGATGGGCGCTTCCCTTCGGAATGTCGAGTCGCGACACAATCTCGGCCAGCGCCAGCGCTCGGCCTTCCTTCGCCAAAAGCGCCAGGATTCGCAAGCTGCGTTCAGAAGAGGAAGCCGGTGAATCCGCTGAATACTTGGCCAAATGAGATTCCGATGAGTACTCGATGAAGGTTTGTGCGCGCAGCTTAACCCAAGGCTTCAAACCAATGCTAAAAACCAAGGCTACCGATCATGACTACATACTTTACCGGCACGAATTTACCGGCAATTTGCCGGCACGGATTCTTGCGTTACTTTTCACAAACGGTTAGCATAAAATTTATGGAACAAAGTGTTCCGTAAAAAGAACTCCTGAAGTAGTCGGGAAAATCGAAAAAAAAATATGGACGAGACGTTCGACTACATCGTGGTGGGTGCCGGTTCGGCTGGCGCGGTGCTCGCGTCGCGTTTGAGCGAAGACCCGAACGCTACCGTGCTGTTGCTCGAAGCGGGTCCGCCGGACCGCTCCCTGTGGATTCATTTACCGGTCGGCTATGGCAAGACCATGTGGAGCAAGACCTACAACTGGTGCTACTACACCGATCCCGATCCGAACATGAATGGCCGGCGCATCTTTTGGCCGCGCGGCAAAACCCTCGGCGGGTCGAGTTCGATTAACGGCTTGATCTACATTCGAGGTCAGCGAGAAGACTTCGATCGTTGGCGCGACCAAGGTAATCCCGGCTGGAGCTATGACGATGTACTACCCTACTTCAAGCGCAGCGAGGGCAATGAACGCGGCGACAGCGAGTTTCACGGCGCCCACGGGCCTTTGGCCGTTTCCGACATCAAGGGCAAGAATTCGCTCATTGAAGCTTTCATCGCCGGCGCGCAGCACATCGGTGTTGCACCTACCAGCGACTTCAATGGCGCGCGTCAAGAAGGCGCGGGCTATTACCAGCTCAACACGCGCAATGGCTGGCGCTGTAGCACCGCCAAAGCTTACTTGGAACCCGCCCGGCGACGCTCGAATCTGAGTGTTCAGACGCTTGCCCCTGTCGGCGGTATCACCTTTGAGGGTAAGCGCGCCGTCGGCGTCCGCTACGCCCAAGGCGGCGTTCAAAAGAGTGCGCGTTGTCGTGCCGAAGTGCTGCTCAGCGCCGGCGCCATCCAATCGCCACAACTGTTACAACTCTCGGGCATCGGTGCGCCCGAACATTTGATCGCAAAGCGCGTAAAAGTCCTGCATACCCTGCCAGGCGTCGGTGAAAATCTTCAGGACCATCTGCAGATGCGCCTGACTTTTGAATCGACTCAGCCGACTACCAATGACGCGTTGAACTCGTGGACCGGGCAGGCCAGGCTCGCCTTGCAATGGGTGCTGTTTCGCAGCGGCGCACTGGCGGTCGGCATCAACCAGGGAGGCTGCTTCATGAGGGCACTGCCTGAGGAGGCGAAGACGCCTGACATCCAGTTTCATGTCGCCACTTTGTCGGCCGATATGGCCGGCGGCGCCGTGCATCCGTATTCGGGATTCACCCTGTCGGTTTGCCAACTGCGCCCTGAGTCTCGTGGACATATCCGGATCCGCTCGAACGATCCCTTCGAGCCGCCGGAAATTCAGCCGAATTATCTGTCGACCGAATTGGACCGTCGCACCGCTGTCGCAGCCATCAAGGCAGCAAGAGCCATCGCAACCTCGCCGACTATGTCGCCGCTGGTCAAGCGCGAAGTCAAACCAGGCCCCGATGCACATGACGACGCTGCCTTACTGGAGTATTGTCGCAGTGATGGTGCCACCATTTTTCATCCAAGCGGTACTTGCGCCATGGGGCCTGACCCGCAGGCCGGTGCAGTGGTCGACGCACGTTTAAGGGTCCACGGTATTCAGGGCTTGAGGGTCATTGACTGCTCGGCGATGCCGACTCTGGTTTCAGGAAACACCAACGCAGCGGCAGTCATGATGGCGGAGAAAGCGGTCGATATGATCCGCGAGGATTCCAGGTAGTTTTTCATTTTCATTCATCACGTTGATAACGAGGAGACCGTAATGGAACCATCCAGAACAACGCAACAACTCAAGCGCCCGAGCCGGCGCCTGGCGCTGGGCGCAAGCGCAGCGAGTCTGGCCTCAGCGGGTGCGTTGATCGCCCGCCCGGCGATTGCGCAAGCGGTCACCCGATTGAAGATCCAGACGGCAGTACCGAGCTCGAGCATCTATTATGATCTGATGAAAAAATTCGCCGATCGTGTTGACAAGATGTCGAACGGCCGACTGAAAATGGAAATGTTGCCGGACGGTGCCGTTGTAGCTGCGTTCGAAATTGTTGATGCGGTCGACAAGGGTGTGGTCGATGGCGGCTATGCCTGGACGCATTACTGGTCGGGCAAAAACACGGCGGCTGGCCTGTTCTCCAACCCGGCAGCCGGCGGCGGCACGGGCATGGACCAACTCTCGCATGTCGCCTGGCTGTTTCAGGGCGGTGGCAATGCGCTCTACAAACGATTCTTCAGCGAGGCGCTGAAGCTGAACATCGAACCCTTCCTGGTCCAACCGATGGGACCGGACCCGCTGGGCTGGTTCAAGACACCGATCAAATCGTTGGAGGACATGAAGAAGCTCAAGTATCGTTCGCCGCCAGGTCTGGTCGGTGAGATCTTCAAGGAGATGGGTGTCAATGCGGTTGCGATGCCCGGCGCCGAGATCGTCCCAGCGGCGCAACGCGGCGTGCTCGACGCCGCCGAGTGGATCGGACCGGCCGATGACATGGCACTTGGCTTTCACAATGTCTTCAAACATTATTACTTGCAGGGCCTGCATCAATCGACCGACGTTGGCGAGCTGCTGCTGAATAAGACCAGTTGGAACAAGTTATCGGCAGATCTTAAAGCCATTGTCGAGGCATCGGCGATGGCGACCATGACCGAGACCTACACCTACAACGTGCATCGCAACGCGCTGGCTTTGCAGAAGTTGCAGACCGAGCACGGCGTGACGGTGTACGACACACCGCGCGATATTTTCCCGGCGTTCATCAAGGCCACCAACACGATCTACGACCGCGAAGCCGGCAAGAACCCGTTCTTCAAGGAAACCCTCGATTCACAACGCGCCTTCGCCAAGTTGGTCGTACCGTATTGGAACAAGATCAACGGCCTCTACTACAACCTGGGACTTGATTCACCAAACGCCAAATAGGATGCCCTTGATGATTGAGTCCTCTGCAATATCGAACTCCAGGCTGCTCGCCATTGCAGACAAGATCGATCAACTGGCCGTCTGGTCAGGCCGCCTGGCGGCCTGGCTGATTCTGCCGATGGTGTTTTCCCTGTGCTACGAGGTGATTGCGCGTTATCTGTTCAACGCGCCGACGCTCTGGGCCTACGACATGACGTTCATGCTGTATGGCAGCTTTTTTATGCTCGGCGCCGCGTTCACGCTGCAGCGCAAGGGTCATGTCCGCACCGACTCGTTTTACGCGGATTGGTCGCCCAAGCGCCAGGCCTGGACCGATCTGATTTGCTACCTCGTCATGTTCTTTCCGTTTGTCAGTGTTTTTCTGTTCGTCGGCTGGGGCTATTTTGTCAAAGCCTACGTGACCAACGAGACCTTTGTGACCAGTGCCTGGCAGCCGATTACCTGGCCGTTCAAGATGGTCATGCCGCTGACCGGCCTGTTGCTGTTCATTCAAGGCATCAGTGAATGCCTGAAGTGCATTCACACACTTCGTTTTGGTCAATGGCCCCAGCGCGCCGCACCGTCGGCCGTGATCGTATGAGCCACGAAATACTGGGACTGGTTGCGCTCGCCGTACTGTTTGCAGCCATCTTCATCGGCTTTCCGATTGCCTTCACGCTCGGCGCCGTTTCGCTGGCCACAGGCTTCATTGCGCTCGGGCCCGTAGTCTTTGATCTGGCCATCTTGCAGACCATCTCGGTCATGAAAGACACCGTCCTGGCCGCCATTCCGTTCTTTCTTTTCATGGGCTTTTTGCTCGAGCAGTCGGGCATCATGGAGCGCTTGTTCAACGGCATCCAACTGTTGCTGTCACGCCTGAACGGCTCGCTTTATCTGGCCGTACTGATTACCGCAACCATTTTTGCGGCCGCCACCGGCATCGTTGGCTCCTCGGTCACTTTGTTGGGCGTCATGGCCGGACCATCGATGATCAAGAGCGGTTACGATCCGCAATTGTCGGCGGGCGCCATTGCGGCCGGCGGAACCTTGGGCATTCTGATTCCGCCCTCGGTCATGTTGATTGTCATGGGTCCGGTGGTCGGCGTACCCGCCACCGATCTGTTTGCAGCCGCCGTGTTGCCCGGGCTCATGCTGTCGGGCCTGTTCATTGCTTGGACCTTGATTCGTTGTTGGCTCAATCCCAGCCTGGGACCTGCCCTGCCGCCGGAAATGCGCCCGACTTCACTGGGCCCGGTCTTCAAGGAATTAGCCATCGGTGTCATGCCGGTGATTGTCGTGATCATGGCGACCCTGGGCGTTATTTTAATGGGCATCGCCACACCGACGGATGCGGGCGCTGTCGGCTGTCTGGCGACCTTTATTTTAACGGTCGGCTCCGGACGCATGAGTCTGGCCAAGATCAAGCAGGCGGCGTACGCGACGCTGGAGATCTCGAGCATGATCCTGATGCTCGTGACCGCATCGAATCTGTTCGGTTCGGTATTTTCACGGCTCGGCAGTGCCGACTATCTGGCCAGCTTTTTGACCAGCTTGTCCCTGCCACCGATGGTCATGCTAATCGTTATTCTGGCGCTCATCTTTGTACTCGGCTGGCCACTCGAATGGGTACCGATTGTGCTGATCGTTCTGCCGATTGTGCTGCCCATCGTACAGGCCGCTGGTATCGATCTGATCTGGTTCTGTACGCTGGTCGCGGTGACCTTGCAGACCGCCTGGCTGTCGCCGCCGGTGGCGTTGTCCGCCTACTTTCTGAAGGGCGTCGTGCCACAGTGGGAACTGAAGGATATTTATGCCGGTATGGTGCAGTTCATGGTGCTGCAACTGGTTGGGGTCGGCATCTTGATGATGTTCCCGAAGATCGCGACCTGGTTGCCCACCTTTAAATAGAGGCTAGCGTCCTGGCCGTCATTGCAGTTCCAGTTACAAGGTCAAGTTTTCAATGTCGGTGACGTCCTGCAATCATCTGAACGATCTCGTCAAACAAGGCGCGATCAACCGTACGCTGGCTATCGATACCCATACAGCGGTTATAAAACACGCTCAGATCGAGGCCGGCACCCAGGCCCAGGATTTCAATACCCGAATGAATTTCATGGTGGCGTACCACCTGTCGCAGGTGATTATCGAGATAAAACGTATCGTTGACTTGTTGCGTGGCGGTGTCCATCGGGCAGCCATCGGAGATCACCAGCACAATGCGCCGCCGGTGTTCGTGTTTCAACAATCGCGAGCAGGCCCATTGTAACGCTTCGCCATCGATGCCTTCGCGAAAAATATCAGGCTTGAAGAGCGCACCCATCGCCGCTCGTGCATGCCGCCAGCGCTGTTCTGCCGGCTTGAACACGATATGCAAGGTTTCGTTCAGCCGGCCTGGATGATTTGGACTGCCCGCCCTGGCCCAAGCCTGCCGCGCGCGTCCACCGTTCCAGGCGCCGGTGCTGTAACCCAGTACCTCGTTGGTCACTCCGGCCATGTCCAGCGCGCGCGCCAGCAGATCGGCGAGGACTGCGATGATTTCCATATGCCGCTTCATCGAACCGGAGCAATCAATCAGTATTGTCATCGCACAGTCGCTACGCAGCGGCAAGCGTTCGCTCTTGAACAGTCGGCGCTCGTTCGGCGAGCTGCATAACTGGCTGAGCCGGCGACCATCGATGACCCCTTCATCCTGACCAAAGTCCCAACCCTCACGCTGCGGTCGAGCCAGCAATTGTTGCAGCGCTCTGGCCAATCGCTGAACATTGAAGGCCTGGGCCTTGATCAGGCCATCGAGCTGGATGCGGTACTCGACGAGTTGCTCGGGCCGCAAGAGTTCGGCAGCGTCTACCACTCGATCATACCCACGTGTGAAGACGGCGTATTGCTGCGCTGCAGACTCGAAGACCTTGCTACTGCCGCTGGGCACGCTGCTCAGCGACTGCTCGGCCTCGTCGTGATCAGCGTCCAGCAGGATCGCAAACGCTGAACGAAGTTGTGCCTCATCGTCTTCGGACACAGCACCCGCTTGACTGTCTTTTTGCGCGCGCCATTCATCGTCAACCCGGATCTGCGTCAAATGGGCGATGGCCAATGCAGGCTCGGAAAACCTGGTCTGATCGGCCCGGTATTCTCGCAGCCTGCTGAAGTGCAAGCCGAAGTTCGGCGCCAAACGCAAGCGTATTCCTTCAATGTGGTCTGCCGCAGTCTCTGCTAGCGGATAGCCGGTGATGCGCGACCAACAGATCTGGATGATTGCGAAGATCAACAATCCGACGCTGGTTTCCAATTGTCCCGATTGTTCGAACTCGAACGACCAACGCTCAAAGCGCGTTCGCAGATTACGCCGCTGGCCTGGCATCCAGGTGGGCGCTTGTGATTCGGTACGCAATTGTTCGAGCCAATCAAAGATCAGCTTCGGCAAGACCGCATTTGGCGAGCGGCGCTCATGCAGTTCACGGTCAGAATATTGGATGCGCACCGCGATCGCATCGACCAGGGCGCGACGGGTCGACGCATCGTGTTGGGTCGACCCGTCGAGTTGGCCCGCAGCGTCTGTCGCAAGTTTCAGGTGCGGGGCGAGTCCGATCAAACGCTGTTCACCTCGGTAGGGACGGGTGCTGCGGAAGTGCAGATCTGCGTCCGCCGCGAGCGAGCGCAGCGTCGCCCCACTGAGCTCGTCGAGCGTCTGCTTGTGCAACTCGATCAGGCGTTCATTGGTCATTTTTCATTCGATAGTCCACCAATCGCGACAGCCTCTATTTGGGAGATCGAATGTCGAGTTCCGCGTCAAAACAGCGCTGGAAATACTCGGCAATGATCGGCCGTTCAAGGTCGTCGCATTTGTTCAGAAACGTTAGCCGAAACGCCAGCCCCAGTTCCGGAAAAATCTGCAAGTTCTCGGCCCAGGTAATGACGGTACGCGGTGACATCAGTATCGACAGATCACCGGCCGCAAAGCCCTTGCGCGTGAGATCGGCCAGCGCGACCATCGCCGCAATCTGCCGACGACCTTGTTCATGATTCATGATCGGCACTCGGGCCAGAACGATTTCCATTTCTTCTTCATGCGACAGATAATTCAAGGTCGCGACAATATTCCAGCGATCAATCTGTGCATGATTCAACGCCTGGGTTCCGTGATACAAACCATTCAAATTACCCAGCCCGACCGTATTCGAGGTTGCGAATAATCGGAACGCCGGATGGGGCTGCAACACGCGATTCTGATCGAGCAACGTGAACTTGCCGTCGCGCTCCAGGATTCGCTGAATGACAAACATGACGTCCGGGCGACCAGCGTCGTATTCATCAAAGACCAGCGCCATCGGCCGCTGCAATGCCCAAGGGAGAATGCCGGCCTGAAATTCAGTGACCTGTTTGCCCTCACGCAGCACGATCGAATCTTTACCGACCAGATCCAGGCGACTGACATGGCCATCGAGGTTGACGCGCACGCACGGCCAGTTCAACCGGGCGGCCACTTGCTCAATGTGTGTCGATTTTCCGGTGCCATGCAAACCTTGCAACAGAACGCGCCGATTGTGCGCGAAGCCGGCCAATATGCCGAGCGTCACTTCGGCATTAAATCGATAGGCGGTATCGATCTCCGGCACGTGCTCGTCGGGCGTCGCGAACGCGGCAACGCTCAAGGGACTGTCGATGCCGAAGACCTCGCGCACGTTGACCGTACGATCGGGTAGCAATGGTGGCGCAGGTGTTTGTGTAGGTGACATGTTTACCGGGTCCAGACCTTGTGCCGTTTCGTCACGCGCGGAACCTGATGCAACCCAATCCAGATACAGCACTTTGGTTCGATCCATTTTATGAAATGGTATCTTGACCCGACAGATTCAGCTAGGTACAGTCCGTTCATATTTCGAATTTCGGAACATTTCGTATCATATTCAAGGAGAGTCTCATGGGTGCACCGGACAGCAAAATGACGCAAAGGAGTGTCGTCAGTGGCGTCCAAAAGATGACGCCATCAGAGGCTTTCGTCGAAACGCTGGTCGCCAACGGCGTCACCGATATCTTCGGCATCATGGGTTCCGCCTTCATGGACGCGATGGATATTTTCGCACCCGCCGGCATTCGCCTGATCCCGGTCGTCCACGAACAAGGCGCCGCCCACATGGCCGACGGTTACGCCCGTGTGTCGGGCCGCCACGGCGTCGTGATCGGCCAGAACGGCCCCGGAATCAGTAACTGTGTGACGGCCATTGCTGCGGCCTACTGGGCGCACAGCCCGGTGGTCTTGATCACGCCCGAAACCGGCACGATGGGCATGGGTCTCGGCGGCTTTCAGGAAGCCAACCAATTACCGATGTTCGAGGAATTCACCAAGTACCAGGGCCATGTCAACAATCCGAAGCGAATGGCCGAATACACCGCGCGTTGTTTTGATCGCGCCATGAGCGAGATGGGTCCGACCCAGTTGAATATTCCGCGTGATTACTTCTACGGCGAGATTCAGTGCGAGATTCCGAAACCGATGCGTGTCGATCGCGGTGCCGGCGGTGAGGCGTCGATGAATGCAGCCATCGAGCTGCTGAAGAACGCCCGCTTCCCGGTGATTCTGTCGGGTGGTGGCGTCGTGATGGGCGATGCGTTGGCTCAATGCCAGACGCTGGCCGAGCGACTCGGCGCACCGGTCGTTAATGGCTATCTGCGCAACGACAGCTTTCCGGCCAGTCATCCGCTGTGGTGCGGACCGCTAGGTTACCAAGGCTCGAAGGCGGCAATGAAACTGATTGCGCAGGCCGATGTCGTCATTGCGCTCGGCTCTCGCATGGGACCATTCGGTACCTTGCCGCAGCACGGCCTGGACTATTGGCCGAAAGACGCGAAGATCATTCAAGTCGAGATCGATCACACCAATCTGGGTCTGGTGAAGAAAATTTCGGTCGGCATTTGCGGCGATGCCAAAGCCGTCGCCGAGGCCATGACGAACCGTCTAGCCAACGCGACGCTCGCCTGTGACACGACCAAGGCCGAGCGCGCCGTCAAGATCGCCGCCGAAAAGGCGGCTTGGGAAAAAGAGCTCAGCGCCTGGACCCATGAACGCGATGCCTTCAGCCTCGACATGATCGCCGAGGCCAAACAGGAGTCGGGCAACTGGCTGAGTCCGCGACAGGTGCTGCGCGAACTCGAGCGTGCCATGCCGCCCCGTGCGATGGTGTCGACCGACATTGGCAACATCAACTCGGTTGCAAACAGTTATCTGCGCTTCGAGGAGCCGCGCAGCTTCTTTGCGCCGATGAGTTTCGGCAACTGCGGATACTCATTGCCGACCATGATCGGCGCCAAGTTGGGCGCGATGAACCGTCCGGCGATCGCTTATTCCGGCGATGGCGCCTGGGGCATGAGCATGGTCGAGATCATGACGGCCGTGCGGCACAACATCCCGGTGACCGGTGTGGTGTTTCACAATCGTCAGTGGGGTGCCGAGAAGAAGAACCAGGTTGATTTTTATAACCGTCGGTTTGTCGCCGGTGAACTCGAGAGCGAAAGTTTCGCCGGTATCGCCCGGGCGATGGGTGCCGAGGGCATCACTGTCGACCAGCTCGATCAGGTCGGCCCAGCGCTCAAAAAAGCGATCGATCTGCAAATGAACGAAGGCAAGACCTGTGTACTCGAGATCATGTGCAACCGCGAGCTTGGCGACCCATTCCGTCGTGATGCACTGGCCAAGCCGGTGCGCTTTCTGGACAAATACAAAGACTACGTTTGATGCTGAGCTGGTGGCCTGAACTCAAACGCCCGGGCATACTGCGGGCCGATTTGATGGCGGGTCTCACGGGTGCGGTAGTGGTCCTTCCGCAAGGCGTGGCGTACGCCAATCTGGCGGGTATGCCGGCCCAGTACGGTTTGTACACGGCAATGGTGCCCTGCATCGTCGCGGCCTTGTTCGGTTCGAGCCGACAAATGGTCAGCGGACCAGCGAATGCAATCTCACTGACCACGCTGGCTTTAATTGCGCCACTTGCTGCCGTCGGTACGCCCTTGTACGTGCAACTGGTGCTGCTGATGACGCTGATGGTCGGCGTGTTCCAATTAGCCATTGCATTCTCGGGCCTGGCGCGCTGGGTCGACAAGGTGCCGCATTGCGTGATCGTGGGCTTCACCACAGGCGCTGCGGTGTTGATCGCCAACAGTCAGATCGGATCTTTTTTCGGCCTGGAGTTTTCGCGCAGCAATGGCGTGTTCGCCAGTCTGCACGAGTTGGCCCAACAGCTTTCAGCCGTTCACTGGCCGTCGTTGTCGATCGCGCTGCTCACCCTGCTGTCCTGTATTCTCGGCCGCAGGCTCGGATCGCGTATTCCTTATATGCTGATTGCGGTACTGGTCGGTGGCGCGAGTTACGCACTTGGACGCTGGCTTCTGCCGGACGCCTTCAACATCAAAACGCTGGCCGCGGTGCCCAGCGCTGTGCCACCATTTTCCGTACCGAATCTGGATCTACAGATGATGGCCAGCCTGCTGTTACCCGCCGCTATCATGACCTTGTTGGCCTTGACCGAGGCGATGGCGATTGCCCGGGCCTACGCGCTCAAAACGCAGCAGCCTCTCGACTCTCGACAGGAGATCGCAGCCCAGGGATTGTCTAATCTCGCCGGTGCGTTTTTTTCATCCTATCCGTCGTCGGGATCATTCAATCGCTCCGGCGTGAATGTTGAAGCGGGTGCGAAGACGCCCGTTGCGGCAATCAGCGCGGGACTGATGCTGATCCTGATCCTGCTGTTTGTCGCGCCGCTGGTGCGCTATCTACCCATCGCCAGTATTGCCGCCATTTTGTTGATGGTCGCCTGGACTCTGGTCGATTTTGATTATCCAAGTGCCGCCTGGCGCCAGAACAAGGTCGACTTCTGGACCTGGCTGTTGACGTTCGTATTGACCGTCAGCATCTCGCTCGAATGGGCGATCCTGTTGGGGCTCGCGTTCTACTTTGTGATTCGGCGCTGGATCAAATAGGTCAAGGGATCCTCAATGAGCGAATTATTTACCGGCAGGTCAAATATTTACTGCCACGCCAATTGTCCTGACACCGCGCCCTTTCTTTATTGATCAGTTGATCAATATGTGGCACACTGGTGCAAATTGTGGTGCGACCAGGTTCCCTAAGAATGGAAACTCCAGACTCAGCAGCCGGTTTGCCGGCCCATGACCCCATTGATCTTCGCCAGGCTTTCTCCAAATTTGGCACTGGGGTTACGGTCATCACTGCGAGGTCCTGCGACGGTGTCTCGGTGGGCGTGACTGCCAATTCCTTCAATACGGTTTCCCTGAATCCACCGATCGTTTTGTGGAGTCTTTCTTGCGATTCGCCGAGCTTGAACGTCTTTCGTGACGCCGGTCACTTTGCCGTCAACGTATTGAGTCTGGGTCAAATTGAATTGTCGCGCCGCTTTTCTCGCCCGAGCGCCAACAAGTTTGCAGGCTTGAGTCTGGCCAGTGCAGCGTGCGGCGTACCACTGCTGCCCGACTGTGCAGCGGTGATCGAGTGCAAAACATTGAGTGCACAAACCGTCGGTGATCACGTGCTGTTTCTCGGCCAAGTCACGCGCTACGAGTATGCCAACAAGCCACCACTGCTGTTCCTTCATGGAACCTACGTTCAACCCATTGCCCTGGAAAGTATCCGATGAAACTTGGAATGTTCATGATGCCCATTCATCCTCCGGGGCGAAACGTGTACGACGCATTACAGGAAGACCGGCAAGCTGTTCTGTTGGCCGATCGCCTGGGATATTGCGAAGCCTATATCGGCGAACATGTCACCGACGCTGCCGAGATCATTACATCTTCCTTGATCTTTCTGGCAAGCCTCGCGTACGACACCCAACAGATCATGCTGGGTACCGGGACGTTGAATCTACCCAACAGTCACCCGGCAGCGATTGCTGCCAATGCGGCCATGCTCGACCATATGCTCAAGGGCCGATTCATCATGGGCATCAGTCCCGGCGGTTTGATGTCGGATGCCGAAGTATTCGGCAACTTCGGGAACAATCGCAACGAGATGTTCGTCGAGTGTATTGATACCGTACTCAAGATCTGGAATTCAGCCCCGCCGTACAACATAGAAGGCAAGTATTGGAACGTGTCCGTGGGGCGCACGATGATCCCCGAGATCGGCCAGGGCTTCATCATGAAGCCGTATCAAAGGCCGCATCCGCTCATCGTTGGCACCGCCGTGGCACCATTCTCGCAAGGGGTTACCGAAATGGCCAAGCGTGGCTGGCAACCGATCTCCGCTAACTTTTTGATGCCTGAATGGGTGAAAACTCATTGGCCAAAATACGTCGAGGGCAGAGCTGCGGTGGGTTCGGTCGCGTCGCCAGCCGAATGGCGCGTCGCCAAGAGCATTTTTGTCGCTGATGATGCGGCCGTGGCCAAACGTTATGGCCACGGAGCCGAGGGCCCGCATCATTTTTACTTCAAGCAATTGGTTCGCAAGTTGGTTGGTGCCGGCGGCCGGGGCAATCTGTTCAAGACCGACCCCAACATGTCCAATGAATCGATTACGGCCGAGTACGTGACCGAGCGGCTGGTGATTGCGGGTACGGTCGATTCCGTGGTGGAACAGTTGCTGGCTTTTCGTGATCAGATCGGAGATTTCGGCACCCTGCTTTATGCTTGTCACGACTGGATCGATCCGGTCCTGGCCAAGCGCTCGATGCAACTCATGGCTGAACAAGTGATGCCGAGGGTCAAGGCTGCCATCGGAACGAGTCAATGAACCCGGCCGCGGCAAAGAACAAGCCGATGAAGGCGACTACGCCAACGAACAGGCCGATGAAGGCGACCACGCCAACGAAGCCACCGGTTCCGGTCGGTGTCATTGGACTGGGGATCATGGGTTCAGCGATGGCGGCTAATTTGGTCAAGGCGGGGTTTCAAGTCTTTGGGTTTGATCCTGTCCCCGCAGCCCGGAGACGCCTGAAAAACGCCGGCGGTACAGTCACCAGGAATGCTGCGCAGATCGCTGAACGATGCACGCACATCATTCTTTCACTGCCGAACGAGAACGCATTGATACAGGTGTGCAATGAGTTGGTTTCGGCCAAACCGCGCGGCCTGGTGGTGGCGGAAACCAGCACATTGCCCGAGGCCGCCAAAAGGGCTGCCTTGGCGGCCCTCGCCCGACAGAAAATTATTTTGCTGGACTGCCCCTTATCGGGTACCGGTGCTCAAGCGCTGACTCGGGATCTGGCCGTGTACGCCAGTGGCAATGCCAGAGCCATCAAATCGTTTGCGTCAATCTTCGAAGGCTTTGCACGAACCCGCCACGAAGTCGGCGCGTTTGGCAACGGCATGCGCATGAAACTGGTCGCCAACCTTTTGGTGGCGATTCACAACGTCTCCACCGCTGAGGCAATTCTGATGGGCGTTCGCTCAGGGCTTGATGCGCAGATGATCCTGAAGGTCGTGGCCGACGGCGCAGGTGGCTCAAAAATGTTTCAGGTGCGCGGGCCCGCCATGGTCAAGCGCTCGTGGACCGACGCGACCATGAAAGTGTCGACCTGGCAGAAAGATATGCGTCTGATTCACGACGCACTGCAGGCGAGTGATACGCCAGCGCCGCTGTTTGCCAGCACAGTACCTATCTACAACGCCGCGATGGCGCTTGGCCATGCCATGCATGATACGGCGGCCGTCTATGCGGTCCTGGAGAAGCTGACCAAGGCGTGAATGGCGGCGGCCAGGAAATTATCCAGGAATGCGTGCTTATTTGGGAGCGTGCTTATTTGGAGCAGCGGCCTCAGGCGGACTTGCGCGCTGATCGTGTTTTCCCAGACAATTTATTCGGCAACGGCGTGCCGTCCACAATCATGACGCGTGGATAAACGCTCTTCACCCCGGCCAGGAAATTGTCAACCGCGAGTTCAACCTTGGTCATGAGCGGCACGGTGAGCTTGACCTGATACACATGCTGGCGCACCGCATAATAAAAAATACCGCCGTGCAAAGTCCACAGGAACTCTGCTTCCTCGTCAGAAACCGGGTGGGCTGCATCGAGGCCGCAATAGTGACGCACTTCAGTGCACATCACAGGCATCAGCTCTCGTCTGACGAGCCTGATATAGCGCTGATTGAAAGCCGGCGTGAACAATCCCGCGAACATGTAAATGCGAATCCAGTCGGGCTGGTAAGTCGCTATTGAGTATTGCCGATAAAACTCAAGAAAGCGCGCCCTGAGCGGAATCGAGCGATCCTTGAGCAAATCGAGCCAAGCCGGATTCCATCGACCTTCAAATACCGTTTGATAGACGCGATCGATCAGTTCCTGCTTGTTGGCAAAGTAGCGGTACAGGAGCGGCTGAGTGATACCCAGTCGCTTCGACAGTTCGCGGGTCTGACCGGTAAAGCCCACCTCGGCAAAATAGCTGATCGCCCCTTCGACGATCAGCGCTTCTCGCTCGTTTGGCGAAAGTCTGGTTTTGACCTTACTCGGCTTTGATACCATTGTCAGCAATAAGTTTTGAGTACTTCGCTTTCTCGGCAGCCAGAAAGGCTTTGAACTCTTCTTGAGTCGTAGCGTGCGGCTCAACGCCGAGGGCGGCAAATCGCTCTTTCAGATCCGGGTCTATCATGATTTTAGCAAGAGCAGCGCTGTAGAGATCAACAATCGCTGCCGGCGTGCCTGCAGGCAGAAAAACGCCCCACCAATTCTCGGCCACCAAGCCCTGCAAGCCCGACTCTGCGAAGGTGGGCACCTCGGGGATCAACGCCGAACGTTTGCCGCCGGTACTGGCGAGCGCGCGCAACTTACCGCTTTTGATGTGTTGCGAGACCGGCAGGATATCGGAGACCATCATGTCGAGATGCGCCGCCAGAAGATCGTTCACGGACAATCCGCCGCCCTTATAGCTGACGCCGACCATTTTGATCTTGGCTTCGCGCATCATCATTTCACCCGCCAGGTGCGCCATGCTGCCCGGTCCGCTGGTGCCAAAATTTACTGTGTCCGGCTTTTCTCGGGCTGCGGCGACCAAGTCCAGAACGCTTTTGTAGGGCGACGACGCAGGGACCACCAGAACGTTTGGGCCGGTGGCCGTCAGGGAGACGGCGATGAAGTCCTTATCCATATCGTAAGGCACCTTGGTGATCAGCGGGTTCACCGCGGCTGGCCCAAGGTTCCCAACGACAAAGGTATAGCCGTCATTGGCTGAACGCGCAGTGAACTCCATACCAATAGCCCCGGCCGCACCCGGCCGACTTTCGATCACGACCGGTTGGCCCCACAGGTTACTGAGCTTCAGACCGATGATGCGCGACATCAGATCGGAGCTACCGCCAGGTGCGTAGGTCACAATCAGCTTGACCGGCTTGTTCGGAAATGACTGCGCCTTGGCCTGCCAGGAAAACAGGCAAAGCACAGCACAGAAAACAAAACGAACACCTGCGAATTTTTTTAGCGCTTGCTGCATGAATGTCTCCTCAGTTTTCCTCACCAAAAAAAATAAATCAAGTCGCCAGAAGTAGTTACTGTTAACTACGACTTGAAACCTGGAGCTGGCCTCGACCGCCCGAACTCAGCCACCACACCAACAACTGAGTACAGTCCGCGCCGTCCAGGCCGTGCGCAGCCGCCGCATCGAAGGAGCGCAGCGTCTGAGCCGTCAGTGGTAAATTTACTTGCGTCGCCTGCGCTTGGGCGAGCATCGCGCGCACATCCTTGCGCATGGTCGCAATGTCGACCGTAGTGGGTCCGGCTTGCGCGCCGGATAGCGCCTGCGCAATCATGCCGCCTCGCACGTTGAGCATATTGGGCCCGCCCGAGGCTTCCGAGAAAATATCGATCACACGCTTCAGATCCAGACCCAGGGGCTGTATCAGCGAGAGGGCTTCGCCCAAGGTCTGCCAATAGACCATCAACGGGAGATTGATGGCCAGCTTCATCGTCGCGCCGGCACCCAGTGCGCCGACATGCTCGATACGTCGGCAGAGCAGGTCCAGTTCGGGTTTGGCGCGCGTCAACGCGGCAGAATCACCACCCACAAAACCCAACAGCTTGCCGTCCAGGGCCGGGCCGACACTGCCGCCAACGGGGCACTCCAGAAACAAGGCCTGCGCTGCTTGCGCCCGCTCGCCGATTTCCTTGGGCTTGGCAGGGTTGACGGTGCTCATGTCGATGAATAACTGGTTCGCAGGCGGATTCACGAGCAAACCGTTCCTGCCGAGATAAACCTCGTCGAGAGCAGACTCGTCGGTCAACATCGTAATGACCAACTCCGTCGAGCTGGCTAGCATCCGCAATTCAGATGCCCAGGTTGCGCCCAGCTCAAGCAGCGGTTTCGCTCGCTCGGGTGAACGATTCCACACCGAAACCTGTTGGCCGAGGCAGAGCAGTCTCCTGGCCATCGCGCTGCCCATTTTTCCCGTGCCGGCAAGTCCGATGTGCATCAGTTTCCTCCGAGAAATTAGTGAACCCGTTTTGCGAAGCATGATGATAAACAAACTTCGGCGTAAATGATCGAAAGATAAATAATAAGTTTGAGAGTCGGTAGAATCAGGTTTGTTTTCACGAATTAAATTTCGGCTTTATTTGTCGAACTTGGGAGTGCTAATGTTCTATTCCTGTTCTCCTGATTGCACCGACCCGCTGCACCGTCATTTCGGCCAGCGCAGCGTGGCCGCAACAAAATCCAAGGCGCGCCTGAGCAGCACAAAGAACATTGCCAAGCCGTTTGCCAATCCGGCTTCCAAGCCAGTCGCCAAGCCGGTTGCCAAAAGAAGTATCGTGAATAGCGGCAAGGGAAAAAGCAAAGTGGTCGATATGCACTGCCACTACCTCAACCCAGCGGTGAACGCCAAGACGGCTCACCTGAACGCAGCGCAATATGACCCGACCGTCATCTTCGCGAACGCCTTGACGAATGAGACCAACGTCAAACAGATGAGCAGTCGCGCCGCCAAGCTGACCGGCGTCACAGAGCGCTTGCAAGATATGGATCGGATGGGGGTGGATATTCAGGCGGTCTGCCCGGCACCGTATCACTTTTTCTACTTTACCGAGGCCGCTTACGGCGCCGAGCTGGCGCGCCAAGTCAACGAAGGCATCGCGCAGATCGTCGCCGACACGCCAGACCGATTTGTCGGCATGGGCTCGGTGCCGCTGCAAGATGCCGAATTGGCGATTCGAGAACTCGAGTATTGCGTTAAAAAGCTCGGCATGCGCGGCATTGAGATTTGCACCAATGTCAACGGCAAGAATCTGACTGACCCGAGCCTTGGGCTTGATAAATTCTTCGCGCGCTGCGAAGCGCTTGGCGTCGTAGTCTTTATGCACCCGCTGGGCTACACACAGGCCGATCGCCTGACCAATCATTATTTCAATAACGTCATTGGCAATCCGTTGGACTCGACGGTTGCTGTGTCGCATCTGATCTTTGACGGCGTACTCGCGCGCTACCCGAAATTGAAATTCGTGGTTGCGCACGGCGGCGGTTTTATCGCGCATTATTGGGCCAGGATGGACCATGCCTGGCGCGCGCGTCCGGACTGTCGTACGGTCATCAAGAAACCGCCGTCTTCCTATCTTGAGAAGTTCTACTTCGACAGCATTACTTTTGATCCCTTGATGTTGAAACTTCTGGTCGACCGGTTCGGCGCTGATCACGTCGTGCTCGGCACCGACTACCCATATGACATGGGCGAAGATGACCCGCTTGGCCTGATGGCGGCCGTCAAACGACTTTCGAAGGCCGATCGCGAATTGATTCAGGGCGGAAATGCCGCGCGCTTATTGAAGATACGAGACCGGTGAGCAGCAGGATTACGGCTAAAAAGAGAAATTGACCGAGCTCAATTCCGGTATTAAAGCCTGCAAGTATGGCCAATCGGTTGCCAGTATCGGTGGCAATTGCGCCCAACGCCGATGCGAAGCCAAAACCGTGCAACAAGCCACACGCAAAAACCAACGCCACCTTGGACATGGCCAACTTCTCGCTCGGTGCACTTCGATGGCGATAGTTGTACAGATTGAAGCCGGCCATCAGAACGATGCTGGCGGCAATCCCGGGCTCCACGACCGAGGCGGGCAGACGCAGGATACTGAGCGCCGATAAAGTCAGCGTGATGCTATGAGCAAGCGTGAAACTGGTTACGACCGCAATCCAATAACGCCAGCTTGCGGCGCCTATGACACTCGTCAGGAGAAAAAGCAGGTGATCCAGCCCACTCAGGATATGGGCGATACCGATCTGAAGATAATGGACATAAGCCTGCCACCGTCCGCGAAAGAACGCAAAGCCGGGCGCCGATGCCTGCAGTATCGCGACTTCGGAGTGCCCGCCCGAGGTCACCGTAATCGTCATTTGAGCCTCACCTGGCCTTGTCCCAAACAGGTCGGTTTCCAGTGTTGGCTTTGCAGGCACCGCCGGGAAATCAACTCGATGCATGACGATCACATAGTCACTGTCCGCGACGTTGCCGTCGGTATGCGGCGGAAGGATCATCGTGAGCGCGGCAGTGCCGACCATGCCTTGTGCGCCTACGCGCAGGCGAGCGTTGAATTGGCGCTCGATGTCCGCTGTGTGTATTTGAATTTCCTGTAACGACAGCGTGCCGCTCGAGTCATCGTCCACGCCGCTCAGCGCGGTAACCGGCACCGCGACGACGACGTAGGCGGTGGTGTCGACGATATTGATCGTCGCATTTTGTTTCGGCAGCAGATGCGCACTCGCTACGCTGCTGCATAACAGAAGGACCCAGAAGACGATTCTCATTGCAGCATCAACGCGATCAACTACCCTTGATGCAGCGGCTCATGTACGGATAGGTATCAGTCGCCATGTAGTAGTAAATGCCGTTAGGAAACTCGGGCGTGACGCCGGTGCGGCCGTTGCAGTCGTCCAGATCACCCGAGCCTGCGACATAAGTCCAATCGGACCGGAACGCGCCCAACGGCACCAACGATGTTGCCGGTCGGCCGGAGTCGGCGACCGTGTCCTTGGCAAAGCTGCCGGTGCACATCTTGACCGCACTGGTTGCGTCGGTGGCATTGCTGTAGCAGTAGCGCGCGTAGACCGGAAAGCCATCGCTGGCCCAACCGACCATCACCATTTTGGGGTTGGTAGGGGTCGCGCCGGCGTTGCTCAACAGCCCCTCCGGCATGCCGTGGTAGTGATACTCGCCGGTCGGCTGGACGTGAGCATTGTTGGCATCGACTCCGAAATTGAAGGTCGTCTGACCCAGGGCTTCGATACGCCACGGGTCCATGCCCTGGGCAAGATTGCAATTCGAGGTAGAGGTCATCGAGCTCGGGCACGTACCGGCCGTACCCGGATCGAATTTGACGCTGTTGAGCGCCCAGACATTCGCGCCGCCCGGCCCGCCGATCGATCGGTTGGTGGTGCCCTTCACTGGAGTCAACGTTGCCGTTCCCGTGACCGTTTGCGTCGAGATGGTGTTCGGATTACCCGAGTTCGGGAAGGCGCCAACCGCGTGATTGGGCAGCCCATTGCCGGACAGCGAACGCGCAGTGCTGCTGCAGGTCCAGTTCCAGGTCGCGGTCAAGGTCCCGGAAGTGCTGTAGGTTCCCGTGTATGAGCCTGCGAAGGGACAAAGAACGCTGGCGGTGGAGCTGGTTCCGGTAGCGGTCGTCGTGCCTGTCGTCGTGGTGCCTGTCGTCGTGGTGCCTGTTGTTGTAGTGCCTGTAGTGGTCGTACAAGTTGTTGTGCCGGTAGTCGCAGCGCCGGTCGTACCCGTTGCACCAGTCGGCGTGGTGGCCGCGCCGGTGGTTGCGCTCGTCGAATCAGATCCGCTGGAGCAAGCGGCCAGACTCGCTATCAGCAAGACGGCGACGCGCGCATTGATCAGTACGCTGAGTGTTCTGGATGTCATTTCAACTCCGGGTGAGTTCGTGATTGGGGACTGAAGGCGCAATGCTGAAGACACAGTGGCATGATTATGCAAACCAATTGTGTGCGTAGTATGGCCACTCCTCCGTAATATCTCCACAATTCATCACTAAAGTCCCGGCACGTCATGCGCCTGCGCCTTGTTCACACGTTGTTGCTCTTTCTGCTGGCTGCCGCGCTGCTGGCCGTGCTCGCCATGGCCGCCGTCACGACCTGGAATCTGCAGAGCGGTTTCGCAGACTATCTGGAAGCGCGTGACGTCGAGCGGCTCGATCAATTCACTGCGCTGGTCGTTGAGCTCGCCGACAATGCCGGTGGTATGGCGGCGCTGCGCGAGCGCAGTCCCCGGATGCGCGAGTTGCTTGACGAATTCGCCAAGCGACAGGGATTGCCGAGGCGCGGGCCACCGGCTGCGGGGGAAGGCCGTCCGGCCGATTCGCCAAGCGGCGATCGCGCACGAACGGCACCGCCCAACGGACCAGATCGCGGGCGAACGTCGCCCCCGGCGGATCGGAAGGATTTGGCCCACGCGTGACCGTCGTCAATCCGGACGGCACAGACTTGTTTGATCGGCCGATGCCACAAACGCCGGTGCGATGGGTCGAGCGCCAGGTTCGCGTACGCGGCGAGGTCGTCGCGCTCGCTCGGCTGCGAGCCAGTGCTCGTGTCTCTGATGCCGTAGAGGCCCGCTTCCTGAGAAACCAGTACCTCGGCACTTTTGCGGTGTCGACGACCTTGGTGTTACTGGCGATGGCCGGCGCCTGGTGGGGAGCTCGGCATTGGGTTCGACCCTTGCGCGCGGTCCAAACGGCCGCTGCGCACACCGCGCGGGGTGAGTTTGGCAGGCGCGTCGAAGTCGGCCATCGCGAGGCGATACGGGGTGACGAGATCGGCGATCTGGTGCGCAACATCAGCCACATGTCAGAGAGCTTGCAGAGACTCGAACAGGTTCGACGGCGGTGGCTGGCTGATATATCCCACGAACTGCGAACGCCCTTGGCTGGCCTGCGCGGTGATATCGAGGCGCTGGTCGACGGTGTTCGCCCGCTTGAGCCGAAGGCAGTCATAT
This sequence comes from Burkholderiales bacterium, assembly GCA_031363055.1. Classification (GTDB taxonomy): domain Bacteria; phylum Pseudomonadota; class Gammaproteobacteria; order Burkholderiales; family Burkholderiaceae_E; genus JANLTP01. The sequence continues at coordinate 47,864 of JANLTP010000095.1, read as the reverse complement.
CTTTGCGCGATACCGCGTTTCAGCTTAGCGCGCTGGTCGATGATCTGCACTTGCTGGCGATGTCGGATCTACAGACCTTACCCTGCAAGTTTGCTGAATTCGATGCCATCGTACTGCTTCGAGAGCTGGTCAATCGCTTCGAGGGACGTGCGAGTGCCGCCGGCCTGGCGCTCAGCGTTGAGACCAACGGGCTCGAAGTGCTCCCCGTTCAGTGGGACCTGACCCGCATCGACCAGTTACTCAGTAATGTGTTGCAAAACAGTCTGCGTTACACGTCAGCGCCGGGGCGTATCGTCGTGAGTGTTCGCTCGTCTGGTAACCGCGCAGCGATCGATATCGATGACAGCGCACCAGCGGTTCCCGCAGCGGACTTACCCCGGCTGTTCGAACCACTCTATCGAACCAATTTCGCCCGCAGCGAACATCGCAGCGGCAGAGGACTCGGGCTGGCGATATGTGAGGCGATCGTCAAGAGCCACGGCGGCTGAATCGCGGCGAAGTTATCATCACTGGGTGGATTGCAAGTTCATATCGAGCTCGCCACGCAGCGTGGAGCGACTTCATGACGAGTACGCGCCGAGTACTGGTCGTCGAGGACGACAGCCGGATTACCCAGGTACTGCTGGACTACTTGCGCAACGAAGAATTCGAAGCCAGCGCCCTAGCCGACGGTCAACAGGCCCTCGAACACATCAAACAAGCGCTACCCGCTCTGATCATTCTCGATCTGATGTTACCCGGGCTCGACGGCATCAGTTTGTGCCGCGCGATTCGCGAATTCAGCGATGTTCCGATTCTGATGCTGACCGCACGAATTGATGAGGTCGACCGCCTGATCGGTCTCGACGCGGGCGCCGACGATTATGTCTGCAAGCCGTTCAGTCCGCGCGAGGTCAGTTACAGTCATCGGCGCGGCCCTGGAATGTTGACGAACAGGCCCTTCGAATCACCTGGCCCGGCACCGCATTGGCGCTGACACCACTGGAGTTTCGCATGCTGCGAGTGCTGATGTCGCAACCAGGACGGGTGTTCTCACGCAGCCAATTGCTCGACAGCGCCCACGCCGATCTGCGCAATGTCAGCGATCGTGCGATCGATAGCCACATCAAGAATCTGCGACGCAAAATTCAGATGATCGAACCGGGTCGGGAATGCATTACCTCAATTTACGGGGTCGGTTATCGCTTTGATCTGCCCGAGTAACGATTCACAAACGCAGGAACTTGCAAGCCATTCAGTCAAGTATTCGCCTGGCCACGCTGCGCCGTGGCCAGCGCCACGCCACCCATATTGGGCATGTGCAAGTCCGAAACCAGCGCATCAAAATCGGCCTTCATCCCAAGCTCGCTGGCCTGCACGCCATCGTCAGCCTGAATGACCTCGACACCGTTTTGTTCGAGCAGCAGCGCGACCATGCCACGACTGAAAAGATCATCATCGACCAGAAGAATCCGCAGCGCTGATTCGATCGCCCATGTGCTCAACCAGTCGCTTGCAAATGGACAGGCCCAGACCGGTGCTGCCAGCACCCGGATAGTGATTGCCCAACGCCGGTGAGTCGGCACCAAACCCAGGGCCAAACGGCTCGAAAATATGCTCCATCCGATCGGATGCAATGCCGGAACCAGTATCCGAGACGGTAAATTCAAGATCGAATCGTCCGTTGATACCGGAATCGGCATCGGTATCGGCACTTACAGCGAGCGGCATCGATTGCAGTGGCGCAAGTTTGATATCGACGCTGCCTCGGGACGTATGCTTGACGGCATTACCAATCAGACTAACCAGAATTTGGCGCAAGCGCTTCAGATCGCTGAGAATCCGATTGGGCAGGCTCGTATCGATCTTGACCGAGAGTTGGAGTCCTTTGGTCTTTCGGATCGGCTCAAAGGTGTCGACCAACGCGCTCAGCAAGGTCGACAGCTCGAACGAACTCTGCTTGAGCACCAAGCGGCCCGTCTCTATTTGACTCAGATCAAGCAGATCATCAATCAGCGCACCCAGATTATGAGCCTCATTTTCGGCATGATTGACGGTCGATCCTGCCGATCAGCGTGCTCGGATCGAGACCCACGCCGCGCGTGAACGACAGGTATTTGGATCGCTCATCGGTATAGCCGATATAAGGAATCAGATCGGCCTTGCGTTCGCGTACGGCCGCCAGCACTTCGGGCCAACTCTTGAACAAGACCGGCTCAAGTCGAACGCCCAGAGGGCGCGCCACCGCGCTCAAGCCGGTGACGGAGAAGCCGCCAATTCTCCCCTGAGCATCAATGTTCTGATAGGGCGAAAAATCGTCTTGGGTGAGCGCTACGCGCACCACCGGCAACTGCGCGAGGTACGCGAGTTCCGCATCGGACAGCAGTCATGTCAACCGGTTTTCATGCAGCAGAAAATCAGGCAGCGTCAAGGGTGTTCATCGCTGCGGCATATCCTGATCCGAGTACCCCAAGCTGACCACGGCATCTGGCGGTATCGCCGGCATGCTTGCGTTCCAAGCCAACCAACGATCGCGCATGTCGGCCAGGCGCTCCGGATAACGCTTGGCCAGATTGGCGCGCTCGCGTTCGTCAGCAGCAATATTGAACAGGAACTCGGCGTCGTCAACCTTCAGATATTTCCAGTCGCCGTCTCGCAAGGCGCGCTGCTGGCGATGATTCATTCGCCAGTACATCGGACGTTCGATTTTCTTACTCGGATCGCGCAGCACCGCGAGCAATGAAATACCGTCCAGCGGAAAATCCGGATGCGGCTGCACCCCAGCGGCCTCCAATATCGTCGTCGACCAATCCATCGTCAACCCATGCTGCCGACTAGTATGGCCTGCGCCGATGACCGCCGGCCAATGCGCGATCCAGGGCACGCGAATGCCGCCCTCGGTCAGATCCATTTTTCCGCCGACCAGTGGCCAGTTATCGGAGAATCGCTCACCGCCGTTATCGCTGGTGAAAACGATCAGTGTGTTCTCGCTCAACTGATGTTGCGCGAGGGCTTGCATGATCCGGCCGATGCCCTCGTCCATGTGGTGAATCATCCTGCGGTAGCTGTGTATGTTGCCACCGTCCAGATGAAACAGCTTCTTCGCCAGCGCCGGCGCAATACCAGCATCGTCGCGCGTCTCCCAGGGCCAATGTGGCGCCGTGTAATGCAGGCTCAAAAAGAACGGTGTGCCGGATTGCGCCGCCGGCGCCATGCGATGAATGTAATCAACCGAACGCTCACTGAGCAGATCGGTCAGATAACCGTCGCTCGGCCCTTCGGCTTCACCGGACCATAGATCGTGATCACCGCTCGAAGCGCAATGCGTGAAGTAGTCGACGCCGCCAGCCATCGGCCCGAAAAATTCCTGATAGCCCGAGCGCAGCGGACCGAAGTGCGGCAGGAAACCGAGATGCCATTTGCCGATCAATGCGGTACGGTAACCGCTGTCGCGCAACAGCGACGGCAAGGTCGGAAACTCAGGGGGCAATCCGAGCGTCGCGCTGCCCTTGCCTTTGCTGCTGATCGGTTCATCGAGCGCGCCGCGCAATCGGTATTGGTAGCGCATGGTCATCAGCGCGAACCGGGTCGGCGAACAGACCGGTGCGTTTGAGTAGCCCTCGGAAAACAGCATGCCGCCTGCGGCGAGCCGGTCGATATTGGGAGAGACAGCGCCGAACTGCGCGGGACGGCCGCCGTAACAGCCGAGATCGGCGTATCCGAGGTCGTCGGCGACAATGAAAATGATGTTGGGTCGGTTCATTGGATTTTTTCGTCTCGGTTGTCTGGGATTAACTCGTATCCGCCTGATTACGCATGGTCCAGTTTAAACATGGTTCAGTCTATGCATACACCCGTCTACGCATCAGCCAGCAGGGACGCATTACCTCCGGCGGCGGTCGTGTCGATGCACAGATGCCGTTCGATCAAATACTGCAAGGGCGCAATCGGCTCGGTAACCAGTCCGATCAATTCACCAGCACGCGCAGCCAATGCCCGCCTCAACGCGCGCGCAACGGCTTTTGCCTCACTCGACTCATCAATGGCATAGGCCACCACGCCGATTGCCGGGGCTGATCGCAATACAGCCGGATCAAGGCTTCCTGCGATCATCCGGATCGGGGCGCCGGCCGTAGCTAGCGCGGCCAGTGCAGCTTGAGTAGCATGCATCGCTGGTCTAGCTTGCGTAGTTGGGGTAGCTTGGGAGGCTTGCGTAGCTTGGGAGGCGTGCGCAGCCGGGATGGCGATGGCATCCGATCGGGGCGGCGTCAAATCGCAAACAATCAGGGCCTGCCCGCCCGCGATCAATATCTGCACCGCTTGCGCCAGCGCCTGAATGGGTTGCGGCCCCAGACACAGCGCGATTTTTCGGGGATGCAGGCTCAGCCGATTGCTCTCACCAGTCGGACCCGGTAACGCCTGGGTTGCTGCGCTCAAATCGTCGTTACCGATCAGGGTCAGCGAGGCGTTGAGCGCCTGCAATGCCAGCGAATCGAATAGCCCCGCTTGCAGTAGAACGCCGCGAATCAAACGGGCACGATCGGTACGCTTGGCCCAGGCGATCGTCTCGGCCACGTTCGCCGCCATTGAATCAAGTGCCGCGCCGATGCGGGCACACGAAATCTGCGCGGTGGCGTGCTGCGCTGTAGTAGACATCACTGAAGTAGGCAGCACTGAGGTAGGCAGCACTGGCGTCCCCCGATCTGCGTTCGAACCCAGATCAACAGACCGCGCAAACCAGTCAGACCGTGCAAATCGCAGCAGATAGTGCGGCCCGCCGGCCTTTGGCCCAGTGCCGGAGAGACCCTCACCGCCAAACGGTTGCGAGCCGACCACCGCGCCGATCTGGTTGCGGTTCACATACACGTTGCCGACTCGAATGCGTTCGGTGACGCGCTGGACGCGATCGTCAATCCGGGTATGCAGACCGAACGTCAGGCCATAGCCGCGATCGTTGATCTCATCCACGACCGCTTCGAGTTGATCCGCCTCAAAGCGCGCGACATGCAACACCGGTCCGAAAACCTCGGACGCCATGTCTGCAATCGAGTCGACCCGCAGAACACAAGGCGCTACATAATGGCCGGCACTCGCGGCACCGGCCGGTATCGGCAAGGACTTGATCAGCCGGCCTTCGCGACCAGCAGCGTCGCAATAGTCGCGAATATGGCTGCTGGCACCCGCGTCGATGACAGGTCCGATATCGGTAGCCAGACTCCAGGGGTCACCGATTCGTAATTCATCGATCGCGCCGGCCAGCATCTCGAGCAGGCGCTGCTCGATTCCCGATTGGACATACAGCACCCGCAACGCCGAGCAGCGCTGGCCGCTACTTTGAAAAGCGGAGGCTACTACATCGCGCACCACCTGCTCTGGCAAGGCCGTGGAATCGACGATCATGGCATTCAGGCCACCGGTCTCGGCGATCAGCATCGTGTCCGCGCTGGCGTGCTCGGCGATGGCCGCGTGGATCAGTCGAGCCACTTCCGACGAACCGGTAAAGACAACGCCGGCAATGCGCGGGTCCGAAGTGAGCCGGGCACCGACTCGCGGGCCGTCACCCGGTAACAACTGCAAAACTGCACGCGGCACACCGGCGTCATGAAAGTATTGCACCGCGCGTGCCGCAACCAAGGGCGTCTGTTCGGCCGGCTTGGCCAAGACCGCGTTTCCGCTAATGAGCGCAGCCGCAACCTGACCGCAGAAAATCGCCAGCGGAAAATTCCATGGAGAGACGCACACAAAGATACCGCGTCCGTGCAATGGCGCGAGTGCGTCCAGGCGCTCTGCCTCGGACGCGTAGTACCGCAAAAAATCAACCGCTTCACGAAGCTCGGCAATGCAATCCTTCAAAGTCTTGCCGGCTTCGCGGGTACAGAGCGCAAACAGCTCACCGGAATTGGCCTCAAACAAATCAGCCGCGCGACGCAAGGTCTCGGCACGCCGCGCGGTGGGCTGTTGCGACCACGCGGGCCAGTGACGGCCAGCAATCTCGAAGGCGGCGTCGATTTCAGCCTCACTTGCATCGATCACTTCGCCAATTCGATCCGATCGATTTGCCGGGTTCGTGCGCCACTGAATCGGGTTCGTCGGCCGCTGAATCGGACTCGGTTGCGCGTTGACCTGGCCAGCGGTAACAAATTCACCCAACATCGGCGCACAGCGCCACTGATGGTGACGAAACGCATCACGCGCATGATCAATATCCTCAACCTGGCGCGGATCGGTCAGATCCCAGCCGCGCGAATTGCGCCGCGAAGGCGCGAACAGATCGGGCGGCATGCGGATCGCAGATACGCGCGGCGATGCTTCGATCGACAAGGCGTCAAACGGGTCTGCGGCAATTTGCTCCGGCGAAATGTGATCGTTGGCAATCTGATTTACAAACGAGCTATTGGCGCCGTTCTCGAGCAAGCGGCGAACCAGATAGGCCAACAAGTCGCGGTGCGCACCGACCGGCGCGTAGATTCGGCAACGGGTTCCGGACGCAGACTTGACGATCTGATGCAGTGCTTCGCCCATGCCGTGCAGGCGCTGAAACTCAAACGCGTTACGGTCACTCGCCAATGCCAGGATGGCCGCGCAACTGTGGGCATTATGCGTCGCGAACTGCGGGTAAATACGGTCGGTGGCGGCCAGCATTTTTTCTGCGCACAGTAAATAGCTGATATCGGTATGGGGCTTGGCGGTGTACACCGGAAAGCCGTCGAGCCCAAGTTCCTGGGCGCGTTTGATTTCGCTGTCCCAATAGGCGCCCTTGACCAAGCGGACCATGATGCGCCGATCCAGACGCATGGCCAGTGCATGCAGCCAGTCAATGACCGCCGGGGCGCGCAAGCCATAAGCCTGTACCACCACGCCGAATCCGTCCCAGCCGGTCAGCGATGAGTCGGCGAGCACTGCTTCAATAACATCGAGCGAGAGATCCAGCCGATCAGCCTCTTCGGCATCGATGTTCAATCCCATATTGCCGGCTTTGGCAAGCTGCGCCAGCGCCAATGTGCTGGGCACCAGTTCGGCCATCACCCGATCACGCTGTGCGAATTCATAACGCGGATGCAAGGCCGACAGCTTGACCGAAATGCCCGGATTGCTGCGAATGTCCGGGCCACAGTCCGGCGATAAAGCGCGCAGTGCGTCTGCATAGGCTTGCCCATATCGTTTCGCATCGGCTGCCGTTCGCGCGGCTTCGCCGAGCATATCGAACGAATAGGTGAAACCAAGTTTGCGCATTGAATGGCCTCGCCGTTGCGCCTCGGCGATATCCTGGCCCAGGACAAACTGCTGGCCCAGCGTTTTCATGGCCTGGCCAACCGCCACCCTGACAACGGGTTCACCGAGCCGGCGGATCAATCCGCGCAGCGCGGCGACCGGGCCTGGCGTCGCATCATCATCGAGCAGATGACCGGTCAGCATCAAGGCCCACGTCGAGGCGTTGACCAGTGACGAGCTGGAGCGACCGAGATGCGCGCCCCAATTCGACGGTTCGATCTTGTCGCGAATCAGCTCATCGATCGTGTCGGCGTCGGGCACGCGCAGCAACGCTTCAGCCAGGCACATCAGACCGACGCCTTCGGTCGTCGACAAACCGTACTCCGTGAGGAAGCGCTCCATCAGCGAATGCTGACCACTGGCACGCACCTGGCGCACCAGCTCGGCGGCATCGCGGTGGATTTTTTGTCGTAGGGTCGTGTCGAGGCTGCGACTGCCAGCGGACAGCAGCGACTGGCGCTCGCTAACGGGCATCGAAGCCGCCAAGCGAGGACTCGCTCTCTCCTGATTAGTCGTGCTCGTCATATCGATCGTACTCGCCGAATTGGTCGTGTTCGCCAAATCAGTCGAGTTCGCCGCCCTACTTCGTTTCAATTCTCGCCCTCTCCGCAGTGCCTGATTCCGATCGAATCGGGCGATTCAACAGCCACAGCCCGACCAGAAACAGGCACTGAATGCCAGCTCTGAACCAGACCAGTACAGCATGCGTCAACACCAGCGCCAAGCCGCCCAGCAACATGAATAGACGTAGTGTCTTGCCCAGATCCTTGATAAAAAAACCGGAGAGTACGGTGACCATCGATGAGAACGACACCACCACGCCAGTCACCGTCAGTCATGAGCTTCATTCGGTTCTGCGCCGACCTCAAATTCCGGAAACCGCATTGGTTGGCGATCCTCACAATATATCAATAACTCCTACAATAAACTCGGATATGCCCAAGGCTGAGACAGACCTGCGCAAGTCTGACGATCAATCAATGCAAAAAAGGCTCTGACAATGCAACACACTCAACTAGGCACCCTGACGGTTGGAGCCATCGGTCTGGGCTGCATGGGCATGAGCGAGTTCTACGGCGCCACCAACGATACCGAAAGTCTGGCGACCCTGCACCGCGCGCTGGAGCTGGGCTGCAACTTTCTCGACACGGCCGATATTTATGGACACGGCGATAACGAAGAACTGGTCGGCCGTGCGATCCGGAGCTGGCCCGGTGGCCGCGATCAGATTGTCGTCGCCTCCAAGTTCGGCATTCTGCGCAAGCGCGACGACCCGAGCTATCGCGGCATCTCGGGTCAGGCGGCCTACGTGCGCCAAGCCTGCGATGCCTCACTGAAACGCCTCGGGCTCGAGGTCATCGATCTGTACTACGTCCACCGCGTCGACCGCACCATTCCCATCGAAGAAACCATCGGCGCCATGGCCGATCTGGTTCGAGCCGGCAAAGTGCGCGCTCTCGGGATTTCCGAGTGTGGTCCGGACACGTTGCGCCGCGCGCATTCGGTCCACCCGATTACCGCCGTGCAGTCGGAATATTCGCTCTGGAGTCGCGATGTCGAACAATCGATCTTGTCGCTGTGCCGACAGTTGGGTATTGCGTTGGTTCCCTACAGCCCACTCGGCCGCGGTTTTCTGAGCGGTGAGATCAAGAGTCGCAACGACTTCGCTGCCGATGACTTTCGCCGACACATGCCTCGTTTCTCGGAGGAGAACTTTGCCAGTAACCTGCAAGTGGTCAGCAAGGTCAATGAACTGGCGCTTGCCAAAGGGGTGAGCGCGTCACAACTAGCGCTGGCCTGGGTGCTTGCACAAGGCCAGGCCTATGGCGTGACGGTCGTACCCATTCCTGGGACCAAAAGAATTCGGTACCTCGAGCAAAATATTCAGGCCGCCGACGTCAAGCTCAGTGCCGAGGACATGGCAGATATCGCCAAAGTCGACGTGCGCTCGAGCATTGCCGGCAATCGCTACGGCGATATGAAGTTCGTCGATATAGAATCGGCGTGAACTTCGAGACACCCGGAACTTCGAGACCTCAATGACCACCAAGCGTATTTTCAAACCGGCCGATGCCGAATCCCTGGGTCTGGACCCACAACGACTCGATCGCATTCGCCCCTGGATGCAGCAATGGGTCGACAGCGGCAAGTTATCGTACTTGCAAGTCCTGGTTCTGCGTAAGGGTCAGACCGCGTTTTATCACCAGTACGGCCTGGCCGATCGCGAACGCAAGGTCGCGGTCGCCGAAGATACGCTGGCCCGCTACTACTCGATGACCAAACCGCTGACCACGATGGCTGCGATGATGCTCTACGAGGAGGGGCGGTTCCAACTCGACGATCCGATCGCCAAATTCATACCGTCGTTCGCGAACATGCGCGTTTATACCGGCGGCAAAGGCGCAGGTGGCCAGACGATCAAGATCAATCCGGGCGCGCCGGGCCCGCGCGCGCCAGCCGGTGAGTCGGCGCCGAGCCTCGAGAACGTCCCTGCGGTGGCGGCCGACCGCCCGATCACCGTTCGCGATCTGATGACCCATACCTCCGGGCTGACTTATGGCTTCATGATGGCGACACCGGTCGATGCGCTCTACCGTTCACACGGCATTGACTTCAGCACTACCTCGCTCAGCCTGGCGCAATTGGTCGATAAAGCGGCTGCGCTGCCGCTGCTCGCGCAGCCCGGTACGCAGTGGAATTACAGTATCAGCACCGACGTGCTTGGGCGATTAGTCGAAGTCGTCAGCGGTGAACCGTTCGAGCAATTTTTGCATCGCCGGGTGCTCGGTCCACTCGGTATGAAGGACACTGATTTTTTTGCACCGCCCGACAAGTTGCACCGCTTCGCTGCCAACTATGTACGCTCGCCCGAGGGCGGCTTGAAGCTGGCCGACGATCCGCAGGCCAGCCCTTTTGCGCGCAAACCCAGCGCCGCTTCGGGTGGCGGCGGTCTGGTGTCCTGCGTGGCCGATTATGCGTGCTTTGTGCAATGCATGTTGAATCGGGGTACGTTCAACGGACAACGACTGCTCGGCCGAAAAACCGTTGAGTTGATGATGAGCAATCATTTGAAAGGTGACATGGCCGATATGGGCCAGCCGCGATTTTCGGAATCGAATTACGAGGGCATTGGCTTCGGATTGGGCTTCTCGGTGACCCTCGATCCGGCGCGGGCGCAGATTCTCGGCTCGTCTGGCGAGTGTGCCTGGGGCGGCGCCGCCAGCACCGCGTTCTGGATTGATCCGACCGAGGACATGGGCGTCATCCTGTCGGCACAGTTGACGCCGTCATCGACCTACCCGATCCGGCGCGAGTTGCGGGTGTTGACTTATCAGGCTCTGATTTAAATCAGACCACCGGTACGCGTCTCGCGGCCAGCATCGCCGGTGAAATGACATCCATATCCAGCGGTACTCGCCAGCGCTCGGTCAAGCGCACCTTCGGCTGCGCCCGTTCATTGGTTGCAGGGTTTTGATTCACGCCGTCGAGTACGAAGCCCTCATAGCCATTGCTCATCACTTCACTGCAGCGATTGACGTACACCGGAAAGCCACCGATATAGGGCATGAACACCCGCGGTCGGCCGGGAACATTGGCGCCAACGTACCAGGAGCTGCAGCTCGAGCGCAGTGATACCTTGGAGACTTCATTGACATGTTCGACCCAATCATTTTCGAACGGCAGAAGCGCTTCAATGGACTGCGCACCGACATCGCGCAGATGGGCAATGCAATCGGCGATCCAATCGACATGCTGTTCACTCGCCTGGATCATGCTGGCCAGCACGGACGGACTGCCCGGGCCTGCGATCACAAACATGTTCGGGAATCCAGCCGATGCCAGGCCCAGATAGGTGCGCGGTCCGGCCCGCCATTTTTCAGTCAAGGTCACCCCGCTGCGCCCGGTGATTCGAATGCGATCGAACGAGCCGGTCATGGCGGCGAAACCAGTGGCGCAAACGACCGCATCGAGCGCGTACTCGATACCGTTCGCAACGATGCCCTGCCGCGTGAATCGCTCGATCGGCCGGCTTGATACATCGACCAGCTTGACATGCGACAGGTTGAAGGTTTCGTAATAGCCAGTATCGACGCACAGTCGCTTGCAACCCAGCAGGTTGTCCGGACAGAGTAACTTGGCGGTTTGCTCATCCTTGACGATGTCTCGAATTTTTCGGCGCGCGAACTCGGCGATGGTGTCGTTCGCCTCTTTTTCGAACAACAGGTCACCATATGAACCCAGGAAAGGCAAGCCGCCACGCGCCCAACTTTCTTCATACTGCCGCTCGCGTTCAGCCGCCGATACCGACAGTGCCGACTGCAGGTTGAACGGAAAATAAAATCCGGTCGGCCGCGAGCGCGCCCTGGCGCGTAGCGCCGGATAGTCGGCCTTGGCGGCACGCTCGACCTCGGGCGTGATCTTCGAATTCCAGGCGGGTACCGAATAATTGGGCGTGCGCTGAAATACGGTCAGCGCGGCAGCCTGCCGCGCGATGATCGGAATCGACTGAATCGCTGATGACCCCGTACCAATCACGCCAACGCGAAGACCGGTGAAGTCGACCTCTGAATGTGGCCACTCACCGGTGTGATAAATCGGCCCTTGAAAATCATCGAGGCCTTCGAACGGTGGCTTGTTTGCAGCCGACAGGCAACCCACCGCCATGATCAAAAACTGCGCACTGGCGCGCTCGCCCGGTTCGGTTTCGATCAGCCAGCGATTCGCATGTTCATCGAACGTCGCCGCGCTGACACGGGTGTCGAAACGAATGTCGCGTCGCAGATCAAAGCGATCGGCCACATGGTTGGCATAGGCGAGGATTTCGGACTGCGGCGAATACTTTTCCGTCCAACTCCACTCCTGATCAAGCGCCTCCGAGAACGAATAGGAATACTGCAGGCTCTCGACATCGCAGCGCGCACCCGGATAACGATTCCAATACCAGGTGCCACCGACACCACCACCGGCCTCATAGACGCACACCCGCAAACCCAGCCCGCGCAGACTATGCAACATATACAGGCCAGCAAAACCGGCGCCGACAATGACCACATCGAAGCGCGACTCTTGACTCACTTGAACCTGCTGATTCTCAGGCATTGATTGCATCGTCATGTCAGCCTCCTGTCACTCGAGCGGTACACCCGACGCCTTGATCACCTTCGCATACTTGGCGATATCGTTCGCCAGCACGGCGGCGAATTGCTCGGGCCGGGAGCCAATCGGCTCGGCGCCCTGCGCGAGCAAACGCTCTTTCACGTCGGGCAGATTGATGATTCGAACTACGTCGGCGCTGATCTTGTTGATGATTGCGGGTGCAGTTCCCGACGGATGCACCAGCACGAACAACGGCAAGCCGGCGACCTGATTGATCGGCGCGAAATCCCTAACCGGATCGTACGGCAGTTTTTTATAAAGACTGATGTTGATCGCGTGCGTGCCAATGTCGGTGCCGCCACCAGGCGGAAACGGCACGATGAGCTTGACCGGCCGGGACGGGTAAGCCTGCGCCAGTACGAGGATGGGCGTCAGCGCAAGGACTGCCGCGAAAGCAATTCGGATAAAAGTGACCATACAGATTTTCGTTCGATAGTAGTTTCGCGTCAGGGCACGGGCAATGATAAGCTCATTTCAAAACGACATCCTGGAGCGTTCCATGAATTCGTTTCATCAAGGCGCAAGCGGCGAGTGCGACCGGTTTAGACTTTCGGCTTGACAACGGAGCGAGACAAACCCATGCGCGACCCTGCGATCGCCACAAAACCAACGCTAAGCAACCTCATCAGGGTCCGGGCCGCGCATACGCCAGACGCTCTGGCTTTTGTGACGCTCGAACGCTCCTGGACTTTTGCAGACATTCATTCGGCCTCGAATCGAATGGCGCCTGGCCGCACCCGAGCTCGAATGTGTCGTCAATCAGAGTCAAGCCAAATTTCTGGTGACTGACGTCGGATTGACGGGCATGTTGCAGAAAATCAAGGCGCCACGGGTCACATCGCGAAAGTTGACCGACTCGAGCGACGCCGACTCCTCGCTCGCGAGTTGGCGCGCCAGCCTTGCCGATCTCGACACCGGCTATGAACCCTCCGTGCACGAAACGGTATTGCAGTTGAATTCTTCCGGCACCACCGGTCTACCGAAGTCGGTGGAGCTGTCGCACTATTCGCTGACTACGCAGTGCCACAAGATCGGTCCTTTGTTCGGTTACACCGAATCACCGAACTTCGTGATGCTCAATGCCTTGCCGAACTTTCATGTCTCAGGCATGGTCAACATGCTGTCGACGATGTTCGAAGGCGGCATATCGGTGTGTTATCTGGAATTCGTCCCGGCGACCATCGTACAGGCGTTCGCCAAACACCGGATCACGCATACGTTTCTGGTGCCGGCGATGATTCAGTTTCTGCTCGCAGTACCCGACGTCGAGCGAGCCGATTTCACTTCGCTGAGAGCCATCAATTACGGTGGCTCGCCGATCGCTGAGGCCGTGCTCGTCAAGGCCATGAAGGTATTCGGATGCGAGTTCTACCAGGTCTATGGCATGACCGAAATTGGCGGCAGCTTCTCGATTCTGCCGCCCGAAGACCATGATCCTGACGGGCCGCGCGCAGGTCTTCTGCGTTCGGCCGGCAAGGTTGCTCACGGCTTCGACGTACGCATTGTCGATCCGGCCACCGGCAAGCAACTGGAGGACGGACAGACTGGCGAAATCTGGGCACATTCGGATACGTTCATGAACGGCTACTTCAACAATCCCGAGGCGACGCGCGCAGCGTTTCCGGAAGGCCGAACCGAAGGTGCAAATTGGTATCGCACCGGTGACGCTGGCTGCCTTCGCGACGGCTACATCTACATCCAGGATCGGGTCAAGGACATGGTGATCTCAGGCGGAGAAAACATCTATCCGGCCGAGATCGAAAATGTGCTGCTCAATCATCCTGATCTGCTCGAAGCCGCCGTCATCGGTGTGCCCGACGATCGTTGGGGCGAGTCGGTCAAGGCCTGTGTGGTGTTGCGGGCCGGGCAGACTTTGGCTGAGCAGGATCTCATCGCCTACTGCCGAGATCGGCTGGCCAGCTACAAATGTCCGAAGTCGGTTGACTTCGTGGCTGCATTGCCGCGCATTCCATCCGGCAAACTGCTCAAGCGAATTCTGCGTGAACCGTATTGGACCGGGCGTGATCGCAAGGTCGCGTGAATAATGTCAGGGATCAATCAGGGCGCAAGCACTTCCCTTGATCACTTCGACACCATTCTGATTTTTGGTGGATACCGCCAGTTCAACGTAACGTTTGCCGGCTTCGTCACAAATTAACTCGATGGTGGCGGTGGCGTCCAGCGTATCGCCGGGCCAGACCTGATGGGTGAAACGCACACCGTAGCGCGTCAGGCGACCATCACCGACAAAATTGGTCAGCATGCGGGCGGTCATGCCCATGGTCAACATGCCGTGCGCAAATACCGTCGGATATCCTGCAATCTCTTGCGTGTACAGCTCGTCGCTGTGCAGCGGGTTGTAGTCGCCGCTGGCGCCCGCGTACATCACAATCTGGGTCCGTTTGAGGTCCTCGACGACGCGCTCGCTATGGCTGTCACCGACCTTGATCTGACTTGCCTTCAGTGCCATCTACGTTTCCCTATTTCGACTGCTCAACCGGTCGCTCGGTGCGTACGCCAACACTGCGCGCCGTGATGACTAGCTCACCTTGCTGATCCCGATACTCGATGATCGACTCGCTGAAACTGAGCTTGCCGGCACGCGGACTGTCGCGCTCCCAGGTCTTGCCGGGCTTGCGCGTTGCCGAAAGTATATCGCCGGGCTGCGGATGGCGGTGATACTCAAAATGCTGTTCGGCATGCAATCCGCCGCTGCCGGTACTGGCGCCGCTGGCCGAAGGTGGCACACCAGTCGCCGTCTTGCCGGAGCCAAACCAGGGCTGTCCGACCTTCGGCCGTAAGTGGTAGTCAGGATCGAACTGCGCGCTGGCCTGAACGAAGGTCGGCGGCGCAATGATGTGCCCCACTTCAGTTGAGCGAGCATGTTCGGCGCTGTGATAGACCGGGTTATCGTCACCGACCGCACGCGCGAACATCATGATGTGCCCAGCTTCTACAGGGAATCGGTCCACCGCCATCAATTACTCCTCGCTTTGTTCGTTATTTTTATCAATCAAGATCGCCAAACAATCCTCGAAATCATACTCCGGCGACGGCCAACTTGTTGTCCGCGTTGCCCTCGTCAAGATGCGTGGTCGAATCAATCAGCCCAACCCGGTACGGCGGTTCCGGCGCAAAAATACTGATCGAGGTGTTGCCCAGGCGCTCCGGCGTCGCCACACCGGCCGGCCTTAGCACGAGGTCGGCGAGAATGACCTTGATGACGAGACCGTGCGATACCACCACCAGGGGACCGGCCAGCGTTGCACGCAGCTTCAGCATTTCGTCGAAGGCCTGCGTGACCCGCGCACGAAATACCGGCATCGATTCGCCATTGCGGGCGCCCTCTTCCGCGGAAACCGGATCATGATCGAGATCGTCGTAGGGTCGACCGCGCAGATCGCCAAAACTGCGTTCGTGCAGCAACTGGCTCGGGTGAATCGGCAGCCCGGTTGCGACGGCGATCGCTTGCGCGGTCATCCAGGCGCGACTCATGTCGCTGGCCAGAATGGCCGCAGGCCGTATCAGCGCCAGACGCCGGGCTACCGCCTGCGCCTGCGCCAAACCGCGTTCACCCAACGGCGTATCCGGAAACTGCAACACGCGATTCGCATTCAAAACGGTTTCACCGTGACGGACAAGAATGATCGACAAACACTCGCTCCTCTGGCTGAACTATCTCGACGACTAGGTCGACAACTGCCTCGCCGACTGGGTCGACGGCTACCTTGACGAACTGACACGCCAATTATATTGCGTACTCAGCGTACTTTAATCAGCGCGGCGCGGGATATTCGCCCTGGCGGATAAAGCTGTTCGGATCGGTCAACGAGGATACGTCGAGAATCTCGCCCATAGCGGCTTCATCTTCATCGATCTGGGTCAGGTCCTCGTCACCCCACTCGGCGCCGCGATCCTTGCGGTCCTTGTGCAATATAACCAAGGGATCAATGCTTGACCAAGCCGGCAGCGCCGTCAGCATTGCGGCCATCAGGCCACCGGCTCTGAGCGCGTAGAAGATCAGCCCGACGGTGACTGCCGTGCCGCCCATACGCACCGTCTCCAGAGCAACATGGTAGGTTTTAGCTTGTGCAACCTCGGGTGCCCAGTCGATATTGGCCACGGGCATGACGGGCCGAGCGCGGACCAGATCAAAGCCGCCGACCGAGTCGCCACCGGACTGCATACGGTCAAACTTCAGCAAGTCAAACAGGCGTCGCCGATCGAGGGTGCGCTTGGAAATCTCATCGCCACTGCCGTTGATGATTTGCACAATCAATTCATCGGCGCGGCTCGATTCATCGCCGGCGGCCTGGGCATTGCGGGAACCGGAGAGTCGCTCGGTTGATGCGGCCTTGATTCCGGACTGAACCACCACCGCACGCTTGCGAGCGCCGCCGGAATCAGGGTCACCGGCCGCCAGGACTCGTCGGCTTTGCGACGCTTCCTCCTGGCCAGAAGGCGCAATCACCGAAGTATCGACCGGAGTTGAACCGGAGGCGCCAGGGCCCGAATTTCCGGCATTGACGGGTGTACCCACCTCCGAGGTCGTCGGCGTTGGTACCACCAAATTGTTTCGTGCCACCTGGATCATGAAACTGCGATCGACACTCGCCCCGGATGAATCGCTGCCCCGCACAATGATCTGATAGCTTGACTGTAGTGCGAAGTCGGGCAAGGCAGAACCGGCCACCGTGATTGCGCCACTGCGCAGATCAATCGCAAAATGACCGGCACCGTTGATCAGGTTGAATACAAAGCCACTGGTATCGTCGACATCGAGCACCACCACTGTGCCGGCAGTGCTGCCAACCGCCGAGCCCTCGGCAATCGTGATCGCGGGGGTGCGCACCAGATCAGTCGGTGTGTCGTTGACCGGCGTGTAATTAACTACCGCGCTCAGGCTATTGGAGTTTGACGTGCCATCATTGACGAGGACGCTGAAGGCCGGAGCGAACTCGTCACCATCATCAACAAAGCGCACCAGACCGCTCGAAAGCTGCGCGCCGGTGAATGATGTAATCGGCACACCCGCAGCACTGCTCAACTCAAAATAGCCGCCCGTCACCAAACTCACCGAATAGACAAAATTAACACTATCCGAGTCAACAACGGCGAAGTTGGCAGTCGACAGGGCTCGGGTTTGCCCTTCATCAATCGTCAACATTGCACGGGTCAAGACCGGCGCACTATCGGTACCGGTTACCGATACCAAAGCATCGTAGTTGCTGCTCGTGGCGCCGTCGCCGTCGGTCAACGAGAATCGAACCAGGCGGTTACCCAATGTTGCGTCAGCAGAATCCGTATTGGTGAAGCCGACATTGGTCAGCAACGCACTGACGGCGGCAGCACTGGCGTTGGCATTGAGGCTGAGCACCAGAGGCGCACCGGCCGTTCCGCCCGAACCGGTTGCGATCAAGATGCCACCGAAACTGATGTTGGCGCCGGCCACACCAATTTGCCCGGCACCATTGCCCTGATGACGGATCGACAGTACGTCTTCGGCCGGGTCGCTGCCGGACACAAAACTCACGGTCAGCGATCCGCCGTTAAAGTCCGGCGAATCCACATCGCTGACCCACGCAGCGCCAGCTTGATCGATAACCTTGACGCCATCACCCTCGGAATAGTTCAACACATCACCGGCAAGATTGCTTATCGTCGGTGCATCATTGACGGGGATAAAGTTGACCGTCGCGGAAACCGTATTTGAGCTGGTGACACCATCGTTGACTGACCCATCGAAGCTCGGCGCAAACTCGTCGCCGTCGTCGACGAATTGCACTTGCGCAGCCGCCAGTTGAGCGCTGTCAAAGGTGCTGACGGGAATTCCGGCTGCGCTGATCAATTGGAAATAGCCACCATTCACCGAACTCACCGTGTAAATGAAGCTTGCGCTATCGGGGTCATTGATCGCAAAGTTCGCCAACCCCAGAGTGACGACTTGCCCCTCGTTGACGAGCAACGATGCGCCCAGCAAAACGGGCGGATCGTCGACTGACGTCACGTTGACGTCGACGGTATCGGTGGCACTTGAAAAGCTGCTGCTGGCGCCGTTAATGCTGGTATCGGCTGTTGCACCGGCCACGCCACTGCTTTGGTCCCAGGCCCGCAAGGTCAAGGCGGCGAACGACGAACCGTTGAAATTGGTTGCCGGTGCAAAATAAAGTCGGCTGGCGGCGTTATTGGCGAGCAACAGCGAGGCGTTGGCATTCACCGCACCGATCGCGCTCCAGGTGCCTCCTGCATTGGTGCTGAAGTACCAGAGGCCGTTGCTCACATCAGTCGCGATAATCGCAACGCCAGCCACCGCGCCAACATCAACGTCGCTGCTGGCGCCGATCAAACTGGCGATCGGTACACCGACGGCACCGACCGGCACGCCCGCATCCTCGGCGACCGTCAGGCTCAATGCGGTGTTGGCGAGCAACGGTGCATCGTTGACGGCCGTGACTGCAATGACGGCCGTCTCGCTGGCCGTGCTGAACGCTGTGAAGCCGCCATTGATCGTAGTGTCAACCTTGTTGCCGGCCAAGCCGCCGCCCTGATCCCAGGCGCGGAAGCTGAAGTCGGCGGCGGTCGCGTTTTGCCCATTGGGCACAAAGCGCATCAGATCGGTTGCCCGTAACAGCAGTGCTGAATTGTTGGTGACCGAACCGACCGCAAACCAATTGGTGCCGCCATTGATTGAGTATTCCCAACTGCCATTGCCGTTGTTCACCGCGCTCACCGCAATGCCTTCGAGCGCAGCCGCGTCGACATCGGTGATCCGGTCACCCCCGGCGCTGGCGATGATCGCAGCAACCGAATCACCGGCATTGTTTATTTGATCTTCGGTGATCGTCGTCAGCGCCATACTGCCGAGGTTATCGAGCAACGGCGCTTCGTTGACGTTGGTCAGATTGATGGTCATGTTACGGTCGAAAATCAAGCCGGCGGCGTCGGTAGCCCGTACGATAATCGCATGAGCGCTACTCGTTTCAAAGTCGAGCAGCGCGCTGATTGCAACGGTGACGATGCCCGTGGTGTTATCGATGGCGAAGCGCCCGCCCGCTGAATTGATCAGACTGTAGGTCGCCGAGTCGCCCGAGCCGCCATCGAAATCCAGCACGATGGCGGCGCCCACCACCGAACCGTTGGGGCTATCCTCAGGAATGCTGATGCTGGTAGCTTCATCAGCGAACAAGCGAATGTTATCGAGCAGTTCGCCGACGCTATCGCTGCGCGCGGCGGTCTCCATGAATCGAAGTTCGTCACTCCCGCCCGAGCCAAGGACGGTGAACGAATAGGTTTGCCAGCCGACAACGGTCTGGGTAATGGTACCGATCAGATTACTGCGCCAGTAGACATCCATGACATCGGTATTGCCTGCTCGACCTGAGAAATCGAAGCGCAGGACATAAGCTTGATTGACGTTCGTTGCAACGTTCTGGGCAATGCCGTTGACACTTGGACCCAGAACATCGAGTTCAACCCTCGTGATGCCATCACTGGCGTTCGGCGGGCCCGCGTTGTTGAAATTGTTCCAGACTTCGATGCCGTCACTGCCTATCGCGGTCCAGCCCGACACGGTGACGCCGGCGCCGAACGAGGAGTTGTTCGCAAGGCCCGTATTGATTTCAAAACTGCCGTTGACGATCAGATTCGATGTGCTGGTTCCGACCAGTGCGATATCGATCGGTGTGTCATTGGCGCCCTGGAGGGTCACAGTGATCTGCGCAGTGCTGATCGCGCCAGCCGTGTCACGCATTGTGTACGTAAATATGTCGTTCAGCGTGTCAGCGGCGGTACGCAAGGACTGCACCGTCGGGTTGCTGTTATCAACGGTATAGACGTAGGCTCCATTGGCAGCGATATTGATCGAACCGAAGGCGCCGGCAAGATTGCTGGCGACGCCGCCAACCGCACTGCCTGCCGTTCCAGCAACTACCCCGATGACGGTCTGGGTATCGCCGACATCAGGGTCGGTATCATTGACCAGCACATTGCCGCCCGGGTCAGTTCCGGCAATCGAATTCGCAGTCCCGCCGGCCTCGAGTGCCGTCGCCGAATCGGCAACGGCCGTCGGTGGAACGTTAGCGGCAGTGATGGTGATGGCAGCCGTGTCGGTCGCTGTCGAAAACGCGGTCGCGCCGCCGCTCAACACGCCCGAGGTGTCGGCGCTGCCACCATCGCTACCGGTCGACTGATCCCAGGCGCGAAACGTGAGTGCCGATCCAATCGTTCCACTGAAGTTGGCTGTCGGTTCAAAGTAGACGCGATTATCGGGGTCCGCCGCCAGTAGGCGCGACGCTGCAGCGCTCGGCGATCCCAAAGTCTGCCAGGAGCCGCCACCATTCAGCGAATACCACCAGGTGCCATTGCTCGAATCGGCTGCGGTGATTGCAATACCCAGCAAGGCGCCTGCATCTGCATCGGTGACGTTATCAAGCTGTCCGGACGGCGCTGCAAAGTCCACAAAGGTAGCGACCAGCGTACCCACCGCGCCGACTGGGGCCGGTGAATTCTCGGCCTCGTCGAGTAGCCTCGGATTGGCCACTGTATCCAGAACGGAAGCCGAGTTCACCACGGCGAGGTGGTTCAGCGCAAACTCCGAGCTGGAACCAAAGGCGCTGTAGCCGGCATTGCTGAGCGTGGCGGTAGCCGAGATTGCTGAACCACCGGCCAGCGCCGTGTTAATGGTCGTGTTGAACGAGGCGTCGCCGGCGCCGTCGGTGACGACATTGACCGATCCGAGATAGGTTTGTCCTTCGCCATGGCCACTTGCATCGGCTGAGGCGTTCGCGAAGAACTCGAGCCGGAAATAACTGTTGGCGGTGCTGTTCAGTTGGCCTTGCAGAACAACCTGCGAGCCGTTGGTCAGCACGCTCGCGAGCACCGGAAAGTTCTGCAGATCATTGGCGTCGCTATCCGAGTCGCCCGCATCGTTCAGTGTGACGCCACCACCGAGCAGATCGATGCCGATTCCGCCATTGCCAAAAATTCGATTGCCCAATACGGCATTGCCAACGGTACTGGCGCCCGCGATCTCGACGCCGCTGGCGCCGTTGCCCGACAGCAAGTTGCCGACACCCGCTGCCGTTCCGCCCACCAGCGTACTGGTCGAGCCACTATCGATCAGCACACCCTGATTGGCGTTACCCAACGAGGTCATGCCATCAGCGCCAAGTCCGATTGTGTTGCCGTAGATGATGGCCGCGTTCGCTGCGTTGCCGACCAGCACGCCGATACCGTTGTTGCCTGATATGAGGTTGCCGGCACCGGCAATCGATCCACCCAGTACATTGCCCGTACCGCTACCCCAGAACGAGAAGCCGCCGCTGGTGTTGCCCAGTGCCGTCATGCCATTGGCGGTGGTACCGATATAGTTGCCCTCGAACAGATTGTTCTGCGAGGTCGCAAATTGAACTTCGATACCGAAGTGATTGTTACCGGAGACGACGTTTCGTTCACCCGCCGCCAGGCCGCCTACGAGATTGTTCGTCGAGCCGGTACTCAGCACAATGCCCGACTGATTAAGATCAGCGACGCTGCCGTTCAAATCAAGGGTGCCACTGACATCGGTACCGACGTAGTTGCCGCTGATGGTGCTGTTGGCAACATCAAGAAAGTAGATGCCGCGATTGGTGTTACCGGAGATGACGTTACGCTCGGCAGCAGAATTGCCACCGATCTGGTTGCCACTGCTCAGTGTCACGAACACGCCGTTATCAGCATTGGCCGAAACGCCGCTGCCTGTCGAGTCCAGGCCGATCCAGTTACCTTGCAGGGTTTGATTGTTCGAGTTGCTGATCTGGATACCGCTGGCCGTGAAGCGATTGATGATCAAACCGCGAACCGTACTGCCACTGCTACCAGCATCCAGAGTCAGGCCGCTGACAAAACTACCGGCGTTATTGCCATTCAACTCAACAACGGGTGTACCGAGGTAATTTGGATCGCTCCAGCCGTCGATCAACA
Organism: Burkholderiales bacterium; assembly: GCA_031363055.1. Lineage (GTDB taxonomy): Bacteria > Pseudomonadota > Gammaproteobacteria > Burkholderiales > Burkholderiaceae_E > JANLTP01. Next base: position 25,496 of record JANLTP010000095.1, on the reverse strand, counting down.
CTGCGTCGACCAGGCCAGGAAGACCGGTCGCGCCGACCGTAATCGTATGCACGCCCGCACCGGCAATATTGAATGATATGGTGTCCAGGCCCGACATATTGTTGGCAGCAAGGATGGCTTCGCGCAATGAGATGGCGTTATCGGCACCCCGATTGGCGTTGAGCTGCTCGGCGGTAAAAGCGGCGCCCATACCGGTGTCGTTGCTGTCTGAAATCGTCGTAACAACCAATGCGTTCGAGACATCGTTCACCGTCACTGCCAGCGTCTGCGTATCAAAACCGCCGGCGCCGTCGTCGACCTGGACGGTCAGGTCATAAACATTATCGCCACCCAGGTCGGTCGGCGCCTCGAAATCCGGTGCCGTCGCGAAGCTTAACGCGCCACTCGAACTGTCGATGGTGAATTTGGCGCTATCGCCGCCAGCCAGAATACTGTAGAGCGCGGTGCCGCCATCCGGGTCAGTCGAACTGACGACCGTCACCGCAGTGCCATTCTCGGCCCGGCTGATCGACGCGCTAACGCCGCCGCCGTCGCTGGTAATCACTGGAGCATCGTTCACAGCCACTACCGAGAGTTGTTTGGAGAGGGCCGCGCTGGTGCCGCCGTCGCCGTCGGTCAGAACAACGTCGACAGTTCGCGTCAACGTTGACGGTGCCGTGCCTGCTACCCAAAAGCGGACGTTGCGCATCACTTCCTTGATCGCATTGGCATCCGCGCTCGCGTTGAGGCTGACTGAAAACGGTACCGCGCCAATGCCACCGGCCTGTGTTCCGATCAGGGTGCCACCATAGAAAACATTGGCGCCGCTGACGCCAATTTGTCCGGCGCCCATACCGGTGTTCAGCAGTTCAAGATGATCATTGGCACTGGCATTGGTAGTCAATGTGAAGGTCAGCGTACCTGTGTCGAAATCGGTAAAGTCAACATCGACCACGGTGGCGCTGCCATCAACGATCACGGCCGCTGCACCTTCGTTAAACGTCTTGTTGCCCTCTGGCAAGGTCAACACAGGCGCGTCGTTAATCGGATTGACGGTAATGATCACACTCGCGTTACCCGAGTTCATCGACCCGTCGGTCGCGTAGTAGCTGAACAAATCCGGACCACTGTAGTTGGCGACCGGCGTGTAGCTGAAGGTACCGTCCGCGTTCAGCACGAAGCTGCTGGCATGGCTGGGTCCACTGACCAGCACCGCGTTCAATCGTGTGCTGTCAATGTCAGAATCGTTGGCGAGTACGCCACTGGTGGCGGGACCGATGCTGGGCGCGCCGACGCTGGCAAAGCCATTGGTCATGACCAGATATTCAGCCTTTTGCCAGGCGTCGCTGTGGGCCACCCGCGCGAAGCGGACTTCATCGAGCTGACCAGCAAAGTTGATGCCCGAGCCGCCCTCGTCACTGGCGCCCAGCGCAGTCGAGACCGACGGACTATTCGGAAATAAAGAACCCGGTAGCGTCCCCGCAGAGGTCGTGGCCTGCTGAACACCATTGACATAAACAGTGACCGTATCGGCCACTGCATCGACCGACACCGACACATAGCTCCAGGCGCCAATCGACAGTGGACTCGTGACGGTGTCGACCGTCATGGTGGTGAGGTCGTCGCTCCGCACGATGATGCGCAACTCGCTACCGAGCTGCTCGAGCGCCACTCGCGAGGCGCCAGTAGGCACGCCGCCGTTATTGATACTGGTGCTGGCGATAGCATGCGGCCCGGTCACGCTGGTAGGATTCAGCCAGGCCGACACGGTTGTGCCGCTAACGTTATCGACGAAGGACCGGTTAGAACCCAGATTGATGTAGTCGTCGACGCCATCGAGTTGCTGGCCACCGCCAATTTGACCCGGTGCCGACGTCGGACCATTGGTGGCGGTGCCGCTGAACGCGCTGGCGCTCGAGTCGGCGATCACGGCACCGTTCTCGCCCAAATGATAGACGGCGCTGTAGTGACTACCCCAGACGGTCGCGGCGTCCTCGCCAGCCACAGCGGCCGCGTTACCGTAGAACATCGTGATCGTATCGGTACCGGAGGTGTCAACCTGCGGCACGCGCACCCAGACAAACGAGTCACCCGATTCGTTCCAGCGATCGATCTGGTAGGCCAGCGCGGTGCCATCGGCATCGAAGAAGCGCAGATCCTGGCCGTTGTTCTGGGTCAGGCTGTAATCGATGTTGCTACTGTTCAGGGTGATCAGCACCGGGAAATCCGTCAAAGCAGTTGCACCCGAAAAGGTATTGCCGCTCAGGGTAATCACGCTCTGGCGCGTCCAGGCGGCGTTCCACCAGCTTTGAGTCAGCGTTGTGTCTTCGTTGACTGAATAGACGTTATCGACCGCACTCGGCGCGTCGTTGACCGCAATGACCGTGATCGCCACCGTGTCGGTATCGGTCATCGCCAGATCGCCAGCCAGCGTGGTGATCTCGCGCTGCGACAACACGCGACTGTAGATCCGCACGTCGTCAATCAGGGCATTCGAGAAGGACGTGTTCGACGGATGCGCGCCGAAGTAGGTATCGCCGGCGCCGGTCCAGTAAATCGAATTGTTATTGATTGCAGAAGCGACGACCGCGCCATCAATATAGAGCGTATGCAGATTGTTGGTATCGCTATAGGTGTACATCACGTGATGCCAGCCGGTTGCCGCGATATATTGATTCGAGGCGAGATCGAACCAGGTGCCGGGTCCGATTTGAATGGAACCCTTGACGCCGATGCCGGACTGATCGAGCGCAATATGAACCCGATCGCTCAAGCTGATGAATTCGCCGCGACCGACCACTGATGTCAGATTGACCCAGCCGCCAATACTGATCTCGGTCGGATTCGAATAGGTGCCAGTAACGCGCACATAGTCGCCGCTGCCATCAAGACTGAGCACCGGTCCACGCGTCGGATCAATGACGAAGCCTGCGTTATCGACCAGCACGCCGTTTTGCGCGCCGCCCGGGCCGGTGTCATTAGCGTTACCGCTGAATTCGTATCGACCGGCCAACGCAGCATCAATATTCAGACTCAGCAGCATCGAGTCCTTGCTCATGAGCGTCAGGGTCGCGCCGCCGTTGTAATTGGCGACCGGACTGTAACTCAGGCCATCGAGCGCAATGTTGATCGCGGCAGCCGTTCCGCGCAAGGTCATCGAGGTATCCGACACGCCATCGCCAACGGTGAAGCTCAAGCCCGTCGTGCTGGCCAGAGTCAGTGTGCCCTGCGTGACGCTCAAGGTAATTTCGTTGTTGGCGCCACCGGCATCGAGGTCAGTAATCGCAATCCGGTTGCCATTGGCCACCGAGAACACTTTCGCAGTATCTTCATTGGTCGCCTGCGCGCCCGGTACCGTATTGGCAATCAACGGTGAATCATTTTGCTGGAACGCGAAGTAGGCGTAGGTCAATCCATTGCCATTGACGTCGGCGTCTTGGCTGACCTGGAATCCGTCGGGCTGGATTGCCTGAATGTAGCCGGCGTAGGTCTGTCCGAAAGTCCCGAATCCGCCCGTAGCGTCCACATTCACGCCGGTTGACTCGGTCTTCAGATCAACGAAGTTAGTCCCCGACGTCTGACGCGTGAACACAATCTGCGGCTCGAAGCCAACTCCAGCGATATTGCGATCGTCGAGACCGTTACCCGTGTAAGTCGCCAGCCTGAAATAACTCGCGCTCTGGTTCCAGGCCACGTAATAGTTGGTCGTGCCGCTCTCATTGACCGGCGCCGATCCGTCAACGCTAAAGCCGTCGGCGGTGAAACCCGTGAAGCCGGCTGCGCCAAAAACATTGGTATTAAAGTCGAAGCTGGAACTCGATAACGACGATTCCCAGCGCGTCGATTGCGCGCTATTCGGCAAGGCCCAGACCAACTCGGGGCTGAATCCCAGCATCGAAACTGTTTGCCCGGAGCCATTGCCTGTGTAGCTGCCGACATCAATATCGGCGCCCGCCCCGAAGGCAATCCAATGATAGGTCTGGCCCGCCGAATTGACGGCGACGTTGGTGCCGACCGAAAAGCCGTCACCGCTGAGCGACTGGATGCGGTTCGCTTGCAAGGCCGTCGTTCCAGTCAGGGCTTTGGACGCATCACCCAGCATCGCCGACGTCCGAAGATAGGCAGCGACCCCGTCACCAGGCAATACGATAACCACCTCTGGTCGAAATCCGAGACCTGCGATCTGCCGGTTATCAACCCCATTGCCAACATAGCTGCCGGTGATCATGCGGTCAGACAGATTGGCCAGAATGTTGCCGGCAAACTCCGACGTGGCGCCATACACGCCTGCGCCCAGATCGATGGTCGCAGTGGCAGTCACCAGGGTACCGGTGGCCAGACTGACGCCAGACAGTACCTGCGCGAAACTTGCCCTGCCGCTGGCGTCCGTAGTGACTGAGGTTGCACCCAGATAGACGCGCGCCTCGCCGTAGCCTTCGGCGTCGCCGCTGCCCGCCGGGCTACTAAAGAATTCAACGCGAAACGGCGTTGCGGCCACACCACTCAAGCTACCCGTTACCGTCGTGCTACCGGCCGAGGTGGTTGCACTCCTGAGTACCGGAAAATTGAGCAGGCCGTTGCCACCGCTGTCGGCATCGGTCAGATCATTGCCGGTGACGCCATCGGCGCCGGCGTTGCCAAGGTCAATGCCGAGACCGGCGTTGCCATAAATGCTGTTGCCTAGCACGGCATTGCCCAGGCTGGCGCCACCGATATTGTTGATTTCCACACCAGCGCCGTTGCTGGTCGCGGCAATACGATTGGCACTGGTCGGCGCGGTGCCCCCGACCCGATTGTTCGATGCGCCACCATCGAGTAAAACGCCATAGCTGGCGTTACCGAGCGCGGTATTGCCATCGGCACCCAGTCCAATGTAGTTCCCCTGGATCTGCACATTGGTCGAGCCGGTGCCGACATTGACGCCGCCGGTATAGCCGCCTGTGGTGCCGTTGCCCGCGATCAGATTGCGGTCAGCCGCAGTCAGGCCACCGATCGTCGAGTTGGTGACGTAATACAGACCGATGCCATCGCTGTTGTTACCGGCAGCGATGAGGCCGGTCGCGTCAGTGCCGATGTAATTGCCGGCAATCGTCAGGTTATCGACCTGATCGCCGGCCGTGCCGCTGGCTTCGATGCCCCAGCCGTCAAACCGATTGATCACCAGACCGCGAATGACGACGTTATCGGCACTGGCCGACAGACTCAGGCCGCTGACGCCACTGCCTGCGCCGGCGCCATTGAGCACGATCGCAGGCGCATTGCCATTGACGGCAAAGCTGTCATCGCTGGTGGCATCGATGACGAGTGCACCAGTAATGGTCGGTAAGGCCGCAGTCAAATTGATCGTGTGCACGCCGGTGCCGGCGATGTTGAAGTTGATGACATCGGCGCCGCCGGCCGCGTTGGCGTCGGTGATCGCCTGACGCAACGAACCAGCACCGGCGTCGTTACTGTTCGTGACGGTGAACGTTGCCAGCACATGGTGCCAGGTCTGCTGGGTCGGCTCGGAGATCGCTACCGATGCCTCGATGTGCCCACTCTGGTACTCCAGCGTCCAGTCGCCGCCCAAACGCGCAGAGCCGGTCAGATCATCACTGGCAGCCACATCGGCACCGGTGAGTTGTGCCAATCCCTTGACGAAAAACTGGCCCGCATCAGTGCCAGCAATATCGCAACCGTAGAGCAACAAGTCCGCATCGGCCGTCAGCACTGGCGCCCAGTTCGCAAACTCCAGCGAGCGGCTGCGCAAGGCAGCCATATCGATACGGGTTGCGCCGAGATTGGTGCCGTTGGCATCACCATGACCGATCAGATGGATGGCCGATACCGAGTTGCCCTGCGCGTACAAATTGGCCAGCGCATGGGAGACTGCCTCGATGCCGTCATCACCTGTACCGACTTCGACAACGATGATTGCGCGGCCCGCTTGTTGTTGGCGTTCGATATCGGTGATCAGCGCTTCGGCGCCCGCGACTGCGGTATCGATCACCGCAAGTTCAACGGTATTCGACTCGGCCAGCTTTTCGGACGAGCGCTGCGCCGATGCTGACTGGGACGCTGTCGCTGACTGCGATCCCGGTGCAGACTGTGCAGTCGACGCTTCCTGCCAGACAGGTGCGGCAACCGACATCGCTGCGGATAGATTGGCGCTTAGGGGAGCAAGGTCGGCCGAGTACAGAATGCGTGGTTCAAGCGCCTCACACACCGGCCGGCGAGTGCGGTTCTGGGACATGAGAACACTGTATCCGCTCGCTGCCTTTCAGAGGCCACCGCTCGAGACCGTTCATCGCACGTCGCACACCAGGAATCTGATGCACAGACGAACTTCAGCGCACATCACACAATCAGCGCGTCAGGTAGCCTCCGGTCGGGCCAGGAATTGCGTCGATCGGGTGTTGTATCCCGAACAATGCTGGTGTTGTATCCCGAACAATGGCATCGCGCGGGTTCAAACGCGCGAGTGAAATTGCGCGAGCATTTTGCGAGTGAACTGCTCGGAGCTGACTGACGCTTCAAGCGGCGACCGGCACAGACCCGCATGTTCGTACTGGATGTTTTCGTAGAGCTCGGCCGCACTGGGATAAGCGCTCAGAATCTGGTCGATCTTCGCATCCAACGGTATGCTGGCCAATACGGTGGCCAGACGATTGGCAACCGAACGATACTGCGCGGGGTCGACCGGGACGGCGCTCATTTCAAGCTTTTGCAACATTGCGGCCAGCGGCAAAATGACCGCGTGACGGTCAGTGACATGGGAACTCTGATGAGCAATCATGAAGGCCCTCTCGATACCCCAGCGGGGAGATGTAGAGAAGATTGGGCACATGCCGCCGATTTCAAGCGTCCCTTGCCGGGCCGCGTCTACAAGGTCAGGCTACCCACGCTGGTGCCGCCACAAACATAGAGCACCTGCCCGGTCACAAAACCACTGCCCGGATGGATAAAAAAATCGACTGCACGCGCAACGTCTTCGCTTTCACCGAGCCGCTTGACCGGAACCGACGCGGCGATCTGTCGTTCCTTCTCGCTGCCTTTGTCAATGACGTCGTAAAACATGTCGGTGCGAATCGGCCCCGGCGCCACGACATTAACGGTAATGCCATCAGGCGCCAATTCAAGTGCCCAGGTGCGCGCCATGCCGAGCATGCCGGCCTTGGTGGCCGAGTAACTGGTTCGGGTAGCGAGTCCGAGCGCGGCCCGCGAAGACATCAGTACCACCCGGCCGAACCTGCGGCGACGCATCGACGGCAGGGCCGCCTGCAGCAACTGAATGGCGCCGCCCAGATGCAGATCGAGCAGCATGTCGAGGTCTTCAAGCTTGACATCAGCCAGCAGTGCAGCCCGAATAACACCAGCGTTATGAATGACCGTACCGATCTCGAACCGCTGTGCAATCTCGGCGGCCACCTTGGCGGTCGCCTGCCGATCGCTCAAGTCGACGCAAACGCTATGCAACTTCGGATGCGTTATGTCGGTCGCTCGCCGCGCCAGCGCCACCACCTGATAGCCGTCGCGCAGCAAGTGTTCGCAAATAACCTTGCCGATACCAGCGCTCGCGCCCGTCACCACGGCGACACCGCGCGAGCGAGAAGTTTGGTCGTGATCGATGCCAGTGGCAGCCATAAGAACTCCTGCAGACTTGTTCGTTAGATCTCGTGCGCTAGATCTCGTGCGTTACTTCTTGCTCGCATCATTCACACAATTGCGCACGACATTATGGACGCGCCGAATGCAGTTGATCTGACGATCCTTCGCGGTTGCAGGATCATGTCGTTGGCGCGCTTGGGTATGTTTGCTTAGGATCAGGCCGACGGGGTGCTTGGCTTTGTTTGCGTAGGATCAGGCCGACAGCGTGCTTGACTACGCGGCTGTCCCCCGGCCTTCGGCCTCCTCCTTGATGCCGCTACGTCAAGCACCCCGCCAGCCTGATCTGGCACCAGTGTGCAGGGACGTAACGTTGAGAGGCGAGCACGCCGTAACCGGCACCGCCGCCGACATGCATAAAACCTCAACCAAGCACAGTGTCAGCCAGGAGCGGGCTGGTGTGAATGCCGCAGCGAAATCAAGGGGGAGCGTCGGCCGAAACGGCCGAGGCGGAGGACATTCGCGGAGGCATTTGCACCAGACCGCTCCTGGCCGAATCAGGCACCATTCGCGGAGGCATTTGTACCGGCCCGCTCCTGGCCGAAGCAAGCACCATTCGCGAAAACCAATGCGTCGACTATCGAGCGCAGACTCGAAACACGGAAGCATGATCCTCCGGCCGAGAGCCGGACCAGACCTCGGCAGCGCCGATGCATCCGAATTGCCCCGAGTCGTCGACGGCTCGTTGTTGTTCGATCCACACCGCGCAGGATTCTGCGTTAGCCACATTGATTTCGAATCGTCGTGTGCGAATCCCGGCGTAGTAGTGCAGCATGGCGCGCTCCGGCTCGCCAAGACCGCGACTCGCAATGCAGTTGGCGCGGCGATCGATATGGGCCGCCAGCTCGCCGAATACCCCACGAAACCCCGACTTCTGATTGGCGCCAGGTAAAAACAACGAGGCGGCGACGGCGAACGATACGGTCAGCATGGCGACCCAAAGCGTCAATGCCGACGGCTTCGCACCGGACCGGACCGATAAACCCCAGGCCAACGCAATTGCTGCCGCAAGCACCAGCGTCGCAGCGGAAAACGATCCGGCGCCGACAACGGTGAACGGATGTCGATAAGTGAAAAACAACTTCGCACCAACGATGCCAGCGACGATGGCGATTGCACCCCAGCCGAGTACGAGTTTGAGCCACTTGCGCTCGCGCGCCTGGATATCGACGATCGCTGCTGCGCCGACGATCGCCAGCGGTACCAGCGCCGGCAATGCGTAGCCGGCGCGACTGGTCGACGACGCCAATAGCAGCCCGATCCAGCATAGTGCAAAAATCAGCGGCCCGACGATCGGACTGTTGCGCAGGCTCGAGCCCGATCGCGCCACCGCCGCGACGGCGAACGGCCAAACGGGCAGCAGTACCAGCGACATGATGCCCAGCGTATGCCAACGATCATTGGCGGGTCCCAGTCGGTTCGCACCGATGAACCGGGCAAAGTTGTTATCCCAAAACCAGACCCAAAACAGATTCGGACTACGAATCAACAGCGCCATCGGCCAGGCAAGTCCCAACACCAGGAACACCCCAAAGGCGATCGCCAGTTGACGCAGATTGGCGCGATTTCTGGCAATCGGCGAGACGATCATCAATATCAAACAGGCGAGGCCAGTCGCGCCGGGAAGTAAAAGTCCCTTCGACATCAAGCCCACGCTGGCACCGAGCCCGAGTAGAACACCTGCGTCACGGGTTTGCCGAGTCAGTGAAATCAAACCCAGGCTCACCAGAGCGGCGCCCGCGAACAAGCCCAGGTCGGCAGTCAGGTAGCGCGAGAAAATCAGAAATGCCGGTGCTCCGGCCAACAAGCCCACCGCCGCACCAGCCCCCACCCGACCGAACGCTCGCGAGCCGGCGATGGCCAACATGACAAATGTGCTGATGATGATCAGGACGTTCGAGAGCCGCGCGGCTTCATGAATCGGCACCAGACTGCCAGATAGTCGGGCTAGTGCAGCGGCGATCCAGAAAATGAGCGGCGGTTTTTCCAGAAACGGTTCGCCGGCCAAGGTCGGGACCAGCCACTGATTGGTTTCGAAGAAGCTGAATACCAGGCCGAAACTGTACGCTTCGTCGGCTTTCCAGGGCTCGCGTTGGACCAGCCCGATCACGAGCCAGGCAGTGGCGGTCAGAGCCAGCGCAATGTAGGTCGCGCGGCTCGGTGCATTGGGTTCGTTCATTTGGATCAGTCGATCGACTGGGCGATCACTTACGACCACCACGACCTTGGGGAATGGTTCAGCGAATGGAATGCGGTGGCGAAAGTTAACACCGATTCGGATGAAGTACGTTGACGTCGTCAGTGACCCAACATTGCTTACTCGAAACTGACTGAACACACGCAGTCCCACTTCTTACAGAGGCCAAGCTATCCGTCATTACTTGGTATCTTTACTGGGTATCTTTACTGGGTATCTCTACTGCGTATTTCTACTTGGTATTATTAGTGCGACATGGACCGACGAGGACTTGCCGTAGAACCTGACTATTGCCAATGATTGAACTGCGTCAAATGCGTCTTCAGTGACTCTCTACCGTCAACGTCCCAGGTTTCGCCCTTTGCGAGGGTTCGCCGTGGCGATGTATCTCTGCGCAATGATCGCCCAGGCGCAGGGACCTGTCCGTGAAATCCACGATCGAATTGTCCTGTCATCTCCGCAGGATCGACGTGTGGCGCTCACCCTGGATGCTTGTTCAGGTGGCTTCGATGAAAAATTGATCGAGTTCCTGATTCGCAACCGTATCCAGGCGACCGTATTTGCGACCAAAAAATGGCTCGACCAAAACCCGCGCGGCACGTCGATATTGCGAACCCATCTGGACCTGTTTGACATCGAGGACCACGGCGAGAGTCACATCCCGGCTGTCATTGGCGTTGGCCGCACGGTCTATGGCATTCGAGGCGAGCCAGACCTGTTGCATCTGCGTCGCGAGGTGCTGAACGGCGCGCGAGCCATCGAGGGCGCGACCGGCGTTCCACCGCACTGGTATCGCGGCGCAACCGCCGAATATGATCAAGGCGCCGCCGATGAGATTCGCCGCCTCGGCTATCGAATCGCAGGCTTTTCGATCAACGCGGACGCAGGGGCAACTTTATCGCGGGCCGCCGTCGCCGAACGGATGCGACAGGTGCGGGCCGGCGACGTCATCATCGCGCATATGAACAGGCCCTCGTCTCAGACCGCCGAAGGCTTGAGTGATGTCTTGCTCGAACTCCTGCGCCACGGCCTGGTCTTCGTTCGATTGGATCAGGTCGAATTGGAACAGGTTCGCTAAGTTAGAAAGGCATCGAGCGTACACGCGTTGTCTTTATTCGATGATATTCTGCGATAAAATCGATGACGTAAGGCGCAATGCCATTGACCAGTCCGTCGTTCCCGCCAGGGCCGTACCGGTTCGTCAATCGCGAATACATGATCATCACCTATCGTACCGATCTCGATGCATTACGCGCGGTAGTGCCCGAGCCGCTTGAAGTCTTTGAGCCGATCGTGAAATACGAGTTCATCCGGCTGCCCGACTCGACCGGTTTTGGCGACTACACAGAATCGGGACAAGTGATTCCGGTGAAGTATCAAGGCAAAACTGGCGGCTTTGTCCACTCGATGTATCTGAATGATGACGCACCGATCGCGGGCGGCCGTGAGCTTTGGGGCTTCCCAAAAAGCTCGCATCGCCATCCTTGTCGGTGGAGCGCGATACCCTGCTGGGTACGCTCGATTACGGTGCAGTGCGCGTTGCTACGGCACGTATGGGTTACAAATACAAGGAATTGGATCGTGCAGCGGTGCTTGCTGGGCTCAGCGCGCCGAATTATTTGATCAAGATCATTCCTCATGTCGATGGTACGGCGCGTATTTGCGAACGAGGGTGTCAAGGTCGCGATTGCCGACCTGAACCTTGAAGCGGCACAGACCTGCGCCGCCGAGATCAATGCCAAAGGGGGCACAGCGATGGCGGTGGCCGCCAATGTCACCGATGAAGCGCAAGTCAACGCTGCCGTTGCGGCGGTGGTTACCGCCTGGGGCGGGGCCGATGTGTTGATTAGTAACGCCGGCATTCAGATTGTTCACCCGACCGAGGAATATCCGTTCGCCGATTGGAAGAAGATGCTCGCGATTCACCTCGACGGTGCCTTCTTGACGACCAAGGCCTGTTTGCCCCATATGTATCGGTCCGGACGGGGTGGCAGCGTCATTTATATGGGTTCGGTGCACTCAAAGGAAGCGTCAATGTTGAAGGCGCCGTACGTGACCGTCAAACACGGGCTGATTGGTTTGTGCAAAGTAATCGCCAAAGAAGGCGCCAAGCACGGCGTGCGCGCTAATGTGATCTGCCCCGGCTTTGTTCGTACCCCTTTGGTTGAAAAGCAGATTCCCGAGCAAGCCAAAGCGCTTGGTATCAGCGAGGCAGACGTGATCAAAAACGTGATGCTCAAAGAGACGGTCGATGGCGAGTTCACCACGACCGATGACATCGCCGAAGTGGCACTGCTGTTTGCCAATTTACCTTCGAACGCACTGACCGGGCAATCGATGGTCGTGAGTCACGGTTGGTTCATGCAGTAAGTTGCGTGCTTCAGAATTTTTTATCTTGATTGATGACGATCTGAATATTTTTCTTAATCGCTGCTGACCGCAAAAAAACAGGTTCGCTGATGACATAATATTTCTCTGTATTGCTGGGGGCCAAAGCATCAAATTGCTCGTCGGATTCGGCAGAATATTTGCTCAAGCGCGGATGCGACGAGCACCGCCTCCGGCATCTGTGCCGTTATTTGCTCCGTTACTAGCTCCGCGAGTCACACTGTTACTCGCGAGATTGCAGTAAACCATGTTCGCTCAGGCCGAAAGTTGGCGGACCATGCGAGCCTCAAGTCCTCGGAAAACAAACCAGACATTGCGCTGGGCAATCGCTTTTGCCATCGGGCTGTTGTTCGTTCCCATTGCGTTTCAATTAAAGCCAAGTACCGACGAGTTATTGTTCCTCGACTATGCGACCGAAATGCTCGCTGGCGCGACGCTGTACGTCGATCTTTGGGATAACAAGCAGCCCGGCATTTTCGGGTTGTATGCGGTGATGCAAGCACTGCTCGGTCTCGGATGGACCCGGGTGGTTGCCGGTTATGCGGTCTGGATGTGCGCAGCAGCCGCCACCATCGCGCTGGTCGCGCGCGTCGCCTCGCCTGCGAGCTGGATCTGGTTGCTGGCGGTGCCGTTCACGTTGGGGGTTACCTGGCTGCGCTCGAACTACGACCAGGTCGCACAGATTGAGGAATGGGTCGTTCTACCCCTGTCGGCGATCCTGCTGTTGGCGTTGCGTCCAGAAACGTCCGGCGCGCCGGCCCGGCTCCGTTGGGCCGCCATCGGTGCGCTCGCGGGCGTCGTTGCGCTACTCAAGCTCGTGCTGGCGCCGGTCGCATTGGCGATCGCCGCCACCGTATTCCTGGTCCGCACGCCGATCGATCGTCGGCTGCTCCGGCGCCTGGGTGTCGCGCTCGTCTGCGCGGCGGCAGGATTTCTGGTCGCCTGGGTGCCGGTGCTGGTGTGGTTCGCCATGCAGGGTGCCTGGGATGCCTTCTGGTGGACCACGTTTGACTATCCCCGACTCGCGCTCGGTGAGGCCGAACGCGCGCCGATAACGCGGCTGCTCGGCTCGCTCAGTTGGCTGGCAAAGACGACCTTTCCGCTCGCACCCGCGATCGTGCTCGCGTTGATCGCGGCGTGGCGGGCACCGCGCTCGCCGCTCGCACGCGTCGTCGCCGGCGCGCTGGCATGGCTGGTCTGCGGTTTCGTGATGATCATCGCCCAGAAGTTTTCCTGGTGGGCATACCAGATGCCACTGCTGGTCTGGCCGATGGGGCTGCTGGCCGCCATCGGATGCGTAGCGCCGGCGAACCGGACGGCCTTTGGCCATCGGCTGCCCCGCTTGGCACTGGCCTTCTGTGTCGCGGGCCTGGCGCTACAAGGCGCGCATCTGGTTTCCAGGTGGATACGGGCGGAGGACTGGCCGTACCTTGCCAAAGATCAGGCGGTGATCAACATCGCGCGCGAAGTCACCCGGACGGCGACGATCGTCTGTGGCACGTCGGTGACCATCGGCGACCAGAACGGCTTGCAATCCGCCACCGGACTCAAGCGTGCGATGTCGACGAACGGCGTGTTCTGGGGTGCTTTTGTGCCCCAACAGGTCGAGCGCCTAGCGGACGAACTACGTGCGGCGCGGCCCGACCTCGTGTTCATGGATGCCGACCAACGAGATGACTTCGCGCGGCGCTTCCCGAATGTGCTAATGCGGATCGAGGCATGGCTGGCCGCAGACTACACCTTGCGGACAACCGACACGCTGAATGGACGTTGGTGGGAGCGTGCTGCCTCGGCGCGCGACGTCGCCTGTCCGGTAAGGGCTCGGTTCACGATTCCAGCGCGCAAATTGGCGACTCCCCATTAGTTCCGTGGCCAGCCGGATAAAGGCCAGCCATTTTCAGGACGTAGTAACGATCGGAAGCGCAATGTTAGGTGTTCGACTTGGTGTTGACCCATACTTTACCGACGCCGCCGCCGGCAGCAGCCGTAGCCATCGGGGCTGGAGCTTTTTGACTGACGGCCTTCGAGTTGCTTGAATCACCGGACTTGGAAGCCTTGTCGCTGGTCCAGGTTTTGACGCCTTTGTGGCCCGAACAGGCGCCGCTCTTGGAATCACCGCTGAACGTGGTTCCATCCCGGCACAACGCAGTGACACTGCCAGCAACGGCTACGGCAACAGGTTTGGTCGACGGCGACTGTGCGGCGGCTGGAGCGGTCGTCGAATTCTGCGCGAACGAAACGCTGCACAAGAGGGTTGAGGTTACGAATAGAAGTGATCTGAGTTTCATTTTGAAATCCTGATTTTTTGAAAAAAAAGATTGGAGAATTACGCGTCAAAACGTTAATGAGAAATGGTGAGAAAAGCACTTCTTTAAATTGAACGTGTCGAAGTCATTTGGGTAAACCTGCAAGCACTAACGCTCCGTCGCCCGATGTGTTGACCACCGGTCGGGCGCGCATCACCAGACTCGCCAACAACGGCAATACCAGCAATGACGCCAAGGTACCCGTCAAAACACCGCCAACAATCACCAAGGCGAATGGGCGTTGAGTTTCGGCGCCAATGCCCTGCGACAGCGCCGCTGGCAATAATCCGAGACTTGCGATGGTCGCTGTCATCAAGATGGGTCTGATGCGCGCAACACCGGCACCAATCAACGCATCTGCAACAAGCTGCCCAGCGCGCAAATTGTCAAGAATTTGCTGCACCATAATTAGACTGTTTTGAACCGCGATACCCGCTACTGCAATGAACCCGACTGCTGCGGATACCGAAAGGTGCAAGCCCGCCAGCGCCAGCGCTGCAAGACCTCCGAGCAACGAAAACGGCAGCGCCGCCAAGACCAGCAATGCGGGCTTCCATTCCCGAAAGGCCAGATACAGCAGCGCGAGGATTGCGCCAAATGTCAGTGGCAGAATGGTTTGCAATCGCTTCATCGCCCGCTGCTGATTTTCGAATTGCCCTCCCCACTCGAGGCGATATCCGAGCGGCAACACAACCAACTCTAAGACGCGCTGCCTCGCCTCCGCGACAAAGCTGCCGAGATCACGGTTGACCAAATTCATTTTGACAGTGACTGTTCGCTGGCCGTCCTCTCGGCTGATTCGCGCTGCTCCTTGTTTCATCACCACCGTACCGAGTTCGCCAATGGGTACACTGGCTGATTTCGCAGCGTCGCCAATCGGCGGTAATGGAACCGCCATCGTGACGATATCGTCAATGGTATTACGGGCCTGCTGCGCGAGCCTCAAAGTCACGTCGAGACGCCGCTCGCCGTCGTAGAAGGTGGCAATTGAATTGCCTCCGAACGCTACCTGAACCAACGCATTGGCATCGGCTGGCGAGAGTGCGTAGCGCGCTAATTTCTCGCGATCCCAGATGATTCGAACTTCGGCTTGGCCGTTGATCGGAAGCGCCGCCACGTCGGCGGCGCCTCGAACCTGCTCGACGATGGCGGCGATCTGCCGCCCTTTGGCTTCTAGCACCTGCAGGTCGGCGCCAAACACTTTCACAACCACCTCGCCTTTGGCGCCCGATAGCGCTTCTTCCATGTTGTCTTGAATCACCTGCGAGAAATTGGTCAGCACCCCTGGCACGGCGCGCACGCGCAGACTCATGGACTCAACTAATTTTTCTTTGCTCGGATAGCGCCAGGATTCACGCGGGTTAAGATCGGCCAGAACCTCCAGATTATTGGGCCCCTTTGGGTCTGTGCCGTCGTCGGGGCGTCCTACCTGACCGATCACTTGCCGAACTTCTGGAAACTCCAGCAATGCCCGTCGAACTTCCCGCTCGATACGTTTGCTATTTTCGAGGCTCGATGAGGAATCAATACCGACCGTGAGCCATATATTGCCTTCGTCGAGCTTGGGCAAGAACTCGGTACCTAGCAACGGAACCGCAGCGAGCGCTGATACCAGCACGCCGACCGCCAAAGTCAACGATAAGCGCGCACGCGGCATCAAAACTTTCAATATTGCTTGATAGCCATTGCGCACCGAATCCATCCAACGCAGGTGCACTTCGTCGATGGGTCGCCGCCGCAATACGACTGACAATAGCGCCGGCACCAGGGTCAAGGTCAATGCGAGGCCGCCAACCAATGCCAGCGTCAGGGTCAGCGCGACCGGCTCGAAGATTCGGCCTTCGACGCGCTCAAAGGTAAAGATCGGCACAAACGCGCAGACGATGATGGTCATTGAAAACAGAATCACTGACGCGGTCTTGGCACCGATATCGAGGACGGTGTCGATACGCCGCTGCGGGTCAGCCACAGCAGATTCATTCACGGCAAGCATCGCAAGGACGGCCTCGACCAACACCACGGCGCCATCGACGACTACCCCGAAATCAACCGCGCCCAATGACATCAAGTTGGCTGGAACATTCATGATCTGCATGCCGACCAGCGCGGTCAGCAGCGCAAATGGAATGATTGAGGCAACAATCAGCGCTGGAATCCAGCGCCTTAAGAAGAGATAGAGAACGCCGACAACCAGGACGATACCGACCAACATATTGTGGACAACCGTATGCACCGTGTGTTGAATCAGATCTGTACGCTGATAGAGCGTGACCAATTTCACGCCCGGTTGCTCGCGCGCCAAACGCTCATTGATTTGTGCGACTCGTTCACGTACCGCTGCAGTCACATCACCCGCGTTGCCGCCCTTGAGCATTTGTACGATTCCCTCAACTGCGCGGTCGCGTTGCGTAATAATTTCGCCCTTCTCATTGCGTTGAGTCACGCTGACAATACCCGAGCGAACTTTCTCGCCGAAGGCCACCTCGGCGACATCGCGGACCCGTATCGGCTTGCCGTCAATGGCGGCGATGGCGGTCGCACCAACGTCCTCGGGCGATCGATACAAGGCGATCGCCCGAATCACGAAGCCCTGATCGCCACGGTTCATGATGCCTGCGCCAGCGTTATCGCCGCCTCCGACCACCGCCTTTTGTACGTCTGCGAGGGTAAGCCCATAGCGAACCAGTTTCGAAGGATCTATACGAACCTGAATCTCTTTGATGGCGCCGCCAAAGCCAACCACGTCGGCGACGCCGGGTACTGCGCGAATCGACGGTCGAACAAACCAGTCCTGAATCAATCGTGCATCGGCCTCGCTGGTGCTGTCAGGCACCTCGAGTGCATAGCGAAATACCTCTCCAATGGCGTTCGACAGCGGCGCTAGTACGGGTTGAATACCGGTGGGCAGGGTGACATTGGACAAACGATCGGTCACCTGTTGGCGCGCAAAGTAATCATTGGTCTTTTCGGTGAAGGTTACGGTCACGACAGACAGTCCCGTAATCGATACGGATCGAGTGCGAAACGCTCGTGGTGTACCGGCCATCTCACGTTCGATGGGCTGCGATACGGAACGCTCGACTTCCTCGGGGGCCATTCCAGGCGCTAGCGATATCACCTGGACCTGTACATCTTGTACGTCCGGGAATGCTTCGATGGGCAAGTCCGAGGCCAGATGTACGCCTAAAATGGCTAATCCAAGAATGGCAAACAGGACAACCAAGGGCTGTTCAACAGCCAGCGCGATAAGTCTGCGAATCATCTGCAACGACTCACTGACCGACTAGCTCGGATTTGAGCAGCAAGGCACCGGCCGTTACCACTTTCTCACCGGCCATGATTCCATTTCGAAGCCAGACATCGGTGCCCTGTTGGACCAGGACTGCGACCTCACGTTGCTCAAAGCGGCCGTCGTCGCGACTGACAAAGACGATGGTGTGGGCGCCGAATTGCAGTAACGCCGAGGACGGCAAGCTGGTGACGGTTTTGCTTGCATCGGTGGTCGGCAAGGCTCGAGCAAACATTTCTGGACGCAGTTTTCCGTTTCGATTTTCGACGCTGGCCCGCAATTGAACGCGTCGCGTATTCGGGTCTAACTGCGGCGAGATTCGAACGAGTTTCGCGTGGAATCGCTCGTTGGGCGCTGCGTCAACCGTGAATTCAATCGCCATACCCACCGCTAGCCGATCAGCGTCGGCCTCGGGCGCATCGATCACCAACATTAAATGAGCTGGGTCGGTGACGGTGGCCAACACGTTACCGCTGGCCGCCAACATTTGCTGCCCGATGGTGGCATTTCGCTCAGTCAATACGCCCGCAATCGGCGAGGCGAGTACGAAGGTCTGACCGCGAACTCGGCCCCGTGCGTTCAGATTTTTAAGGCGCAATTCCGTGCGATCGAATTCAGCGGTCGATTGGGCCTGCTCGGCACGAGCTACATCGAGATCTTTCTTGGCCAGCACTTGATTGGCGAATAAGTCTTCGGCACGCGCCAGGCTAGCGCGCTTGAGGGCCATGTCGGCGCGTGATTTGGCGGAATCGGCCAGTGCCTGTCCGAGATCGGGTGAATCGAGCTCGATAATCGGCTCACCCACTGCGACGGTATCGCCGACCTGGCGAACCAGTTTAAGTACCCGACCGTCCACGGGTACTGTGAGTCGCGAGGTCGCATTCTCGTCATAGGCCAGCCGGCCAGCCAAGGTCTGCGTAATGGGTAGTGGTGAAGCGACCGCTACCGTGGTTTCAATCTGAGCGACTTGCCGCGGATCGGACAACATTACCAAGCCCGGCGTTTTTGGTAGGGCCGGCTTGCCTGCAACGGCGAACGGAATGGAATCGGCATGGGCAATATTGGACGCTTCAAACAGGCGCCCAATCCGGAACGCCTCGTTCGGCAAGCTACGCGCCAAAAGAACGCTGCCCAAAACGCCGGCACCAAACCAAAGTACCGGACGAGGAAATTTAGCAATGATGATTGACAGGTTCAAGGTGTGTCCCATTTGGATTGCAGTAAGGTCGAGGCCGGAGCGCTCTGCTCAACATCGAACAGCGCCAGGGCGGCGCGAGCCTTCTGTAATTCGGCGAGCGCCGCGATCGCTTCGAGTTCTGCAGCTCGAAGCTGTCGACGTGCATCCAGTACGTCCAGTACGGTGCCAGCTCCTCGCCCAAACGCATATTGCACGGCATCAGCCGCTCTGCGTGCCAGTGGCACAACGCTCTCTCGAATTCGACGCTCGCGTTCGGCGACTGACGAAAGCGTGCTCTCCAGCCGAGCTACTTCAGCGCGAGCATTTTGGAGGGTCTTCTGTAATAGCAATTGTGCGGCATCGCGATCGGTGATCGAGCGTTGAATATCGCCTTCAAAGTAATTGCCGGTGAACAGTGGAATTGAAACCGACAGGCCCAGCTTGGGACCTGCATCACCCGACGAATGCGCTAGTTGAAAGCCGATGGACACATCGCGGGTTCGCTGCGCGAGCGCGAGCTCAGCAGCCGATTCGCTAGCGCGCAATCGCGCTCGGGCGGCCCGCACGTCAGCGCGTTTCTCGGCAAGCGCCGCCAGGTCTTGAGGAATCCTGGACGGTAAACCATCGGTCTTGACCATCAGCGTTGCGTTTTGCGCAGGCTGGCCTAACAGAAACGCCAAGCGCACGCGAGCCAAGCTCAATTCCTGCGCGGCGGCGGTGACATCGTTCAAAGCGCGTTGCGCATCTGCCCTGGCTCGCACCGCGTCAGTAGGTGAAAGATCGCCGGCGTCGACCCGCTTTTGCGCCAAAGTCGCGACGCGCTCGAACGTCTCGGCGATGGCACGGCTCAGCTCCACCTTGCTGCCCGCCGCAGCGACGTCGGCAAAAGTCTCAGCCAACGATTGCAGTAACAGACGGCGAATATCGTTCGATTCATCGCCGACGGCGTCTATCTGAGCGCGCGCCGCGTCGATCCGTAGCCCGCGCTTGTTACCACGCTCAAAGGCTTGATCGATCTGGGCGCTCAAGCTGGCGTCAGACGACGCAGGTCCTGCCCTTCGCCAACCGCTGTCGCCCAAGGTAAGCTGCGAGTTGGGTCGCACGCTCGCTCGTTGGAGATCGGCGCGGGCTGCCGCCACGGCGACTTCGGCCAGCGCAGCATCAGGATTTCGGGCCAACAACTGCTTCACTGCGTCTTCCCAGGTCAGCGGCTCCTCAGTACGCACTGACTGGGCGTTTGTAGATTGGGCGCTTGCAGATTGAGCGCTTGCAGATTGGGCGTTTGCAGGCGATATCAGCACAACAAGCATCACGCCTGCAAGCACAGGGAATCGACGGAACCTCAAGCGTATCGCTCGAATCATTGGGAAAATCTCAGCCTTACTGAACTCACAGAAACGCATCGGTATCGAGAGAGCGGCATAGCCGTTCTGCCGTGTTATCAAGTGGGGATACCGAATTATCGATAGGCGTGTGCGGTCAAGATAGTGCCAAAAGTAATCATTTGGTCACGACTTGGTCACTTGAGAGCGGTTTCAGGTGGGTGTCACAGCAAAAGCGAAACGGTAACTCGTGTCCCTTCGCCAGCGACGGATTCAATCGTCACCCGTCCTCCAATCAGTTCAGCCTGCTCACGGATACCTTCGATGCCAAAGTGTCCTGGCTCCTGGCTTCGATGGCCATCAAATCCAATGCCGTCATCGGATACGTCCAGCACAATTTTCGCCGCGTCAGACTCCGCTGCATCCGAATTCGCCACATCCGATTTCGCCGTGTCCGATTCCGCCGCCCTCGAGGCTGGCATTAGTTGCAGACTGAGGCCAACCGTCCGTGCATGGGCGTGTCGCTCCACATTGCGCAGCGCTTCCTCAGAGATTCGAAAAATCGCCTCTGCGCGAGAGTCAGCGAGACCCGCCAATTCGGGATCAATTTCGGTGCGAATGATGAACCCACATCGCTCCGAAACGCGAGATGCTAATTGCTCAAGCGCGAGTCCGATACCCATATCGCGGACCGCCTGATGACGTAGTTGCAAAATCGCTTGGCGCGCCTCTTGAAGGCCGGCCAGCGCCGCCGCCTCAGCTCGCGATATTTCCTCAGGCAATGAATCAGGATCAGACAAAGCGAGTCTGCGCATCAGACGAATTTGGGTCAAGAGCGACATTAACGATTGTGCAAGCGTGTCATGCATTTCGCGGGCCCAGCGCAAGCGTTCTCGAACCACCGCCGCGTGCCGATTTTCGTCGGCCAAACGCTCAACTTCGCGACTGCGTGCATTGACGCGAGCATCAAGCTCCAGGTTCAAGCGCTCCAGCGAATGGGTTCTAGCTTGAAGGTTATCGAGCAGCCCCTGCAGCGAATGTCCAATCCGAGCCGCTTCGTCATTGCGGGTTGACACCGCGAGTTGAGTTCGATGACCCGCACGAATCTCGTCGGCAGACTGCGCGATGTTCGAAAGCTCCTGAGTCAATCGTCGGGTCACCGACAAACCAACAACGACAATAATCAATCCAGCCAACAAAATCAGCGTCAAAATTCGCCGTTGCTGAGTGCGCGCGAATGCAAACGCAACCGACTCGGGTTCTCGGACCCAAACAGCCCATCCCAAGCCCGGAAAACCGGCATAGCCGTCCGAGAGCGCCCAACCGGCGACATAGTTGACGCCGTCCGGCCAATGGTTGATCGAGTAACCCGCCGGCGCGACCTCTCGTCGAATTAACCCGCCATCTCTGGCCACTCGCAGGGCCCGCATCGCCTCGCCGATCTCGGCCGACGGTTGCCCGGCAATGCGAGTTCCCAATAATTGCGCAGGCCCAAAAAGAACCAATCCCGACTGGTTGAGCACCAGGGTCTCTACCGATGCACGTGCTCGAAGGCTATCGCTTAATTCGGTGCCCAACGATCGTGCCCAGGTCAGGCTCAGTTGGGCCGCCAACACCCCATTAATATTTCCTGCAGCGTCACGAACCGGCGCCGACATGGTCAGAAAACCGGAAGATGGATTCGACAGAGGTTGATCGTAGCGACGCCAACTCAAGTCATCAGCCCAGAGCGCGCGCATGCCTTCAATAAACCAAGGCTCAGTACGGATTGCCTGCCTGGCGTCGCGATCTCCGTCCAGTGCTATGACTTCAGCGGCGGAATTCACGAGAATGATCCAGTCAAATTCGGGCAGATCTCTTCGAAAAGTTTGCAGCAATTGACCGCTTCGAAGCCGTCGCTCGCCTTCGGTCAAGTCTGCCAGTGCGGTCGAATAGGTCATCAACAATCGCTGTTGAGTATTTAAATGCGCATCAATTTCATTGGAAATCTGGGTCGCGTATTGGCGTAGTGCGTTGCCGGCGCGATCTTCGAGTTGGTAACGAGAGACCTGCGCAAACCACCAACTGGCGGCCAGGGCAGCGATCAACGAGATCAAAACATGGGCCCAACCGAGTCGCGCAGCCAGGCTGTAGCGCGGGTCGGCGTAGGCCAAAAAACGGCTCAGTTTTGAGCGTTCAAATAAGTTTTTCATCCGTCAATTCTCGCTGATTGGGTCTCGGATCGTCTAACGCGAGCGCGTCGAATGCCAGTTAGACTGTTGAAAGCCAGGAAAGACGCTTGTATGGAATTCGAAGTCAATGAGGATTCATCTCCCCGGACGCCGGAATCGCCGATTCGCGTTCTGGTTGTCGATGACCAACCGCTGATTCGTCGCGGACTGGCTCTGATGCTCGGCCTCGAACATGACATTGAGGTCGTCGCCCAAGCCGCCAATGGCGAGGAAGCCGTCACCTTAGCCCGGCAATGGCGGCCACACGTCGTGCTGATGGATATGAAGATGCCCGTGATGGGCGGAGTCGCGGCTACCCGCGCTATTACGGGTGAGCATCCAGCAACCCAGGTGGTTGTGCTCACCACCTACGACACCGACGAATTGGTATTCGATGCGATCCGGGCTGGCGCACAAGCCTATCTGCTTAAAGATGCTGGCGAAGACGAAGTGATCGAGACGATACGAGCTGTACACCGAGGAGAAACGCGATTGCAGCCAGCAATCGCCCGAAAGGTGATGGAGGAATTACGGCGCGCACCGCCAGCATCGAACGTGGTTGTGACTGATGAGCCCATCGCGCTGGAGATTCGTTCAAGCGCGACTCATGCGTTGCCGGAGGTGGCTCGTCACGAAGATGTTCGGATGAACCGGCGCGAGGAGAGTGTGCTCGGTTTGATCGCACAAGGCCACTCGAACAAGGAAATTGCGCAGGCACTTTCGTTGGCCGAAGGGACGATCAAAAACTATACCAGCCGTATCATGGACAAACTGCACGCGCGATCACGCACGGAATTGGCGATCAAAGCGATGCAGCGAAAAGCACTTTGACGTTTGAAATAGCTAGCAGCCCGACAGGCTGGTCGAAAGGACGGAGCGCCGGGTTTAGTATCCAGCAGTATCAGAATCAGGATAGACAAATTATGCAATCAGATCGTCGACTCTTCGTTATTCATGGCAGCGTCAGCCTCATCGCACTGGCCAGCGCCCCGCTCGCGCAGGCAATGGCCGGTCCGGTCACCGATGAGAAAGATCCCAAGGCGCGGGCCCTGGGCTACCGGGCCGACGCGAGCAAGATCGATAACACCAAGTATCCGAATTTTGCTGCCGGACAAAGCTGCGGAAATTGCACGAGTTTTCAAGGCAAGCCCGGCATCGCGGCTGGCCCCTGTCCGCAAATGCCCAAGCCGGTGTTGACCGCCGGTTGGTGTTCAGCCTACGCGAAGAAAAGTTAGCCGATCTTTGTAGCGAGCCAATAGAGCGACGCATCAGCAAAGTCGAAAATGCTCTTTCGGGGCGAGTGCCTGCAGCAATACGTGTTGCGCGTATTTGGAGTGGGTCGCAAATCGCTCACTGCAGCGAAACCCGCGCCTCCTTGACCACCCTAGCCCACTTAGCAGTTTCGGACTTGATGAGAGCGGAAAACTGTTCTGGCGATGGTGGCTCGACGTCCATGCCCAACTGTTCCAGACGATGACGCACATCCGGCACGCCGAGCACTCTGACCATGTCGCTATGCAGTTTATCGAGCACCGGCTTCGGTACACCCGCAGGCGCACAGAAACCGTACCAGGCCGTGACCTCGATCGGCACACCTGATTCGACAAGCGTCGGCGTGTCAGGCAGATAACTGCTGCGTTTGGCTGAGGTCACCGCTAGCGCACGTACCTTGCCGGTCTTGATCGTCGCCAACTGGGTCGACAAGCCGTCGAACATGGCCTGTATGTGGCCGCCCAGCAAATCCGCCAGCGCCGCCGACCCGCCCTTGTACGGAGTGAGCACGGCATTAACTTGTGTGGTCAATCGAAACAACTCCGTCGTCAAATGCGGTGAGGTACCCAGGCCGCCATACGCAATGGCGACTTTGCCGGGATTGGCGTTGATGTGGCCAACAAACTCCTTGACCGTCGTCACAGGTAGCGCGGGGTTCGAGACCAGAACCAGCGGATTGGTGCCGAACAATGTAATCGGCGCAAAATCCTTGATGTGGTCGAAGCCGGCCTTGTTGACCAAGGCCGGGCTGATCGCATGCGTGCCGATATTGCACGAGAGCAACGTGTAGCCATCTGGCGCCGATTTGGCAACCGCTTCCACGGCGAGCATCTCGGCGGCGCCGGGTCGATTCTCGACCACCACTTGCTGCCCCCAGAATTCGCTCAACTTGGCCGCTACGATGCGCGAGGCCAGGTCGACACCACCGCCCGCCGACACCCCGACGAGGATTCGTACCGGTTTGTTGGGAAATACCTGTGCATGAATACTGCCGTGAGTCGCCAGGCATAGGAGCGCCATGCATGCGTACAGGATTGGTTTCATGTCGACTCGCCGCGAGTTCTTGCGTTGGTGCCTGGCATGCAAAGCGCCGTTCATTTCGTAGCCTGCACCAATCCGTTGTCCATGGCGAATTTGCCCCACTGCTCGAGGTCTGCACTGAGGATCGCCCCCATCGCCTCGGGCGAGGAACCTTCAGGCTTGAGCATCCGAGCCACCAACTTCTCGCGCACGTCGGCTCGCTTGAGCGCTTTATCGACTTCGGTTGCAATCAAATCGAGTCGATCACGCCGCATCTTGCTGGGGCCGAAAAGGCCTAACCACATTCCGTTGAATTTGACACCGGGAAAGCCCGATTCGGTCGTGGTCAGCACATCCGGGGCGCCCAGGTCCCGTTCAGCACCGAACACGGTCAACATGCGCACGCGACCACCTTTGGCCAACTCGATGTGAGCACCGATCGGGTTGATGCCGATCTGAATGACGCCAGCCATCACGTCTTGCATCGACTGCACCGGGCCTTTGTAATTGACTTGGGTCATCGCAATCCCGGAGTCCTTCATCAACATGCGGGCCAGTAAGGTGTCCAGTGCACCCACCGATGCGAAGTTCAACTTGCCAGGATTGGCAAGCGCATAGTCGGTCAATTCACGCAGCGTTTTGACGGGCAGGGCCGGGTTGACCGACAACGATACCGACATGCGGCCGAGCAT
>JANLTP010000180.1:0-6248 GCA_031363055.1 Burkholderiales bacterium | reverse complement strand
AGACCAAGCTGCAGAAAGGCGGGCACGTGACACAGGCCGTTGCCGATGGGGAGGCCGAGCTGGGCTTTACCTTCATCAGCAACATCCTGCCGGTGCTTGGCGCCGAACTGGCGGGGCCTATACCCGGAGCGCTAGAAAGTTCCGCTCTTTTCACGGCGGCAATCGCTACCGGCGCAAAGGATCCAGGGGCGGCTAAGGCGCTCATTGAATTCCTCCGAGCCCCGGAGGCCGGCATGGTAATGAAAGACAAAGGCATGGAACGCATCGCGCCGTGATGCGATGCAATTGGCTGATCGCTCTTATCGTTGCGCTTCGGCGCGGACGAGTGCAGCCTAACCCTGTGTTGCCGCGGACGGCTGCAAGCAGCAGCCGCTGAACACCACGTTAGAGAGCAACACTAGATCAATGGAAGACACACTGCGTACAACTCAATGGCTGGTAAGTACGGTACTTGGATTGCTTCTTACGGGCTGTGCGGGCATCCACACCGCGCCCACTCCGGAAGCGCGACAGGCCTTGGCCCCTGCTGGCAAGCTTCGCGTTGGGCTATACCTCGGAGCGCCCTTATCCGTGATGCGCGACTCCGCATCGGGTGAGATGAAAGGGGTCGGATTTGACCTCGGAAAAGAGTTGGCCCGGCGCATGGGGGTTCCGTTTGAACCGGTCGTGTACCCGTCAAGTGGGGCCGTCGTCGGTGGCGCGAAATCCGGCCAATGGGACGTCGCCTTCCTTTCAGTGGGTGCTGCGCCGACAAAGGAGATGGATTTCACCGCGCCGCACGTGGAAATCGAACGCGGCTACCTCATCCCTGCCGGCTCTTCCATCTCAACGGCGGCTGATGTGGATCGGCCTGGGATTCGAGTTGCCGTGCAGGAGAAGGGCGGGACCGATATCTTTCTTTCTAGCGTGCTAAAAAATGCCGCAGTCGTGCGAGGATCGAGCGTCGCTGGCGCATTAGAGATGTTGAAATCCGGGAGAGCAGACGTACTTGCTGCCAGCAAGTCAACCCTGTTCGAAATCACGGATCAGTTGCCCGATTTCCGAGTTCTCGACGGTCGTTTTGCCACCGACCAAGTGGTTATGGCTATACCGAAGGGACGGGACCTCGGAATGGCCTACGCGCGCAAATTCGTTGAGGAGGCGAAGTCCGAGGGGCTTGTCAAAGCGGCGCTGAAAAGAGCTGGGATACGCGGCGCGGTTGTGGCCCCACTACAATAATGCTCTCTAACCGCGGCTTGGACAGCGACTACAGCGAAGCGGGCGCGCGTCAAGCCGGACGTTGAGCGGCTGCTTCCTCAATCGAGCTACTTCCGCTTAGGGTCGAAAGCGCGCATTTCTCGCACGGCAACATGAGCGTCGGCATCCGATTAACGGTCATTCGAAAGTGCAGGCTTGCCGCCACCGGACGGGGTGATATCGGCCAGAAGCGGACACTCGTTGTTACGTTCGTTTTGCCGGCAATACTTCTCAAAACCGCCTGTTGCGACAAATCCTGCGCTTCAATTAGTTGATCTCTGAACGCTTGAGAACCTTAGACAAATACGATGTTCAGCAATCTCCAGTTATTCGGCGTATCCTGATGCGCACTAGGCGATTTTGCCTACGACAACGTTAGACATTGCCCTACAGAGATTCTTGTATTCCTCCCCTAACATCCAGCGTCATAGAAGCGAATCACGAGACGATCTCTTAAGACGCTCAAATAAGGTGCGTAGTGAATTTGCGATCAATGGAGCCTCGAGAAATTGAATCCAACAGAAAGTATTGTGGAGACTTGCCGAAGCTAAAGCGCACGTAAATCCGCAACAATTTGAGAGTGAAATGCAATGAAACGATCAGCCGCAGCGATATTTAGTCTTTTCTGTGTTACAGGCGTCTATGCCCAAGCAGGCACGGCGGCGAAAGAAGCGGGTAAGGCATCCGCCGACACTGCGCGACAAGCGAGCGAGAACATAAAGGGCGCGGTAAGCAACCAGCCGACCAAGACGATTCACAACGCGAAGGCGGCTGTACATAAAGCCAATGCGAAGCGGCACGGACGCAACGCAAAAGCCGCAGCGAAACGAGCGGTGCAGTAGCGCTCCTCCAACCTCGTCAGGAAAAATTCACTAGCCTCAGCGACCCAGTACGGCCGACATTTCTATTTCTCGAAACGGCTGTACTGGAGTTGACCCGCTTTCCCGGACAGACTGACTCCTTTGGGTCGGCCGCGGGCGTCTGATGCGACGCAGCTCGAATGTCGGCGTTTCAATGACCGGTCATTCAGAAGCGCAGAACTGATACGCCGCGACCGGGCAAGTTCGGCCAGAAGCAGCCGGTGGTGGAGCGCGCCAAGCCAATCCACCAACCTCCATCAGGCGAATCGGTCGACAGACATTTACGAAGCGCTCAGCAGGCGACCGTTTTGCCTTTCTCAAGGGTAGGCTCGGGTGTTCCCAAGGCACCGAAACTGGAATGGTGGCGATGGTCTTGGCAAGATACCGGTTCTATACTGCCGTTAGCCGGAGCATCCATGGTGGCTCGTGGGTCGGATTTTACCGTTGTCGCTGACGATGTGTGGACGCGAGGAACCTTGCGTGGACAGGATACCCGGGATGCTCAAGGTGACTCTTCTCGCGGCTGCCTCATTCTTTCTGTTCGGATGCGGCGGCGGCAGTGCATCGACCGCGGCCGCCCCGGTGGGGCCAACTGCTCCACTTTCCGTCAAGAGCTCGTCCTACGCCAACAAGGCTATAGCCGCCGAAATCGTCGGGTCCCGTGCGTTGCCGAGGGAAGTCTCGAGTAGCAACAGCGCGGCATATGCAGACTTCTTCCAGGAAGGTGAATACTCGCTCGTCACCCACACCCTGGACTACAAGTTCAATGACCCGACGACAAGCAGTCAGTTTGGCCGGATTCACTTCTACAAGAGCCAGAATGGGCAGTGGGTCGACAAGACGAGCGACTTGCTGGCCGACACGGTAGGATGCCTGCATCCGCGAAAGGCGCTTGTCAGCGACTTCAATCTCGATGGCAGACCCGATGTATTCTTCGCATGTCACGGGTTCGACGCGGCCCCCTTCCCGGGCGAGATGCCGCATCTTCTGATGTCCCAGCCGGGTGGCAGGTACAGCAACATCACACTGCCGTTCACCGGCTTCTTTCACGGCGCGTCAGCAGCGGATATCAACGGCGATGGGTTCCCGGATCTCGTGGTTACGAGCTTCAGCAAACCCTACTTTTTGATCAACAACAAGAACGGAACGTTCACGGCGGACACCACCCGACTGCCCGGTAGCGTGAGCAATAAGCAGATCTTCGCGGCCGAACTGCTCGACCTCGCTGGAGCTGGCGTGCTCGACCTGTTCCTCGGTGGACACGAGCAGTCAGGCACTTGGCCGGCCACGATCCTGAAGAATGACGGCAATGGCAACTTCGCGGCGTTGCCGCCTCTCGTGCTGCCTTCAGCGACCGGCTACGGCTTTGCGATGGATATCGTGTTTACCGCGGGCAACATCTACCTGTGCAGAACGATCGACGCGGGCGATAACTTCTACGGCGGCGCTGCCGTGCAACGGATCTCCTACCCGGCTCTAGCCAGCAGCGTCCCATATATACGTTCTGGCAATCAGCCGTACTCGAATGGCAGCAAGTGGATCAACTGGATCGCACCCTTTCAGGGCAGGATCGTTTCGATGGACTCGATCTATGGCCTGTCTGTCGCGCAGTAGACCAGTGTTCGATCGGTTGGCCGCGAACGTCCGTTGTCTCGATCGCGGTTCGGTGGCTCTGGAGCAGCTGCAGGACTTCTTGCGCTTGTGCAATGGTAGCGCGCTCCGTGTTATTTGAACCGCGTACAAGGGCGCTCTGAAAGAGGATGTTGTCAATGAGACGTTTTGTAATTTCAACGGTGTTGTTCTTTGCATTAGGAGCATGCGGAGGCGGCGGATCTTCCTCTTCTTCAGACAATCGATTGTCAATGGCTGGGAACTGGGTGGCGATCGACAATGGCACCGATTCCCTGATCGGCCCGGTCTGGCACGTCGTCAAGGCCGGTCCGGATCAGCTGGAGGGGGTGGCTCTCTCCGGTTGGGCCTACACGGGGTCCGCCACAGGTGCGACCGTGACTCCGGTGCGGGCAGTGGTTCTGCAACAGCAGAGCAATGGTCTGCTGACGGACGCGACCTCGACGC
This sequence comes from Burkholderiales bacterium, assembly GCA_031363055.1. Classification (GTDB taxonomy): domain Bacteria; phylum Pseudomonadota; class Gammaproteobacteria; order Burkholderiales; family Burkholderiaceae_E; genus JANLTP01. The sequence continues at coordinate 2,076 of JANLTP010000180.1, read as the reverse complement.
TGTTCGGTGACGCGATGACGAACGGCGCCGGCTCGGTCATCGTGGCTGACTTCAATGGCGACGGGCGCGACGACGTCGTCTTTCCGGCACACAATGAAAGTCCGTTCATCGCCATGTCGAGCACAGCGTTCATGTCGCGCGCCGACGGCCGCTTCGACAAGCTTGTGCTGCCCGACAGCGTGATGAATCACGACGCTCGCCTCGTAACGCTGGGGGCCCGAAAGGCAATCCTGTCGAAGTCGTTCGGCGGCAGTGGGAACGGCGGCCAAGGGCCGGGGTTCAACGTCATTTATACGTGGAACGGCAGCAACTTCGCCGTCGATCTGAGTTTGGGCGACCTAAGCGGCATGTCCGTGCTGGCCGGCCAGTTCAGCGGCGGCACCGATGACTGGATCATCATCGGCGATTCAGCTGGCGGGCCTGGCGTGCCTTATGCGCCGAACAGCCCGATGCAGAACTACGCGTACAAGTACGTCGGCGGCAAGGTCGTCTTGCCGCCGACGCTTCTGCCCAAGCCTTACTTCAATGACAAACCCGAATACGCCAGCTTCGTCAGCCAATGGGATCCCTATTCCAAGACCCACACGTCGCGGTTATGGAGCACTGATCTGAATCAGGACGGTCTGCCGGATATTCTGGCCGGTCAGGAAATCTGGAGCTCCTCCAAAGGCGGGCAACGCACGGTCTATCAGCTCCTGATAAATCGCGGCGGCATGACCTTCACTGACGAAACGGACACTCTCAAGCCTGAGTATGACAAGGTTCAAGGAGGCATGGATTACTCGGTACGACTGGCCGACATCGACGGCAGTGGCATTGACTCGATGTTTCTATCATCGGGCTACTTGCTGGTCAACGACGGCACCGGGCGTTTGTATGCGGCGCTGCACAGCGAGTTTGACGGCTTCCGCGTTAAGGTAGCCGATTATGCGCAGGCGCAAGTGCCGAGCACCCAACTCACGACTGGAGTGTTTGGCTTCTACCCCTACCGTACGAAAGAAGGACGTATCAACTACGTTGCAGGGGTGTCCACCAAGAACCGATCAAACCTCAAGAACTCCGGCAGCGTATTTGTCAATTTTGCATTGGGCTACAACTTGAGCACCGACTTCCAGCGCGATTTGACTTTGGCGACTCGCAAAGGCAGCAGGAATATTCGCACCTTCGCCGGCAACGACACAATCTATCGCGCCATCGGCGACCCTGATTGCCGAATCGACGGCGGCCTAGGCATAAACACCGTTGTCTACCCAGGGAATCGCGCGGATTGGATCATCGGAAAATCCGGCTCGCAAGTGACGGTGCGCCCATCTTCAAATGTAGGTGGATTAGATAATCTGACGCGCATTCAGAAGCTGCAATTTGGCAACTTGACTGTGGATACAGCGACCTTACCGTGAACGGCCCCACCCGACAATAAGTTGGCCGTTCTGGCCGATGGTCTAAAACGTTAGCACTCTATTTCCCAGTTCTCGGCATCGTGGTCGCCTTCCGAGTCCATGACCTCTGCGCTGTTGGCGCATGGCCGGATACTGAATGACCGCTTCCGGTTCTTACGACCGGCCGCTGTGGGTCGTTTTCGGCCGGTTGGACAGACCCGACTCGGACGGCTGCTTTCTCGCCAAGCACAGGCTTCAGCTTCCTGGTAATCGGACGCTGTCCGAACGATCAGGTCCGAACTCTCACAGATTATGCTGGTGCCGATTAGTGTCGATGTTGAGACAATGTCCTATCGACTACGGACAGCATGGAACGCGCCAGCGATCACCTTCGCCCGACCGTTCTTCTCGGTCGTGATCTCTTCCAACTTCGCCTGCCAGACCACCAAAGCTTGGCGCTTCTCGTTCATGTAGTCGTGCCGGTCGTAGTTCGCCGTCTGCACGCCCGATAGTCCGTGACTGAGCAACTGCGCCCGAATATCCTTGGTGACGCCGAGCGCAGCCAGCATGGTCTCGCAGGTCCGACGTAAATCGCGCATCTGGAACGGCACCTGAATCAGCTTGGCGTTCACCAAACTCTTCGAAATCTGCGTCACCACCGTTGACAGCGTTTCGACCCTTACGGTGGTTTTACCGT
>JANLTP010000254.1:0-33352 GCA_031363055.1 Burkholderiales bacterium | reverse complement strand
CGCTTCGAGTTCCGGGTGCCCGAGTCCCTGACCCGTTGGCGTATTACCGTGCGTGGCTTTGATGCGAACGGTACCGTGGGGCAAAAGTCAGCGCATCTGCTGTCGGACAAACCTTTCTATGTGAAATGGACCAGCCCCGACTGGATGCGCGCGGGCGACGCGCCGATCGCCAGCGTGGCGGTCTTCAACAATACGCAGACGGCGCAGGAAGTGGTGCTGTCGGCACGAGGCGCTGGTTTGAGTCAGGATCGAAAATTTATGGCCAAGCCGGGCGCCAACTTTGTTGCGCTGGCCATCGATGCATTAAAGCGCGATCCGGACGGCGGTACGGCGTCGATCAAACTCAGTCTGATGAATCAGGGCAAGACACTGGACGCCCTGGTTGCGCCGGTGGCCGTGCGGCCCACTCGATTCATGCGTCAGTCCTCAGCCATCATCGATCCGGCGATTGACTCGGCAATCAAGCTGCCAGCCCAGGCGAGTCGAGTGAGCGTCAGTTTGATGAGCAATGCGGCTGCGCAATTTGGTCGTGTCGCCGAGGACCTGATTGACTATCCGTATGGTTGCGTTGAACAAACGGCGAGCCGAATGCTACCGATGGCGCTGCTGCTGGCGTCGCTGCGATCGGATCAGGCGGCGCTGTCTGCGCAACTGAGTCAACGGCTGGCCACCGCTCGCGTGCGCCTGTCATTCATGGCAGGTGCCAATGCCCGATTCGGCTGGTGGGGCAAAGACACCAGCGAAGATCCGTTCATTACGGTGTACGCCTACTACGCCGACTGGCTCGCCAATCAGGCGCTCAAACAGTCATTGCCCGCTGAACACTGGCAACGATTACAGGAGGTTTACGCCAGCAGCGGTTTCAAAGCGCCGCTTGCACAACGCGCGCTGATGCTGCACTTCATGGCGCAAATGGGTCTACCTGTGACGTCATTGAATTTAAAGCTCGCGCAAGACCTGGCGAAAGCGTTGCAGGCGGCTAGCGGCAGCCAGGCGGGTATGCGTAACAGCCCGATCGCGGCTGACGACAGTTTGCCGCTGGGCGCACTCGACAGTGAACTGGTTTATGCATTCGGTCTGGTACTCGCTCAACATACGGCGAATGGCAATACAGCGGGTAACGGTACGACGGGTAAAAGTACGACGGGTAACAATTTGCCGGGGATCGATGCGGCCATTCTTGCCAGCGCACAAGCGACGCTACTAGCGTCGAACGTGCCACTGGCGCGTGCCTTGCTCGTGTTGACCGGCAAGGCGCCAGACGGTGAGGCCGACAAGCTACTCCCCAAAATGGCGGTGCACGGTGCCACGCTCGACCGCGCGATTGCGCTGGTCTGGCTCTACCAGCGCGGCGTGCAAAAGGGTGTCGGGGCCTCGGTGCAGGCGACGCTCGACGCCCCGTGGATCAGGCACTCCAATTTATTCGGGCACGCTACTTATCGTCTGCCTGAAGGTGTTTCGGTACCGGCCGCTCTTTCCACCAAAGCCGGGGCGCAAGCCGGCACAGATGTCGGCACTGCTGCGGTGATCAGCTATGAGATGCCGGAATCGGCGCCCGGGAATCTCGCCGTCAGTATGAGCCGACAGCTTTATCGCCTGAAGCTACAGTCCCGCCTGGAACCTGCACCCAAGAAAGACAGTGACAGCAAAGGCAACACGAGCAGCAGCAGCGGCAACAGCAAGGCTCGGACTGCTGCTTCGGAGTTTGCCACGCGCACCAGTCAGTTCAGCTTGATCCCTGTGGCTGAATCCGAACCTTTGTCGACGCGTGAGCTGTATCTCGAACAAATTGAACTCAAACCAGGCGCCCGGCGCGTGTTGCAACAGGGCTTGGTCCAGGTTGCGCTACCACCCGGGGCCAGCATGGAAGCGTCGACCTGGGGATTGTCCGTGCAGTTTCCGGGCAGCAAGGAGGTGACGCCCTTGAATCGTGCGCTCGGTGAGGCGACAGCTACCGGCTATGTGGTGCCGGTGCAATTGTTGCGCGATGCGCCCTTGACCCTGACTCATTTGCTCCGATTCAGCCAGAAAGGAAGCTACACCGTGCCGCGCGCCCGCTTTCATTTGATGTACCAACCCGGTGAAGTCGCGCATGAACAAAGCGTCGATCAATCCCTTGAGCGCATGCTCGTGGTCAATTAGTAGAAGGTGACTCAACTGACAAATCTGGACAGGCAACCGGAAAGCTCGCCGACCAGGCTGCCGTTGGCGCTGGCGATGGCAATCGCGATGGTGCTGCTGCTCAGCGCCCCGGCCACCGGCACTGCCAAGGATGCCTGGCTTGCTTGGCAGCCTGCCGGCGAATCCCCTAGCGTGCATCGCCTGGAGGGATCAGCCAGCGTACCCTCCGAAGTACCTTTGGGCAGCACCTGGAAACTCTTTGTCTTTGCTTATCTGCTAGGCACGAATGCCCAGGAGTCGGCCTACCGATGTGACTCTTCAGCGCGCGGCCGCACGAGCGGTGATGAATATTGTTGTGATCCGGGCGAGCAAATTGATCGCAGCGCGGCATTGTCGCGCTCCTGCGGAAACTATTTCGAGCCGACCCGGCTGGGTATTCGCGAGGCCGATTGGCGCCAACACTGGCAACCGCTGCATGCGCCCTCGTGGCTGCAGAACCTGGCGCAGTTAAAGCCAGATACCCATTTGTCGATCTCCCAGATCATGGCGGGTTTGAATGCGATTGCCGAGCCTTCGAGGCAGTCGGCACGATCGGCGCTGGCGCCGTCCACGCTCAATAGCGCCGGGGGCGCGGTCCTTGCCGCTTGGGGCAGCGGCACCCGTTTCAAGACTTTTTCCTGGGCGCATCCGCAAATCAAAGGCGCCTCGCTGGCGGCGCGGCCGGCTGGCTGGCCGACGGCACACCGTTCTGGCTGGGCGGGCAGGGTACCAGTCGTGCGGTGCTGAACAGACTGGCCGGGCAGGCGGGTCAGGTCTTGCCGAGAGTCGACAAAATTGCCGCCTCCGGTCCGTGCGTTCGCGTCGACTTTCTGACGCGCTATCCGATCAGGGCGGTGCTTGATGCCGATTCGCGCCAAATTGCCAGCGACGGCATTCTGACTCGACGTTATCGAGTCAAACTTGAGAACGGTCAGACGGTTGAATTGAACGCGGCGCCTGCTGCCGGCGAGATCATGCTTGAGCAAAGCAGCCGATCAGTGCGGTTTCCCGGCGCCGTTAACGATGCCAGCAGACCCTCGCTGAGCGGTCGATTCACACTCAACGAATATATCGGCCGGGTGATTGATCGTGAAGCCGATGCGCGATCAACACAGGCGGCCCAGGCATTGGCGGTCACAGCGCGAACTTACCTGCTCCAGAACGCGAGCTTCGAGGCCGGTTGTTATCGAATAGCCGACGACAGTCGAACTCAACGGGTTAGCATGAACCCGGCAAGTCGATCCGCACGGGCGGCGGCACTTGCCACTGATGAATTGATTTTAAGCGGCACAGCGGTGCGCTATCACCGCGATCAAGCCACAAAGGGCGTCATGTCCTGGCAAGCGGCGCAAGCGCAGAGCGAACGCGGGCTGTCCTTTACCGCCATACTTCGCGAAAACTGGCCCGATGCCAGTCTGATGGTTATGGACGCCAACAGCCAATGCAGGCCGATCGCCGAGGCACAAATATTCATGGCGACGGCGATGACCCGATGGCAACGCCTGTTAGTGCGCGAGCCCGGTTTCGAGATGCCGCCATCCTTGCGAATATGTACCTTGGACTTTGGCCATCCGTATGTCGACTTGCGCCGCTCGAGTATTTATCTTCGCCAATGGCAAACTTATGAAGGAAGACTGACACTCGCTCACGAATTCATCCATCTGGCCTTCGCCCGTCATCCGAACGGCAGCGATGAACTCTTCGCGGAACGTTGGGCGCGTGTTCTTATCAATTCGTTGGCTGTTCCTCAGGTATCGGTGAGTTCGCGATGACATCGACCAACATGGGATTTGACGTATGAGTGCATTATGAATTCCATCGCCAATCTCGCATTGGGTCTGGGTCTCGCGACCTGCTCGAATTTGATCGCGCAAACCACCATCGATCTACCCACAGGCGGCTGGCGTTCTTCAGCCGATTTGCGTAGTCGCTTTGTGCAGGAAGTGAACTACCCGGCCAACTCGGTCAACAGCGACTGCATTTCGGCGCCAGCGCTGATTCGTGGTCAGATCGGCCGAGGCATCGAGCGACGTATTGCCAATACACGCAAGTCGACGACGGCGTCCAGCATTCGCCCGGCGACCTTGGTCGCCAATGGCGTGGCCATGCCGCTGGCGCTCGACGAGCGCGGTGCGTTCAATAGACCCTATGCGTTTGGTTCGGGATCGAATTCCCTGGAGGTACGTGCAACAGGTGCCGAACGTGATTCGCCGGGCCGCAAGGCCGTACAGTTCTATGACGCCGGCAGCGGGTCAGGGAACAGCCGGATAGTTCCGGGTCTGCGCGTCGTGTTGTCGTGGAGTAGCGAGAATACCGATCTCGATCTGCATGTCATCACACCCAGCGGTGGCCATGCGTATTATGGCGACCGCATCTTGCCTGACGGCAGCGCTCTGGACGTCGATGTCACCACCGGCTACGGGCCGGAGATCTGGGCGGCACCGGCGCCGGCCAAAGGTGTTTACCATGTGTATGTCAATTATTTCGGTGCTGGCGAAATCCAGGATGCGCTGACCATTGCCGAAGTGGCGATCGTGACCCGGGAGGGCAGCCTGCATGAAAAGCGTCAAATTTTCCGGGTACCGCTACGCAAGCCCGGTGAACTCATGCTGGTGCGTTCATTTGTTTACTGACGGTATGCTGCGCGCTATCTTGGGCGTATTGAGAGTCCCAAAAATCATCGGCGTTCTGGTCGTCCTCGGTGCATTGATGGTGCCGCTGGTTAGTGCGTTCGCCCAGGCAAAGCCGCCTGGCCTGGACTACGGCGGCCCACACGGTGGCTGGAATTATTCGGCAACATTGCAAGCATCGGAGGAGTTGACCTATGCCTATCCGGCCGGCCCCGTCGATCGCGGTGGTCAACGCAATCGTTCGCTGATTCGAGGACGAATCATCAGTGAGCTCAAACGCACGCAAGGTAATCGAAACGACGGCAGCCAACCCGCGCGCCTGATCGTCAACGGTAACGCCATGCCCTTGTACACCGATGAGCACGGGCGTTTCGCACGTCCGTGGGCGTTTGGCAAGGGTTCGAACAATATCGAGATCAAGTCATCAAACGGGACAGTACTCAAGCGCAGCCAGTTTCTGGAGGCCAATTCGGGCAAGGCGGCCGCCCGCTTGCGGATTGTCATGACCTGGGACGATCCGCAAGCCGAGGTCGATCTTCATGTCCTGACGCCGGACGGACAACATGCCTTCTGGGCGGCACCGGTTCTCAACGGTGGCGGCGGCTTTGATGTCGACAGCGTTGACGGTGCGGGGCCAGAAATATTCTCGACCATAGCACCCGTGCCCGGCAGCTACAGCCTCTTTGTCAATTATTGGGGAAACTTTGGTTCGTCGGGCTATCACTTTGATGAAAGCACCCGTCAGCAGCCGGTCATCACCACCCGAATCACGGTCATCTGGAATGAGAATACGGCGACTGAAAAACGTCAAACGCTGCAAGTGCCCTTGCGCAAGATCGGCGATCTGATGGCCGTCAAATCGTTTGTGCTGAGTCCTCGTTAGTCGCCGACTACATCGGTGAGACGCCGATCAGCCAGAGGTGCGCGTAGCGCGCAAACAACCACCAAACAACTCCGCCGATAACCACCGCGATGCCATCACGATTCCACGACCCTGGCGCGTAGCTGTTGCCCTCGCGACGATCACGCGCCTTGGCGGCGCGCAGATCGAAAATCGCCCAGACGAGGAACGATCCAAACAGCAGTACATCGCCGAGACGGCCGTTCGCGATCAAATGGGCGAACGCCCAGACCTTCACGCTGATGACCATCGGATGATGCAGGCGCCCCTTGATGCGGGTGCCGGGTAGATAAGCGCAGACCAGCAGGATCAGCGACACCAGCATGAGCAAGCTGGCCAGGTGGCGCGTAAAGCCAGGCGGTGAATAGAGTTCGATCGGCGTTGCGCGGCTCAAACCGTAGCCCCAGATGATCAGCACCAGGCTTACGCCCGAGAGCGTCGAGTAGATGCCCTTGTAAGTTGCTTCGCCGCGCTGTGCCAACTGCTGGCCTCGCCAATCTTCGCCGTAGATGCGAATTGAATGCAAGCCCAGGAAGATCAGAAGTCCCAGAATCAAAAAGAACATGGTTTGCGGCTCCCAGCCTGGTCGGTTGCAGTTAACTTTAAACTATACACACTCAGGCCTTCGCAGTCGTGGGGATTCGCTCGCAGGGACGGGTTCGAATGGCGAAACATGCACGTATCGATGGCGCCGCCGGTTTTGTAATCGGCTGTACATTAAGCATAAAAAGGGAACTCAAGAAGATGATCGGATTGGAGCGTTATCCGCATATTTTTTCACCGCTCGATCTGGGCTTCACGCGATTGAAAAACCGCATTCTCATGGGTTCGATGCATACCGGGCTGGAGGAGGCCGAGAACGGTTTCCCACGCATGGCCGAGTATTTTGCCGAGCGCGCACGTGGCGGTGTCGGCATGATCATCACCGGCGGTATTGCGCCCAACGAGGAGGGTGGCAGCGGCAGCAAACTATCGACGCCGGCCGAAGCCGAACGACATCGCCTGATCACCGACGCGGTCCACAGAGCCGATGCCGACGTCAAGATATGCCTGCAAATCCTGCATTCCGGTGCTTTGGTGCGCAAGGAGATCTGCGTGGCACCGTCGCCGGTCAAATCCCGGATCGGTGCATTCAAGCCGTGCGAACTCGACGAAGCCGGCATCGAAAAACAGATCGCCGACTTTGCGAACTGCGCTGCAATGGCCAAGCTTGCTGGCTACGATGGCGTCGAAGTCATCGGATCAGCCGGTTATTTGATCAGCACCTTTCTGGTCCAGAAGACCAATTTGCGCACCGACCGCTGGGGCGGGTCCTGGGAAAACCGCATGCGTTTTCCCATTGAGGTCATGCGCCGGGTGCGCGCGGCCGTCGGCGAGCCATTCATCGTGATTTTTCGAATCGCCGCTATGGATATGCTCGAGGGCGGTCTGGCCTGGGATGAAATTGTTTCGCTGGCCAAGGAGATCGAGGCGGTCGGCACCAGCATCGTCAGCACGCATTTTTGTTGGCATGAGGCGCCGGTGCCGACTATTGCGACCATGGTGCCGCGGGCCGCGTTCGCCCAGGTCACCGGCCGATTGCGCCGGGAATTGACCATTCCGGTCATCACCAGTAACCGCATCAACATGCCGTCGGTAGCCGAGCAAGTATTGGCCAGCGGCCATGCCGACCTGGTGTCGCTGGCGCGCCCCATGTTGGCCGATCCGCAGTTGGTGCTGAAGGCGCTGCAAGGTCGTGATGACGAAATCAACACCTGCATCGCTTGCAATCAGGCCTGTCTGGATCACTCGTTTGGCGGTCGCCAGCAGGTCAGTTGTCTGGTCAATCCGCGTGCTTGCAATGAAACTTTGCTGCAGTATCTGCCGACTGCGGTTGCCAAGCGCATTGCGGTGGTGGGCGCCGGACCGGCCGGTCTGGCGTACGCGACCGTCGCTGCGCAACGCGGCCATCGGGTAAGCTTGTTTGAAGCGGGTAGCGAAATCGGCGGCCAATTCAATCTGGCCCGACGCATTCCAGGTAAGGAAGAATTCAGTGAAACCTTGCGCTACTACCGGCGCATGATCGATGTGCATCAGATTGATCTGCGCCTGAACACACGGGTCGGTGCCGAAGCGCTCGCCGCGCTGCGCTTCGATGAAATTATCGTCGCCACCGGTATCGAGCCGCGCCGCCCGGCGATCAAGGGCATTGATCATCCGAAGGTGGTCTCCTACATAGACGTCATTCTGGGACGCCGATCGGTCGGCAAACAAGTCGCCATCTTGGGCGCCGGCGGCATTGGTTTTGACGTCGCTGAACTGGTGTCGCACCAAGGGATTTCCGGTGCGCTTGATGTCGATGTGTTTGCGCGCGAATGGGGGATCGATTTCAAGAATCATCCGCGTGGCGGCGTGACGGGGGTGCGTCCCGAGGTCGCCGTCGCCGACCGCACGGTGTATCTGATGCAGCGTAAATCCGAGCCGCTCGGCAAGTCGCTGGGGCGCACGACCGGATGGACGCATCGTGCGACCCTGGCGCGGCGCGGCGTGCGCATGATCAACGCCGTCGAGTACCTGCACATCGACGATGGCGGTTTGCACGCGCTGATCAACGGCGAGGTGACCTTGTTCGCCGTCGATACGGTGATCGTCTGTACCGGCCAGTTACCGCTGCGCACGCTGTATGACGATCTGCAGGCCGCCGGCTTGAAGGCGAGTCTGGTCGGCGGCGCCTTTGAGGCCAGCGAATTGGACGCCAAACGCGCCATCGATCAGGCCAGCCGCCTCGCGGCGGTCGTTTAAGTGCTGCTGCGCAAATCAACTTTGGAAAACTCAATCGAACAACCAGTCTTGCATCGCATCGGCGCCAACGGCATTTCGCTGGCCTATTTTGAATGGCATGCGGAACTGCGCGGAACGCAGCCGACCTTGCTGATGGCGCATGCGACCGGTTTTCATGGCCGGGTTTGGGATCCGATCATCAAGCGCTTGCCGGACCGCCATGTGATCGCGCTCGAACAACGTGGCCATGGTCGCAGTGAAACCACCGAGATCGAGGGCTGGGGCATTTTCGGTCGTGACCTGGCGGCGTTTGCGACCGCGCTTGATCTGAGCGCAGCGATAGGAATCGGTCACAGCATGGGGGCGCATGCGCTGGTTCAAGCGGCCGCCTATGAGCCGACGCGATTTTCACGGCTGATACTCATCGATCCGGTGATTCTCGAGCCGCTGGTCTATCACCGCACGCCGGCGCCGGAAGGATCCGTTCATCCAGCCGCGCGGCGCCTGAATCGATTTGATTCGGTGCAGATGATGATCGATCGTTTTGCCGATCGCCCACCGTATTCGGTGTTCGCTGCCGAGTCGCTGCGAGCCTATTGTGAACATGCGCTGGTCGCCGCCGACGACTGTCGGGGATTCCGGCTGGCCTGTGCGCCGATCACCGAAGCGCGTATCTATCTGACCTCTTGGCGCAACGCCGGTGTTTACGCCAGCATTCGTGCGCTGAAGATTCCGGTGTTGATCGTGCGGGCCCGATTACCAGCCGCCGACCGCATGTCACCAGACTTCGGTTCATCGCCGACCTGGCCGGGCCTGGTGTCGGAATTCCATGATGCCCGCGAAATCTATCTGCCCGATCGATCGCATCTGGTACCGATGGAGGACCCGATACGGATTGCGTCAGTGATCAAGGACGAATTGATGATTCACAACCCAAGGAGAAACCAGAATGAGTCAAAGATTATGTGAAGGTCGGGTCGCGATCGTGACCGGTGCCGGTCGAGGGATTGGCCGCGAATATGCATTGATGCTGTCTGCCCATGGCGCCAAGGTCGTGGTCAACGATCTTGGTGGCGCACGCGACGGTTCACCCGGCGGCGACGAAGTGGCGCCGGCGCAAGCCGTGGTCAACGAAATTCTGGCCAGTGGCGGTGAAGCGGTCGCGAACCAGGAAAGTTGTTCCGACTGGCAGGCCGCCAAGCGCATGATTCAGCAGGCGGTCGACACCTTCGGGCGGCTCGATGCGGTGGTCAATAACGCCGGCATCCTGCGCGATCGCATGCTCGTGAACATGACCGAACAGGAGTGGGACTCGGTCATCAATGTCCATTTGAAAGGCACGTTTGCACCGACCCATCACGCGGCCGCCTATTGGCGCGATCGGCAAAAGGCTGGTGACACCGATGTCGCCGGGCGAATTGTCAACACTACGTCGGTGTCCGGCATTTTCGGCAACATCGGGCAGTCGAACTATGGTGCTGCGAAGGCCGGCATTGCGTCACTGACCATTATCGCGGCGCGCGAGCTCAAGCGTTATGGCGTCACTGTTAACGCCATCTCACCGCATGCGCTGACCCGCATGACGGAGGAACTGCGCGAGCGTAGCGACGAGCAGAAGGCTGAGAGTAATCCACGCTGGATCGCACCGATTGTGACCTGGCTGGTCAGTCGCGAAAGTGGCCAGGTGACGGGGCGAATCATCGATGCCGGTGGCGGTTATTTCGGCGTCATGGATGGCTGGCAACCGGGTCCGAGCAGCAAGCCGGTCGATGATCCGCGTGAGGCTGGCCGGATTCTCAGCGAGCTGGACGCAAAGGCGCGGCGCAACATGGGCATGAACGGCAAGGAGGCTGAAATTTAGACCTATGTCCGAAGTTGCGGAGTCCGAATCCGCTGTGTCGAACACCCGGACGCTGACCTTGGTGATCGCCTCGGCGTTGTTCATGGAGAGCCTCGTCAGCACGGTCATTGCGACCTCGCTGGCGGCGATGGCGGCGGATCTCAAAGTCGATGCGGTGACATTGAAGCTGGCGTTCACGGCCTACTATGTAGCGCTGGCGATCTTCATTCCGATCAGCGGTTGGTGTGCCGATCGTTATGGCGCCAAGACCGTATTCCGGATCGCCATTGTCGTGTTCACCATGGCATCAATTGGCTGCGCACTGGCTTGGGACTTGACCAGCCTGATTGCCGGCCGATTCGTGCAAGGCATGGGCGGTGCGATGATGGTGCCGGTTGGCCGCTTGATCTTGCTGCGCTTGATTCCAAAACGCGAGATGGTCAACGCCATGGCCTGGCTCAGTATTCCGGCGCTGTTTGCACCGATCATGGGGCCGCCGGTCGGTGGCTTCATCACCACCTACTATCACTGGCGCGGCATTTTCTGGCTGAACGTTCCGGTGGGCGTTCTGGGGTTCATACTGGCGAGCCTGGTGCTGCCGCAAATTCGTGCCGAAACGGCTCGACCGCTCGATGTCAAGGGTTTTGTGTTGACCAGCCTGGGCCTGTCGCTGTCGATCTTCGGTTTCACATTGGCCGGTAGCAGCGGCCCTGAAATGATGATGGCCCTGGCCATGATGACCTGCGGTGTCGCCTTGCTGATTCTTTACGGCAGGCATGCGCAGCGTACCGAACATGCGATCATCGAATTACGGCTGCTGCGCATACCGACCTTTCGGGTGGCGATGTTTGCCGGCTTGTTGTTCCGGATCTCGGTCGGCGCGGTTCCTTTTTTGTTGCCGCTGATGCTGCAACTCGGCTTCGGCATGAATCCGTTTGAATCGGGCTCGTTGACTTTTGCGGCTGCGGTCGGCGCGGTCACCATGAAACTGACGGCAGCGCCGATCTTGCGGCGCTTTGGTTTCAAGCGCGTGTTGTGTGTCAATGCGGTGATCAGCAGCCTGCTGCTGGCTGCCTCGGCATTGTTCACCGCCCAGACGCCGTACGCGGTCATTATTGCGGTGTTGCTGGTCGGCGGTTTTTTTCGTTCGCTGCAATTCACCAGCATGAATACGTTGGGTTATGCCGATATCGATCGTGACGAAATGAGTCGTGCGACCTCATTTGTGGCGGTGGTCCAGCAGCTCTCGCTGTCGGGTGGGGTCGCCGTGGCGGCCATCCTGCTCGATGCGTTTCGTTCGGCACAGGGTCGCGCCGACTTGATCGCGACCGACTTCAGCGGTGCATTCCTGGTCATAGGGCTGATCGCGATTCTGTCGACGCTGATGTTTTTCAATTTGAAACCGGACGCGGGCGCCGAGGTTTCAGGCCATAAGGCGCGCGTGTAGACTGGCGTCACTTCATTCCGAGGTTTCATGCCCGAGTTTCTTTCGACCGAGCTGCAGCAGTTACGTGAGTCCTCGGCGGCTCTTGCCCGTGATTCGTTGCTGGCGTTACGAGACAATGCCCGCCTGGATGCAGGCACGCGCGCGCAGCAGGTGCGCGCGGCTTCAAAAGCGGCCGGCATTTACCACCTGACCCAGGACGAGCACACGACCGAGTTGGCGCTCCTGGTCGTGCGTGAAACCTTGGCCAGCCACGGCGTGGGTCAACTGGACGGTGTGTTCGGTGCCGACGCCGGTGTGTTGGAGCGGATCGAGGAGCCGCTTCGCAGCTCGCATCTGCTGCCGCTGTTGGCGGGCGAAAAGCGCGCTGGTTTTGCATTCACCGAGCCTGCGGATGCAGCCCGCTCGACCTGGGCCAGAGTCGACGGCGAAGAACTCGTCGTCAACGGCCAGAAGTCCTATGTCACCGGCGGCGCCGACGCCTCGTTTTTGACCACCATGCTCGAGATTGAAGGCGAGGGTCCGTCGCTCGTCATCATCGACACCGACCGTCCCGGTGTCACGGTGTCACGGCGCTTCAGCTCGCTCGATGGCAGTGACCATGCGGCGTTTCGTTTTGACGAGGTCAGAGTGCCGCGCCATTACGCCCTGGGTGCACCGGGCGATGGACGAGCGCGGGCGATGGACAAGATCAGCGGTGTCCGTCGCCGGGTGGCAGCCGAATGTATGGGTACGACGCTGTGGATAATCGAGCTGGTGGCCAACGACCTGCGAAAGCCGCGACGCGGTGGCAGCAAGGGCGAGTTTGAACGGGTCCGGCTGCGATTTGGAGAGATGCGCATTTCGGCCTACGCGGCGCGCTCGCTGGTCTATCGAACCGCCCGACTGGCCGATGCCGGCGAGAACGTCGTCAATGAAACCATTGCTGCCAAGGTGTTTGTCAGCGAGGTCGCCAACCAGGTCGTCGATGCGGCGATTCAAATCGTCGGCGGCGAAGCGCTGGTGGCGGGTCATCCGCTGGAGGCCGCCTATCGACGGCTGCGCGGCTGGCGTTTGGCCGAAGGGGAAAGCGACACCCTGAGGGTGAATTTATCGCGCGGATTTCTCGATTTGGGCAAGGGCCGGCTTTGAATCCATGAATGCTGCTATTCACGAGGCTAACGTCACCGCATGGCTAGCCCAGCACACCGAGATTGCTGCGCCGCTCGATTTTCAGTTGATTGCCGGTGGCCGCTCGAACATGAGCTTTACGGTGACCGATGCCGCGGGCCGGCGCTTTGTACTGCGCCGCCCGCCGCTCGGCAAGTTGTTGCCCAGTGCCCATGACATGTCGCGTGAATTTCGGCTGATGTCGGCACTGGCGGACACCCCTGTGCCGGTGCCCCGTATGGTCGGGTTGTGTCAGGACGCTACGGTGAACGAGCGCGACTTCTACGTCATGCATTTTTTGGATGGGCTGGTGGTGCGCAACGCCGCGATTGCCAGCCGGATCACGGCACCGGTACGTACCCTGATGAGCCACGCGCTGATCGATACCTTGTGCGAATTACACCGAGTCGATATCGATGCAGTCGGCCTGGGCAGTCTGGCCAAGCGCGACGGTTATATCGAGCGCCAACTCAAGCGCTGGTCGGGTCAGTGGGAGCAATCGAAGACGCGCGAATTGCCGCTCATCGATCGGGTCCGCGACGCCTTGTCGGCGCGACAACCATCACCGTCGAAGCCGACCATCGCACATGGCGATTATCGGCTGTCGAATTGCATGATGAACCCGGCCGGCTCGGTTGCTGGCGTCCTCGACTGGGAACTGTGTACCTTGGGCGAGCCTATGGCGGACCTTGGTGGCTTGCTGTGTTACTGGTACGACCCTTCGGACCCGGGACCGGGTGGCGATGCTGAGACGACCAGCCTCGACGGTTTCCCCAGTCAAGATGAAATGGCCGGGCGCTACGCCGAGCAAATGGGTGTTGACGTGGCGACGATCGACTACTACCGGGCGTTCGCGCATTGGCGCCTCGCTTGTATCGGCGAGGGGGTTTATGCGCGTTATCTCGGTGGCCAGCAAGGCGCTCAAGACGAGCAGATCGATCTGGCCGCCTATAAGGAACACATACCGCGAAGAGTCGAGCGAGCCGCCCGGTTGTTAGGCTTGAACTTGGCAGACCATTGACGAGCCATCCCTTGCAGCCCGCGCGTTTGCCCCTCACCGGCATCAACGTACTGGAGGTAGCCGGTGGCGCGACGGGTGCCTATTGCGCTCGACTGTTGGTTGATGCCGGCGCAAGTGTTGAGCTCTGCCGCTCTAGTCGTGAAGAGGCCGATCGCGGCTTGCTGCGCGGTCTTGATCCGGCCGAAGTACTTTTTGCCGATTTTTTGAATGCTGGCAAGCGCCCGTCGAGTCTTGCGCCGGATTTCAAGGCTCATGCGGCAGATGTCAAGGCTCATACGGCAGATCTCAAGGCTCATACGGCAGATCTCAAGGCAAATGCGGCGGATCTCGAATCGCTACAGGCGGCCTGCCGTCGGGTCGACATCGTCATTATTGGCGAGGACTCGAGCGTGACCGCTGAACAACTTGATCCGCGGGTTGCGACGGTCAGTCTTTCCTGGTTTGGAAAACGCGGCGAGTACAGTCACTGGCGCGGAAGCGACCTGATTGTCCAGGCGCTGACGGGCCTGCCGCACATGGTCGGCCCAGTCGATGGCCCACCGCTCTATTTCGGTGATCGACAGTCGACATTGCTGGCTGGTGTCACGGCCTATATCGCTGTACTCGCCGGTCTGATGGCCAAGCCGTCTGGATCGTTGCCTCGGGCGCGCCGTTTCGAGGTCAATATTCTCGAATCCTGTATGGTCCTCAGCGAAATGCACATGCATTTCTTTGAGCGCGATGGTGTTGCGATGTCGCGCGAAGGGCTGAATCGCTTCTCGCCCAACGGTCCGGTCGGCATCTATCCGTGCAAGGTTGGCTGGGTAGGAATTACCTGCACCACGCCCGAGCAGTGGAAGTCGATGTGCGTAGCGCTGCAAATGCATGAGCAAAGCGCTGATGAAAAGCTGCTGACTCGCGAGCTTCGATTTGCCCGCCTGGATGAAGTTGAGGCGGCCATGTGCTGTGCTCTCGCCGAACGCAGTGCCTCGGAATGGGCGGAACTGGGTCGTCGCTATAAGGTGCCGATGGTCGTGGTGCCGGACGCTGAAGGTATGCTTGCGCATCCGATTTTCAATGTCCGCAAGGCGTTCGCTACATTTGCGAGTGGCGGTACCGACTATCGCGTACCGCGAACGCCATTTTCATTGACCGGCACACCGATTGCCGAGCGGCTCGACGGGCACGAAAGCTCACCGCTCATCAAATCAGACGCATCGCGTGTTCGTGAATCCATCGTTCGAGAATCGCTGACCGGTGAAGTGTTGGCGGGTGAATTGCTGGCCAGCGAAGCCCACTCTGGCGACGCACCGCTAGCCCCTGAGGACGATCTCGAGCCTCCCCTGACCGGACTCAGTGTTGTTGATTTCACGATGGGTTGGGCTGGCCCGCTGGCAACCCGCTTGCTGGCCGACCTTGGTGCCGATGTCCTGAAAATCGAAGCAGGCCGCTATCCTGACTGGTGGCGCGGCGTCAACTGGACGCCTGACTTCATAGCCGAAAGGCAATACGAAAATGCCAAACCGTTTCTTGGACTGAATCGCGGCAAGTCCGGCGCCAGCATCGACCTGACTACCGAGGCCGGGCGCGCGATTGCCTTGTCGCTGGTTGCGGGGGCCGATCTGGTCATTGAAAATCAGGCGGCCGGCGTCATGTCCAAAATGGGTTTGGGCTATCAACAATTGGTCAAAACCAACCCAGAATTGGTGATGGTCTCGATGTCTGCCTTTGGCATCGGCAATGCCTGGTCCGACACCCGTGCATACGGGTCTACGTTGGAGCAGGGCTCGGGGCTGCCGGGCTTTGTCGGTAGCTCAGGCACGCCGCCGACGATGCTGCATCTGGCCTACGGTGATCCGGTGGGCGGGGTGTTCGGATGCGCGGCCGCATTGACTGCTCTCTGGCATCGCAAGCAGTGCGGCCAGGGGCAGTTCGTCAATCTGAGCATGGTCGAGACCATGTTGCCGTTTACGACGCCGTCTTTGCTTCGTTACCAGATCAATAAAGAGGCGCCACCACGTCTCGGCAATCGGCATGCACTATTTGCGCCGCACGGTATTTTTCCAGCCGCAGGCAAAGACCGCTGGATTGCGATTTTTGCCGAGAATACCGCTGATTTCGACCGTTTGGCTCGAGCGATCGGTTGCCCTGATTGGATCGGTTCCGCAGATTTTTCAAGCCTGCCCGCGCGTCAGCAACGGCAAGACGAAATCGACGCTGCGATCTCGAACTGGTCGCGCAAGCAAGCGCCTGAGCAAGCCGCGATCGCTTTGCAATCAGTCGGTGTACCCTGCGCGCCGGTTCTTCATTGCGAAGAACTGGCACACAATGGCCATTTGCAGGAGGCCGGATTTTTCATCGATCTGGTCCGTGTATTTTCAGGACCTCAGCGGCAGGCTGGGATCGCCATCATTCAGGACGGTCGCAGGTTGGGCGCGCGGCGTCCGGCGCCGTTGTTGGGCGAGCATAGCTGGCCGGTACTGAGTTCGCGAACAGCGATGACCCTTGAACGCTTTGATGCCTTGGTGCGCGACGGCGTGATTTCTTTTGCACCGACTGCGGTTCGCAATGCGACTGCGGCCAATTGATGGAGACGAGACTTATGAGCGGATTGTTAAGCGGCATTCGAGTACTGGATTTTGGCCGATACATCGCCGGCCCTTATGTAGCCACCTTGCTCGCCGAGTACGGCGCTGACGTGATTCGAATCGAGAAGCGCGACGGCAGCGAGGACCGCTTTCCGGCGCCGGTAGGTGGTGGTGTCGGAGCCTTGTTTTTGCAAATCAACCGCAACAAGCGCTCGATTACCCTGAACCCGGCGTCACCCGAAGGCCGACAGATTGTCGCGCAATTAGTCAAGACCGCCGACGTGGTGATTGCAAATCTGCCCAATCCCACCCTGTTGTCGATGGGCCTCGACTATGCGACCTTGTGCTCCTATAAATCCGATATTATTTTTGTCACCAATACCGCCTTCGGGCCCGTCGGTCCGATGTCGAACAACGTTGGCTTCGATGGCATCGGGCAGGTCATGTCGGGTGCTGTATACATGACCGGTGAGCCCGAACAGCCTTATCGGGCAGCCGCCGCGTGGGTCGACTTCGGAACTGCGCTGCATTGCGCATTTGGCACGATGGCAGCGCTCATGGAGCGTCAGAAAACCGGCAAGGGGCAGATCGTCCAGGGTGCTCTGCTGGCTACCGCGGTGACCGTCAACAACGCAGCGCTGATCGAGCAAGGCGTCACCGGAATCGATCGTGTGCCGACCGGTAATCGTGGCCAGACCAGCGCGCCGGTGAACTTGTACAAGACCCAGGATGACCGCTGGGTACTGGTTCAGGTGCTGGGTCAGCCCTTGTATTCGCGCTGGGCAAAACTCATGGGCGAACCGCACTGGTTGAGCGATCCGCGCTTTGCCGATGATGATGCGCGTGGCCGCCATGGTGAAATCATCGGGGAGCGCATGGCCCGCTGGTGCGCCGAACGCAGCGCCGACGATGTCATTCGTATTCTGGGCGATTCGAAAATTCCGACCGGGCCAGTGCTCAAGCCGCAGGAAACCCTCGACCATCCGCAGGTCAAGGCGCTGGGCATATTGCAAGACACTGATTATCCGGGCCTGCCTCGGCCGGCGCCGGTGGCGGCAGTACCCATCTGGATGTCCGAGACCCAGCCGGTCAAGCGTCGCCGGCCGCCGACCTTGGGGGAGCACACCGACGAAGTTTTGGCCGAACTCGGTTATGCCGCCGGTGACATTGCGGCGTTGCGCGCTCGTCAAGTGATTTGACTGCGCGTCAACTGGTTCACCGTTTCAGGTCTGCGCCCGGATCCACGCAGGCGATCATTTGGGCAATCGGCGCCGGCCTGACTTTTTCGGTGCTCAACATGCTGATGCGTCACATGACGCAGAACATGCATTCGTTCCAGGCGCAATTCCTGCGACATGTGTTTGGCCTCATCGCCATGTTGCCGTTTGTGTTGCGCGCCGGCCCCGCGAGTTTTTTGCCGAGCAGCATCGGCGGTCAGTTCGGCCGCGGGGCGATTCACACTGTTGGATTGACCCTGTGGTTCTGGGCGCTGCCGCATCTGGCGTTGGCCGATATGACGGCGATCGGTTATACCGGTCCGATCTTCTCGATGATCGGTGCTGCCTACCTGCTCGGCGAGAAAATGCGCTGGGATCGCTGGGTTGCGGCGCTGATCGGATTTACCGGTGTGCTGATCGTGGTCGGGCCGCGCATGGCCGGTACCGGCGGCTGGTATTCGCTGATCATGCTGGCTTCGGCGCCGATCTTTTCCTTGAGTTTTTTGCTGACCAAGATTCTGACCCGACGCGACAGCCCACAGGTCATTGTGGTCTGGCAGACGCTGGTGGTATCGATCTTGTCATTGCCGATGGCGCTGTATGTCTGGGCCTGGCCGACTCCGACGCAGTGGTTGATCTTTGCGATCGGTGGCATGCTGGGCAGTGCTGGTCACTATTGCCTGACGCATTCGTTGAAGGCGGCTGACATGTCGTCAACCCAATCGGTGAAATTCCTCGATCTGATCTGGGCCACGATGTGGGGCTTCCTGGTGTTCGGCGATCACCCGAGCAGTACCACACTGCTGGGTGGGGTGGTCATCGTCGCGGCAACCCTGTGGATTGCCAGGCGTGAGTCGCGCCGCGCTCGTGATCCGGCAATTGCAAAGAGTTGACTGACCTGACGACTATCCGACCAGACGACCAGACGACCATTTAGCCGAACCACTATCGCCGCATCTTCCACGCAGTCAATCCGGCGCCAACAGCGCTCGTGATTGCACCGGCCAGCAGAGCGCCCGAGGCGCCCGTGAATCGGCCAATCTGCCCGAACACCAGACTGCCGAGTGGTGTCGCGCCGATAAACATGGCGGTGTATAACGCCAGTACGCGGCCGCGTTTGTCATCCGGCACCCGCTTCTGGATCGTCATATTGGTCGCGACCGCTTGGGCGATGATTCCCAAGCCCACTAGAAACATGCCGACGATGGACAAGGGCAGCCAACGGCTCAGGCAAAAGCCGGCCAAGCCGATCACCGCCGACACATTGCCAACCAGAGCGATCGTCGACAAATTCTGGCTGCCGCGCCGTGCCGCCAGCGACATCGCTGCCAGCATGGCGCCAGCACCCGCGCTGGAGATGAACAGGCCGACCAGCTCGGGATGAGCGCCATATATCTCGTTGACTGCAGCCGGCATCAAGTGTGCGTAGGGCCCGATGCCAAAGCCCAGCGCGAAGACGGCGAACAGCATCCGGCCGATCACCGGATCGGCAAACGAGTAACGCCAACCTTCAATGAACTGACTGATAAACGAGCCCTCGGGCTTGTGCGAATCGTTCGCAATGGTCTGGATGCGCAGCAGTTGTACCAAAGTGGCGCTCAGCATGATCGGATGCAACAGGAAGCAGGCCGCCTCATTGAACCAGCCGATCATCAAGCCGCCCAGGGCTGGACCGATGAAACGGGCAGTGTTCAGTGCTGTCGAGTGCAGCGCCACCGCGTTCGGCAGAACCTTGCGATCACTGATCAGATCGATCAGAAACGCGTGCCGGATCGGTATTTCGAAGGCGAACGCGACACCGCGCAGAAAGGCAATGATGATCAACACAGTTGCGTTGACCCAACCGGCCGCGGTCATGGCGGCCAGCACCAGGCCCAGCAACGCCACCGAACTTAGCAAACCGATCAGCATCTGGCGACGCGGATAGCGGTCGGCCAGCAGACCTGCGAACGGTGAAATCAGCAAAGCGGGCGCCAGCGACGCGAAGCCCAGAACGCCCAACAAGGCGACTGAACCGGTCAGCCTGAAGGCGAACCAGGCCATCGCAACGTTATGCGCAAAACCGCCGATCAACGCAATCGACTGACCCAGAAAATAGCGGCGAAACTGAAGATGGCCAAGTGCTGGAAAGCGATCGGTTTTAATCATCCTCATACAGTATTGAAACTTGCCAGCGCATGCAACGCCAGCGCGACCTAAAATTGCGGTAGCGTCTGATTTCGCAATCAAGTTGCTGCAATCAACCGAACAGCAGGGGTGGCTTATGAAGTTCAAAGGGAAAACCGCGATCGTGACCGGCTCGTCCTCGGGCGTCGGTGCCGCAACCGCGTTGTTGCTGGCGCAGCAGGGTGCGTCGGTGCTGGTCAATTACAGCAAGAGCGCCGAGCCGGCGCAGGCGGTGGCCCAGCAATGCCGCGATGCCGGCGCCGACGCACTGGTCGTCGGCGCCAATGTAGCCGATGACGCCGATTGCAAGCGACTGGCGGCAGCGGCCATGGAGCGTTGGGGTCGGATCGATTTTCTGGTGAACAATGCCGGCACCACCAAATTTGTGGCCGCGCAAAAGCTCGAAGGTCTTTCGGCCCAGGACTTTCACGATATCTATTCGGTCAACACCATTGGCGTCTTTCAAATGGTACGCGCCTGTGAGGCGCCGCTGCGTGCAGCGCAAGGCTCGGTGGTCAATGTTTCATCGATCGCTGGTCAGGAGGGGCTGGGATCGTCGATCGCCTACGCCGCATCGAAAGGTGCCTTGAATACGCTGACCATGTCGCTGGCACGGGTGATGGGCACCGAAGTCAGTGTCAACGCCGTGTTGCCCGGATTCATTGAAACCGGCTGGCTGAAGGCCGGAATGGGTGCTGCCTATGAGACCAATCGGAATCGCTATCAGGCAACTGCCGCGCTGGGCGAAGTGCTGACCCCGGAGGACGTCGCCGAGGCGATTCTTTATCTGCTCGCCGCCAACAAGGTTACCGGTCAGTTGCTGCGGGTTGATGGCGGCCGGGCAGTTGGCCCAGCGCTGCGGCGCACTTAATGTTGCACTCGATATTGCGCTCAGTTTCGCAGTTCGCTCGTATCTTATCCGGGAGCAAAAGTCATGGCTGATTACCTGCGACTTCGTCAAATCTGTCTGGCAGCGCCGCGCTTGGCCAGTGTGGTCGAGGACATTACCGAAATTTTCAAGCTGGCGGTTTGTTATCGCGACCCGAACGTTGCGGACTATGGGCTCGAGAATGCGCTGCTGCCGATCGGTACGGATTTTCTCGAAGTGGTATCACCGACTCGCCCTGACACGGCCGCCGGGCGATTTATTTCGCGTACCCGTGGACACGGCGGCTACATGGCTATTTTTCAGGCCAACGATCCGCGACGTCGTCAGGCGCATGCCGAATCGATCGGCGTGCGTACAGCTCATGTCATCGATCGCGACGTCTATCAGAATGCCCAGCTTCATCCTCGCGATTGTCGTGCGGCATTTATCGAACTCGGTCACAGCACCGGCGGCGATGACCGAATGGGGACCTGGTGGCCAGCGGGCGAACAGTGGCAAAACTTCATTCGCGCGGCCGATACTCGGCGCATCTCGGGTATCGAAATCGAAAGCCCGCAACCCGATGATCTGGCCGCCCATTGGTCAAATATTCTGGAAACGCCGCTGGCCCGCGTTGATGATGCTCCGGTTTTGCGCTTCGATGACAGTGCGGTTCGATTTGTCGCAGGCAAAACCGAGTGCCTGGCCACCCTTCTGCTTCAGGTCAATGATTTGAATGCGACGCTCGAGCGTGCGGTAGCGCGCGGTTTGCAGGTCAGCGAAAACTCGTTTCATCTGGGTGGTGTCAATTTCCGGATGCATGCCTAGCAAGCGTGTCAGGCTAAGGAATGTTTTTTATGAAAGCCAGCGATGTCTAACGACAATGGGTCTGTCGCAAACAATCCAACAGCGTGTCGCAATCGTTCGACGCCACCTTGGGCTCGCGTATTCAAGCGATCACGCCCTGGACGGAAAAGCGTGCCGACGGTCGCTATGTGTGTATTCCGAAGGATGCCGGATTTTCGCTGTGTGAGTACCGGGCTTCGTTAGCGCCGGGCTGAGTGCGCTTTACTGAGCGCAATTTATTTAACGCCGATCGTAAATGGTTGAGAATGACAATAAGAATGGAAATATGGAAAATCTGTTCGATCTGAGCGGCAAGGTTGCGCTGGTGACCGGCGCCAGTCGCGGATTGGGCCGCGCCATGTCATTGGCCTTCGCAGCCCATGGTGCCGATGTCATCATCGCCTCACGCAAGCTTGACGCCTGCGAGGTAGTCGCCGCTGAAGTCCGTGCGCTCGGTCGACGGGCACTGGCCGTGTCGGCACACGTCGGACGCTGGCAAGCCTGCGACGATCTGGTTGACACTGCTTACGCCCAGTTCGGCAAGGTCGACATCCTCGTCAATAACGCCGGCATGTCACCCCTCTACGGCAAGCTCTCCGAGGTGACTGAGGAGATGTTTGACAAGGTTGTTGCGCTGAACCTCAAGGGCCCTTATCGCTTGTCAGCCCTGGTCGGTGAGCGCATGGCCGAGGGCGCGGGTGGCAGCATCATCAATATCTCGTCGGTGGCGGCAGCCAACCCGGCGCCGCGCTCCGAACCCTACGGCGCGGCCAAGGCCGGATTGAATAACCTGACGCGCTCATTTGCGTTCGCCTTCGGACCCAAGGTAAGGGTCAACAGTATTATGGCGGGACCTTTTCTGACCGATATTTCGAAGGCCTGGGACATGGCGGCATTCCGCAAACGCGCCGAAACATCGATGGCGCTGCAGCGCGGCGGCGAGGCTCATGAAGTGGTCGGCGCTGCGTTATATTTTGCGAGTGCGGCGTCGTCGTTTACTACCGGCTCGGTATTGCGTGTCGATGGCGGTACTTGATTGGCCTCGGCCGTCAGACGTCGCAACTGCTGAATTCGTAATGTGTCTTCAAGGAGGGGCTCGTGGCCCGATTAAGCAAGCTTTCGCGCTCGGTGGCCGGCAAGGTCGTCATCGTCACCGGCGCCGCCAGCGGCATGGGCCGCGCGACCGCGCATCTGTTCGCTGACGAGGGCGCCAAAGTCGCCGTCACCGACATCACCCCGATCGATACGGTGGTGGCCGAAATCACTGGAGCGGGTGGTATTGCGCACGGCTGGTCGCTGGATGTATCCCGGCGTGAAGACATCGATCGGGTGGTCGCTGATATTGCCGCCCATTTTGGCGGTATCGATATCCTCATCAATAACGCCGGCATCTCCATGCATGGGCCGGTAGACTCGGACGACTTCGAAATGCGCTGGGCCAAGACGCTTGATGTGCTGTTGACGGCACAAGTGCGCATGATTCGCGCCGCTCTGCCGCATCTGCGCAAAGTCAAAGGTGCCAGGATCGTCAACATCGCCTCGACCGAGGCGCTCGGTGCGACCCGATTCATCAGCCCCTACACGGCGGCGAAGACCGGCGTCATCGGACTGACGCGCTCGATGGCGGTCGAATTCGGCCCTGAAGGCATTACCGTGAACTGTGTCTGCCCGGGTCCGATCAATACCGGCATGACCGAGCGGATTCCGGCCGATCAGAAGGCCGAGTTTGCGCGCAGGCGAACCGCCTTGAGGCGTTACGCCGAACCTGAGGAGGTCGCCCAGATGACCCTCTCGCTGTGTTTGCCGGCCGCTGGTTTTGTGACCGGTGCGGTGTTGCCGGTGGATGGCGGATTGACGATTCGCAATGCCTGATCGGAACCACCGAAGGTTGTATGGTTGAAGAAAGCATGACTGAAAGCAGCATGACTGAAAGCAGCGTCTCCGAAAGTGATTCCCTTGAGCAAGCGCGCGCGGCCTTTTTTGAAGGTGTCGAACATTTCGAAGCACAGCGCCTGAGCCAGGCGGAAGTCGCATTCGCGCGTGCCTTGGTCCTGACGCCAGAGCGCGCCTCGGTCATGATCAATCTGGGCGTTACCCGTGTACATCTGGGCCAATATTCCGATGCCCTGGCGCCGCTCGAAGCCGGAGTCCTCGCCGAGCCACAGTCGCCCGATGGCTGGGGTGCGCTCGCGCATGCGCGTTTCGAGCTGGGTCTTTGGGCGACGGCGCTCGCAGCGTACGAGCGAGCCTTTGAACAGGGAACCGACTCACTGCTCATGCGTCTGCAATTCGCCAAGTGCCAGTTTCGGCTTGGGGCTTATGAGGCGGCAGAGCGTGCTTATCGCAACGTGCTGGCGCTGGATGAACACTCGGCCGAGGCTTGGTACCAACTGGGCGAATTGCAGCGCGAGATCGGGCAGTATCCGCAAGCCATTGACAGTTATCAGCAGGCGCTCACCCATGGCGCGGATGCAACGCTCGTTCACTACGTGTTGTCTGCGCTGGGTGAGCGGTCTGCGGTGCTGACGCCGCCGCGCGCCTATGTTCAGGGCCTGTTCGATCAGTACGCCGATGATTTCGAGCATCATCTGGTTGAGCAGCTCGGCTACCGAGGCCATCGAGTACTGATCGAACAGTTCGAACAACTGCCTGCGGTAGGCGCAGCCCGTTTCGAGCGCGTGCTCGATCTCGGATGTGGTACCGGCTTGTGTGGCGCATTGCTGCGCGCACGTTCTGAACACCTGGTGGGCGTCGATTTATCTGCGGCGATGATCGAGAAGTCGCGCTTGCTTGGCCTCTATGACGACCTGGCGGCACTCGAGGTACACGAGTTTCTGAGCCAGCAGACGACAACCTGGGATCTGGTCGTCGCCGCCGACGTCTTTATTTATGTCGGTGCGCTGGAGCGTCTGTTTGAACTGCTTTCCGCGCGGCTCAGACCGGGCGCCTGGTTGGCGTTCACCGCAGAGTCCGCAGAGCAGGGGCAGGGCGTACAGCTATTGCCAAGCCTGCGTTACGCACATGCCTTCGATTACCTGTACGGCCTGGCGCGGCTGCATGGCTTTCGAGTCGAGTCAGTTCAAGAGGCCACGATTCGGGTTCACGCCGGCGAGGCGATGATGGGGCGTTACTGGTATCTACAAAAAAATTACAGTGTTCCGCTTGCCAGGTAGACACCTCCGAACAGCAAGGATTCACTATGCATTGCACCGAGTTGCGCTTCCAGACGATCCCAAGGCTTATGTAAGCCTTCCAGTGAAGTGACCGAACGCAGTGCGGCGGGCAGAACCAGCAAGTTGGCTGCGACACTCCAGCCACTGCTCCACTTCAGGCCGCAGGCGACCACTCGCGCGCCCGGCTTCAATTGTTTGATGACGTTGGCAATCGCGTCGGGGCGCCGCAAGATGTCATGCGTGAAATGAAACAACGCCGCGTCCGCTTTCCTCGGAATGTTGGCTGACTCAACCGGCGAACAAATCAGGGTGACATTGCGCCAGTGATTCGCGGCTGTGCGCTCGCGCGCTTTTGCAATCATCTCGGGGCTCTGCTCGATCCCAATGATCCTGCCCTTGGCGCCGATTACTTCGCGCAGTTGCTCAAGACTCAGTCCGGTACCGCAGCCGACATCCAGAACGACATCGCCTTGCCTGAGTGCCAATTGCGCGATGGCCTTGCGCCGGACCGGCTCAAGCAGCGCCAATTCCAGGTCGTAAATGTCGGCCCGTTGCCGATATTGCGCGAGGGCTGCGGCGCGGTTGGGGCCGGTCGACAACTGAGCAGTTTTGGTCAATCCACTTCTCCGGAACAGGGCACGACCTTGAGGATTCGCTAATTAGCTTCCTGTATCTTGCCAACCGTTTAAGCAATAGTATTACCTTTGACTCGAACCGTTCACTCCCCGTGAACAGCGTTTCGACCCACGCTTTGGTTGATTCGACGCAAACCACTGGAGTACGACCCTGCCCGCAGCCATGATCCGTTTCACGACAAACGCCCTGGCATAAAGGAAACCGGAAATGCACTACTCGAACCGCCTGACCGACAATTCACCCGAGTCTGCGATGGATCAAGCCTACCGGATCGCACGCCGACGGGTTCGTGCGCTGCGCGGTTGGTACCTGCATGCCCTGATTTATGGTTCGGTGGTCGGCGGGCTTTGGGTGCTGTTTCTCGCGCAGGGCGCAACTCATCTGACCCGCAATGGTTGGCCCCGGCCGCTGCCCGTTACTCTGGGATGGGGACTGGGTTTACTGATCCATGGCCTGCTGGTCTGGTCACGGACCAGTCCAACGGGACGCCATTGGGAAGCCCGCAAGATCGAGCAATTCATGCTCGAAGAACGCGACGCCCGCGCCGCCCGCGAAACACAAGCCACAGGCGGGACGGCTGGCCGTTGAGACAACGCTCGAGCGCGGCCAACAACGCTCTGTCGTTAGCCGAGCCCGATGCTTATGCGCGGGCGCGCCGCCGGGTGCGGTCGCTGCGGCGCTTCTACAAACATCTGGCCGTTTTTTGCCTCATTAACGGCGTCTGGCTGCTGTTTTACTGGTTCGCGCCCGCGTCGCGAGTTCGCATCGTCTGGCCGTTTTGGCCATTCGGTTTCTGGGCCTTCGTACTGCTGATTCACGGCCTGGCCGTCTGGGGCGGGCCGTGGTGGTTGGGCAGGGAGTGGGAAGAACGAAAGATTGCCGAACTACTGGCGCGCGAAAAAATCCGCGTGCTTTCGACCGAGAAACAGTTGGCCGAGGCGCAGCTACGCATGTTGCAGGCGCAGATTGAGCCGCATTTTCTGTTCAATACCTTGGCCAACGTGGTGAGCCTGATCGAGACCTCACCCAGCAAGGCCAGCGCCATGCTGGAAAACTTTATCGCCTACTTGCGCTCGACCCTGCTTGCCAGTCGTGCGACCGAAGGGACAGTCGGGCAGGAGGCCGGGCTCTTGCGCAACTATCTGGAATTACTCAAAATCCGGATGGGTGATCGACTCACCTACACGATTGACGTGCAGCCACAACTGCTGGCCCAGTCGATGGCGCCCATGTTGTTGCAGCCGATCGTGGAAAACGCCATCAAGCATGGCCTCGAGCCAAAGATCGAAGGCGGTGAGATTTGGGTGCAAATCGAACAGCAAGGTGATCGCCTGCAGGCGCGGGTCAGCGACAATGGCCTGGGATTCAGGCCCGGTGCGAACGCCGGCGTCGGGCTACAGAACCTGCGCGAGCGATTGGCCGTTTTGTATGACGGAAAGGCAAAATTGACGATTGAAGAATTAACTCCGGGTACCCGTGTCTTCATCGATCTGCCGATGATGCGATGAAGACCATCGCTACGGCCGTGCTGGCCGATGACGAACCGGCCTTGCTCGACCATTTGTCGCGCCGGCTGTCCGAGCTTTGGCCTGAGCTGCATGTCGTTGCCCAGGTGAACAATGGGATAGCTGCGGCCACCGCCATTACCGAGCACGCGCCGACGGTGGCGTTTCTCGATATCAAGATGCCCGGTCTGACGGGCCTCGAGGTTGCAAAAGGCATCGAGAGCGATACGCGCGTGGTGTTCGTCACCGCTTATGATCAGTATGCGCTGGACGCCTTCGAGAGCGAGGCCGTCGACTATCTGGTCAAACCCGTCGATGCGCAACGCCTTGCGCGTACGGTTGAACGACTGCGGCGCGCCATTGCCGCAGCCGCGCCGCCGCCCGAGCTGGCCCGGTTGTTGGCCAGTTTGACGCGCGATCCGGCGGCGGCAAATCAACCGGCACAGAGGCTTCGCTGGATACGCGCCAGCCGAGGCAATTCAGTGTTTCACGTGCCTATCCATGAGGTTCTGTATTTCCAAAGTGATGACGGCTATACGGCGGTGCATACAGCAGAGGGCGAGCACCTGATCCGAACGCCGTTGGCCGAATTGGCCGAGGGTCTGGATGCCGAAGTGTTCTGGCAAATCCATCGATCAACCATTGTCAACATGGCCCATGTCAAGGCAACCCGGCGCGATGAATCCGGAAGACTGCAGGTTCAATTGGGCGCGAGCGGCATTGAACTCGTCGTCGCGCGCGCCTACTCGCCCCGGTTCAGGCAAATGTAGCTTGGTCAAGACTTGGTCTGGTCAGGATGTGGCCTGGTTATTGACCTGCTCGGCTACCCGAACACATTCCTTGATGTGCTGGCGCCCGACATACTGCAATGCCGCGAAGCCAAGGGCAATCGATAATGCCTGGCCGGCAATCGGTACATATTTCGTGGCCTGCTTGATGGTCAGCCGAACGCCGACCGCCTTGAGGGCGGCAATCACGAGTTCGCGGGTAACCAGCTTGCCGACCATCGCACCGCCGACCACCACAATCGCCTTGTAGACCAGCAACTGGTGTTTGGGCGAGAGATTTTCAATTTGTTCGGGTGTCAATCCGAACTCGCGGTTGATCTGCGGAATCACGCGGAGCAGGGCGCCAGCGTCGACTGCGATATCAATGCCTGGCAGTGGAATGATCGATGCAGCGGACGCGGCGGCCGCCGTGCGCGTCAGTAAGCTGCGGGCCCGCTTGCGGGCCGCGTCGAGTTCGCCATCGTTGCGCGGGATTCGATGGGTCTCGGCGACGATGACGGCGGTTGCGACGACAGGTTTTGCTCGGTTGCGGTTCATTCGGCATTGTCCGACTTCGCCGTATTTGACACAAGTCAGTGCTTGGACTGAACGACAGACGTCAATTTATCGCGATACCTCTCCAACGTCGATTCGACGTACAATTTACCAAACTGGACGGAGACCAACATGCAAGCCATGACCCAACAAGAGGCCCTAGCCCACGCAGCGAGCATTCCGCTCGATCAGATCGATCTTTCGAATCCGGATCTGTTCCAGTCCGATATTGTCTGGCCCTATCTGGCGCGCTTGCGCCGCGAGGACCCGGTGCACTACCAGGCCAACGGCTATCAGGGAAAATTCTGGTCGATCACCAAATTCAACGACATCATGACCGTTGATACCAACCACGAAGTGTTTTCGTCGGAGTCCAGCTTGGGTGGTATCACCATCGCTGACGCGCCGACGCAGTCGCGCTTCCCGATGTTCATCGCCATGGACCCGCCCAAACATGACGATCAGCGCCGTACGGTCTCACCGATCGTCGCCCCCATGAACCTGGCCAAGATGTCGGTCACGATTCGCGAGCGTGCCTGCGCGATTCTCGACGGCTTGCCGCGCAATGAAACGTTCGATTGGGTCGATCGCGTGTCGATCGAGTTGACCACTCAGATGTTGGCGACCTTATTCGATTTTCCGTTCGAAGACCGCCGCCTGCTGACCTATTGGTCCGACGTGGCGACGTCGCCGATTGCGCCCGATGCGCCGCCTGAGGCCTGGGACAAGCGCAACGGCGAACTGCGCAAATGCCTCGAGTACTTCACGGGTCTTTGGAATCAGCGCGTCAACGCACCGCCGGCCACCGATCTGGTCTCGATGCTCGCGCATTCGCCAGCCACTCGCAATATGCCGCCCATGGAGTTCCTCGGCAACCTGATTCTGTTGATCGTCGGCGGCAACGACACGACGCGCAACTCAATCTCCGGCGGCCTGATGTTTTTGAATCAATTCCCGGCCGAGTACCAGAAACTGCGCGACAACCCGAAGCTGATTCCGAGCATGGTCTCGGAGATCATCCGCTATCAGACGCCGCTCTCGCATATGCGTCGCACGGCTATTCAGGACTTCGAGCTGCGCGGCAAACAGATCAAAAAAGGCGACAAGGTCGTCATGTGGTACATCTCGGGCAATCGCGACGAAGAAGTCATCGAGAACCCCGATCAGTTCATCATTGATCGAGCGCGGCCGCGCCAGCATCTGTCATTTGGCTTCGGTATTCACCGTTGTGTCGGTAACCGGCTGGCCGAAATGCAACTGCAGATTCTCTGGGAAGAAGCGCTGAAGCGCTTCCCCAAGATCGAAGTGGTTGGCAATGTCGAGCGGATGCGCTCAAGCTTTGTGCACGGCATCACAGCGTTACCGGTGTGCATTCCTGGTTGAATCCAGCCGCGTGATGCTCGTTTCTTAAAGTTTGTTCGCCGACGCAAACGAATCGTAGGCCTGTTTGGCGACGCCTGACCAGGTCTGCGCATCTTCGCGAAATTTGCGCCAGGAAACGTAGATCTTTCGGAACGCTGCATTCTTTGCGGCTTCCTCGTCATAGAACTCAAAGGCCGCTTTTTGAGCGGCCCGCATGAGTTCGACCGGATAACGTTGCAAGGTGACGCCGTTGGCGACCAAACGCTTGAGCGCGGCCGGGTTCTTGGCATCGTATTCGGCCATCATGTTCAAATTGACTTCGGCGGCCGCGACCTCGAAGGCCTGTTGAAACTGCTTGGGCAACTTCGTCCATTCGCTCGAGTTGACGAAGAACGAGAATTCCGAACTCGGTTCCCACCATCCCGGGGTGTAGTAGTTCTTGGCGATCTTGTAGAAACCGAGTTTTTCGTCGTCGTAGGGCCCGATCCATTCGGCGGCATCAATCACACCGCGCTCGAGCGACGGATTGATATCGCCACCGGGAATATTCTGCGGAACCGCGCCCAGTCGTGCCCAGACCTGACCGCCAATACCCGGAATGCGAATCTTCAGACCCTTGACTTCGGCCAGTGACTTGATTTGCTGACGAAACCAGCCGCCCATCTGCTCGCCAGTATTGCCACCCGGAAAATTCATGACGTTGTAGTCGCGTAAAACTCGCGCACCAACTCCATGCCGCCACCGTAGTACATCCAGGCGTCTTGCTGTCGTGTATTGAGGCCGAATGGCAGTGCGGTTTCAAAGCCGAACGCCATGTTCTTGCCGACTTAGTAGTAGGAGTTGGTGTGGCAGCATTCGACCGAGCCCCCTTGCACAGCGTCCAACGCTTGCAGCGCCGGCGCAATTTCACCGGCCGCGAAGACTCGAATCTGGAATTGGCCGTCGGTCAGTTTCGAGACACGATCGGCCAGCATCTCGGCGCTGCCGTAGACGGTGTCGAGCGACTTCGGGTAACTCGAGGCGAGACGCCAGCGGATCTGGGCTGGGGTTTGGGCTAGGACTGGGGCCGAAGCCAAGGTGGCGCCGCTGGCAGCGAGCGTGTTGACAAATTTTCTGCGTTGCATGTGAGGTCCTTGCACAATGTTGATCGTGTGGGCGGCGATCCGCGAACGGAAGACCCACGATCGGAAGCAAGAACTGTTCCATGCTAGAAGCCAATCAATCCCGCGCGCAGGATTATTTGGCCCCTAAAGCTTGGTCGGTATTTTATTGAAAGGAATCCCGCGATCGGCCCGCATGTCGGCCGGCAGCCCCAGCACTCGCTCGGCAATGATGTTGCGCAGGATCTCGTCGGTGCCGCCAGCGATCCGCATGGCCGGAGCACGGAACAGCATCGACTGGAAATGGGCGCCGGCCTCAGTGTGTTCGGCGTCGTTCATCAGACCGTTCTGTCCTTGCAGATCCATGGCGAACATCGCGATCTCCTGCAGCATGCTGCCGGCAACCAGTTTGCCGATCGAGTTTTCCGGCCCGGGATTTTGTCCTTTCGAATGCGCCGATATGCTGCGGTAGGCCGTGTATTTGAGGCCAGCGTCGCGCGCCGCCCAGGTCGCCAGCTTACTGCGCACGGCCGGGTCATCGATCGCCAAGCCGTCGTCGGTTTGGGTTTCTGCGCATAACTTGAGCAACTCCGGGAAACCGGTCGCCACGCCCGCACCGATCGACATGCGCTCGTTCATGAGCGTGGTCAACGACACCTTCCAACCATTGCCGATGGCACCCAGCCGCTGGCTGTCCGGAATCCGCAGATTCGTGAAAAACACTTCATTAAAATGCGAGGCACCACTGATCTGCTTGATCGGCCGTATTTCAACGCCAGGTGCCTTCATGTCGATGAAGAACATCGTCAGCCCATCATGTTTGGGCACGTTCGGATCGGTTCGGGTGATCAGGATGCCGTAGTCTGAATAATGTGCGCCGCTGGTCCAGATCTTCTGGCCATTGATGACCCAAAAATCGCCATCGCGCTCGGCCTTGGTGCGCAAGCCGGCCAGATCGGAGCCGGCCACCGGTTCCGAAAAGAGCTGGCACCAGATTTCTTCGCCGGAGGCCAAGGGCGGCAAATAACGACGTCGTGCGTCCTCGCTGCCGTGCGCCATGACGGTCGGGCCACACATGCCCTGGCCGATGCCAAAGAACGAGCAGAGCTCGGCATAGGGGCCTTCCTCCTGCTGCCAGATGACCCGCTCGATTGGCGAGGCACCGCGACCGCCATACTCTTTCGGCCATTGCAGGCAGGCCCAACCAGCGTCTGACTTTTTCTTCTGCCAGGCCCGTCCCTCGGTAAGCGGATCAAAGCCGCGAGCACTCATGCGACCGGTGCCGCGCAATCGCTCGAGTTCATCGCGCAGGTGGTGGGGCGCGTTGGCCTTGATCCAGGCGCGTACCTCGATGCGAAAAGCCGCTTCTGATGGGGTGTCTTCAAAGTTCATGGTAATTTCAGTCCTATCGCGTCGGAATCTGGTTGTACGCCATGCCACGATCGGCACGCAGGTCGGCGGGTAGTCCGAGCACGCGTTCAGCGATGATGTTGCGCAAAATTTCGTCGGTGCCGCCTTCAATCCGGGTTGCTGGCGAGCGCAGTAACATCGCCTGAAAGCGCGCTTGCGCTACGGCACTGGCCGGGTCAAGCGTAATTCCGGCTTGGCCTTGCAGATCGAGGGCAAACTGCGCAATTTCTTGCAAGGTGGTTCCAGCCACCAACTTGCCGATCGAGTTCTCCGGCCCGGGAATCTGGCCTTTCGAGAGCGCCGAAATGCTGCGGTAACTGGTGTAACGCAGCCCGCTGGTGCGAATCGCCCAGGTGGCCAGTTTTGAGCGCACCGCCGGGTCGTCGATCGCCAGACCGTCGCCGGTGTCAAAGTGGCAGCAAAAATCGAGCAACTCCGGAAAGCCGGTGGGCATGCCGGCGCCGATCGATAGCCGCTCGTTCATGAGCGTAGTCAGCGACACCTTCCAGCCGTTACCGACCGCACCCAGGCGTTGCTGATCCGGCACCTTCAAGTCGGTGAAATAAACCTCGTTGAAGCCCGACTGGCCATTGACCTGCTTGATCGGACGGATCTCGATACCCGGGCTTTTCATGTTGATGAAAAACATCGTCAGGCCATCGTGCTTCGGTACGTTCGGATCGGTGCGGGTAATCAGAATGCCGTAGTCCGAGTAATGAGCGCCACTGGTCCAGATCTTCTGGCCGTTGATGATCCAGTCATCGCCGACTCTCTCGGCACGGGTACGCAAACCGGCGAGGTCGGAGCCGGCAACCGGCTCGGAGAACAATTGGCACCAGACTTCTTCGCCGGACGCCAGCGGCGGCAAATAACGACGTTTGTGCGCGTCGGCGGCAAATGCCATCAAGGTTGGCCCGCACATGCCCTGACCAATGATGAAGGTGCCGGCCAACTTGCCATAGACGCCTTCCTCCTGTTGCCAGATGACGCGCTCGATCGGCGTCGCGCCCCGGCCACCGTACTCCTTGGGCCAATGCAGGCAGGCCCAACCGGCCTGGTGTTTCTTGCGCTGCCAAGCCTTGGCGGCGGCCAGCACGTCGCCATTGCGTAACGCCGGCTGACCAAAGCCGGCCATCTCGAGTTCGCTCTTCAGTTCATGCGGCGCATTGGCCTCGATCCAGCTTCGAGCCTGGATCCGGAACGCCGCTTCCTCTGAGGTATCGTTAAAGTTCATCGATCAAGCAGCATGCTGAATGCGCAGTCGTTCGATCAGCT
>JANLTP010000175.1:0-7310 GCA_031363055.1 Burkholderiales bacterium | reverse complement strand
CAGAATGACGATCACCACCATTACTTCGATCAACGTGAAACCACGTTGAACACCTTGCTTGCACCGAACCACCGGATTTCGGCGGCTCATCGCAACATCATTCTTCGAAATCATTCGAGATCCCCAACCTAGGCAAGCGGTCCGGCTGGCGCCAGGCGGGTGCGGAGGACACACGCGTTGACCGTTGCATTGACCGTTCGAACCAACACCTGCTGAACCTTTCAACGGGTCGCGCTATGATAACAGTCTCGTTATGGCGATTTGAAGACTCAGATCCCGGCGCACCATGTGCTGTCGTTTGCGGCCGACGAGTGGTCAAGTTTGAGTGAATTGTTACCTTGAGAAAAGCTTCATCTTTTAATTTCTGGCCCGGTCTGGTCAGCTTGTTGCTGTTCGCCGGCTTGTGCGCCATAGCGGCCTTCTGGGCGCTGCAATTGCTCGCGCCCAGGGCGGCGGTGGCGCCGACCGATACCGCCTCGGATCAACGCGGCGCCGGCGATTCGAGGGCACTGCTCGAGTTGTTCGGGCAACCCGTGGCGGCGGGCGGAATTCCAGCGGCCGTCGTCAGCAATATCCAGGTGGTCGGTATTACCGCAGGCGATTCAAAAGGAAGTGCCATTCTGGCTGTCGACGGCGCGCCCGGTCGCTTCTATGCGATCGGCTCAACCATCAGCGACGGCGTCAAGTTGGTCGCCGTCAAAAACGCCAGCGTGATCATAGAACGCGGCGGCGCGCGAAGCGAGTTGCCTGCTCCTGCGGTTGCCAACTTGTCGGTATTAAGCAGCGGCGTCGGCAAGACCCGACAATCGAGCGGCAGCCCGGCGAATGCGCCACCGTTTGGTGCCGCCGCCGTCAACGCGGTCATGCCGCAAAACTCATCGTCGGCGCCTCTGCCCGCCCAAGCTGCGCCGCCGACGCCCGGCCAGGTGTCGCCGATGTACCCAGCGAATCAACCGTCGAATTCTTCGCCGTCGGCCAATATCCCGAATCAAGGCGCGATCAGCAATATGGCGCCGGCAATACCGACCAGCCCGCCAGGCGCCATGGCGCCGCCACCGCCACCGTCGAAAAGCCAATAACGTGGCCACCGTCCTGCCGTTGCCGGCCCGCCGACCGACCTTTCGCGAGCAGCAGTTTGTTGCGCGCGAGCAGGCCATTCTCGACGCCACCAACCGGCTGCTCGCCCAGAAGGGCTACGAGCTCATGGTCATGGACGACATTGCCGCCGAAGTCGGCATTGC
This sequence comes from Burkholderiales bacterium, assembly GCA_031363055.1. Taxonomy (GTDB): domain Bacteria; phylum Pseudomonadota; class Gammaproteobacteria; order Burkholderiales; family Burkholderiaceae_E; genus JANLTP01. Next base: position 6,069 of record JANLTP010000175.1, on the reverse strand, counting down.
CAAGGGCAGTCTGTACAAGCACTTCGACTCCAAGGAATCACTGGCCGGCGCGGTCTTGATTCAATTACTGCGCAGGACGCACGACGCGTTGCGCAATTTGCCCGGCAATTTGAATGCGCTGCAAAGGTTGCAGGAGATTTTGCGCTGGGTCTGGGTCGAACGCCTCGCCGGCGCCGTGCCGCATCTGCCATCGACCAGCCAGAGCCTGAGCGCCTCGCTGGTCAGCAACACCGAATATATGGACCAGCTCATGCAGTTCTCGGACAGCGTCGGCGAAATCATTTCACAAGCCAAAAAAGATGGCTTGCTGCGCGCCGACCTGCCCGACGAATTTGTTCTGTACAGCCTTTACGCCCGAAGCTGCGACCCGACGCTTGACTATTTGAAGGCAGGCGGCGCTTTTAACGATCAACAACTGATCGATCTGATGCTCAGCTCGAGCTTCGCCGGCCTGGCTGCGCCGCGCTGACTTCGCAGGCTAACGCCGCAGGCGAACTCCGCAGGCCGATTTCGCAGCCCTGCGGCCGAAGCCGGACCCCCGACCTTTGCCGGCTACACCCTGTCGGCTACAATAATTCATGCACCAATACCTGAACCTGATGCGCCATGTTTACGAGCATGGCGTCGCCAAAGACGACCGTACCGGAACCGGTACCCGCTCGGTCTTCGGCTGGCAAATGCGCTTCGATCTGAGCGCTGGTTTTCCGCTGCTGACCACAAAAAAAATTCATCTGCGCTCGATCATTCATGAACTGTTGTGGTTTCTGCAGGGCGCCACCAATACCGACTATTTGCGGGCGAACAAGGTCACGATCTGGGACGAATGGGCCGACGCCGAAGGCAACCTGGGTCCGGTCTACGGCTACCAGTGGCGTTCCTGGCCGACTCCGGACGGCCAGCATATTGATCAAATCACCGAATTGATGACCCGCCTGCGTCAGGACCCGAACTCGCGACGATTGATCGTGTCGGCCTGGAACGTCGCCGATCTACCCAAAATGGCGCTGGCACCGTGCCATGCTTTTTTCCAGTTCTATGTCGCCAATGGCAAGCTGTCTTGCCAACTGTATCAGCGCAGCGCCGACATTTTTCTGGGGGTACCTTTTAATATCGCTTCTTACGCGCTGTTGACCCATATGATCGCGCAGCAAAGCGACCTGGACGTCGGCGATTTCATCTGGACCGGTGGCGACTGTCACTTGTACAACAATCACATGGAGCAGACCCGTGAACAACTGGCGCGCACACCGCTCGAGCTGCCCCAGTTGGTCCTGCGTCGCCGTCCGGCATCGGTCTTCGAATATCAGATTGAAGACTTTGATATTCAGGGCTACCAGCCCCATGCGCACATCAAGGCGCCGGTCGCCGTTTGAGCAAACTGGTTGACCCACGCGTCTCAATAGTCGTTGGCAAAGCCAGCAATGATGTCATCGGCTACCAGAACCGCATCCCGTGGCACCTGTCTGAAGATTTAAGGCACTTCAAGGCCACGACGCTGGGTCATACGCTAATCATGGGTCGAAATACCTACGAGTCGATCGGCAAACCCTTGCCGGGGCGCCGCACCGTCGTGCTGAGCCGCAACCCTGACTGGCGCGCCGACGGTGTCGAGTCCGCGCGTTCATTGACCAAGGCGATCGCTATAACGCGCGCAGCTGAGCAGATCTTCGTGGTCGGCGGCGCGCGCGTGTACCGTGAAGCCCTGTATTTGGCCAGCCGCCTGATTGTGACCGAAATCGACCTGACGCCCGACGGTGATGTCTTTTTTCCGGCGATCGATCCGAAAGTATGGCAAAAAGCGCCCGGCAAGCCGCAAGTCGGCAGTAGCGGGATCGGTTACCGTGTTTCGACCTACCTGCGCCGGGAATCGTGATAAATTTCAAATAAGTCGCTACCCATAAAATAACAATGCAGATTTTTTCATCGCGGGAGATAACGCTATGTTCAAAAAGTTGATTCGAGCTCTTGTTCCAGGCCTGCTGCTCAGCAGTGCTTTGGTCAGCGGCCAAATTGCTGCTGCCCCGCTGAAGTGGGGTGCCCAGAACGACATCCTGACGCTGGACCCGCATTCGCAGAATCATGCGACCACCAATGCGATCCTCATGCATGCTTACGAAGGATTGACCCGTTACGACAAGAACTATCAGGTTGAGCCGTCACTGGCGACCTCCTGGCAACAAACGAACCCGACACAATGGCGATTCAATCTGCGCAAAAACGTGGTGTTTCATGACGGCTCGCCGTTGACGGCCGATGATGTCGTGTTCTCGTTTGGCCGCATCAAGCAGCCACAAGGGACCATGCAAATTTATGTCGCCGGCATCAAGGAAGTCAAAAAGGTTGACGACTTTACCGTTGATATCGTTCTCGAAGCACCCGTGCCGATCTTGTTGCGCAATATTGTTGACTTCAGAATCATGAGCAAGACGTGGTCAGAAAAAAATCGCTCGCAGAATGTTCAGGACTACAAGGCACGTGAAGAAACCTTCGCGTCGCGCAATACCAACGGCACTGGGTCGTATGTCATCAAGGAGTGGGCGCCGGATCAGCGGATCGTCATGCAGGCCAACAAGGGCTGGTGGGACAAGACCGATGGCAATGTGACCGACGTCATCTACACGCCCATCAAGTCCGACTCGACCCGCGTCGCCGCCTTGCTGTCGGGCGAACTCGATCTGGTCACCGATCTGCCGACCCAGGACGTGGCACGCTTGCGTCAGACCGCCAATTTGAAGGTACTCGAAGGCCATGAAGTCCGCACGATCTTTATCGGCATGGACCAGTTCAACAACGAGCTGCAGTTCTCGTCGGTGAAGGGCAAAAATCCGTTCAAGGATATCAAGGTTCGCAAAGCGCTGAACATGGCGGTTGATCGCGCCAGCCTGCAACGCGCCATCATGCGCGGCCTGTCGATTCCCGCCGCCATCATGGTGGCCCCTGGTGTCAACGGCCACACGACTGAACTCGACAAAATTGCCGCCGTGGACGTTGAGGGCGCCAAAAAATTGCTCACCGAAGCGGGTTATCCGGAGGGCTTTGAATTCACGCTCGACTGCCCGAACAATCGTTATGTCAACGACGAAGAAATTTGTCAGGCGCTGGTCAGCATGTGGGCCAAGGTCGGTATCAAAGCCAAGCTCAATGCCATGCCGTTCGCGAACTTCATTCCGAAGCTGCTCAAGCACGACACCAGTGCCTACATGCTCGGCTGGGGCGTCGCAACCTACGACGCGTTGTACTCGTTACAGTCGCTAGTGCGCACCAAAACCACCGGTGCCGACGGCAACTTCAACATCGGCCGAATCAGCAACGCCAAGCTTGATCAGATGATTGACGCCATCAAGATCGAAACCGATATCCCCAAGCGCGATACGATGCTCAAGGAAGCGCTCAAAATGACGGCCGATGAAGCGCTGTATGTTCCGATTCATCACCAGATGCGGCCTTGGGCGATGAAAAAGGCGGTCACGACCAGTCACCGTTCAGACGATCGTCCGGAAGCACGATTCACCAAGATTGACTGAGCCACGGGTGGCGATTTCGTTCGATGTCGATGCAAATATCGACATCGAAGCTGCGGTTGAGGTCGTGGTCGGAAGTTTGAGTTTGGATCAGGCCAGGCGATTTTTGTAGATTCGCCCCCCCTTCATGATGAGCGACAGGTGCTCGCCCTGGCCGGTCATGACTGCCAAATTGACGGTCGGGTCGCCGTCAACCACCACCAGATCGGCCAACGCGCCTTTGGCGATCACGCCCAAGCGGCCTTGCCGATTCAAAATGCGGGCATTGACCGAGGTCGCGCTTTGCAAGATCTCGGACGGACTCGACACTTTTGCGCGCAACAAAAATTCATTGGACTGATCGTCATGCATACTGCCCAAAAGGTCAGTGCCGAAACCTACCGGTACGCCGCAATCGTTGGCTATGCGAATCGCATTGATACCTTCGTCCTTGACCCGTGCGAGCTTCTCAAGCATGGAGTCGAGCCAACCCAGTTGCTTGCCTTCGCGACTCAATGAGTCGTAGGTCGCCAGCGTCGGCACCAGAAAGGCACCGTGAGACTTCATCGTCCTGGCAGAGGCAACGTCCAACAAATTACCATGTTCAATAGTTCGCACCCCGGCCTCGACCGCGCGGCTGATTGATTTCGGCGAATAGGCATGCGCCATCGCATAAGTGTTGGCAGCCTCGGCTTCCTCGCAAATGGCCCGTAGCTCATCCATTGAATACTGCGTGCCATCAATCGGATCGGTCGGACTCGCCACGCCGCCACCGGCCATGATCTTGATCTGATGGGCACCGCCTCGCAGTTGCTCGCGCGCCGCCTTGCGCACGGCGCCGACACCATCAGCCACGGTTCCCAGAAGACCGATTCCGGCACAGGCACAGACCATGCGTCGATCTCCCATCGCTCGGCCGTCACCATGGCCGCCGGTTTGCGACAGCGCATGACCCGCGATGAACAGGCGTGGGCCATCCAGTAAACCCAAGTCAATCGCCGTGACCAGGCCATAGTCGGCGCCAGCGGCATCGCGCACCGTCGTAAAGCCACGCATCAGCATGCGCTCCATGATCTGCTTGGACATCGCCGTGATCAGCGATGGCTGCATGGTCACCATTTTCGAGATGGTTGAGTGAACCGCAGTCACATGGACATGGGCGTCGATCAACCCCGGTAACAGGCTGCGACCCTGCAGATCGATGGTCGGGGTATCGCCAAGCTCGGGCGCACCGAACAGCACATCGACAATGTCCTCACCATCGATCACCACACTGGCGCCCGGGCGCAGGATGCCCGCGACCGAGTCGAACACCGTTGCATGGGTTAACGCCAATCGACTCATAGAGTCCTCCTGAATATCGCGTCACTCGAAAACATGGCGCAACCCGGAATATACCTAGAAAATCCCCAACTCCAGCCCTTGCGCCAGCAACGCGCCCAATTCAACGGCTCGCCGAAGTTCTGGCGCCGGAACCGTTTTCGGCGCGAGGATCTGCTCGGCGGTTTGCGCCGACAGATTCACAATCAGCGCTTCGTTAACCAGGTTAAGTCGCCAGCCGGTGGCGATACGCGCGATCTGGCGTACCGCTCCCTGCCCGTCCGACCCGGCCGACACGATACAGGCGTAGGGTCGACCGGCAATCTTCTCCAGCAGCGGGTAATAACAGCGATCAAAGAACTCCTTCATCATGCCCGCCATCGAGCCCAGGTTCTCCGGGCAAATGAACAGGTAGGCCGCATGGTTCAACAAATGCCCTGGCTCGACCTCGTCGCAGCGCAATCGCAGAACACGCGGCGGCACCGACGGCGACGTGCCTTCCAGCACGATTTGCCGCACGCTTTCCCGGGCGCTGGTCGCTGCACATGAGCGCGCGCCCTGCTCGGCCGCGATCGATAACTGCTCGCTCGCACCGGTCCGTGACCACCAGATAATCAGCAATTCAGACAACCAGGATCAGACCTTTGAGAACACAGTTGAAATCAATCGTTCATTCTTGAAATCAAGCAATCAAATTAGAATACGAGGGTCCGCCCCCGTAGCTCAGTGGATAGAGCATCCCCCTCCTAAGGGGAGGGTCACACGTTCGATTCGTGTCGGGGGCGCCAACCCCTATTGTGCCGAAACACCGAACCATGTGCGGACGTTACGTGTTGTATGGTCCCGAGAACAGGATTATCGAAGGCTTCACCATCTTCGAGCCCGATCCCTTCGCAAAATCGTTTCCGAGGCCCTTCACAGCGCGTTACAACATTGCACCGACCACTGATGTCTGGGTGGTAAGCGCCAACGCCCAGAACCAGCGCGAACTGCGCAACATGCGCTGGGGACTGATTCCGAATTGGGCCAAAGACGCCTCGATCGGCGCCAAAATGAATAACGCCCGCGCCGAAACAGTGGCCGAAAAACCGTCGTTTCGCAATGCCTTCAAACGCTCGCGATGCCTGATTCCTGCCAATGGCTTTTACGAATGGCATACCGCTACGGTCGATGGAAAAATCCGCAAACAGCCACACTATATTCACGCAGTTGATGATGGTCTGCTTGCATTCGCCGGCCTGACCGAACG
>JANLTP010000247.1:0-15787 GCA_031363055.1 Burkholderiales bacterium | reverse complement strand
CGATGCTGATCCTTGCGCGGGCATGTGGACTGACCACAGCGGAAAGCCGGGTCGTCGGCGTCGGCGGCCGGGATGTCTTTCTCGTCAAACGCTTCGACCGTGAGAAGACAGAGGCTGGATACCTGCGCACACGCATGGTCTCGGCCTTGACGCTGCTGCGCGCAGAAGACAGCTACCAGGCACGCGACAAGTGGTCCTATGTGCTACTCGCCGAAGAGATTCGGCGTGTCTGCGCGGAACCGGCGCACAACGCAGCCGAGCTGTTCCGCCGTATGTGCTTTAACGCGCTGATCTCGAACATCGATGATCACCCGCGTAACCACGCGCTGATCGCGAAGCAAGCTGACTGGAAGCTCTCCCCTGCTTATGACCTGACACCTGCCGTGCCGGTCAGCAGGGAGCACCGCGACCTGGCTATGGAGTGCGGCGACGCGGGCCGTTTTGCCAATGCGAGCAATCTGCTATCGCAAAGTGCGCGATTTCTGCTGGCGCGTGCAGACGCTGCCGTCGCCATCGGTGCGATGGAGAAACTCGTGCGGAGCACGTGGTACGCAACAGCGCGCAGTGTGGGCGTCTCCGAGCGAGACTGCGAGCAGATCTCGCGGGCTTTCTCCTACCCGGGGTTCAGTCAGGAAGCCTGAAGCGTTCACCGCCGGTTCAACTTTTCAATCCAATCGGGGAATCCATGTCAACCTTCGTTGTTACCTACCAACACCCAAATTCAGAAGGCTGGATTAAGCACCTGAAACCGCATATCCAGTGGCTGAAGGATCAGTTGAAATCCGGCACATTGATTGTCTCAGGACCCATGGTCGGCAATGCCTGATCCCTGGATCTTCGTCGATTTGCTCATTCGCGGCGCAGTCATTGCGCTGCTCGCCTTGCTGGCGACATTGATCGCCAAACATCGGCGTCAATCACCGGCGTTGGTCTTCGGGCTGGCGCTCGCGCTGGGTATGATCATTTATGTGTTGCAAACCGCACCTCCCTTTGAATCGGTCTCGAACCGGTATCTCGAGATCGCGCTGGTAGCGGTTTCGAACGGCAACAACCCGCTGTTCTGGTTTTTCGCGCTGGCCTTGTTTGATGATGATTTCCGCGCCCAATCCTGGCAGTGGGTACTTTGGAGCCTGATCGTGTGTTTCGCCGCGTTGACGCTGTTGAGCCATGACGGCGCACACGTGATGACGCCGATGAACCTGCATTTCTGGTCGCACCGGATACTGGCCTGGCTGCCGATCGCATTTGTGGCTCTGACCATCGCAGCGGCGTTCAAACATTGGCGAGCTGATCTGGTCGAGCGACGTCGCTGGCTGCGAGCGTTTATCGTCGTTACAGGGTTTCTTTACATGTTCGGCTCCGCAATCGCGCGTCTGGACACCTCCGATGGCCGCTTCACGACGCATTCGGGCTTCGTCGACATCCTTGTACTGAGTGTCATCGTCTTTGTCATTGCATGGCGCCTGCTGGACCTCGATATCGGCGAACTTTTACACTTTCGCGGAGGCGGGTTGACACAGCAGGCTGCAGACTCAATAACTCCGGCCAATGCCGGCGCACAATTTGATGTGCAATCTGTTGTTTGCTCTGATGCGCAATCTGATGGGCAAACTGCTGCTCGCTCTGATGCGCAGTCTGATGCGAAATCTGATATGCGCTCCAATGGGCGGTCCGAGCCGAACGCCGATCCGCAAGAGCAGGTTCTTGCGCTGGCGCTGGACAGTTTGATCAACCATGAAAAGGTCTATCGGGAAGAAAATCTGACGATCAGCCGCTTGGCCACCAAGCTCGCCGTGCCGGAATACCGGTTGCGACGGTTGATCAATCAACGTCTGGGCTACCGAAACTTCAATGCCTTTCTGAATACCTATCGCCTGCAACAGGTGGTCGCGGCGATGGCCGAGCCGAAGAGTTCGCACTTGCCGATTCTGACGCTGGCGCTCGATGCCGGTTTCCAGTCGATTGGCCCTTTCAATCGTGCCTTCAAATTGCAATTTGAAATGACACCCACCGAGTTTCGGACGAAACATAGGGCCGATTCCGGAATCGGCTAACCGATTTCAGAATTCGGCGCGATTCCGGGCTTCTCTTTAGTCATTGTGGCGTCACGTTGGCTGCCTGTCAGGGTCAAGAATGTCTGCGCATCCCTGCTTGACCCTGACAGGCTCCTCGCCCTTTGAACTTCTGGAGAAGCCTGATGAAATCTGTCCGTTGCTACCTGTTCCCGCGACTCAGTCCCGCGCTCTTGCCAATGGCTCTGGCAACGCTGTTTGGTTTGCAAGGCTGCGCGCAGCTCTCGCCGGCGGCCATCACGCGAAGCGTTCAGATCGCGTCGGCATCGACCAGCCAAATCTTGTGCCTGACGGCCTTTGTTTCCGGAATGGACCCTGCCGACACTTACCGCGATGAGATTCGACCCGCCGCCGGCTTCGGCCTGATCGACTGGGCGTTGAAATATGAAGTCGATCGCGATCGGCATGAGGTGACGACCACCATCTTCGGAACTGCGCGGCGACGGGCCGTTTATCGGGAAGGCTTGGGATGCATCATTGATTTTGGATCCGTTCCTGCAACGACCTGGCAGCGAGCGCCGGTTCCCAACGGATTCATTGATCCGTTCCCGAGCCTGGCTGCGCCCGAGGTTGTCCGCACGGCCAACCCTCGAATTGCCGCTTCGATTGACGCCGCCTTCAAAGAGCCCTCCTCTGGCCCGAAGCGCCGCACGCAGGCGGTGGTGGTCGTGCATCGCGGACAATTGATCGCCGAGCGATACGCTGACGACGTCCGCATCGATACGCCATTACAAGGACACTCGATCAGCAAGTCGGTTACCCACGCGCTGATCGGCCGCCTGGTGGCGAACGGCAAAATTGACCCGGATCAAGCCGTCGACATTCCCGCCTGGAAAGGGGCCGACGACCCGCGCGCACGGATCACCCCCAATCAGTTGCTGGCCATGAGCAGCGGCCTGCCCTGGGACCAATACGCCGGCGGCTGGGACGAATCGACACGAATGTGGTTCACCGAAGCCGACCCTTACGCCTATTCGATCTCGGTTCCCGCCAAGGCATCGCCGGGCGTTGAGTGGAACTACAGCAATCTGGGCTACGCGGTGTTATCCCGATTGATTCGGGACAAGGCAGGCGCTGGCGAGGCGGGCTCAATCGCCAGCGCTCCCGAAGGTTCGGCCCGAGGCGTTGCCGAGGGTGCGGCTCGAGACGTTACCGAGGGCGCGGCGCGAGGTGTGCTCGAATTTGCCGAGCGTGAGCTGTTTGCCCCACTGGGCATGCGCACCCCGGTTCTCAACTTTGATGTGACCGAAACGCCAGGCGGCTCCAGCCTCTTCCTGGCCAGCGCCCGCGATTGGGCCCGCTTTGGCCTGTTGTATTTGCGCGGTGGCGCAACCGACACACAACGAATCCTGCCGGCCGATTGGGTCAAGGGGGCCAGCGTCCCAACACTTGACGCCGGCTATGGCCGCAGCTTCTGGTTGAATCACACCGATACGGCGCACCCTCTGCCGGGACATTGGGGCATGAAGGGCGCACCGGCCGATGCCTACTTTGCCCGTGGCTACCTGGGGCAATTCATCGTGATCGTTCCGAGCCTCGATCTGGTGATTGTGCGACTCGGGATTTCGTATCGCAAGGGCGGCGACATTGATACCGTTGGACAGATGGTTGGCGAAATCTCGGACGCTGTCTCTCGATGACCGTAAAGCTCAACGCGCATGCGTCAGCGTCAACTCAGTGCTGCCCGACGTTCAAGTTGTAGCGCATGATCCGACCGTGACGTCCGGTTTTGTCGCGCTCCAGATCGTAAACATCGCCCGCCAGTTCGGTGCGCACGCGCATCACTTCGCGAATCGTTGCATGTTCATCCGCGCTAAGCCGCAGCTCAAACACCCGCAAGTTTTCTCGCCAGTGGCGGGTCGAAGTCGCCCCCACAATTGCGCAGACGACTTGCGGCTGATCGAGTACCCAGCGGGTGGCGACTTGGGCGATCTCGACGTTATGCGTGTTCGCAATCATCGCCAACGTTTGCAAGAGCGTCTGAAACCAAACCCAGCCGCCGGCGTCTTCTATGATCAATTTGTACTTGGTCAGCGAACGATTCTCAAACGATCCGTCGGCCTCGCTGAGCTCAGGCGCACCGAGCCAGCGCTCCGCGATAAAGCCGCCAGCGATCGAGCCGTAGCAGAGCAGCGCCACCTGGCGCTGCGCAGACAATTGCAGCAAACCGCGCTCGGGCCGAGTGTCGATCGGCGAATATTGAATCTGGGTGCTCAGCAGCGGAATCCCGGCGTCGAGCAATTCGCGAGTCCGAGTGGTGTTCGAGTTGTTCAGCCCCAGGTAACGAATCTTGCCGTCACGCTGCAAATCTTTCAGCACGGCCATCGCTTCGATGTACCCTTGCTGGGCGAAGTTCCACCAGTGGAATTGCACCAGGTCGAGCTGCTCGACGCGCAGCCGTTGCAGCGAGCGATCAATGATGCCTTGCAAATATGGCCGATCGCAACTGGTCATCCGCTGGTAGTCGGGCACGCACTTGGTGTGAATCTGAACCGCTGCCGCCAACGACGGATAGGCGGCGCGAAAGTCACCAATCAATTCCTCGACGCCGGTGTAATGATCAGCACAGTCGAACGTGGTGATACCGGCCTCGACGAACTCAGCCATATCGATAATTGCCTGTCGCCGATCGATGCTGCCGTGTCCGCCCGCCAAATGCCAGCCACCTTTGACGATTCGCGACACCGAGTAGCCGGGTGCGAGTTCCATTCGCTCAACGGTTGCGGCGATCATAGGTTGTTGCTTAGAGGCACTGCCGTCACCTCAGAGTGCTTGAACGTGCGCAAACCCATACGCCGAATCCGAAACTTCGACTGACAGTTCGGATCGGGGCAGGCCACCAGCGCGTCGGTGCTCATCCAGTCGTTCGGATGAGTCAACCGCTGTTTCGCAGGCAAGAGCGGCAACAGCGCGGCCAGCGCGTAGATCGACCACGACTGTCCCGGCGGAAATCGGAGCTGCTCACCGTGCAACTCGAAGTGATCGCCGGGTTTGCACTCGCAATTACAGGTTGCGCCTTCGACCCACTCAATGCGCAGATCATAGAGCTGAAAACTGTCATCGCTCGGCCCTTGGCCTGCCAGACGGCGGCGAAGCGCCTGACCATCGTCTCGCCCGAGAGCTTCTCAATCGCTTCGCGATCGCGTGACTCGAGCGCCTTCCACTTGGCTTCGTTGACGATCATGAATTGGCTCGAATGCGCAAAACCACCGAGAACAAATGACGCGGTCGGCATGTGCTGGGTCATCTTGAACGCAATGACCGTTTCCTTCTGTTGAAACATGCCTTGAATCACGCCGCGCGAAATTTGCTCGTACGCTTCGGTGACCGGCGAGGAGATCGGCGCCATCCCGAGCGCCTTGGTGATCTTTTCAACCGTAGTTCCGGGAACCCGAATCTTGATGCCCTTGACCGCGTCGAGATTGGTCAGTGCATTTTCCTTGGTGAACAACTGGTACGGCCCGTTGGTCCACAGCCCGAGCAGCACTACGCCCTCGTGCTCGTTGGCCTTTGCGAAGTACTTTTGGTACGTGCGCCAGTAGGCCAGAGAATTCACCACCGAGTGATCGGCCGTAAAGGGTAGTTCCCCCAGTTCCGTCAGCTTGAAGCGGGTCGGCGTGTAGGCATGAACACCAAACGCCACGTCAGCCACGCCATTCTTCACCAGGTCGAAATGGGTTGGCGGCGCCCCCAGGGCGGGCACGACCTGGATTTTCACGCGGCCCTCGGTGACGCGCTCAACATCGGCGATCCAGGGCTGAACCATTTCGGTGACGACATGGTGGAAATTGCCGGAAAGGCTAACAAGATACCGATGCGCACGATGTCGGCGATCACAAACGCGGTCACCCCGGAAAACACTGTGCGCAGCGGAATCTCCTTGAGCAGAGTATGCAACATATAGACGTTCATACCGACCGGCGGGGTAATCAGTGCAACCTCGATCAAAGTCACGACAATGACGCCGAACCAGATCGGATCAAAGCCCACCGCCATGACCACTGGAAAGATGATCGGCAAGGTCAAGAGCACCATCGCCATGCTTTCCAGAAAACAACCCAGCACCAGGTACAGCAGGCAGATAAAGAACATCCGTTGCCAGGGCGTGAGCTGCGCGGTGCGAATAAAATCGGTCAGCACTTGGGTGAAGCCGGCCACCTTGATGAACTTCGAGAAGATCATCGCACCGATCAGAATGAAGAACAGCATCGTGGTGGTCGCGGCGGTCTCGCGCAGGATTTCCAAGAGACTGCGCCAGGTGAGTTTGCGCCGGGCCAGCGCCAGCAACAAGGCGCCGGTGGCGCCGATGCCGGCTGCCTCGGTCGGTGTGAACCAGCCGCCGTACATGCCGCCAATGACCAACCCGAACAAACCCACCACCGTCCAGACACCGCGCAGCGCGATGAGCCGCTGCGACCAGGTGCTGCGCTCGCCCGGCGGGCCGGCTTTGGGATTGATTCGGGTCACCACGACCACCGCACCCACGTACAGCGCGGCGCCCAGGAGGCCCGGCAGAATGCCGGCGATAAAGAGCTTGCCGATATCGGTTTGCGTCATGATGCCGTAGACCATGAACGCGACGCTGGGCGGAATCATGATGCCCAGGGTTCCGGCTGAAGCGATCGAACCCGCCGCCAATGCATCGGAATAACCATAGCGCTTCATCGACGGATACGCCACCCGGGCCATAGCCGCCGCAGTCGCCAAACTCGAACCGCAGACCGCCGCAAACGCGGCGCAGGCCAGCACGGTTGAAATCGCCAAGCCGCCACGCAAATGACCGACACAGCGATAGGCAGCGTCGTACAACTCTTTCGAGATGTCGGCGCGATTGATCAAATTGCCCATCAGGATGAACAGCGGAATCACCGACAGCGAGTAACTGTTGACCGTGCTGTAGGTGGTTTCGGCGACCATGTACAAGGTCGGACTCCAGCCTACGATCAAGGCGAAACCGATGATGCCGGGCAAGGCCATGGCAACCGCGATCGGCACTTCAAGGGCGATCAACAGCAGCATGACCGCCATCGCGCACAAAGAGACGGTCATCGGTAGCTCGTCGTCAAAGCGTCAACTCAATTCACTCGACGTGCCAGTGCGCGCAAACCAGGCGCTGGCGGCGGACACGACAAATGCCAGTGCACCGAACCACGTCACCGGCGCCAGTGGCAGTTCTATGAACGGCGCGCGATCGCCGGTGGCGGCAAATTTCAAACCCATCTGGAACATGGCCCATGCCAGATACAGAAACAGCAGCGTCAGCGTCAGTCGGCGCACCGCCATCAGAAGCGAACTCAGGAAAGGTCGTTGCGCAATTAACGCCGTCAGCAACCCGGCACGGACATGTTCGTCGCGCAGGGTGACTCGAGGCAGCAACGAGAACACCACCAGGCCTACCAGAATCGCCGTCAATTCGTAGGCGCCGGTGACCGGGCGATTGGCGAGCCGGAACAACACGTCCAGGAAGGTGACGCCTACCATGAGCAAAAGCGCAGCCGCGCCCACCAGACTGAACACCGAGGGCAGTCGAGTAAAACGCGAGTGGGTGTTCTGATTTGTTTGCGCGCCGTCGGCTGCGTCGTGGTCTTGCATGCTTAGCGATCCTCTTTGCGGCTCCAAGATGTTCCCGGAGTCTACCGGAGCCTTTGCGTGGTGTCTGAAGACCGGCGGCGAAGATCGTCTCTGGAAATTGGGAACACGAAGTTCGTGCAGCAACCAAGGACGGACCGACAAAGCCCTATCGGGCAATGCCCGGTTTGAAGTCGTCTGGCGCCCCCGGCGCAATGGGCGGATATTCGCGCAGCGACGCTTCGAAAGCCATCTGCAGCTTTCTAATCGGGCCTCGAACCCAACCGTCCTCCATCGAAGCATCGGTCTCTTCCTTGGGGTCTCGCAGGAGATTGAACAAGGCGGGTGTCTCAAGGTGGATCGGGCCAGTGTTCGGCTCTCTCTCCAAGATGAAATGCATCTTCCAGTGGCGCCATTTGACAGCCCGAAGTTCCTTCTTGATGTAGTAAACAAAGCCTTCGCGCGCAGGCCTGTCGGATTGGCCCAGCCATTGGGCAAGGTGCGAAACGCCATCAATCGGGCGATCGGTCGGCAGAGGCGCATGTGCAAGCTCGGCAAGCGTCGCATAAAGATCTGTCACGTGAACGATTGCATGGTTCTGCGCACCGGCTGCAATACGACCAGGCCAGCGCACAATCATCGGTACGCGAAGACCGCCCTCCATTGCAGTGTGATAGGTGCCCGTCCACTGCCCGGCAGTGCCACGCCAGGGGCGACGAAACTCCGGCCCGTTGTCGCTTGCAAAAAGAAATAGCGTGTTGTCTCTCAGACCCAGGCGATCCACTTCGTCAATGATCTGGCCGACTCGAAAATCCATCTCCATCATCGAATCGGCAAACTCGCCGACACCACTTCTGCCAACAAAGTCGGAATGCGGAAGGGTCGGAAAATGCAAATGGGTGAGTGGAACATAAAGAAAAAAAGGTGCCTGGCCGACGGCATGTCGCCGCATAAAAGAAAGGCTTCGATCGACAATTTCAGATTCGATGAGACGGCGCTTGTCAAGATCAAAATCCGCCACCTCGATCGCCTGCTGGCCAACAAAACCTTCCATTACCTTAGGGATCTCGACGGCCGAGGGATCAAACCCGGGCGCACTCGTAAACATCGTTTCGTTGCTGGTTCGTGGAATACCGTACCACTCGTCAAAACCTCGGTCGTTCGGAAATCGGCCTGGTCGATCCCCAAGGTGCCATTTGCCAAACATGCCGGTGGCATAACCCTGCCGTTTGAGTAGCTGAGGGAGTGTAATTTCCCAAGGGTGAATGCCTTGAGGGAGGCCCGCCGGGATAGACTGCATCGCTCCAGTTCGAATCGGGTGCCTTCCCGTCATCAACGCCGAGCGTGTTGGAACACAGTCGCTCTCGACGTTGAAGTTCAGGAACTGCATCCCTTCTTTGGCAAGTCGATCGAGGCGAGGGGTCGGAGCGCCTCGCAATTCGCCGCCGCCGTAGCAACCAAGTTCACCCCAACCCAAATTGTCGGCGAGGATCAGGACAAAGTTCATCAGCAAGCCTTACTCAAGATTAATCTTTCTATCAGCAATGAGCTTGACCCAGCGCTCACGATCACCAAGCAATTGCTTGCGAAAAACCTCTGGCGACATCTTCGCAACTTCCATGGAAGATTGCAGGAACCTTTCTTTCAACGCTGGATCTTCCAACGACGACACTACTGCGGACCTGAGTTTGGTCAACGAAGCCTCGTCAAAGCCGGCAGGTGCAAAAAGCGCCGCCCATTGCGGCACGTCGATATCACCCGCTCCCGATTCAGCGAAGGTCGGTACCATCGGCAACATCGTGGAGCGCAGCCGCGTCGAAACCGCCAAGGCAATCAATTTCCCCGAATTGATATAGGGCATCACCGCAGCCGCACCGAGCACCGCCAACGGTACCTGGCCACTGATCACATCAATCACCGCTTGCCCGCCGCCTTTATAGGGCACGTGTAAAAGGTCTATGCCCAGGTTCGACGCGGCCAACTCACCGACTAAGTGTTGGATGGATCCTTGGCCAGACGTTGCGTACGGTATTTGACCGGGCGTCGCCTTGGCTTGCGTTTGCAGGTCTTTCACGCTTCGAATCCTGGCGGCGGGCGAAGCAACCAAAATGATCGGCTGAGAAGTCAGCATGGCTACCGGGACGAACGACTTCGCCAAATCCCATTTTAGCTGCGGACGAAAAATTGGGAGTAAGGATACGGAGTCGGATCCAACCAAAAACGTGTGATTGTCTTTGGCGCTGGCAAGCACACTTTCCACGCCGAGCCCACCGTTAGCACCGGGCTTGTTGTCCACCGTAACCGTTTGACCAAGCCGTCCTCTGATGGATTCAGCGACCAAACGCGCGGCGAGATCGTTTGATCCGCCGACCGGAAAGGGGACCACGATCTTCAGACCCTGTTTGGGCCAATCATCGGCCCGCACATTGCCCGAGGCACCAACACCGACGAGCCCTGCCAAAAAAACAAAAGCGGCGACATCAAATCCTAACAACGTAAGCGTCTTGGAAATACACTCTATCCGCATGCGCCAGCCCTTTGTATTCGAACGAACAGCTCGTAGGATCTCATTATGCGTCGTTGAGGAAAGGATTTCTAAACCAGATCGAGATCAAAGCGCTGCTTGCAGTTCATGGCGCCAGGAAGCGCTGCATAAATTGTGGATTGAGCAGCGCCACCAGAATTCAAATCAAGCCAGCGTGAACCGAGATTCAAGGGCAGCGCCAAGCGCAGCATGCAAGTAACAGGTGTTTGCCGCCATCACGAGCAAACGTTCTATCGTTTGATCACTTTCATCGGCATGAACGAACACATGGGTATCCAGGGGCAACGCCATCGCGCGGCCATCGATCGCCCAATCAATCGGGCTGAGTTGCACGATCCGCAAGGCGCGAACCTTCATGTTGTGGTACCCAACATATCGAAGTACCTGGGTCATCAAACAAAACGCAATGCCCGCCATCGCCAGTGACAGGCCCCGTGGCGCCGAAGCCGTCTGACGGTCGTCAACGGACTCACTGCTGTACAAACTGAAGTGGCTGCCAACGGGTCGCGCAAGCCAAACCTCCGACTGAGTTATCGAATCGTTCAAACTCGATCGGCCCCGCACCATGATGTCGATTTTTGCGGACTCGCCCGACAAGGTCGGTGGCGCTATACCAGCGGCAGCGGCTACCGTTTGAGGAAGCTGCTTGATCAAGCTCTTGGTTGTGAACGGCCGCAACGCCTCTTCACGGCCCGGACTCGGAACCCCTGACCAGGACTTTAACGGGTCGACTACCTCGAGTTGAGCCGACTCTGGCAGAAATCTCAACACCCGCCGTTTCCCATTGACGTAGAGCGCAAAGGTATTGTGCAGTGCCTGACTGTGCATCGCAACCAGCGGCGACGCTGCCAGCGCGTCATGAATCAGTACCTCAAACCTGCCCGCGTCGAACCCGGACGGAACCGCGAACTTGAACTGCGGCGCCTTGGCCGAACCTTTGCCAGTGCCTTTGAAGAACGAGCCTTCAAACGCATAGTCGGTCGCCAGTTCCGCAGTAACGTCGCCAAGCTGCAGACCGCGCGAATTTGCCAGCGTGGCCATTCGCCCAAGCACGTCGGCTAGCAGGCCAGCATTCATGAAGCCCAGCGGGAAAGGAGCCAGGTCGGTGCCTTGAAGCATCGGGCCTTCGTCGCTCACCAAACGCCAGACGGCACCGGCAATGCCTTCGCTGACGACCGCCTCTTTCTGATGACCCCCCAGCGCGCGAGCTTCTACCTTGATAGTACCGGGATGGTCTGCATCCAAGCTGCCGGTTGCTTCGACGGTAGCACTGGTTCGATCAACCCGAAAAGCCAGCGGGAACCCCGAGCTCTCGATGGTATCTTTGACTTCGATGCTTGCCATACGCACACCCTCCCCGACCGATCAAAACCTCATTACGAGGAAACCGCCGGCACCGGAGTCGACTGCCAAGCCACCATCTGCCACGACTCGCCGCGCTTGGCCCAGACCTGCAAATAGCGGCTCAAGAACGCCTTGGGTGTGCCTTTGAGCAAAAGGTCAATGTGAATGTCACCATTGACCAGCACGGTGTCGCCAATCACCCGAAAATCGCGCTTGATCGTATCCAGCTTCTTGTAGTCGTAATGGCCATTGGTGACCCGTTCGATGTACAAGGCCTTGCCCTCGTCTGTCGCCGACGAATGGATGTAGCGCAGATCGTCGCCGATCAGGCGCACCAAAGTGGCGGCGTCTTTGGCGATCGCCGCGCGCGTGCGCTCGGCATCCAAGCGTTCGATTTGAGCGATGATATCCGTATCAGTGGTCATTAGTTGGATCCTTGGCTCTTGACGCCGAAATTGCTGATCTTGCGTTTGTTATCCGGCTGCAAAATAAGCTCTTGATCAATCAAAAAAAACGGTGAGCTGACACCCCAATTCCTGGTTTTGTCGGCCGTTGTGTTCTTGATGCGAATATTGTAAATGGGATTGGAAGGTCAGGTGCGAACGATGCCAAGCCTCCCGCCGCGAACCGACTTTGTTCAAAGTTTGGCCAAGGGCCTGGCCGTTATTGAATGCTTCGACGATAAGCATCACCACTTGACACTCTCCGAAGTGCCCATTCGCACCGTGGACGGCCGCGTTGTAGCGGCGTTAAATTTCGGCCCGCATGCGGCCCGAGTATCGATGGATCAATTGCAAAACAACTTGCTGCCAGCGTTATTGGAGACCGCTCGACGAGTCTCGGCGGTGGTTGGCGTAAAGATGGCGTGACGCGGTACCGCGCTACGGCAAACAGCGCGAACGCAGCACCCACTCATCACGTGTGCGCTGACGGGCCGACTGCGCACGCCAACACACCCATGCCACGGGTCCTCACGCCATCCTGACAGGATCTAATTGACCGCGTCGCGCTCATTGACGAATTCGATGAATCCATCCACTTCGGGAAGCAACCACTCTACTCGGTGAGGCCCCGGATAGCGTACCCGAATGCCAACATAACCAGCCGCTCGGGCCGCAATGCCATAGTGTGCCGTCAAAGCATCAAGCGACCAGATCTCCAGACAGGTCGGATGACCAGCCACACGCCAGTCGCCCGTCGGCAAGCGATGCGCTTTTGTACCAAACCAGCGGGCATAGTCGCGGGCAGTCACTTCGGGCTGCGGGTCGACGGCAATCACCGCCGCGAGTTGCCGCGCGCCATTCGGATGGCGCATCCACTCGGCTCGCTGATAAAGCGAGACATTATGGTATTGACACAAATTGAAGGGCAGCCGCTCGTCACAGGGAAACGTCACATCGAATTCAGGCCACACCGATTCACTCGGTGAAATCATCCACTGCCGCCGAACATGTAGCGGCGCTGGCATGACTACACCGTCGGCAGTCAGTCGCTGGTGAGACACAAGCGCATTTCGAGTGGCCAGTACCAGCCAGCGCCAGGCGGGCTTGCCGGCCAGCACCTTGGCCATTGACGGATGCAGTGCGTTGAGTGGCACGGTTGGTATCATGAGTTCGAAGTAGGATGCACATGACCAATCGACAGGCTCGAACAGAACGAGGTGATTGGCGACGCCGACGTTACTCAGGTCCGAACGAGGACTCAAGGTAAATCCTGCGTCCCGCATGCGCTGGGCCGCATGTTCCAGATTGGCTACTTGCGCGACGACGTGATCAATGCTCAGCGCATCGCTGGCGAGGGTATGATTAATGTTGGCGCTCAAATCCGGCATGTTCTACCTAGGAAAAATCCATGAACGTTGGTGTCCTGATATTCCCACAGGTTGAAGAGCTCGACTTTGTTGGCCCTTGGGAACTGTTCACGATGTGGAGGCAAGTGGCTGAAGGTCCGCAAACCTGCTTGATTGTGGCGCAATCGGACGCGGCTGTGGTGTGCGCCAAAGGAATGTCGGTTAATCCGCATGTTTCGTTCAAAGACTGTCCACAACTCGACTATTTGCTGATCCCAGGCGGGATGGGTACCCGTGCCGAGGTCAACAATCCGGCTCTGTTGCAATTTGTTCGCGATCAGGCCAAAGCGTGCAAGGCCGTATTGTCGGTATGCACTGGATCATTCATCCTGCAGGCTGCCGGATTGCTCAACGGTAAAAGAGCGACCACCCACTGGGGCGCGCTGCAGCGGCTGCGCGAGCTTGGTGAGATCGAGGTGATTGAAGAGCGCTACACCCACGATGGCACTATCTGGTGCTCGGCCGGCGTGTCTGCAGGCTTGGATATGACACTTGCCTTCATCGCCGCGACCGCCGGTGACGATGCAGCCGGCAAGGTGCAATTCGCCGCCGAATTTTATCCGTCTGCGAAAATTTATGGCCACTACGCGAGCGATGCTCGTGCCCCGGCCTACATCAAAGCCGGTTTTCACGCTTGAGCTAAAGGGCAAGGTCGGCCAATTCTGCGGATGCCAGTGGTCTGCTGCTGACTAGGACCACAAAACTACGGATTTTCCGCACGCTTGCGGCTCAAAGCGGTTCCATGCGAAACGCGTACGCTGAGCGGGCAGCTCAGATCGATGCCGCTGGCTTCGGGAGCGAATATGCAATGTAGCGGCTGCAGCAGCAATCGCAGGGAAGCTTCCATCGGTTGCTGATCCCTATCGTTCAATATGCCCGTGCCCAATTTGCGCATCACGGCAATCGGTCACGACCGACAGAACGGGGATGTGATTCATTAGGCGATTCACGGTAATAACTGCCTCGGCTCGATATTGAATTCGGGAGGATGATGGCGCTGAGTAGAGCGTTTGTGTCAAAGACGATGCGCGGCTTACTTCGCATCGAGCAGGGCAGTTAGCCGTTTTTCGGTCAATCCGAGCCGCTTCGCGTTCGCCTTGACGGGCGCGGTCACACGAGCCATTTCCTTGTCGGCTTCTTCACCCTCGAGCGGATAGAGTTCGCTGATGACTTTCATCAACTCGTAGTGGATCGTCCGCGGGTTTCCGCTAGCCCGCCGACTCGCTTCGCGAATGCGACGTGGTCTGGCTATACCCATCGCGTGCCAAATAGCTGCAAGACAGCATAATCTGCCAACTACGGATCGATCACAAGGAACGCCGCATTGCTCAATACTGAATGCTGCCTCGGCAATCAACTTGGCAATATGGGAGGCAGTGTCGAAACCAGCCGGCGTACAGGAAAATCTGCTTAAATCAGAAAAAGGAGCGACACAATGACCACAATTCTGGGCACTGGCGATTACCGATATCAAGTCATTGAAGACTGGGCGAAACTGCCCGACGGTTGGGAACTGAAAGACGTCGCGGCGGTCGCCGTCGACAGCAAGGACCAGGTCTACCTATTTAATCGCGGCGAACATCCGATGATCGTGTTCGATCGCGACGGCAACTTCCTGCGCTCCTGGGGTGAGGGACAATTCCCACGAGCCCACGGCCTGCACATTGACGAAAATGACCTGCTCTATTGCACCGACGATCTCGGCCATTTCGTTCGCAAATGTACGACCGATGGCAAGGTGCTGCTGGAAATCGGTGTGCCCGGCCAATCATCGCCCTACATGAGCGGCTTGCCGTTTCATCGCTGCACGCACACTGCCTTGTCGCCCACCGGCGATATCTACGTCAGCGACGGCTACGGCAACTCGCGCGTCCACAAGTATTCGCCCGATGGCAAATTGCTGTTGTCCTGGGGCGAGCCGGGCACCGATCCCGGCCAGTTCAACATCGCCCACAACGTGGTCACCGACCCGGAGGGCTGGGTTTATGTCGCTGATCGCGAAAATCACCGGGTGCAAGTGTTCGACGGCATGGGTCGCTATGAAACCCAATGGGTCAATATGCATCGACCGTGCGGCCTGTACTGCTGCCGAGGCAAGCAACCGAGTTTTATCATCGGCGAACTCGGCCCCGCCATGCCCGTGAACCGCCAGATGCCCAACACCGGGCCGCGACTGTCGTTTGTCGATGCGCAAGGCAAGCTGATTGCACGACTGGGCGGCGAAAACGGGCCAGGTCTTGAGAGCGGCAAGTTCGTAGCACCGCATGGCCTGGCGGTGGATTCGCTGGGCGATATTTATGTTGGCGAGGTCAGCTACACCGAGTATCCACGGCTGTTCCCCGATCAGACTGTGCCGTGGCGCATGCGCTCCTTGCAGAAACTCAAAAAGCTGCACTGAGCTGAAACCTG
>JANLTP010000241.1:0-66580 GCA_031363055.1 Burkholderiales bacterium | reverse complement strand
CATTGGCAGGATGGATCTCCTTCGGGCCCAGATCCGTGCCGATCACGCCGGCGCGATTCCGGGGTTTCGAAAAACGCATCTCGCGGCGATACTGATCAATCTCATCCAAATGATCATCATCGTATGGAGCCTCACAACCTTGTCGCTGTAGCGCGAGCTGGGCTCCCGACCACTTTTCCTTGAAGGCGACCATGAATCGACGAGATTTCAATTTGACTCTGACAGGCTATGCCGGTGTTGCACTGCTGCCTGGAGCCAATCTGCGCGCCCAAAGTTGGCCCGAGCGACCGATCAAATGGGTGCTGTCGCAAGCGGCCGGTTCGGGTCCCGATAACGTTGCGCGACTGCTGTCCGAGCGTCTCGCCAAGATGTGGGGACAGGCGGTGGTCATCGAGAACAAACCCGGTGGGCAGAACGCCATCGGTGCGTTGGCGGCGGCGCGCGCTCCGGCGGACGGCTACACCCTGTTCTTTGCGACGACGGCGGCGCTCGTCACGAACCCCTTACTCTTCAAACAGTTATCTTATGATCCACAAAAGGAGTTCGTGCCGGTCGCGTTTATTGCCCGAAGTCCGTTTGCCTTGCTGGTGAGCGGCGACTCGGCGATCAAGACTGTCGAAGAACTGGTGGCGCGCTCGAAGGCCGAACCGGGCAAATTCACGCTGGGTAACGAAGGCGCACGTACCTTCAGTGGCATGATCGCGCGCTGGTTCAATACCCGAACACAGGCCACCGCCAACCTGGTTCCGTACGCGTCGGTCGGTGCAGGCACGGCCGATTTGATCGGCAAACATGTCGATGCGATGTTCGCCGATCTGGCCTCAACCGCACAACTGGTCAAACAGGGCAAGTTACGATTGCTCGCCACGACGGCAGTACGAAGAGTCGTCGGTTGGGAACAGGTGCCGGCACTCGCTGAAAAGTTGCCCGGCTTCGAGATGGTCGGCTGGTTCGCGTTGATGGCGCCAGCCGGTACGCCGACGGCGCTCATCGAACGCGTCAATCGCGATATCAACGCCTTGCTCAACGAGAAAGAGCTCAGCGATCGGGTCGGCGTGATCGGGCCGATGGTCGATGGCAGCATGAGCGCCAGCGAGTTGGGCAAGTTTCTCGATGTCGAGTCGGCGCGTTGGCGTGAGATCGTCAAGGAGATTGGTGTTGTGCCCGAATGAAGACTCAGGTGCGCAAAAAGGCTCCTACACCGCGACACAATGACGCTCGATGCAACGATCGAGCACCTGCTCACCGGGCTGCGCCCACCAATGATCCGAGAATATCTCCACCTCTGAAAAGCCGCTGAAACCGGCCTGCTCGATCCAGCGTCGCACTTTCTTGATCTCGATCACACCGTCGCCCATCATGCCTCGGTCGTTCAGAAGGTCACGAGTCGGTACCAGCCAATCGCAAACATGAAACGCCAGCAAGCGCTCGCGAGCCGCGCGCTGAATTTGCTGCTGCAGCTTCGGGTCCCACCAGACGTGATAAAGATCCACTGCAACGCCCAACGAACCCGTGCTTAACGGGTCGAGCGCGTCACAAATATCGAGCGCTTGTTCCAGCGTATTCACGCACGCCCGTTCGGCCGCCTGCATCGGATGCAAGGGTTCAATCGCAAGCGGCATGCCCACTTGCCGCGCGTACTCGAGCGATGCCGCGATACCGTCGTACACCTCATTGCGCACGCGAGCAAGGTCGTTATGGGCAGGCGTACCGGTCAAGGCACCCGGCAAGGAGCCCACCACCAGCACCAAGCACGGCGCATTGACGGTCTTGGCTTCATCGATCGCCTTGAAGTTATCAACCAGTGCCAGCTTGAGTCCGGCGGCGTCAGCGGCCGGATAAAAGCCACCGCGACAGTAGCCTGACAATCCGACACCGGTATCGCGAAGTTGTCGCGCAATTTTTTCCAGGCCGACGGCAGCCACCTGATCTCGCCAGGGGCTGATCGCGCGAATACTGCGCTGCGCACACTCCTCGATGATCCGGTCCAATGGCCACTGCTTTCTGAGCGTCGCGGTATTGATCGACAGCCATTCGTGGCTCCGGGAGAAATCACGAATCTCGAGGGAATCAGTCATGGTCCGCACGGGCGATCTATGTAAGAAGCAGGATCATTATGTTTGCGCGTCCCGTCAATGGCTTATTCAATGCCGTGCAGCGCCAGCGTGGCGCGCATCCGATGACAAGCACGCGCCGGATCGTTCAACAAGCCCGCCTGATCGGCCAGACGAAACAGTTCGGACAAATGAAGAATCGAGCGTGTACTTTGCTGGCCGCCGATCATCGTGAAGTGATCTTGCCGGCCATTCAAATAGGCCGTGAAGACCACACCGGTTTTATAGAACCGCGTCGGCGCTTTGAAGATATGTCGCGATAGCGGCACGGTCGGCGCCAGTATGTCGTTGAAAGTCTTGGTATCGTCGCGTCCTAGCGCGGCCAGCGCTGCGGCCGCCGCCGGCGCGATGGCGTCAAAGATACCCAGCAGTGCATGGCTATAGCCCTGTGCATCACCTTCAATGAGCTCGGCATAGTTGAAGTCATCGCCGGTATACATCTTCACCCGAGCATCGAGGCGCCGACGCATGACAATTTCCTTGTCCTTGTCGAGCAAGGAGACTTTGACGCCATCGATCCGGGCTGCATGCCGATTCACAACCTCGAGCGCGACCTCCATGGCTTTCATGTGATCGGCATGACCCCAGTACCCCGCCAGTGCCGGATCAAACATTTCGCCCAGCCAGTGAATGATCACCGGCTGCTTGACTTGGGCGAGGATGCGGTCATAGACGCGGTGATAGTCGTCTGGTGAACGGGCGACCTTCGCCAGCGCCCTTGATGCCATCAGAATGATCTTGCCGCCCAGATGTTCAATCGCGGCCACCTGTTCTTCATAAGCGCCGATCACGTCCTCGATCGAGTACGCCTGCTCAGCGGGCAAGTGGTCGGTACCGGCACCACTGGCCAGCAGTGCACCCTTGAAGTCCTTCGAGGCATCGATCGAGCGTCGGATCAGCTCTAGCGAGGTCGGCCAATCCAGACCCATGCCGCGCTGCGCGGTATCCATCGCCTCGGCAACTCCGAGTCCGAGGCGCCACAAATGGCGACGGTATTCCAGGGTGGTATCCCAATCAATGGCGCAGTCGATCCAGGGGTCCTGCGTCTTCAAAGGGTCAGCGACGACGTGGACCGCCGAATAGGCGATGCGCGAAAACTGACCCGAGTGTTGCGCCGGAAAGTTTCGCGGCACCGACAATCGGTAGTCCTGCAAACGGCCATCGCTGGCCGGCAAACGAATCGATTGTTGAATTATTTCAGGTGCGTTCATAGCCTTCTCCTAAAGTCCCGCGCATATTCACCGCGCATCACCGCGCGTTCTCCTAAACCGGCAAGGCCGGCACATCGATCCAGCGGCGCTCTTTCCAGGACTGCAGCGCGCACTCGACCAGTTGCACCCCTTTGGCACCTTCGAGCAAGGTCCATTTGAACGGCGCATCCTCGGCAAGGTGGCGAATGAACAACTCCCACTGCGTCTTGAAGCCGTTATCGAAAATGACATAGTCGGGTACCAACTGCCAGTGATCAAAAAAGTTGAACGGCTGACGCACATCCGGATTCCAGACCGGCTTTGGCGTATTCACTCGCGCCTGGGTACGAACGTCAGTCAGCCCGGCGACTGCCGAACCGTGAGTGCCGTCGACATGAAAGGTCACCAGATCGTCACGACGAACGCGCGTGGTCCAGGAGCTGTTGATTTGCGCAATCACGCCATCGGCGAGCTCGAACGTCGCATAGGCCGCGTCATCGGCCGTCGCCCGATAGCGCTGACCAGCTTCATCGATACGTTCAGGAATATGGGTCGCGCCCATGCAGGATACTGACTTGACCTCTCCGAACAAGTTGTCCAGCACATAACGCCAATGGCAGATCATGTCGAGAATGATGCCACCGCCGTCTTCGGTTCGGTAATTCCAGGAGGGCCGCTGACTCGGCTGCAGGTCACCTTCAAAAACCCAGTAACCGAATTCGCCACGCACTGACAGAATTTTGCCGAAGAAGCCCGAGTCACGCAGCATCTTGAGCTTGAGCAGGCCCGGTAAAAACAGCTTGTCCTGGACCACACCGTGCTTGATGCCCTTGGCCTTGGCCAACTGATAAATTTCAGTTGCCTCTTTCAGATTGGTGGCCACCGGCTTTTCACAGTAGATGTCCTTGCCCGCGTTGATCGCCTTGGCCAGCAAGGTCGGGCGCATCTGTGTGGTGGCAGCATCGAAGAACAGCGTGTCCTGCGGATTCGCCAACGCGCGGTCCAGATCAGTGCTCCAGCGCTCGACGTCGTGCGCCTTGGCCAACGCTGCCACTTTTTCGGCATTGCGGCCGATCAGGATCGGGTCAGGCAATACCCGATCACCGTTATTCAGCAACACGCCGCCTTGCGCGCGAATGGCCGCAATCGAGCGAATCAGATGCTGATTGGTGCCCATGCGTCCGGTCACGCCATTCATGATGATGCCGAGTCTTTGGGTTGCCATATTCGATTATCCTTTTAAATGAGTGGGCTACTGAATGCCAGTGTTGAGCTTCACGCTGGCGAGCGGTATCGGTTGGCGGTATCGTTTGGCGAGCGGCATCATATTGCGAGCGGCATTGCTTGCATGGCACGGAAATCGGGCATGGCGGCACTTGCGTAACCAATGCACTCCAGGGAATTCAGCGCGATCCGACCGTCACGAATGGCCAACCGGACAGCGCCATGCGACTGTTCATAAACATCCGGATGGGCCGCCAGAAACGCTGACTGCTCGCTCGCAGACTGCGCAGCCATACCGTTGACATAATGATGCCCGTTGCGCTCGACGTGGGTAATGCCCAGCAGATTGACCAGCGCCAGATCCTGCTGAACCGCGAGACCGGCTTGTGTCGTCAGATCTTCGGCCGACATGAAGTAGCGCTGGCCAGAACCGCTGGCCACCGCCTCGGCGTTCCAGGTTCGGCACCGGGCCGCATTCAGAACCGATTTATAAAGACCCTTGCAAGTCTTGCTGGACACGCCGGCATAGCCTCGGGCGCGTGCCTCGGCGAACGTATCGAGCGTGCCATCGGACTCATCAATAATGACAGGCAGGCCCAGTCGGTCGTTACGGAAGTCAGCACTTAACGCGACCCCGCGCGAAATCGGTTGCTCGACAAACAAGATCGACTCGACCAGACGTGACAGTGCGGGTACTGCGCGCATGTGTGCAATCAATTCAAGGACCTGTTCGGCGCTCTCATATTGCTCGTTACCGTCGAGCGAGACGAAATAGGCTTGCGCTCGTGCGTCGAGCACGGCGGCAATCGATGTCAGACGATCAAGATCATGCTCCAGTTGGCCGCTGACCTTGAGCTTGAAATAACGATGGCCATATCGCGCCACCACCGCCTCAAGCGTTTCGGGAAGACCGTCGTTGACAGAGCCGGACTGATCAGCGTTCGCAATGGCATCAACAAGCCCGATGGTATGGCGCGCTTCAATCGCAGCGGCCGGTCGTAACGACGCGAGGAATCGGTCGAAATTCAGGCCGGCATTCGCACCAAAATTCAGGCCGACGTTCAGGCCGTCAAATTGTCGATGCGCAGCACCGATTCCGACCCGATTACTCTGCAGGGCGGTGTAGAACGAAATCGCCTCGGCACGGCACGAGGCATCGAGTATCGCGCGATCAATCAGAGCCGGTCCGTAGTTGGCCAGCAAGGCGTTGTAGCCGCCCGCGATCGATGCTCGTTGATGAGCTTCGTAGTGGCGCGCAAAATGCCCGAACGCGGTATCGGGTGTCGAGTCGGACAAATAAGCGTCGCGCGCCATACGGCAAACGTCGCGCAACTGGTTGAAATTGTCGTCGTTGCTCAACGACAGATTTTTGTCGAACCACTTGGGCGCCATCATTTCCGCCGCTGCACCGGTCGCACAGCGCCCATCAAGCAATTCAATTTGTACCTGTACAAACGCCTGCGGACAGGCCGTCAACGTGACGACTCCAAATCGAAACGGCATCCTAAGCTGCACCGGTCGCTCGAATAACGCGACCGACCGAATGACAAAGCGCGGCGCATGGCCGCCTGAATCGGTCGTATCGTTCACATGTCGGGTTACGTTCATCGCACTCAATGATCCAGCGAACCTTGCGCAAAAAAATGCGCGCGGATGATCTTTGCATAATCGACAAACGCGGGCGTTGACATCACGTCGAGTGAGCGCGGCCTCGGCAGATCGATGTCGTAAACGGCCGCAATCGCGCCCGGCCGCTCGGTCATCACCAGGACCCGATCCGACAGGAACACGGCCTCCGGAATACTGTGGGTAATCAACAGTACGGTCTTGCGCGACTCCAGCCAGATCCTCTGCAACTCGAGGTTCATTCGCTCACGCGTCATGGCGTCGAGTGCACCGAACGGTTCATCCATCAATAACACCGATGGGTCATGCAGCAAGGCGCGGCAGATCGACACGCGCTGCTGCATCCCGCCCGATAACTGCCAGGGAAACTTCTTCTCGAAGCCCGCCAGTCCGGCCATCTGAATCAGTCGTAATGCTCGACTACGAGCCGCCGGCATAGGTAGCCGACGCATCTCGGCCTGCAGCAGGATATTGTCGAGCACGTTTCGCCAGGCCAACAAGACGGCGCTTTGAAACACAATGCCGACGTTGCGCTGCGGACCCTCAATGCGCTTGCCACTGAGCGAAAGATCGCCTGCAGAAACCGGCAGCAGACCCGCCACCAATTTGAGCAGCGTACTCTTGCCGCAGCCCGAAGGACCAACCACCGAGACAAACTCGCCTTCGTGAATGCCAAAGCTCAGCGGCTTGAGCGACTCGACCGGGCCGTCCCGCGTCGCGTAAGTCTTGGCCACATTCTTGAGTTCAATCAGCGCGGGAATCAGCGTCGGATCCAACGCGGCAGGCGGAACACTCATCAATCTCGCCAATATGCGCTAAGGCAGAAACTCATTGGTGTAGTAATCATCGACCTTGCCGGCTGTTTTCTCAAGCCCGCCGTACTCTTGCAGCATGGCAAACGACTCGGCCATATCTTTCGCGCTGACCTTGAACGGCCGATCCTTGGCGGTTTCCGGCGTGTGGTACAGCGGCGTCGTGAGTTTCAACCCAACAATGAGTGACTCACGAATACCCGCCTTGGCGTTCGCCTTGAGCATGGCATCGACCGCTGCTTCGGGATTTTTCTCCGACTCTTCGAAGGCCCGGGTAGCGGCTCGCATGAATCGCTTGACGAGATCGGGCTTGTCCTTCAAGGTGTCCTTATGGGCAATGATGCCTGACACCACAAGATTGATGCCGTAGTCGGTAAACGGAATCACCGTGACCGGCTTCTTGGTGGCATCTTGAATCTTGATATTCTGGTCCATCAAATAGCCGAGTAGCAGGTCGGCCTGACCGTTGATGACCGCATTGAGTTTGGTCTGACCATCGCCAGCCACGGTCTTGAAGTCACTTTCCTGCAGGCCGGTTTTCTTCAGGAACAATGGCCAGATCTGTGACATCGAATCGCCCGGCGTGACCGCTACAATTTTGCCCTTGATGTCTTCTGGCTTCTTTATATTTTTTTCGCTCAATCCCATCACGGACATCGGGCTCTTTTGCAGCGCCACCCCGACCGCCTTGACTGGTGCACCCTTGGCTGCAATCTTGATCATGGTTCCCACGTCGGCGTAACCGAATGGCACCGACTTGGCCGCCACCGCCTGAATGGTCGGCCCCGAACCTCGGCCCTCCTGAATGTCCAGATCAATGCCTTCAGCGTCGAAGTAGCCGCGCTCCTTGCCCAGAAAAAACGGCGCATGCTCACTGTAGAGATACCAATTGAGCATCATCGATACCTTCTCTTTCGGCTGCGCCTGCGCGCCGAATGAGGCCATGGTCAAGGCGAATGCACCCGCCACTATAGTTGCGAGGGTTCTGCGTTTCATCGTTTGTCTCCGGTCTGCTTATTGAAGTCTGTTTATTGAAGTCTGCTTATTTCACGCAATCAGGCGGGCGCCTGAAATTCATTGCGCTGCGAAGCATGCCAGGGGATCGCCACTCGTTCGATCGCATCCAGCAGTGTGAACAGAAGCACGCCGATCATTGAGAGCACTACCAGCGCGGCGAACATCAGCGGCAAATCAAAATTTCCGTTGGCTTTCTGAAGCACATAACCGAGACCGGAATTCGAGCCGACGAACTCGCCGACCACGGCGCCGACCACAGCCAGGGTGACCGAGACTTTCATGCCGGAAAATATTGCGGGCAAGGCCTGCGGCAGACTGATCTTGAAGAACATTTTCAAGCGGCTGCTGCCCATCGAGCGCGCGAGATCGACCATGTCCTGCTCGACTGACTTGAAGCCCATGACCGTTGAAACCACCACCGGGAAAAAGCCCAGCAGAAACGCAGCGATGATCTTCGGAATAATGCCAAAACCAAACCAGACCACAAATAGCGGCGCCACTGCAATCTTCGGCACCGACTGCGAGAACACCAGCAACGGATACACAAAGCTTTCGATGACCCGAGAGTAGGCAATCATCATGGCGACTGGTATGCCGATCAGCACCGACAGCGCGAAGCCGCCCAGAGTTGCCCAAGTGGTCGGTCCGGCCTGACTGAGCAACATCGGCGACTCTTTCCAGAGTTGGCCGACGACATCAAGCGGCGTTGGAATCAGATAGGGCGGAATCTTGAACAGTCGAATGATCAGATCCCAGAGCACCAGCAGAACCACCATCAGCAGAAAGGGCCGCAGCCATTGCGAGGTCACGAACCGGGAGAGGCGACTTTGGGGCATCGGTGGTCTATCCAGGCCTTGATTTCAAGTTCTGCAAAACACTGTTTAAGTAACCGTCTGGTTACAGAATATGTTCAGGCCGTTCTTTTGTCAAATCAAGTACGTCGCAAGTGCGTCCCAAGCGAGTGCCAACCGTGCGTCGAATTGACGCCTTGAGTAGAGCTGTTATAACCTTCTGGTTAATTCACTAAATCCTCCGAAAGCGCTCCCATGGCCACGATCCAAACTACCGTTGTGGGCTCCTATCCGATTCCGGAATGGCTGGTCGCAGCGCCCTCCGAGCAGGCCTTGATCGACGCCACTCGTGTCGTGATCGCGACCCAGGAGCAGGCTGGCGTCGACGTGGTCTGCGACGGCGAGCTCTACCGCTTCGACATCAATCATCCGGAAACCAACGGCATGATTGAATATTTCGTGCGCCCGCTGCAAGGGGTTCGCTACCGGATGAGCTTCGACGAACTGATCGCCTATCGTTCCGCCCTGGGAATGAAATTTCGCACCCGCCCGCCGGGTGTCGTCGAAGGCCCTTTGGGCAGCGGAACGCTCGACTTGCCGATGGCCTGTCGACGCGCTGCAGTGCTGGCCAGCAAG
Source organism: Burkholderiales bacterium (assembly GCA_031363055.1). Taxonomy (GTDB): domain Bacteria; phylum Pseudomonadota; class Gammaproteobacteria; order Burkholderiales; family Burkholderiaceae_E; genus JANLTP01. Next base: position 57,170 of record JANLTP010000241.1, on the reverse strand, counting down.
ACCTTCAAGTTCACGGTGACGGGTCCGCACATGCTGGCCAAAACGCTGATCAATAAACACTACGCCGACACGCCGGCCCTGGCGCATGCGATCGCCGATGTACTGGCAGAGCAAGTACAACATGTCGAGGCTGACATCATTCAACTGGACGAAGCCAATTTGCCGGGATATCCCGAGGAGTGGGAATGGGCGGCGTCGGCGTTGAATCGGGTGCTCGATGCCGTCAAGACCATCCCGGCAGTGCATTTGTGCTTTGGCAACTACGGCGGCCAGAGCGTACAGAGCGGCACGTGGACCAGCCTCATCAAATATTTGAATGCGCTGCATGTCGACCATGTGATTCTCGAATGCGCGCATCGCCCGCCCGAGGAGCTACAGGTATTTAGAGACTTGAATCCAAAGATTGGCTTCGGGCTGGGCGTGGTCGATATCAAGGCGACCGAAATTGAGTCGGCGGATCATGTAGCACGATCGATTCAAGCCGCCGAAAAAATACTCGGTGCCGGCCGCGTCAAATACATCCACCCCGACTGCGGCTTCTGGATGCTCAAGCGTCCGATTGCCGATGCGAAGATTCGCGCCCTCGCGCTTGGTCGTGATCTCTACGAAGGTATCAGCCTCAAGTCTTGAACAGATAACCCAATACCAACTCGCCCATGTGCGCCAGGCGCTCGGCCTTGGCCCGCGGCGCCAGCAAATCACGACTGAAAATCGCTGATAGTGTGTGATTGTTGCCCAGATAAAAATACGACAACGCGGCAATCGAGATGTAAAGCTGAACCGGGTCGACACCGGCGCGAAACACGCCTGACTTGCGGCCACGCTCAAGGATCTCAGCGATCATGGCGACAAAGGGCGAGTGCATGCTGCGCACCTTGGACGATCGTTCGAGATGCCGCGCCTGGTGCAAATTGGCGCTGTTCAACAAGGTCAGGAACTCCGGGTGCGCCAGGTAGTACTCCCAGGTGAACGCGATCAATCGTCGGATGGCTTCCGGCGGATCGACCTCGGTCAGATGCAAGGCCACTTCAGCCGCGCGGATGTGGCTGTAGGCTTCCTCGAGCACGGCAACAAACAGGTCTTCCTTGTTGCCAAAGTAGTAATACAGCATGCGTTTGTTGGCGAGCGCCACGGCGGCAATTCGATCGACCCGAGCGCCACCCAGACCATGGGCCGCGAACTCTGCCTTGGCAGCCTCGAGTATTCGCGCACGAGTGCGCTCCGGATCGCGCGTCAGGGGCGCAACCACGGTTTTTCGTGAAGCCGGAGTCCGTGAAAGCATCGATTCATTGTAGCCGGGGGCATCAATGCGCATCGGCTTGACACAGGCATGCAGAATTCTGCTAACTTTAAGTGCCAACCGAGACTTTGAGCGCAGGCATTCAACTACAACCAGGAGCCAACATGAACCGATCAACCTTGATTCGATCCGCCATCGGCGCATCACTTTTTTCGCTGGGCCTCGTCACCGGACTAGTGGCGCAGCCAAAAACCGACTCACCGCAGCGCGTCGAACAGAAGCGCTCCGACCTGACCGGCGCGCCGGGCATGGAGGTTATCGCCTCGGTCGGCGAATATAAGCCAGGCGATTCGATTGACCTGCATATCCATCACGGCATCGAAGCTGCGTACGTGGTTCAAGGTGCAACCGTTCAGTTACCCGGCAAAGATCCAATGCCTCTGCCGACCGGGACGTCGTCGCTGAACTTGCGCGACATCAAGCATGGCGGCTTCAAGGTGGTTGGCGATACCTCCTTGAAATTATTCACCGTCCATATCGTCGACAAGAGCAAACCTCTGTACGACTATGTGAAGTAGTAGCCGGTCCGGCTCAGAACGGACGCTGCGAGCGATTGATGCGCAAGCCCGCGACTGGTGGCCTGGTTTATTCCACCGATGGTGGTCGCATGTGTCCGAATTGTCGCCGGCCACAGCCGAATTGTGCCTGCCTGGTGGACACATCGCGAACGACGGGCACTTCAAGCGCTGCGGCTGACGGCCCGGGTCATGCCATTGTGCGTGTCAATCTCGACATCAAAGGGCGCGGCGGTAAAAGCGTCACCGTGGTACGCGGCTTGCCTCTGAATCCGCAGGCGCTGGCTGAACTGGGCAAACGACTGAGAACCGTCTGCGGCGCGGGCGGCACAGTCAAGGACGGCGTACTGGAATTGCAAGGCGACCATTGCGAGCGTGTGATCAGTCTTCTGAAAGAGGTCGGCTGGACGGTCAAGCGCGCGGGCGGATAGACCGGCGAGGACAGTCCGGCGAGGCGTCGCCGACCTTATCGAGCTATAAACTCGGCATACCCGAAGAAAGAATTGCATTGAGGAAAGAATTTCATGTATCGCTCGTTGAACGCCGTTTTGGTCTCTGTGCCCTTTGCCCTGTTTGCCACCAGCGCGACCGCACAGGTACCGGTCGCGGCAGACCACCCGTTGATCGGCAAATGGCAATGGACGCGGCCCGTCAATCAATGCACAGAAGTATTCGAATTCCGCGCCGACGGTACTGCGCCGGTCACCAGTGGCGACGAGAAAACCGACAACACGTATACGATCTCCTCGAGTGCTGATCGCAATGGTTTCTATCAGCTCAACATGAAAACGCTCAAGGACTTCGGCGGCAAGGACTGTGGCGATGATTCAAGCGACACCACGGGCCAGGAGACCACACATTACGTTTTGTTTGAGCCGCAGAAGACCATGCACATTGTTTGCGCAGAGCCCAAGGTCGGTCGCTGCTACGGACCGTTGAATCGCGTACCGAAATAATGCCGTCGCCCGAACAGCGGCTTCGTGCCCAGGCGCAATTGCACCACGCCTGGCTGCTGGGACTGATGCTGATGGTGGTCACCCGCAAAGGCGCCGAGCTGACTGGCGAATGGATGTTCCGACTGTTCCGTCGTCAACATCTGAACAAGTTTTTGTCGAGTTTTCAGAAGCTGGGTCTGGACCATCTTCCGCATGCGGTGGCCTGCGCGCAATATCACGTGCTGTCGAACCAGGTGGGTGGCGTCAGGGTTGAGTTCATGGCCGAGCACGACCGCAAAGCCTGGCTGCGCTTTCGCTATCCGCGCTGGATGTATGCCGGCCCGACGATTTGCGCGATGCCGATCGATGTCAGTCGCGGATTCCTGCGCGGCTGGTACGCACACAACGGCGTATCCCTGGGTAACCCAAGGCTGGGCTTCGTCTGTGTCAGCGAAGACATGTCCGATGAGTTTGGTCTATGCGGATACTTTAAGGAGTTCGACGACCCGCTCGAAGAAGACGAACGATTGCAATTCAGCGACGAGTTGCCGCCGGCCTTCAAGGCTGCGGAGCAACCGCACTTGCCGCCCGAGCAATGGAACCCCGAGCGACTCGCTCAGGCACAACGCAGTTATGCGCTCGAGTATCTGCGCAATGGCATCAGCGAATTGATCGACCTGCTGGGTGCCAGCGAGACACTCGAGTTGGCCAGCCGATCGGCCAAGCTCATCGGCATGCAGTACTACCAGGAAACCGCCGAACAGCTCGGTGAGCGCGACGGTTCGATCGACGATGCGGCCGCCTTCCTGACTTCACTGCTGCAAGGGATGGTCGATGAAATCGAACCACTCCGCTCGGCCGATCCACCTCAGGCGGGCCCGAGCATCAAGGAACTACGCATCAAGGGGCTTCGAATCACTCGTGGCCTCAGTGAGACCGAGGCAAGTATCGTCGGCACGGCGTGGTGTGGATTGGCGCAAGGGGCGATCCGCGCACATCAGCAACTGATGCAATTAAGCAGCCAGGAGGAAGCCTCCGGTGCCCTGCTCTGGCGCGTCACCGCGCTCGTGTGACTCAAACGGGTGGCAGCGGCACTTTCGATATGGCTGAAACTGCTCACTAGCCGCCAGCCTTCTCGCCCCAAAGCTCCTTCAAGCGCGCATCACGGCCACAACCGCTTCGATAGTATTTGTAGCGTAGCGGGTTCTTCTTGTAGTAGTCCTGGTGATATTCCTCGGCTGCCCAAAACTCGGACGCTTGCGTAATATCGACGACGATGTCGGCCTTGAACGGCTTGCTTTTCATGAGGGCCGCCCGCGATGCTTCCGCCTCGCGTTTCTGGTCGGCATCGTGATAGAAAATTTCCGGTCGATACTGGGAACCGGAGTCGCAGAACTGCCGCGTTTTGACAGTCGGATCGACGTTGAGCCAGTAGATGTCGAGTAGCTTGGCAAAGCTGACTTTCTTCGGATCAAAGACAATCTCGACCGCTTCGGTGTGGCCAGTACTGCCGGCCGATACTTGCTGATAGGTGGGATCACGGGTCTTGCCGCCGATGTAGCCCGAGGTCGTTGACACCACACCGTCAAGCTTGTCGAACGGGGCTTCCATGCACCAGAAACAACCGCCGGCAAACGTCGCTCTGGCGAATCCAGCCGGCAACTCTTTGCCCACTGAGGCCGAGTTGGACTGAGCGACTCCGGGCCCTGCAGCAACCAGACCGAATGCGAACAGTCCGGCCAGCAGCCAGCCTTTGAGCCAATTGGCATTGATACGACGATTCATTGATGACTTCCCGAAAACGCAGCTGCTCTGAGTAGAACAAGCGTCGCCAAGCTTACGGCTCATTCAAGGGCAACTCACAAAATATACGCAAGTCGACAGGTTTATTGGCCCTTCAAATCACCGCGTTGACTCAAGACAGTCCCGAATGGCGAACCAAACGGTGAACCGAACACGGTAAACACGGCCGCAAGCTCGGTCTTGGGTGTCGGGCGTCCGAGCAGAAATCCCTGCAGATAGTCACAATTTTCAAGTCGCAAGATGTCGGCCTGCAGCTCGGTCTCCACCCCTTCGGCGGTCACCACAATATTGAGGTTTTTGCACAGGGCGATGATCGCTCGAACGATCGCGATCGCCTGATTTTCAGATGCCAGTCCGCTGATAAATGATCGATCAATCTTGACCTTGCTGAAATTGAACCGTCGCAAATACGCCAGTGACGAGTAGCCAGTACCAAAATCATCCATCGCCAAGCCAACCCCTTGGCGACGCAGTCGGTCCAGAACCGATTCGATTTCGCCGACATTCTCCATCAAGGCTGACTCGGTGATTTCTATCTCGAGTCGAGCGGGCGCCAGGCCGCTGTACTCCAGGGCCCGCGCGACCGAAGCGACCAGATCGTTATTCACAAATTGCCGCGCCGAAACATTGACCGAGATCAGCACTTCGTTGGGCCAGGCCGCTGCCGTGCTACAAGCTTCCTGCAAAATCCAGTCGCCCAATTGGGTGATCAAGCCGAGTTCTTCAGCGACCGGAATAAAGTCGAGCGGCGACACGCGTCCGCGCGTCGGGTGGTTCCAGCGTAACAAAGCCTCGAAGCCGACCAGCCTTCGTTGTCTTGCGGCATAGTAAGGTTGATAGTGAAGTTCGAACTGCCCCGCGGAGACGGCGATCCGCAAGTCGTTCTCCAGCGTCTGCCGCTCGCGCGCCTTGGTCTCAAGGCTCGGATCAAAGAATCGGCAACAGCCGCGACCCTCGCGTTTCGCTTCAAAAAGGGCCATATCGGCGCTCTTGATCAAGCGGTCAGGGCTGTCACCATCGCGCGGCGCGACGGCCACCCCCAAGGTTGCGCCCACGATGACTGATTGCCCGAGAATGTCGAACGGTCGGGCGATTTCAGTGACGACGCTTTGTGCCAGGCGCTGCAGCGCTTCCTGGCTGGCGTCGCCAGTATTAACGATGACAAACTGGTCACCACCCAAGCGTCCGACGATATCATCAGCGTGCACACAGCGCCGCAGCCGTTTGGCGACTTCGACCAGCAAGACATCGCCACCAGCGTGACCGAGTGTGTCGTTGACCGATTTAAACCGATCGAGAGCGACACACAGCACAGCACAGTCGGCCAGCGAGTCATTCAGCGCTACGTCAATATGTTGCTTAAGCAGGCGGCGATTCGGCAGATCCGTGAGGACGTCATGTGACGCCAGATGGCTGGCACGCGCTTCGGCCTTGCGACGCTCGGTCACATCTTCCATGGTCTGCACAAATCCGCCGGCCGCAATCGGACTGTGCGCCACTTGCAAAACCTGCCCGCTCTGAAAGACCAGATTAAGCGCAGCCTTGTCGTCGGATCCGGCGAGCGCGGCAAACGCTTCAATACGCGTATGTCCCGCCGCCAGCGCACCCACATTGTCTAATATCGCATTGCAAAACTGTGGCAGCGTCAGACCCACCAAGGCGTCGCTCTGTTCGAACCCCAGCAGGATTCTCAATCGTTCGTTCGATACTGCCAGGCGGCCATCGCGATCAAACAAATACATGCCGACTTTTATATGATCGATAACTGCATCGAAACAGCTCTTTTGTACCGCGAGCGCCTGGCTGGACTGATCCAATTCACCACGGCAACGATCCAGATTCGCGGCGTTCCTGACCTGGGATTCAAGCTGGGCGTCGAGCAATGCGTCCAAAGGATTGGGTGCTTGAAGGCTTGGGTCAGACATGAGGCAATGGGCTGTGCGCCGAGAGACTTACTTACCGGTACTGACCGTGGTCGTCATTTGAGCCTTGCCGCCCACCTTTGCTTCCTTGAAGACGGGGCCCCATAACGGATGACCTGCTTCGGCGCGACTCAGTTGAAACTCCGGCGTCATTTTCAGCAGGCTCACAAACTGCACCTTGCAGAGCGATTTCTGTCCGGTCACACAATAACTGAAGGCCAAATATTTCAAACTGTTTTGCTGGATCGCCGAAGCATCCAACGCCGCGTCCTTGGCCGATTGCAGCTTTCGAATCGCGCCTTTGTAATCGCCTTTTTCGTACAGCTCAGTGCCTTCCGCAAGTAACTGCTCCGGCTCGGACTTGACGATATCAGGGGTCGAGCTGGCGCCCGGGCTGTTACTGGCGCTGGACTTGCTGGTGAACGCACCGCTGCTCTTGCTGTTGCTACTATTGTTGCCGTTGCTGCCGTTGACAGCAACACCATTGCCTGCGCTCGAACCGTTTTCACCGGCATTCATGATCGTGCAGCCGGACAGGCAAAGAGCAAGCGTCGACAGCGCACAGCAAAACTTCAAGCGATTCATCCAAAGATTCCTTTACTTTGCCGCCGCGTCGACAAACGCGTGATTGATCGAGAATACCTGGCCAGGCTTGAGCTTGATCTTTGTCCTGTAGGCCGGGAATTCTCCATTGCGGATCTCGACGCTGTACTCGCCTGCTGGCAAGCTCAATGCCTTGATCGGCGGGCTGACGCCTCGACGCTCACCATTGATATGCACCTCGCCCCAAGGTTTGATCGCAAAGCGCGCCGTCGCCAGCTTGTCGAGAACCGCAACGTCTGCCGGCGTCGCCTGCGCATCGCCGCGAGCAGCCTGCATATCGCCTCGCGCAGCTTGCGCATCGCCAGATCCAGCCTTCGAAGTCACGCCCGACTGCGGCGCAGCCGGTCTCTCGGCTCCAAGTTTCTCACTTCGCTGCGGTACCTGCACTGAATTTTGCGAAGGATTGCCCGCAGCGATTGGCAGATCACTGCTTGCAGGTCGTTGGGAATGCCACCCCAACGCGGCGATCAATCCGAGCAAAACTAACATGCCCACAACTATCGGTTTGCTTGATCGCTCGGCTTCGGGCTGCGCGGTAGCAGTAGCAGCAGCAGTAGCAGTAGCAGTAGCAGCGATGCCAGGCAGAGCGTCGGTTAACGGCGCAGTCGATCGCGTTGTTGGTCTGCGATTCGGTAATTCTTCGGTAACCTCGAAGGCCGTCGTCGGCCCAGGCTGCGTATGGGTTTTAAGCGCGAGCAATACCTTCAAGGCAGCGACGTTTTGGGGTCGGTCATCGGGCCGCACTGCCAACGCGGCGTCGATCGCTGCCAAAAAATCATGCGAGAAGCCGTGGGGTCTGATATCGACCAAACGTGTGGCCGAGTCGTTCATCACACGGCTGGCAGCTGGCGGCGGCGGCTTTCCGATCAGCGAAAAGTAGGCCGAGGCACCCCAACCATAAATATCGGTCCACGGTCCTTGCAAATTGGACGCATCACCAGCGTATTGTTCAATCGGTGCATAGCCCGGTTTCACCAGCACCGTGAAAGTTTGCGCATGGTCCGCTTCGATGCGACGAGCCGCACCCAAGTCCAGCAAAATCGGCGTACCGTCTTCCAACACCAAAATATTATCGGGCGAAATATCACGGTGATAGACCTGTTCACGATGCATGTGCTCAAGCGCATCAAGCACCGGCAGCAGAATCAACTTGAGCGCAGTTTCGTCAGGTAGGTCCGGCAAGGCACGCAAATGTTCCTTGAGCGTGCGGCCCTGATAAAAAGGCGTCGCCATGTAGGCCGTTTGATTTTGTTCCCAGAAACGAAACACCTCGATCAGCGCCGGATGTTTGAAGCGCGCCAGCATCCTTGCTTCATCGATGAACGTGGCTTTGCCGGTATCAAAATCCTGGGCATACGACGCCGAATGCACACTGACGGTGTTGGCGTCGCCGCGCGAGGCCAACGCAGCGGGCATGTATTCCTTGATGGCGACGGTGCGATGCAACAGTGTGTCGTTGGCTTGATAGACGATGCCGAATCCACCCATGCCTATTACGCCTTCGACAATGAACTCCTGAAGACGGCTGCCCACCGGCAACGGGTTCAGGTGATCGACTGTCGTCGCTGAGGCGGAAACTGCATCCATCAAACGCATACTAGCGACTCTGTGTACTCGACGAGCGTTAACGCGGGCCAAATACAACCTCCACCCGACGATCGGCTTGCCAGCCGTCGATCACAGCGCCACCGGTCAGATTGCAGACGCCGTTCGTCGATCAGTGTTCTGTCTGGCAGTGTTCTGTCTGGCAGCCCGTCGGACGCGAATGATGCCCACCGATCAAGCGCGTTTTTGTTCGAGCAATTCCCAACGTTCCAGCGCCTTCAACAATTCGTCTTCCAGCACCTGCCCGCGCTCCTGATCGGCGCGCAGCAAGCGGGCATCGCGCTTGAAATAGTCAGGTTTCGATAGGGCGTCAGCGAGCGCGCGCTGTTCGCGCTCAAGGGTCTCGATCTTCTGCGGCAAGCCATCGAGTTCGCGCAGTTCCTTGAACGACAATTTGACCTTCGGAGGGCGCTCGGCCGGCAGGGCCAAAGACGATGACGAAGGCTGCCCAGAAATCGACACGAGCGTTTTCTTGCCACCAGGTGTGTCGATCACGGTCTGGCCGCCCAACACACCTTCGCCGGTTAACTCGACTCGTGCACTCGGCCGTTGCCGCACCCAATCGGTATAGCCGCCGACATACTCGCGCCAATGGCCGTCGCCCTCGAAGGCCAGCACTTGAGTGACAACGTTATCCAGAAAACTGCGGTCGTGGCTGACCAACAGCAAGGTGCCGGTGTAGGACTGCAGCGTATCTTCCAACAGCTCCATCGACTCCATATCGAGGTCATTGGTCGGCTCGTCGAGCACGATCAAATTGGCCGGCCGAGCAAACAGGCGCGCCAGTAACAGACGATTACGCTCACCACCGGAGAGCGTGCGCACCGGCGAGTTGGCCCGACGCGGCGGAAACAGGAAGTCTCCCAGATAACTCATGATGTGTTTGCGCTGATTGCCGATCTCGACATAGTCGGAGCCCGGCGCAATGGTTTCAGCCACCGTCTTCTCGGGATCCAGTTGGCCGCGCATCTGATCGAAATATGCGACCTGCAAATTGGTGCCCAATCGAATGTTGCCCGCATCCGGCGTCAGCTCGCCCAGCATCAATTTGAGCAAGGTCGACTTGCCGACACCATTGGCACCAACCAGCCCAAGTCGGTCGCCGCGCTGCACGGTCATCGAGAAGTCGCGTACGATCACCTGATCGCCAAATGACTTGTTGACATCGGTCAGTTCGGCGACCAGCTTGCCTGAGCGCTCACCGGCATCGAGCGATATCCTGACCGACCCGGAGCGTTCGCGCCTGGCCTCGCGTTCGACGCGCAGCGCCTCAAGCCTGCGCACCCTGCCCTCATCACGCGTGCGGCGCGCCTCGACCCCTTTGCGGATCCAGACCTCTTCTTGCGCCCAGAATTTGTCAAAGCGCCGATCGGCCTGCTTCTCGGCTGACAGTTGATCGGCTCGCACCCGCTGATAAGTCGCAAAATTACCCGGGAACGATCGAAGCGTGCCGCGATCGAGCTCAACGATGCGGGTCGCGACCCTGTCGAGGAACGAGCGATCATGCGTGATGCAGATCGAGGCCGGCATTTTGACCAGCAGCTCTTCGAGCCGTTCGATACCAGCGATATCAAGATGATTGGTCGGTTCATCGAGCAGCAGCAGATCCGGCTCGAGTGCAAAGGCCAATGCCAGCGCGGCGCGTTTGCGCTCACCGCCGGAGGCCGATGTCGGATCGGCCTGGCCGTCGAGATCGAAGCGATGCAAAAATTCGGTGAGTCGTGCAATCACACGCCAACGTTCGCGCTCGTCGGCAATCTCGTCGATCGAACCGCGGATCAACAGGCTATCGTAGACCGTCGGTGGCAGAACCTCGGTCGCATCTGACGACGGATCAACAGCAGACCCCAGGTCAACAACCGACACCGGCACCACCGGCAGCTCAGGCTCCTGCTCGACCAGGACGACGCGCAGACCGTCACGGCGACGAACTTCGCCGTCATCGAGCTGGCGCCGGCCCTCGATGACCGACAGCAGTGATGACTTGCCGGTGCCATTGCGGCCGATCAGGCCGATACGCTCGCCGGCCAGCAAGGAAAATGATGCCCGATCCAGCAACGGCAAATCGCCGAAGGCGAGTTGAGCGTCAATTAGATTCAGTAAGGAAACGACACTCACTGGCTATTGACCGGCCAGTAGGGTTTGCACCGATCGGGCGGCGTCAGCAATCGCGATCGTTGATCCTTGTAAGCCGCGCCGGATCAGCACCTCGAGTTTGCCCTCCTTCAAGCTGCGCTCACCAATGGTCACCCGTAGCGGCACGCCAATCAGTTCCCAATCGGCAAACATGGCGCCAGGTCGCTCATCACGGTCATCGAGCATGACATCGACGCCAGCAGCGATCAGGTCGAGATACAGGCTATCGGCCGTCTCGCGGACCAGCGCAGATTTGCCGTAGCCGAGTGGGCAAATGACGACGTCGAACGGCGTGATGCCGCTCGGCCAGATGATGCCGCGCTCGTCATGATTCTGCTCGATGGCCGCGCCCAGCAGGCGGGTCACGCCGATGCCGTAGCAACCCATCTCGATCGGCTTGGCCTTGCCGTCTTCATCGATAAAATTGGCGTTCATGGCCTTCGAGTATTTGGTGCCCAGGTAGAACACATGACCAACTTCGATACCGCGTTGAATGGCCAGCGTACCGCTGCCGTCGGGAGACGGATCACCGGCCTGAACATTGCGAATATCAGCCACCAGCGGTTCAGGCAGATCGCGCCTCCAATTGACGCCAGTAAAGTGGTAGTCCTCGACGTTGGCGCCGCACACGAAGTCCGACATATGGGCGACGGTACGATCGGCGACGACCTTGACCGGTTTGAGCAGATTGATCGGCCCCAGGTAGCCCGGCTTGCAGCCGAAATGCCCGAGGATTTCCGCTTCACTGGCAAACCGGAAGCCGCTCAAGCCGTCGATCTTTGAAGCCTTGATTTCATTCAGATCGTGATCGCCGCGAACCAAAAGCAGCCAGACCGTCGCACCCTTGGGACCATCGACCGCCAACACCAGTGACTTGACCGTGCGATCGAGCGAGATACCCAGCAATTGCGCCACGTCTTCGCAGCGCGCCTTGCCCGGCGTCGCGGTCTTGGTCAACGCTACCGTCGCTGCGGTGCGCGTCGCCGTCAACGCGACGGCTTCAGCCAATTCAACGTTGGCGGCGTATTCCGAAGCGGTACTGTAGGCAATCGCGTCCTCGCCATTATCGGCAATCACCTGGAACTCATGGCTTGCAGAGCCGCCAATTGCGCCGGTGTCGGCCGCGACCGCCCTGAATACCAGACCCATGCGCTTGAAAATCGCAATGTACGCGTCGTACATGATCTGGTAGCTCTTCAGGGCGCTGGCATGATCGCGGTCAAATGAGTAGGCGTCCTTCATGGTGAATTCGCGCCCGCGCATGACGCCAAAACGTGGCCGTCGTTCATCGCGGAACTTAGTCTGAATGTGATAGAAATTTTTCGGCATCTGCCGGTAACTCTTGATGTCCTGCCGGGCGATATCAGTGACCACTTCCTCCGAGGTCGGCTGCACAATGAAGTCGCGATCGTGCCGATCCTTGACGCGCAAAAGCTCCGGCCCCATCTGTTTGAAGCGACCGGTTTCCTGCCAGAGTTCGGCCGGCTGAATCACCGGCATGAGCAACTCGACGGCACCTGCCCGGTTCATTTCCTCGCGAATAATGCCCTCTATGCGCCGGATAACCCGCAATCCCAACGGCATATAGCTATAGATGCCACCGGCCAGTTTTTTGATCATGCCGGCCCGCGTCATCAGTTGATGGCTGATGATTTCGGCGTCCGCCGGGGCTTCCTTGAGGGTCGAAAGGTGAAACTGGCTTGCCTTCATCGAGGGGTACGCTTCGCGGTGTATGACCTATATAATCGATTCAATTCTAAGGGATCATGAGGTCGAGCCATGTTGGATCGGGACGGCTATCGACCCAATGTCGGCATTATTCTGGTCAACAACAGGAACGAGGTATTCTGGGGCAAACGGATTCGCGAACATTCCTGGCAATTCCCGCAAGGCGGTATCAAACGGGGTGAAACCCCCGAGCAAGCGATGATTCGCGAGCTCGAAGAAGAAACCGGCCTTAGAGGCGAGCACGTCAAGGTGCTCGGTCGTACGCGGGAGTGGCTACGATACGAAGTGCCGGACCAGTGGGTGCGGCGTGAGTGGCGCGGACATTACCGTGGGCAAAAGCAGATCTGGTTCCTGGTGCGTTTGACCGGTCGAGACTCGGATGTGGATCTGCGCGCAAGCGGCCACCCCGAGTTTGATGCTTGGCGTTGGAACGATTTTTGGGTACCGCTGGAGTCGGTGATCGACTTCAAGCGCGAGGTCTATCGATTGGCGCTCGACGAATTGTCACGCCTGCTGCCGCTGCGTTTTGACGGCATCGGACGCTTTCCGCGCAAGCCGATCCGCGGGCGGGTTCGCGGTCCGGGTACGATGGATGAACTTGAAGATCATGAACACGGCACCGCTGATTCCGGCGCCTCCGATCCTGCAGCCTCCGATCCTGGCGTCCACGATCTTGGCCTCCAGGAAGGTGATGCCCACGAGGTCGGATTCGAACGTGAGCCGCCGACGTCTGGAACGGGCGGCGCAGCCGATCCGAAGCCGGAGCAATAGTTTTGATTAATCGCCGAGCTTTTACGTGTTTTATGCTGATCGGATGCTTGCTGATCGGTGTCGGTATTGGCATTGGCTCCGCACAAGCCCAGAACAGCGAACCTAAAGAGGTTGCGTTTCCGGACCCGCCGCCTAAACCGCCGTCTATCGCTGACCAGATCGAGTATTTCAGTGTGCCCGATACACGCAACCGCTATTGGCTGGATCTCGCCAGTCTGGCCCTGAGCGAAGACCAGACGATCCGCTTCAGCACCGTGCTGGTGTCCGAAAGTGGTGTTCGAAACGTTCGTCATGAAGCGTTCAAATGCGCCAGCAGCGAACGGCGATTGCTGGCGATTGGCCGCACCGACGGCAGTTGGTCAGTCACCCCTGCAGCGCCCTGGCAGCCAATTCGCCTTGGCAACAACACCAATCTAGGCTACCCGGAGTTGTTTCGCGCCCTTTGTTTTGGTGGCGCCAACGCCGATGCTGGCAAGGTCACCGAAAAATTGCGCACCGGTTTGAAAGTCGGTAATTACTAAGAGGGTCCCGCCAAGCTAGCCAGGACTTCGACCGGCTCCCTGACTATCCTTTTATTTCGACCACGGGCACAAAGCCACCGAAAATCATTCGCTTGCCATCGAAGGGCATCGGATTCTTCTCGGCGCTGAAGCGCGCATCGGTCTTCATCAGATCGCTCATCTTGCTCATCGCGACATCGCGAGTCGCCTTGTCTGGCCATTCGATCCACGAAAACGCCACCGTCTCGTCGGCAGTCGCCTGCACGGCACGTCGGAAATCGGTCAGTTTGCCATCGGGCACGTCGTCGCCCCAACTCTCAAGAATACGCAATGCGCCAAGTTCCAGGATTACGCTGTCGATTGATTGGGCGTGCTCGATGAACTCGCGCTTCTTCGCGGTCGGCACCGCAATCACAAAACCGTCGATATAGCTCATGGTATTTTTCCTTCTAAGGTTGCAATTCGCGAACCGGTCGAACCTCGACACTGCCATATTGCGCAGGAGGAATGCCAGCGGCCAACTGAATCGCTTCGTTCAGATCCTTCGCATCGACCAGATAAAAACCGGCCAGCATTTCCTTGGTTTCGGCACAGGGCCCATCAAACAGCGTTACCTCGCCGTTACGCACGCGCACCGTCGTTGCGGTATGCGTGCCGTACAGGGGTTCGCCCGCAACCAGGCGCTGCCTGGCTGCAAGCTGCTGCACATAGTCGGCGCAGACCGCGTCGCTGCACGAATTCCAGTGTGCGGCGTCCAGGTACACCAGGCACAAGTACTTCATGAATTGAAGTCGATCGGCTCGCCGTTGACCGCCCAACTGACGCCAAAGCGATCAGTCACCATGCCGAAAATCGTTGACCAGAAGGCCGGCGCCAGCGGCATGGTGACGGTTCCGCCCTGCGATAGTGCGTGAAAGACCGTGCGCGCTTCGTCAACGCTGTCGTATTGCAGCGCGAGCATCACGCCTTTCATGCCGTCGAATGGCATGCCAGGCGGTGCGTCGCCGGCAAACAACATGGCGCCGCTGGGCAGCGACAAACAGGCATGCATGATGCCGTCGCCGCTCGGTGGCGGACCATCGGCGCAACCGGCTGCACTCGACGCAGCGGCTGTCGGCGCAGCGGTCATTGACACAGCGGGCATCGGCGGCATGTCGGCAAAACTCATCATCGATTCGATTTTGCCGCCGAGCGCTTTTTCATAGAAGGCATAGGCATGGCGGGTGTTACCGCCAAAAGTCAGATACGGAGTCAAGGTCGTGGGCATGGTGGGCTCCAAGGTTGGAAGTGGATGATTTCAATCGGCCTGCATCCTTTAATCGAACGGCCCAGCTCAATTTCGACAGCCCGGTGAAAAAAAATTCTCACGCGCTGACTTCAATCACCCGCTGATTTCAGTGACCCACTCACTTCAGTTAAACGGCGCAGCAGGAAACGGCGCTCCGCCTCCTGGCGCACCAGGGTAATGGCGGTCTGATAGTGACGCTCGGCATCCTGCAGCCGACCGGCGCGGCGGTATAAATCGGCCGCTGCCGCTGGCGCAGCGTAATACGCTGGCAACATCGGCAACAAAGGCTCGATCAACGCCAGCCCGGCCTGAGGGCCATCACGCATCGCCACCGCCACCGCCCTGTTCAGCGCGATCACCGGGCTGGGCTCAATCCGCAAGAGTGCGTCGTACAGCCCGACAATCTGTGGCCAATCGGTCAGGTCTGTGCTCGCCGCTTCGCCGTGTAATGCGGCGATCGCGGCCTGCAGCGCATAAGCGCCAAAGCCGTGTTGCGACAGCGCCGCTTCGACCAGGGCGCTGCCTTCGCGGATGGCTTCCTGGTTCCAAAGCGTGCGGTCCTGTTCCTCCAGCGGTACGAAATCGCCAACGCTGGAACTGCGCGCGGCACGCCGCGCGTCATGCAACAAAAGCAGCGCCAGCAGACCCAGCACTTCCGGCTCCGGCAGCAAGGCGCGCAGCAGTCGCGCCAGCCGGATGGCTTCATCGGCCAACGCCGACGCCTGCGCCGAATGACCTTCGTTGAAGATCAGATAAATGACGCGCAGAACGCTGCTCAAGCGCGCCGGTCGCTCGGCCGGGCTCGGCACCTCATAAGGAATACGGGCAGCGGCGATTTTCGCTTTGGTGCGCACGATGCGCTGCGCCATCGCAGGCGTGGCAATCAGGAAGGCGCTGGCGATGGCCTCGGTGGTCAAACCACAGACCTCGCGCAAGGTGAGTGCAATCCGCGCTTCTTCGGCCAGGCTAGGGTGACAGCAAGTAAAGAGCAGACGCAGGCGGTCGTCTTCGATCTCTTGCGAGTGCTCGAGCTGTTGTTCCCAACCAAGCGCGTCGTCGGCCACCGCCTCGGCTTCTTCGGCGACCTCCTCCCACCCAACGAAGCGCTTGCCGCGACGAATCTGGTCAATGCCCTTGAAACGTCCAGTAGAGACCAGCCAAGCCACCGGGTTGGCCGGAACGCCCTGAGTCGGCCATTGTTCAGCGGCGGCAACGAATGCGTCGTGCAGCGCCTCTTCTGCTGCATCGAAGCTGCCAAGCAGCCGCACCAGCGTCGAAAATACGCGGCGGTTCTCCTTGCGGTAAAGCGCGGCAATGAGCTCGTTCATGCTCCATCTACTTCAAGCTTCTCACCATGGCACCGCTCAGACGCCTGAGTAGCCATTTGGGCGTCGCCCGGACCGCCAGGATGGTTGCCAGATTGATGGCACCCGGAACCTTGATCACATCGCCGCGCATACAGGCATCAAAGCCTTCCTGCGCAACCACTTTCGCATCACCAATCAGAAAACCCGGCAGTTTGTTGAGCTGATTGCTCTCGGCCTTGGCGCCGGTCAGCATATTGGTCGCGGTGATGCCCGGACACAAGGCCGTGATCGATACGCCGGTACCCTTGAACTCTTCGGATAATGATTCGGTCAGCGACAGTACATACGCCTTGGTGGCAGCGTAGGTGGCCAACGACGGAATCGGCTGGAATGCTGCGATCGATGCGACATTCAGAATTCGACCATAACCGCGAGCGATCATAGGCGGCGAAAAATGCGCGATCATGCTGGTCAGGCCGGTGATGTTCAAGTCAATCATCGCATGATGGTGTGAAGCCGGCATATCAACAAAACCGCCATGGTGCAAAAGACCGGCACAATTAACCAGTACATCGATCGGGCGTCGGGCGCGTTTCATTGCAGCGGCCAATTTCTGAGCTGCATCGGGCTGCGACAGATCGGCCGGCGCAACCCAGGCTTTTACGCCATGGGTCAACGTCAACTGCTTGGCCAGTTCCTTCAGCTTGTCGGCGCTGCGCGCCACCAAAACGAGGTTAAAGCCCTGCTTGGCAAAACAGTCGGCCAGTGCTTCGCCGATCCCCGAGGACGCGCCCGTGATCAGCACAACTTGAGCGACGCCGCCGCGTGGGCGATCGGTCGCGCGACCAGCCGCACCGCCGGACTCGCCATCGACAGCCCTAGCCGTAGACCGAGATTTTGCGCTAACCATGTATGCTCGCCTGCTCGGCTGCCTGGACAACATCCAGGTGCGGTAGCCGATAGAAAAATCTGCGCATGCCGCTGAGCTTGAACGGCTGCCACTGACCCTCCGCCTGCGCCAGCCGGTCGGCCAGGGCGCCCAGCACGAGCGGGTTCACGCCCATCCCGGAATGGCTGGCCGTCACGATTTCAATGCTCTCGGCCATGGCGCCAGCAGGCTCATGGCTGAGTTGCCAGGGAACAATACCGTCGCTGCGACTGTAGATCGATGTGGTCGGCACCGGTGGCGGTAGCCGCAATTGCTCGCGCGAAATCCGCACGACCTGTGGCTGCTTGCCATTGATCCAGCGAAACAGCCGCGATGCGTTGGTCGCGCTGGCCGAGCCCGCAAACGGGCTACCGAGACTGACCACACTGCGAATGAGTTCCGGATCGCGTTTGGCCAACTCACGCGCATATAGCCCTCCAAGGCTCCAGCCGACGAGGCTGATCTTCTTGCCGTGCAGATCACGCAATTTTTTGATTTGTACCAGCGCCGAATCGAACAACTCTTCGCTGGGCGTCAAATTGCGCCCCTGTTCCCAACCATAGGTCTGATAGCCCAGATGGCGCAGCAGCCGGCGCAGCGGCTGCGTGCTGAAATCGGTCGCGAGAAAGCCCGGATAGACAATCACCGGGTGACCATCGCCACGCGGCAAACTTAACATCGCCGGCGCCATCAGCGCACTGGCGGCAAACTCGAAGGGTGCTCGCGCCTCGAGGGCGAGCTTGAAAATACCCGGTGCCCGGATCGATGTCATGCGCGCTTCGCCTTCGCCGTCGTTTTGACCGTCGTTGCGGCGATTACCTTGACAATTTTCAGATCGGGCTTTTGCGTACGCACGGGCTTGGCGCGCCGAGCGGCCGACAGTGGCACTGCCCGAGCATTGGCTTCGCCTGACGGCTCTGCGTGTTCGGGCGGCGCCATTTTGCGCAGAACCTCGACGGCCTTGAGTAGGTGCGCACCGAGTTCGTCGACATCGCGCAGCGCCCGACGGCAGGAGATGAGACCAAAGCAGAGCTGACCCATATAACTTTGCACGGTGATGTTCAACGCGATGCCATGGACCACGATCGACACTGGAAAAATCGCAGACATTCTGGCGCCGGCCAGATACAGCGGTATTTGCGGGCCGGGTACATTCGAGATAACGACATTGGCGATCCGCAGGCGATCGGCAATGCGCGAGCGGCCATAAAGGGAAGCCAGACCACTGAGGAGCCAGGGCGAACCTACCGACGGAAAATCGGTCGGAATCAGACTGCCAAAAGTTCCCATCTGTGCCTTCATCGCACGAGTGCCCAACATGATGGCCTTCAAACGCTCGACCGGGTCAGCGATCTGAGTCGCCAGATCAATCAGGGTACCGGACACCTGGTTGTTGCTGCTGGTATCACCCTCGGGGCGCAGGGAGATCGGCACGCCAGCGACCAAGGTCTTGGGCGGCAGCTCGCGGGAATCGTTCAGATACTCGCGCAATGCCGTGCTGCAAAGCCACAACACCATATCGTTGATCGAGGCATCGAACATCTTGCCGATGCTCTTGACTTCGCCCATCGGCAAGATAACGCCCGCGAACGCGCGTTGATTGGTGATCGACGTATTGAACGGTGTCGGTGGCGCAAACTTCAGTCGCGTGCCGGCGGCCTTTTGAGGCCCCGTAGTCTTCGCTTGCCGATTGGCAATGGCTTGCCGCGCCGTCTTGAGCAAGGCCGCGCCCAGTGGCGGCATGAGCTTGGCCAATTGAACCACCTGCGACGCCTGATTCGAAAGCGCCGCGCCCAACAGTTCGGCGACACCCAGTTGGTAGCGATTGCTGCGCGCCGGCCGAGGCGCTTTGACGCGACGCGGCTCGGCACTGAAATCAAACACACTGTTACCCATGGCTACGGCCGCCTGACCATCGACCGCCGCATGATGCACCTTGGAGTAAAAGCCAATGCGACCATCGGCCAGGCCATCGATCACATAGAACTCCCACAACGGTCGGCTGCGATCGAGCAAGCTCGAATGCAGTCGCGCGGCCAGCGCTTCGAGTTGCGCCATGGTGCCCGGCTTGTTCAGCACCAGATAACGAACGTGGTAATCAATATCAATGTCGTCGTCATGGATCCAGACCGGATTGGCCAGATCGAAGGGCATCAGTGCAAGCTTGCGGGTGAAGACGGGCGCCAGATGCATGCGACTGACGACGTGCGCCTTAAGCTTTTCATACCACTCGCCATCGCCATTGGCCGTGCCTTCGGGGCGCTCGAACAGCGCCAGGCTGCCGACATGCATGGGCATCTCGGGACTCTCGAGATGCAGGAACGCGCCATCAATGACGCTCAGGTGACTCATGTCTTTCATCGGTCATCTCCTGGAAATGTATTGAACTCAGACGGGTTGAGCTCAGACCGGTGTGAGCAACGCCTTGCCGGCCAGAAAATTCGCCACGTTATCGAGCACCAATTGGCCCATGGCAGCCCGCGTTGTCGTGGTCGCGCTGGCTTGATGCGGTTGCAGCACGACGTTCTCAAGCGAAAACAGACCCTCGGGTACATTCGGTTCATCGTTAAAGACATCGAGGCCAGCGGCACCCAGTTGCCCGGAGACCAGCATCTCGATCAGCGCTTGCTGATCGACCACCGAACCGCGCGAGATATTCACGAACAGACCCTCGGTACCGAGCGCTGTGAGGACGTCTCTCGAGATGATGTTGCGCGTGTCCGGGCCGCCTGGACAGGCGGCCACCAAAACATCGGCCCACTGCGCCAGGGCAACCACCGAATCAAAATGGCGGTACGGCAGTTCAGATTTCTTGCGCGGCCCAAAGTAGGCGATCGAGGTATTGAACGCGACGCACCGTTTGGCAATCGACTGACCAATGCGGCCCAGACCGACAATGCCAATCTTGCGGCCTTGCATGCTTTGCGTGAGCGCCAGGTTGCCCTTCAGCCAGCGGCCCTGTCGAACATACTGGTCGGCCTGCACGACGCGTCGAATGCTCGCCAAAATCAGCGACACGGCCAGATCGGCAACATCTTCAGTCAGGACATCGGGCGTGTTCGTCACTGCAATCCGGTGTGCCTTCGCATGAGACAGATCGATCGCATCGGTGCCGACGCCAAAACACGCGACCAACTCCAGTTTGGGTAACTGCGCCATGTCCGCTGCGCCGATGCCGCGACTGCCGCTGGTCACCACGATTTTGCAATCGGGGGCAAGTTGCTTCATCAAGGCCGCCTTGTCCGGCGCCGTCCAGTAGCGATGACAGGTATAAGCTGATTCGAGCGCCGCCAGCGTCGGCCCGTAGATGGTGTCCATGATCAGAACGGGTGAATTCATAGTGCCTCCGGCCAATCAAGCTGCAGCTTTTCTGCCCAGGGCCTCAGAGCAGGCATGATACCCGGATGCAGCGCCACACCCTCACGAGATTGTTCGCGCTTGCGATGCAGGGCTCGTTCGCCTGGAATTCGGACCGGCTGGCTTGCCAGTCGCGGCATTGATTCATGGCAAGCCTCGACGATCCAGTCAGTCTGGCGGGTAAAGGCATCAAGCCCGGCAAACGCCGAAGGGTCGTGCAGTTGCAGGTACACGGTGGCGCCCCAGCCGGATTTCGGATCGGCGCGACCAAAACCGGCCAGGCCGCCGGTCAATGCCTCGATCATGAGCGCCAGGCCATATCCTTTGTGTCCGGCATCCAGGCCACCGAGTGGCAACAAAGTTCCCGGCGGATCGGTCGCCAACACGCCGGGATCATTGCTAGCTTGACCCTGCGCGTCGAGCCACCACGCATGCGCGCCCGGTTGCGCAGCTTTCTGAAGTCGATGGGTCATACCGTTGGTGGTGATTGAAGCCGATATATCGATCATCATCGGATCGCCGCCAGTGGGGACGCCGACAGCAATCGGGTTCGGCGTGAATACGGCGCGTCGACCGCCGAACGGCGCGACGCTGGCCGTTGCCGGATCGGAACAGGCCAGCGTCATCATGAATCCCGCGCGAGCCGGCTCCTCGAGGTAGGCGGCGAGACAGGCAATATGGTGGCTGTGCCGAATGACCACCGTCGCGCTACCAAAGTCGCGCGCCCGTGGCTGCGCCCAGGCGATCGCTTGTTTGACCAGCCAGGGGCCGGGTAACCGGTTGCCGTCCCAGGCCGCCACGCAGGCGCGTTCGCTCAAGACCGTCGGCTCGCCAGCGGCCTTCATCTTGCCTTGCGACAAATCGCCGAGATAAGGCGCCAGCAGTTGCAGGCCGTGGGTATCGTGGCCGAGCAAGTCGCCTTCGACCAGGACACTGGCAACATCGGCTGCCATCGACGGATTCAAGCCAGTCGCCACCAGCGCCTGATTGGCAAAGGCAATCAGGCGGGCACTGGTATAACGCGGCGCCAGCGGCTCAATAGGTTGCACCGGTTCAGCAGGCTGCACCGGCTCAGTAGGTCGCACGGCCACCTGACAAATCAAAGACGGCGCCGGTCGAGAATGAACACTCTTCGGAGGCCAGCCAGGCAATCATCGATGCGATTTCATCAATAAGACCGAACCGTGCCATCGGAATTTTCGACAGCATGAAATCGATATGCTGTTGACTCATCTGATCGAAGATTGCGGTCTTGACCGCAGCCGGCGTCACACAATTGACCCGGATTCCGGTTTTCGCCAGTTCCTTGCCAAGCGACTTGGTCAGACCGATCACGGCCGCTTTTGAAGTGCTGTAGGCGCTGGCATTCGGATTGCCCTCCTTGCCGGCCACCGACGCAATGTTGATGATGCGACCGTAATCATTTTTCAGCATTTCGGGAACCACGGCGCGGTTACACAGGAAAACACCGTTGATGTTCACCTCCATGACCTTGCGCCAATCAGCGACGCCGTATTCCCAGGTGGTGAGGTTCGGGCCAGTAATGCCGGCACTGCACACCAACACGTCGAGGCGCCCGAATGTCTTGACGCTGGTGGCGGTGGCCGCAGCCACCGAGGCCTCGTCGGTCACATCGACGGCAACGCCCAGGTGACCCGCACCTTCGAGCGACGCTGCAGCCCTGACCGCTGCCTGCGGGTTGATGTCCCAAATGGCTACCCGCGCGCCGCTGGCGGCAAAGCGCTGCGCAACGCCAGCACCGATGCCGGACGCGCCGCCGGTCACGACGGCGACGCGGCCCTTCAGATCAATCGAATTCATAGCCTGCCTTCTTTGAACCAACCGCTACTGAGAAAACACTATTTAAGCATTTTCGGTAACCAAAGCGACAGGGACGGCCAGTAGGTAATCAAAATCAGCGCAATACCGAGCGGCACGTAAAACGGCAACATGGCGCGCACAATTTGGCCAAAGCTGACCTTGGCAATATCCTGAACGATGAACAGCAACACACCGAAGGGCGGCGTGGCAGCACCAATCAACAGATTCAAAATAATGATCAGACCAAAATGAACCGGGTCAATGCCGAGTTGCAAGATAAGCGGCAGAAAGGTCGGTACTGCAATCAGCAAAATGGCGGTGGTCTCCATGAAGCAGCCGACGATCAGCAACAAGAGGTTGATGAGCAGCAGGATCAGCCACTTGTTCTGGGTCAACGACAACAGCGTTTCGGACAATTGTGCCGGTACATTGTTGACCGCAATCGCCCATCCAAACGGCACCGCAGCCGACATGATGAACACCAGCACACCGCTGCTGATTACTGTATCGGTCAGGCATTTGAGCAGCTTTGCAAAGTTGAGCTCACGATAAACAAAGCCCAGCACGGTTGCGTAGACAACCGTTATGGCGCCCAGTTCAGTCGGTGTCGCAAAACCAATCAATAAACCGGTGACCAGAATCACCGGCGCCAATAACGGCGGCACCGCGCGCACGAAACTGCGTCCTAACGCTGGCAGAGATTGCCGCGGTTGCACCGGCGCATGCACGCGGCCCGTAATCACCAGCGCGTAGACGGTCAACATCAACAAGCCGCCAATCAGAAAACCGGGCACGATGCCGGCCAGAAAAAGATCGCCGATCGAGACTTGCGCGAGTACCCCGTACACCACCATGATGACCGACGGCGGAATGATCGGCCCAACGATTGCCGACGCAGCGCTACAGGCAGCGGCAAACGCTGGGTCGAATCCCTCGCGCTTCATCGCCCGAATCTCGACGGTGCCCAGGCCGGCGGCGTCTGCCTGTGCGACGCCGGACATACCAGCGAAGATCAACGAGGCGAAGATATTGACCTGCGCCAAGCCACCACGAAGATGACCGACGACAGCAATCGCAAATTCGAAAATGCGCGTTGCGATGCCACCGACATTGAGCAGATTGCCGGCCAGCACAAACAGCGGAATGGCGAGCAACGGAAAGCTGTCAATGCCAGGTGCCATGCGTTGCACCACAATCGAAGGCGGCACCATCGAGCCAAAAAACAAATAACTCAGCGAGGCCAGGATCAGCGCAAAGGCGACCGGCATCTCGAGCGCAATGAGCCCGAACATGACCACAAACATGAGCGTGATGGCCATCAGCTAGCGCCCTGGCCCGGAGCGCGCTTGCGCCACCGCGTCATATTTGGCTAGTTCGATCGCTTCGTCTTCAGCGTCCCGCAAGCGTCGCCGCACGACATCGCGCTCTGCATCAAGTTCCAGGCCCGTGAATGCACGCACGCCGTACCCGACGACAAAGTAAAGGCCCGTGAATGATATCGACAGCATCGAGACACACATGGGCACCGAGTAGAACCACATGCGCGGCACTTCGATCGGCAGCGACACGGTATTGCTCTTGCCTTCGATCGCCATGATGTCCCAGGCGTAGAACGCCAGCAGCAAGGTCGCTGAAGTCATCAGCGCATACAACGCAGCCCGCCAGAGCGACTGCAAAGGCAGAGGCAACTTCTCGACGAAGGTGTCGATGCGAATGTGGCGCAGCTCCTTGAAGCCCAGGGCTGCGCCGATGAACACCATCCAGATGAACGAATACTGGGCCAGCTCCTCGACCCAGACCAGTGGTCGGCCGAAGAAGTAACGCGTAATCACCTGAATCGTAATCGTGACCACGATGGCGGCGATCAGCGTCACGCCGGCGAGTCGCTCGACGTGCCCGATGAAACGCACCACGCGCCACCAGCCGTTCAGGAAACCGGCGGTCATCTCGTCAAGCGCCCCAATGCCGTCACTTGAGATCGCGAATCTGCTTCCACAAGCCGGTCGACCAGGCACCCTCTTTTTCCATCGCATCAACCGCCGCAATCGCCTTGTCCGCAAACGGCGCACGATTCACATTGATAACCTTGGCGCCTTCGTCGGCCATTTTTCGGGACACCTCATCGGTGTCAGCCTCGGAGGTCTTGCGTCCCCAGGCGATCGACTCCCGGGCGGCATCAACGAGAATTTTTTGCAGATCGGCGGGCAAGGCAGTGTAGGCCTTCTCGTTGATCGTGATGTGTTGCGACGAGATCAGGTGATCGGTTCGCATGACCGAAGTCGCGGCGGTGTGGAACTTCTGCGCATACGCGGCCGAGATCGGTCCTTCGGCAGCATCGATGACCCCCGTCTTCAAGCCGAGAAAGACTTCGGCCCAAGCAACCCGAGCCGGCTTTGCGCCCAAGGTTTGCCAAAGATTCAGGTAGGTCTTGATCTCCGGAATACGCATTTTCACATCGGCCAGATCGGCCGGCGAATTGACTGCTTTTTTGGCGAACAAGATCCGCGGCTGCGTCGGCGCCGACGCCAGAATTCGCAGGCCGTGTTTGGTTCTCAACTCTTCAGCGAGTTTTGCGAAGGTGTCGGAGTCGAGAAATTTCTGGTAATGATCGTTATCGCGAAACGTGAAGCCCCAGGCAAGGATAGCGAAATCCTTGACCCAGTTCGAGTACCAATCGAGCACATCGCCGTAGATATGCACCGAGCCTTTCATCATCTGCTCGATCACCTGCACATCGTTGCCCAGTTGTTCGCCTTGAATAAAATTGACCTTGAGCTTGCCGGCGGCGCGTTCATTGACCAGTTTGGTGAATAGGGCGTTGCTTCGATCGAGCACCGACCCAATGGCATCGGAGCCACCGAAGGTCAACGTCACTTGCGCCTGCGCCAGACTCGAAAACGTCAGCGCCGAGACCCAAAGCCCTGTTGTCGCAATCCGGGTTAACCATGTGTTCATGTTGCCTCTCCTCTTGTTATTTCTTGTGCAGAAATGAAAGCGCTACCATTCCAATGTAAGCGAACGCTGGTAAGCTGTCAATCGAGTCGGATGAGCCTATTACTGAGTCAAACCAGCGATGAAAGTTTTGTTTACCGATCAGGATATGGGTGATGTTTCGCTCGAACGTGGAATTTTTCGCGCCGCCGGCATTGAACTGATCGAAGCTCAATGCAAGACCGAAGACGACGTCATTGCCCATTCGATAGGCTGCGAGGCTCTGTTGATTCAATATGCGCCTATCAATGCAAAAGTGTTTGCGGCTCGACCCGAAATCGGACTGTGCTCGCGAATCGGTGCCGGCTACGACACCATCAGCGCGCCGGATGCCGCACGCTTTGGCGTTTGGCTGGCCAATTCGCCCGACTATGGTGTCGGCGAGGTCTCGACGCACGCACTCGCGATGCTGCTTTCATTGATCCGCAATATCGCTCGTTACGATCAGGACATCCGTAGCGGTAACTGGCACTACACCACGGCCGGCAAAATTCCGCGAGCGTCGAACCTGACGGTCGGTGTGTTCGGGCTGGGCCGAATCGGCAAACGATTTGCGCATTTGTCGCGCAATCTCTTCAAGCGAGTCATCGCATACGACCCGTATTTGATAGAGGGCGACTTCCCAGCTTATGTTGAGCGCGTCTCGAAGGAGCAATTATTTACCGAGGCCGATGCGATCTCGGTGCATTGCCTGTTGAACGACGAGACGCGTGGTGTCATCAATCGTGAACTTCTGCAGCTCATGAAGCCCGGATCGTACCTGGTCAACACCGCACGCGGCGCCATCGTCAATGTCGACGATCTGGCGGTCGAGCTCAAAGCCGACCGATTTGCCGGCGTCGGACTCGATGTCCTGCCGGTCGAACCGGTGGCGGCCGATTCACCGCTGCTGCGCGATGCGCGCGTGTTGCTGAGTCCGCACAGTGCCTTTTATTCGGCAGAATCGGAAGTCGAACTGCGCCGCAAGGCCGCCATGAATATCGTCAGTTGGATGCGCACCGGCCGCCCGGACTATCCGGTGGTGGTCGGGAGCAAGAAGCCGTGCATTTAAAGGTCGGACAGAAACCGCGAAATCGTCGCAGCAACGAACTGATGCTCGCTGGAACTCGTATCGGCAGGATTCTGTGCCATGTGTCCCATGACGGAAGGTATTTCCTGATATAGCGCGCCGGCAATCCCGTCGCGCAGCTCGTGTGCGCCGAAGAGCGGCAACACGCGGTCAGTGGCGCTGGGCATCACGAGTGTTTTTGCGTTCACTCTGCCCAGCGCCTTCTTCATATCGCCTGCATAGGGCTTCGACGCATCGTGTTCGCGCGAGGCGAGATAGCGCCACATCAAACTCACGGCGTCCCAATTCACGAAAACCTTCGCCATCACCTTCAGGGCTTCCTCGTAGGTAGCCGGTGTTTGCATCGACTCCAGATACTCATCGCTGAGAAACCAGGTTCCGAACAACATACCGGCAGCCGTCAAGCCTCGTGTCGGGTTTTCCGTATATCGTCCGCCGTTCCATTTCGGATCTAGCTTGACGATCTCGAACATGGTGTCGATAACAGCCTTGATGTTGTTCGGTGCCTTCGCCGCCGGTACGATCAGAAGCAGTCCTTTCGCGAAATCCGGGAACGTGACTCCCCATTCAAGTGCCTGGAATGCGCCCATGGAGGAGCCGCCTGTTGCCAGGATTCCCGACAGCCCCAATCCGTGTGTGATCAGCTCAAGCTGCGCTTTAACCATATCTCGAATCGTGTAACGCGGAAAGTCAACGCCCAGACCGTCCTTCGGCGAAGACGACGTTCCGCCACCGATGGCATCGACTGCGATGACGAAGTACCGGCGTGTATCGAAGGCTTTGCCCGGACCGATGTACGGATCAAACGTATGCCGGTTTGCACTCGTACCATGAGTAACAAGAATCGCGTTGTCCTTGCGTGCGTTTAGTGCACCGTGTGTCACATAGCCCACCTGCAAATCCTTCAGCGTTGCTCCGTTTTCGAATTGGAACTGCGCAATCACATGTATGGCTTCTTGCATCACGGCCTCGTTGTTAACTCAGGTTGGACTAGCAGTGCGATGCTCAATAAAACATCTGCGGAAGAAAAAGGGCAATTTTTGGAAACACCGCCAACAGCGCTGTGCCGACCAGTAGCATCATCCAATAGGGTAGACATTCGCTCGAGAGCTGGCCCAGAGATACCTTGCCGCGTGTGATCGCAAGCATGATAAAGAGATTGACGCCCACCGGGGGTGTCAACATTCCGATCTCGACCATGATGGTCACGAAGACCCCGATCCAGACCGGATCATAGCCGGCGGCGACCATCACCGGATAGACGAACGGCACCGTGGTGAGCATCAGGGATATGCCGTCGAAAAAGATTCCCATCAGCAGGTAAAACAACATGACAGCCACTAACAATTCGTACCGAGACAAATTGAACGAATTCGTCAATTGAACGATCTTTGCAGACAGTCCCACCAGCGTAACGGCCTGACTCAAGATGGCTGCTCCCATCAGAATGAACGCAATCGCTCCGAAGCTGGCGATTGAGCTAATCGCCGCATCAGCCACGCGTTTGATCGTCAAGTCGCCAACTGTGAAGCCCAACAGGATGGCGGCAACTACGCCCAAGCCTGCTGCCTCGGTCGGCGTCGCGAAGCCCAGATAGATGCTTCCGAGGACGCTGACTGCGAGTATCAATAGCGGCCAAAGTCCCAGCAGCCCACGCAGCATCCGGACAACACTGACGTAGGCAACCGGCGGCGGCTGCAAATTCGGACGTCGAAATGCGTCGACCCAAATGTAAAGCATGAAGAGCGCCGCCATCATCAGGCCGGGAAACACGCCGGCGAGAAATAAACGCCCGATCGAAACATCCTGCCAGGCACCGAAGATCAACAACGAAAGACTCGGCGGAATCAACAGACCGAGTGTGCCGCCTGCCGCCAGCGAGGCAGCGACCGACGCCGGGAAGTAGCCGCGGGATTCGAGTTCGGGATAGGCCACCGAGCCGACGGCAGCCGAAGTCGCTGCGCTCGAGCCACTAACTGCACCGAACAGGGTCGACACAGCGATATTCGAATGGAGCAGTCGACCCGGAATCCGCTCGAACAGTGGCGCGACTGCGCCATAAATTCGAGCGCTCAAACCACTGGCCACCAACAGATCACCCAGCAGGATGAACATGGGTACTGCACTGAAAATAAAACTGTTGGATTGGTTCCAGACGGCAAGCACACCCAGATCAGTCGCCCCGCCAGCAAAAAATTTCAGAATAATGAATCCGGTCAGCCCCATAGCGGCGCCCAACGCGGCGCCGACCAGCGCCATACTGAACAGCGACCCGCCGAGCACCAGCGTCAACATTACAGCCGATCGCCGCTGGGATTTTCCGGTGCGCCATCAGTACCCGCGATTAAATTGGATAGCGAACCGAAACCGCGGACGATTGCGATGACGCCGACCAATGTCATGGTTGCTGGCATGATCGCCATCCACGGCCAAAGCAAGATACCGACGTGGTCGGAACGCGCTTCGAGCGTCCTTGAAAATGCAGCGAAGGCGTAGGTTTCATACACGAACCAGACTGCGAAAGCGACCGTAATGATTGCGGCGAGTACTGCCAACACTCGCTGCGTCTTTGGCGCTGTACGCTCAACGCAGACGGATACGACGATATGCTCGCGACGCAGGGTACCAATGGGAATGGTGAAAAAAACCATCGCCAGGTACAGTAACGCAACCAACTCCTCGGTGAAGGCGAATGGACTGCCCACGAAGTAACGCATGAAAGCCGACAGCGCGACCAATGCGGTCATCGTCAAAACTGCCACTGCTGCGGCACCGAGCAGCAGGCGGGATACCGAAGAGAGTGCGGCCTCCAGTCGGTGCTTCACTTTCGGCTCACTGCATCGCCTTCAATACCCGTTCACGCCATTGCGGCGCGCGTTTGCCGATTTTGGCCGCTTGCTCAGCCCAAATCTTGATGATCGCTTCATTGAACATTCTGCGCTCATCAGCGGGAAACGGCGTCAATAGCTTGATTTCCGTCGTATCGAGTGTGTTCTTGTCCAGCCCGTCCATGATCTTGGCGTCAAGGGCGTCATCCAGCGAGCGTTGCCACAACCACTGGCCTTCCTCTGTCAGAACCTGGCGGATAGCCGGATCGAGCGAGTTCCATTTCGCATTACTAACCCCTATGGCAATCGGCATGGCCGAGTGAAGAAGGACCAGCGAGGCATTCTTGGCCACTTCATGCAGCGAGATCGTCTTGGCAATCGCAACCGGATAAATCGTGCAATCGATGACGCCCGTCTGCAACGCCAGATAAGTCTCGGTTTGCGGAACGATTTGTGCCTGGACCTTGAGAATGGCCATCGCATCCAGAAAGCTCTTTTCGTTGGCACGCAGTTTTTTGGTGCGAAGCGTCTTCAGATCGCTGACTGGCGTCTTGCACATCATGTGCCAATTGAAGGTTGGAATCATGACGTTGGCGACGGTCGTAACCTCCCAGGTCGAATATCCCTCGGCATTAATCTGCGCCAAGACCGGTGCGACTTTTCGAACTTGCTCGCGAGTCTCGGCTGCTGCCGTGGCATATGCGAATCCCAATTCCGGCAGATCCCGGAACAGATACCCGGCATAAAGCAGCGACATATCAACGCCGCCCGATTTGAGGGCTCGTAGACCATCGGCTTGATTGATACCCAACGAGCCACCGTACGCTACCTCGATCTTGAACTTGCCTTCGGTCCGCTGGTTAACTCGTTCAACAAACTGCTTGACCAGTTTTGATTCTGTGCGCGATTCGACCAGAGTCCAATCCAGCTTCCAGGTAATCAAGTCAGCCGCCCATACTCCGCTTGAGCAGAATAGCAACGACCCCGCGATCAGTGCCAGCGCCGTTTTCGTGCCGTTCAGGACTAATGTTCCATTCATCTTCATCTCCTCTAACTGTGTCAATGGGTTCGAATTGATTGATTCGGGCTCAGGTCGTTTTGCCCCGCGCAGCGACCGCCCAAAAGACTGGTTCCCGAGACTTTTCCAAAATGACTAACTGATCTGCAAGATTGACCGCCGGACAGGAGTGATTGGGAAACACAATGACTCTCTTGCCGATCAGGATCGGATCGCCTTTATGCTCAATAAAGCCATGCTCTTCCGACAGGCGCGCAACCCGACGACCGTACCGAGCGGAAGTAGCGGTTGGATCAAGTTCAAAGCAGACCCCAAAGTCGCCACCGCCCGTGCCGTGCGCACCGGTATCCGAACTCAGAACCTTGGAACCCGCGTCGACGATGCAGTAACGTTGATTAACGCTTACGACGGTGGCCACAATTCCGAGCGCGAGATGATGCATTGAAGCGATACCGAGACGACAAGCCGTGTCGTCCAGGAAGACATAGTTGCCTGGGCGAATTTCAGTGGCACCCGCAAAAGACTCGGCGGCCAGAACGGTCGGCGTCGAACCAACGGAGACCTCTTCAACCCAGACATTGCACGATGCAAGCTGATCAACAGCTTGCCTCAACTGGAGCAACTCGCTTTTCGCGATGGCCGCGATTTCTTCAAGACCTTGCGCAGCGTACGCATGCCCGGCGTGCGAAAGGATTCCGCGAAAGTCCAATTTATTCGAGCGGCGTATCGCTTCAGCCATCCGAATCAACGCTTCACTCCCTGGCCTGACTCCGCAGCGCTCGAGCCCGACATCGATCTCCAGAAAGACTGCCGCCTTGCTGCCGTTGGCTACATTCGTGGCGATAGCATTGACGCCTTCTGGACTATCAACGACGAACCGAAGGTCACAGTTCATGCGCGCAGCGCTTGCGAGCAACGCTTGTGCCGATCTCGGTACGACTATCGGGTACGCAATCGTTACGGACGGAACACCTGCTTCGATGAAAACCAGAGCCTCCTGTGGCTTCGAAGCTGTAATGCCGATCGCTCCGAGGTCTCGCTGCATTCGAGCGATTTCAATACATTTATGGGTTTTGACATGCGGTCTGAGCGATACGGCATGAGCTCGGCCGATCTTTGCAACTCGATCCAGATTCGCCTGCAGTCGATTTAAATGGACGGCCACATAGGGAGTCGGAAGCCGGCTACCGCTCGCCCATACATCCCAATCGACACCGAAGTGCTCGATCTCCGAGCGGCTAGCTGTTTGGGATGTACCCACGGGGCAGTGACCTGGATAAATCAGCAATTGTTTACTTCACGAGCTATTTTTTTCCTTTTCGAAAAAATTGTCAATAAAGAAAATTATCTTTCTGGTTGGATAAGTGCAATGCCGTTTTGCGCCATAATTCGGCGATTCAATAGACAGTAGCAGTGAGACTCATATGGAAACTAAGCCCCAGAAGCTTGGCGCACGGTTGGCTGAACTTCGTCGGCAAAAGGGCTGGACACTGGAGAAAGTAAGCCAGATGACCGGCGTAGGCGTTTCCACCCTGTCCAAGGTTGAGAACCAACTGAACGGGGCGTCATTCGATACTTTGTTGAAGCTCTCGCATGGACTTGGCTTGGGTTTCGACGAACTGTTGAATCCGGAACGAAAGAACTTCGTGTCCGGCCGTCGTGTGATTACAAGGGCCGGCGAAGGCGTCAAGTTCGCAACTGCTCAGTACGGCTACGAAGTACAGGCCACTGAACTAACCCAAAAGATGATGATTCCCCTGATGATGATCGTACGCGCGCGCAATATCGGCGAGTTCGAAAGTTTCAGCAGTCATGTCGGTGAGGAATACATCTACGTTCTTGAGGGCGCGGTCGAGATGCATACCGCGATTTACGCGCCGCTTTACTTGACCGTGGGCGACAGTACTTACTTCGATAGTTCAACACCGCACGCCTTCATCTCAGTGGGTACCGGCGACGCGCGAATGCTTTCTCTGTGCCTGGGCAACGAACGGGAACTGGACCATATGCGCAGTGAGGCTAGGCAGTTGAGCGAGACGGGCCAAATCTGACCACAAATTCGCTGCCACCGCCGGCGCGCGCTCGACAGAGGATTGACGCACCATGGCGCACCGCAATTTGCTGCGCGAGCGATAAACCCAATCCGACACCGCCACTCTTTTCGCTGGCGTTCTTGCTGCGATAGAACGGCTCAAAAATTCGGGTGCGATCTTCTTCAGGTACGCCCGCGCCTCGATCGGAAACGATCATTTCGGTGGAGTCGAGGCTCAATTCGATCGGCGAACCGCCGCCATAACGCTGGGCGTTCTCAAGCAGATTTCGAATCAAGCGCCGCAGCAACCTCGAATCGCCCCGGGTCAGCGCCGGTTTGCTGGCTTCGATGCCAGCGCCCGACTGTGCGCCCGACTGTGCGCCCAACGACGCGATCGACTGTGCCTCATTTAGCAGAAAACTGGCGTCAACCCGAGCACATTCCTCGGCACATAACGCTGCCAGATCGAGTTCCTCAAAAACCTCGGCGGCGGCACCAGAATCGGCCTGCAGGCGGCTGGCCAAAAGGATCTCGTCGACCAATTGATCGAGTTCGCGAATATCACGCGTCAGTTCCACGCGCAGCTCCTCGCCCAGTTCCGCCGACTCGCCCGCTTTGGGTAAAAGTTCCAACGCCATGCGAATCCGCGCCAACGGCGAGCGCAATTCATGCGAGGCATTGGCCAGCAAGCTGCGTTGCGCGCCGAGCAACTGCTCGACCCGCTCTGCCGACTGGTTAAAGCTGGCCGCCAGCGACGCGACCTCGTCATTGCCCTCGACTTGCACCCTGGCCTTCAAGTTACCCGCTCCGAGTTCCTGAACGCCCTTTTCGAGGCGTTCGATACGCGCACTCAAGCGACGGGCGACCGGATAGGAGACCAAACCCAGCAACAGGGTCGCAATCGTAATGGTCCAGAAAAAACCCAGCCATCCGCGCAGAAATCCACTGCGACCACCACGCGTGCTGGGCCGCACGAACAGGCTTCGACCATCGGGCAGCGGCGCGAGAAATCCGCGTCCGGGTCCTGAGCGAAAATTCATACGTGACTGCAGCTCGGAGAACTCGGGCGGCGCCCGACCGGCGCTGGCCACCAGTTGGCCGCCACCGTCAAAGACTGCCAGGTCGATCGAGGCGCGCGTCTGCCAGTACACCAACACTTGTTCTATTTTCGCAGGATCAGATTTGTCAGCCGGCAAAAGTCCGGCCGCAATTTCACCGGCAATCGACGACAGGTGATGGCGACGATCACGCTCCTGGTGCGGCGCGTAGTCCCAGCCCAGGGTTGCGATCAAGGTGAACAACAAAGAGATCGCCATCAGGCCCAGATAGACCCGCATGAAAAACGATCGAAACAGGCTGCGGCGAAACAAATTGACGCGAAACACGCCTATTCCTGCGATTTGGCAAAGACGTAACCGGCACCGCGAACGGTGATGATCCTCAGCGGATGATGCGGATCGTCTTCGATGGCCTGCCGAATCCGGCCAATGTGAACATCAATCGAGCGCGCAATCGCGTCGCCATCAGCGCCACTGTCCGTGCCATGATCGGGCAGATAACCGACCAGTTGATCACGCGACAGCACGCGGCCGGCGCGTTGCGCCATGACGAGCAGCAACTCATATTGCCGTGAGGTCAGCTCGCAGAGTTGTCCGGCGATTCGCACCTGGCGAGCGGCAACATCAATTTCGAGACGACCAAAACTGAGCACCTGACCAGGCAGGTTCGCCTGTCCCTGGTGGCGTCTGAGCACCGCTCGAATCCGCGCCAGCAGCTCACGCGGCTCGAAGGGCTTGGCCAGATAGTCATCGGCACCCAATTCAAGGCCGACGACGCGATCGGTAATGTCTCCCTTGGCCGTGACCATAATGATCGGAATGGCCGAATGGCTTCGAATTTGACGGCAAACCGTCAGACCGTCGGCATCGGGCAACATCAAATCGAGCAAGACCAGATCAAACGGTTGTTTATCGAGCAGGCGCAAGCCACGGGCGGCATCATCGGCAACGGCGACCTCAAACCCGGAGGCCGACAAATAAGAACGGACCATCGTCGCGAGACGATGGTCGTCCTCAATCATGAGCACCCGACTCATGTGACCGGCAGACCGGTCAAAATCAACACCGAACAGTGGCCGACCGGAGCCGGCTCAACCGTTGATCGAAGGCATGAACTCGGCAGCCGGACCACGACCCCAACGCTTCGACATCCGATCGCGCAGTTTCGTGCGCTGATCGGGCGTCAAGACTTCGGCAGCATCGGCAATCGCCTGAGTCATGCGCTTCGATACCGCGTCGGCGGTCTGCAATTCCTCAGCGCGTACTTTCTCGAGCGCGGCACGATCGACGGTTGCAGCCGACAACAACTCGACCGCTTTCTTGCGTGCATTGGCATGACTTTCGCGCAATGGACGCAGTTCACCGGCCGCCTGCTTGGCAATCGCGCCGACCTTCAGCTTCTGATCGGCGGTGCCGTCAACCGACGACAACGCGCGATCAACGACCTTGTCGATCCGGGCGTTCATCTGCTCGGGCGTCATGGAGCCGCGGGCTCCATGACCCCAGCCACCATGATGACCGCCCGCCGCCATTGCACCCGGACCGCCGGGGCCCGACTGGGCACAGGCACTCATCGAAAGCACGGCCGCCGCAATACCGCCCAACATCCACCCACGACCACGACCGTGACCGTGACCACCGCCAAAACGCGAACCAAAAATGTTTCTCATTTCATTTCCTTTCAACAAAGAGACAGTCAATCTGTCCGTGATTGAAATCTTAACTGCCTCAAGTAAAGCGGTTGTCTGGATTTATGAAGAAACATGAAGGAGATGTCAGCCCTTGTACTGACAGCAATCATACGGTCAGCCCTTGTACTTGACGAACTTCTGTTTCTGATCGCCCAGACCACCGATGCCCAGCGTCAAGACATCGTTCGCCTTCAGAAAAATCGGCACCGGCTTCATACCCAGCGCAACGCCGGGCGGCGTGCCGGTGGTAATGATGTCACCGGGATTCAAGGTCATGAATTTACTGACGTATGAGATCAGGGTCGCACAGTCGAAAATCATGGTCTTGGTGTTGCCACGCTGGCGTTTTTCGCCATTGACGTCGCAATACATTTCGAGGTTCTGCGGGTTCGTGATTTCGTCGGTGGTGACGAGCCAAGGACCAATCGGGCCGTAGGTATCGGCGCCCTTGCCCTTGTCCCAGGTCGGGCCGCGTTCGCTTTGCCATTCGCGCTCCGAGACATCGTTGACGACGCAATAACCGGCCACGTGCTCGAGTGCCGATTTCTTGCTGACGCTGCGTGCCTGGGTGCCAATGACAATGCCGAGTTCCACTTCCCAATCGGTCTTGACCGAGCCCTTGATCAGCATCACGTCATCGTTGGGCCCGTTCATTGAAGACAGCGTCTTGTGAAATACGATCGGCTCTTTCGGAATCGGGTTGCCGGTCTCGGCGGCATGGTCCGAGTAGTTCAGGCCGATCGCCACGAACTTGGTGGTTCCCGAAAAGGGAATGCCCATGCGCGGCTTGCCGCGAACCAGCGGCAATTTGTCGGTCTTCATTTTGGCGAGTTTGGCCAGCGATTTCGGCGCCAGCTCCTTCGGGCCAATATCCTTGATGACCTTCGAGAGGTCACGCAGCTTGCCGTCCTTGTCGATGAGCCCTGGCTTTTCCTTGCCTACCTTGCCATACCGAACGAGTTTCATATCCTGCTTCTCCTAGTCTTCGAACAATGCCACTGAAAATTGAATCAAATAGTAATGCCGCCATCAACATTGAATATCTGTCCGGTCGCGAAAATGCTTTCGTCGCTGGCCAGATAAACCACGATCGGGACGATCTCTTCGGCCACCGCCAACCGGCCCATCGGCTGGCGAGACACAAACATTTTGCGCGCCTCGACGATATCGCCGAGCTGTTTCATCCGATCATGCAGGCTGGGCGTTTCGACCGTTCCCGGGCCAATGCAATTGCAACGCACGCCTCGGGTCACAAAATCGGCCGCGACCGACTTGGTCAGGCCGATCACGGCAGCCTTGGTCGTGCCATAAGCGAACCGATTCGGGAAGCCCTTGACCGACGAACAAACCGACGCCATGTTGATGATCGAGCCACCACCGTTCGCGAGCATCTTGGGCAGCGCGGTCTTGATCATCTTGAACATCGAGCGCACGTTCAGTGCGAAGCTGAAGTCCCAGTCCTTGTCCGACGTATCAAATATCGAGCCCTGGTGCACATAACCAGCGCAGTTGAACAGCACATTAAGCGGCGGCAGTTCCTGGATCAGCGCTTCGATGGCGGCGTCATTGGTGACGTCCAGCAGGCGGGTTTCGATCGCCAGGCCACCCGAGCGTTGCGACTCGGCCGAAAGTTCAGCCAGCAGATCCATTCGTACGTCGGTCGCTGTGACGAGTGCGCCCTCGCGCGCCAGGCTGAGCGCCGCCGCGCGCCCCATGCCTTGCGCCGCAGCGGTGATTAAAACGGTCTTGCCCTGCACTCGGTTACCCATCGATGCTCCCCCGGTTGAAGTGTCTTTTTATTCGTCCTCTTATTCGTCCTCTTATTCGTCTTCGATTCTAGATCAGTCCGTCACGGTTCGAGCACGGCGAACATCGGCTTGAAGCTATCGAGCACCTGCAGAAAAGCGGTGAACAGTGCCGCATCGCCCCTGATCTCGATCAAACCCTGATCGCCAGCCTGGTGGAGCGTCAGTCCCTTGCGAGCGATGGTCGCCAATTGCCCGCGACTCAGGTGAACGCTCGCCTGCGCCGATTCGCCGTGGCTGCCCACCGAGTGATTCAACACACCGTTGACCAGCGTGACTTTTCGGCAGGAACCGTCATCGGTCAGGGTCCAGTCAAACCGCAATTTCATGTCCTGGGCCTTTGGGCCATTGACCCGGATGGCCAGCACATCAAGGAACATTTCCAGCGGCACCGCCGCCACCACCTCGGCCGCGATGATCGCGGTCGTCGCTTGCGCGGACCGCGGTGGCCCGTCGCGCAATTCGCGTGCGCCCAGCAAGTAGCTGTTGCGCCAAGTGGCTGACTCCGACTGATAGCCCAATTGCTCCATCGCATCGGCCGCCAGCGCGCGCGCCTGAAGATTCTGTGGCTCGGCAAAGATCAGATGGTTGAGCACTTCCACCACCCAGCGATAGTTGCCACGATCAAAGTCGGCTTGGGCACGCGCCAACAGCGTATCGGCGCCGCCCATGTACTCAACGTACCGTGTGCCGCCGGCCGCCGGTGGCAACGGATGCAAGGTTGCCGGATTGCCGTCATACGGACCCATATAGTGGGCGTAGACCGCGCGCACATTGTGGGCCACGGCACCGTAATAGCCACGGGCATGCCAGCGCTTCGATAATTCGTTCGGCATCATGAGTTCTTCGGCGATCTCGCGCGGCGTGTGGCCGTGGCTCATCAGCCGCAGCGTCTGGTCATGAATATAGCGATACAAGTCTCGCTGCTCGCCCAGAAAGCGGGCGATTCGCGCCTGGCCCCAGACCGGCCAATGATGCTGCGCAAACGACACCTCGCAATACGGTACAAACTCGTTGAGCGCTTCATCCAGATACTTCGACCACGCCAGCGAATCACGCGTCTTGGCGCCGCGCAAGGGACACAGGTTATGCATGACCTGACAAGCGTTTTCCGCCAGATTCAAGGCGCGCTCACCCGGTAGAAAGAAATTCATCTCGGCCGGCGCCTCGGCGTTCGGTGTCAGTTGAAAAACAATCTCGACGCCGTCGATGACATGTCGTTCGCGCGCCTGGGTGATCGTCAGGGTCGGTGCAATCAAACTCAGCGCGCCGCGACTGCCGCCGCGACCCAGACCACTGTCGACGTGTGATCGGGGTCCCGGTGCCAGCGTGGCGCCGAACTGAAACATCGCGCGCCGACGCATCGGTACACCGGCCAGCAAATTCTCGGCGACGGCGGCCGCCATAAAGCCATCGGGCGCAATCACCTGGACATCGCCGCGCTGCACTTGTTCGTCGTCGATGAGTCCACGTACTCCGCCGTAGTGATCGACATGGCTGTGGCTGTAGATCACGGCGATGATCGGCTTGGCGGGTCGATGGGCATAGAACAGCGCTTTGGCCGCACATGCTGATTCAATGACGGTGCCACAATCGATGACGATGACGCCGCTATTGCCTTCGATAAACGTCAGATTGGCCAGATCGAGGCCGCGGACCTGAAAGATACGCGGGCTGACCTGAAACAAGCCGTGGCGTCGATTCAGTCGGGCGAGTCGCCAAAGGCTGGGATTCACCGTCAGCGGTGCAGCCTCGTCTGCAAGAAACTCGTAGTCACCTTGATTGAACACCGGTTTGCCATCGGCGTTTCGAACACAGCCATCGACAATGGTGGCGATGAAACCGCGATCGGCGTCTTCAAAGTCGGCTTGATCGCCAAAATCGAGTTGCTGGTAAACGGCCTGGTTCAGGCGGGCCGTGTCGGGGCGAGCATCTTTCATGGCGCGACCAATCTTAATACGATGAACACGCTCATATTATGACTGGCGCGCCAGCGCGCTATTGAGTTGCAATCGTGATTAGTTGCAGCGTAGATCAGTTGCGATCAGTTCGGGACGATCAAGCCTGGATTTTCACGCCTGAAATTGCATTTGTGCGAGTCGCGCGTACAGACCGCCCTGCTGGATCAGATCGACATGCCGACCCTGCTCGACGATTCGGCCCTGATCGAGGACGATGATGCGATCGGCGCCCACGACCGTGGCCAGCCGATGGGCAATGACCAGCGTGGTGCGGCCACGCATAGCAGCTTCCAGAGCCTGCTGAACCAGCCGTTCGCTTTCAGCATCGAGCGCGCTGGTCGCTTCGTCGAGCAAGAGTATCGGCGGGTTCTTCAGCAAGGCCCGGGCAATCGCAATGCGTTGGCGCTGACCGCCTGACAGACGCACGCCGCGTTCGCCCAGAAAGGTGCTGTAGCCCTGCGGCAAACGCTCGATGAACTCGGCGGCGTTGGCGGCTTCAGCGGCCAGCTTGACGGCCGCATCTTCAGCCTCGAGCCGGCCGTAGCGGATATTCTCGAACGCATCGGCCGAGAAAATCGTCGAATCCTGCGCAACCACACCGACCCGGGCACGCAACTCAGCCGGCTCGAAGCTGCGAATATCGCGACCGTCCAATTTGATTTCGCCACTTTGCGGATCGTAGTAACGCAAGATCAATTGAAACAACGTCGTCTTGCCGGCACCCGAAGGGCCGACAACCGCTACCGTTTCGCCGGCCGCTATCGTCAGATTGATATCCGTCAGCGCCTGCGTGTCGGGGCGCGACGAATAGTGAAACTGAACCTTGCTCAGCGTCAGATTAGAACCTTTGCGAATCGCAGGATCAGATGGTGCCGACGCCAGAGTCGACGCCACTGACGCAGGGGATGCCACGGACGCCGTCGATGACGCCGCCGGCATCAACTCCTGCCGGATAGCAGGCCGAACGGCCAGCAGCTCCAGCAGTCGTTCAGTCGCACCGGCCGCGCGTTGCACGTCGCCCATGACCTCGGACAGGGCGCCGGTCGCGCCCGCAACCAAACCCGCATATAGGATGAACTGGGTTAACGTGCCGCCGCTCATGGTGCCGGCAATGACCGCATGCGCACCCAGCCAAAGCACAAAAACAATGGCACCAAAGATCAACACGATCGCCAACGCCGTCAGCGAGGAGCGCGCACGAATGCGGCGAATGGCAGCGCCAAAGGCTGATTCGGTCGCATCACCAAATCGCTTGGCTTCGTAGCCTTCGCGCGCAAACGCCTGTACGGTTTGAATCGCGTTCAAACGTTCGCCGGCCAGCGCACTGGTGTCGGCGACCTTGTCCTGGCTGCTGCGCGAGAGCTTGCGCACGCGCCGCCCGAAGAACAGGATCGGCAACATGGTCATGAGAATCAGGCCGACAATAATGGCGGCCAGACGGGGACTGGTATAAATCATCATGACGATACTGCCGACGAACAGCAGCACATTGCGCAGCCCCATCGACACACTGGTGCCCACCAGCGTCTGAATCAACGTCGTGTCGGTCGTCAGGCGCGACAATACTTCGCCGGTCTTCAGGGTCTCGAAAAAGCTCGGGTCCTGTCGCAATACATGTGAGTAAACGGCGGTACGCAAATCGGCCGTCACCCGCTCGCCGAGCCAGGAGACGTAATAAAAGCGGATTGATGTGCCCAGCGCCAACACCAGGGCGACGCCAAACAACAGCAGGAACGACCAGTTGACGTTGACGCCGCTGTTGGCAATATCGCCGGCCGTAAACCCGAGATCAATGAGTTGTCGAAAGGCCAGCGGAATGGCCAGCGTCGCGCCGGCCGCGAGCAAAAGCGCCAGGCTCGCAATGACCAACCGGCCGCTGTAGGGCCGAAGAAACGGTGTCAGCGATGCCAACAATGATAGTGAACTGCGTTCGGAACTCGGTCTGGCGCTGGTGTTCAACAGTGGGCATCACGTGGAGCGGGTACGGGGCGACATAGTACCGAAAAGCCAGCCTCAAAATGAAAAACGCCGCGATTGGCGACCGGTAACCGGCCAGTAATCACGGCGTGTTGGAAAAATCCGTCGCTTGCGACTGTGCTCCAGACTTCGGGGCGATCTCTAGAATTTGTAGCTGATGCCGGCGCGAGCGACCGGATAGACAAAGTACTTGTTGGCGGAATCCTGAAACTGCTGGCGTTCGGCGTCGAGCTCGTTGTCGGCATTAAGGCCGGCACCAGTGATCTTGGCGCGAATGCTCGGTGAGACCTCCAGCGTGGTTTTCGGGCGGCCCAAGGCAACCCCGAGGTCAGCCGTGAAGTTCCAACCCTTGTCGCTCGGACCCATGCCCCAGCCTACGCCCAGATACGGCATGACCGACGGCCAACGGACGCTGGCACTGACCGAATCAGCACCGCTCAAGGCGTAGGAGCGGCCGTTGATGTCGGCCGAGGTCCCGTTTGCCGCATTACCATTCAGATCAATTTGTGAGCGATTAAAGAATGCGCCGCCGGACAGGCGAAATCGCGACGACGATGGAAACCAATCGACAAAAAGCCCCGACTCGGAATACTTTAGTTTGCCCTGGTAACGAACGCCGGACTCGGTTTGATTGACTGTGCGTGAAATGCCGTGATAGAGATCGGCACGAATCCGAAACGCCGTACCGGTGCCGAACGAAACACCACCACCGAATCCGGAGATACCGCCCTGCAGATACGGCGCGATGTCGGGGGTGGCATCTTGCGCCATCGCAGGCGCAGCAATCAACAAGGCACCAAACAGAATGAAATTTTTCATGTGGATTGATCCGAAGTTTGCGACAACAATAGGTTCCCAATAAAACGTTTTCCGCCGCCCGCGTGCAACACTCCAGTGCAAACCGATGAGCGGTTGAGTGTAGAGAATTCTTCGGCGCAAAACGGTGTTGCGCCAGTGCATAGTGTCGCGCAAAAGCTGCATGCTACCATCGTCAGCATCACGCTCAGTCGCGACGATAACGTACATCAAATCAGGAAGTTGCAATGCTCGAATGCAAAGTTTTTGGCGCCAATGATCTGCGCGTTCTGGATGTTCCGATGCCCGTTGCCGGCGACGGCGAAGTACTGATCAGACTCGGCGCCGCTGGCATCTGCGGCTCGGACATGCACTACTACTTTCATGGCCGCGTCGGCAACTTCATGATTCGCGAACCGTTGACGCCAGGTCACGAGGCATCCGGCGTCGTGGCCGGCATCGGCGCCGGCGTCACCCAGGTCAAGATCGGCGATCGGATCGCGGTCAATCCGTCGCGACCCTGCGGCAATTGCCCGGGCTGCCGCGCGGGCCGTGAGAATTTATGCAGCAACATGAAATTCCTCGGTAGCGCCAGCGTGTTTCCGCATATGCAGGGGATGTTCAGCGAGTATTTTGTCATGCCGCAACGGCAATGTGTGGCGGTCACGACCGATGTATCGCTGGAAGAAATCGCCATGAGCGAGCCGCTGGCGGTGGCCCTGCACTCGGCTTTCCGCGCCGGTAATCTGCTGGGCAAACATGTGCTGATCACCGGCAGCGGCACTATTGGCTGCATGCAGGTTCTGGCTTGCCGGATGGCCGGCGCCTCGCGGATCACCATTACCGATGTCGTCGATCACCCACTGTCGGTGGCTAGCTTGATCGGAGCCGATGACGTCGTGCGTACCGATCAGCTTCCACCTGGCACGACGCTATCGACGGTCATCGGCGAACCTGATGTCGCCTTCGAAGTTTCAGGTGCGGCACCAGCGCTGGCCAGTTGCCTGGAGACGGTTCGACGCGGTGGCGTCATCGTTCAAGTCGGAACCTTGCCGGCCGACGGCATGCACCTGATGGCGAATCTGATCATGTCGCGCGAACTTGATGTGCGCGGCTCGTTCCGCTGGGGCAATGTGTTCGAGCCGGCGGTGCGTGCGATTGCCGAGCGCCGGGTCGATGTCCGGCCGGTTCTGTCCGGCACCCATCCGCTCATGGAGGCGGCTGCCGCCATTACCTTGGCGCGAGACAAGACACGCAGCATGAAGGTCCAGCTTCGGGTGCAATGAACGGCTCAGAGCGAGCCTCAATACCCCAACCGACGCGGCAACCAAAGCGCCAGCTCTGGCCAGAAAAAAACCGCCGCGATCATGACGATAAAACTGACGATAAACCAGAGTACCCAGGGCACGGTTGACTCGATCGAGACACCGGCCAGCCGGCAGGACACCATGAGATTAACTGCCAGGGGCGGCGTGAATTGCGCCTTGGCAACCACCAGGGTGAGTAGTACGCCAAACCAGACGAGGTCCCACTTCAAGGCAATCGCGATCGGGTAAATCAACGGTATGAAGATCAGGAAGATCGACACGCCGTCGATGAACATGCTGATGAACAGCAGCGCCAGCAGCACCAGCGCCAGGGTGCCCGAGCTGCCCAGGCCGGCGTCCTTGACCCAGATCGCAATCGGATCGGCGACTCCGAGTGTGTTCAGCGAATAGGAGAAAATGCCGGCAGCACCGAGGATCATCATGATCACGGCCGACACTTCGCCGGCCTCCCGGAAGATCGGATACAAATCGCGCCAACCGATCGAGCGGTGGATCACCAGTCCGACAAACAGGCCATAGGCGACGGCCACAACAGCGGCCTCTGTCGGTGTGAACCAGCCCAGCCGCATGCCACCGAGGATCAACACCGGCGCGGCCAGGCCCCAGGCGGCTTCACGCAGACTCTTCCAGAACGGCGGTCGGGCCAACTCGCGCTCGGCAGCGCCAAAGCCATGGCGGCGCGACAGCACAATAGCCGGCAGGATCAAGGCAATGCCCGCCAGAATGCCGGGAATCATGCCGGCGGCGAACATCGCCGGCACACTGGCGCCGGGCACCAGGACGCTATAGATGACAAACGCAATGCTCGGCGGAATCAGGATATCGGTGGCTGCCGCTGCACCCACGACCGTCGCCGAAAAGCTCGCCGGGTAACCGGCCCGTGACATCGCGGCAATCATGACACTGCCCACGGCGGCGGCGTTCGCCGGCCCGGAGCCGGAAATGCCACCGAGGACCATGGCGACCAGAATCGCGACCGTCGGCAACATGCCCGGGCCGCGGCCGACGCAAGCGATGGCAAAGTTGACCATCCGTTGTGCAACACCGGAACGATCGAAGATCGAGCCAACCAGCACGAACATCGGTAACGCCAGCAACGGGTATTTGGCGATCGCCGAGTAAAAGTTCTGCGGCACGGCCAACAGTCCGAACCACTGCGCATCAAAATTGGCCCAGATGATGCAGAGCAGCCCCGACACACCCATTGACACGGCGATTGGCACGCCCGCTAACATCAGCGAGATAAACGACACCAGCAAGACCGCCGCGATCATGTCGTGCTCACGTTGAACTCAGGAGCCTTCGCAAACGCGCCAGGCAGCGCCAGGCGATCACCAGACAGATGGGTGGGATCACCGCCGAATACCACCACAGCGGAATGCCAAGGCCCATCGAGGTCTCGGCAAATCGAATCTGATCCCA
The DNA here is from genome assembly GCA_031363055.1 of Burkholderiales bacterium. Classification (GTDB taxonomy): domain Bacteria; phylum Pseudomonadota; class Gammaproteobacteria; order Burkholderiales; family Burkholderiaceae_E; genus JANLTP01. The sequence continues at coordinate 12,676 of JANLTP010000241.1, read as the reverse complement.
GACCAGTCGGGTGAACAGGAGCGCCATCAACACAAAGAACAGACCGGACAAAATCAGACCAAAACGTTGCAGTCCGCGTCTGGGTTCGTCGGCGCCGTCGACCGTTTTGCGATTGAAGAAAAATTCAATTCGAATGTGGCGATCGCGAAACGCCACAGCGCTGGCACCCGCCAAGGTCATGACCACCATCAGCGCAACCGAGAACTCCTCGGTCCAGGCAAACGAATCATCGGTCAGGTAACGCGTCAGAACGTTGAGCAATGTGATGACGACCAACGCAGCCATGCAAGCGACCATCAAGCGTTCTTCCCAACGCGGCGAGGCTTCAGCGCTGATTGGCTCAGCGCCCATTTTTGTCGGCTCCATGACGCAACCTTAACATGGGGTGGCCCAAGGCCGCAGTTCGACCGAGCGGCACAGCGATTCACGCAGCAAGCGCTAAAATAGAGACATCGCGAAATGTCGCACTTCAGGCAAGCAGGCTATGGCACAAATCATCCCGTTGATTCGTCGTCCGTCATTGCGGCTGAATCCAAACGACGATGTGGTCATCGCCGCCCGGCCCTTGGCGGCGGGCACCCGGATCGAAGCCGAACAAATGCTCTGTCTCGATGCGATTCCGCCCGGTCACAAGGTCGCCGTTCGTGCCGTCAAAAAAGGCGCGGCAGTCAAACGCTATAACCAGATCATCGGCTTTGCGACCTGTGATATTGAAGTGGGGCAACACGTCCATACCCACAATTTGCACTTTGATACCTTCGAGCGCGATTACGCGGTGGGGGCTGACGTCAAAGCAACCCCGATGCCGGACAAGCCGGCCATATTCATGGGCATTCGCCGCAGCGACGGCCGAGTCGCCACCCGCAATTACATCGGCGTCATCTCAACCGTCAATTGCTCGGCATCGGTCTCGAAGTATGTCGCGGCCCATTTCACACCCGAATTGCTCAAGGCATTCCCGAACGTCGATGGCATCGTCCCGATCACGCACTCATCGGGTTGCGGTATGGATAGCGACGGCGCCGGCATCGATGTGCTCAGAAAAACCATCGCCGGTTATGTCCGGCATGTGAATTTCGCGGGCGTCGTGATCATCGGCCATGAACAACGAAGCCAATCAGATGGACTCGTTGTTCATGGCCCGAGGGCTGTCAGAATCAACCTTGCTGCAACCGCTGATCATTCAGAACTCCGGCGGCACCCGCAAAACCATCGCTGCCGGCATTGCGGCCGTCGAGGCGATGTTGCCGCAGGCCAACCAGGTCAAGCGCGAGGCCCTGCCGGCCAGCCACATCACGATCGGCCTGCAATGCGGCGGCTCCGACGGCTACTCGGGCATCACCGCCAATCCGGCGCTGGGCGCTGCCTGCGATTTACTGGTCGCTCACGGCGGCACCGTCATCTTGTCCGAGACACCGGAAATCTATGGCGCCGAACACCTGCTGACCCGGCGAGCCGTCAGCCAGGCAGTCGCCGACAAGCTGATCGCCCGTATCAAGTGGTGGGAGGCCTACACCGCGAAGAACGAAGGCAGCATGGACAACAACCCGTCGCCGGGCAACAAGGCGGGCGGGCTGACGACCATTCTTGAGAAGAGTCTCGGCGCGGTCGCCAAAGGCGGCACCACCAACCTGGTTGATGTCTTTGAATACGCCGACGCTGTGACCGCCAAAGGCTTCGTGTTCATGGACACGCCGGGTTACGATCCCGTCTCAGCAACAGGCCAGGTCGCCGGTGGCGCCAATCTCATCTGTTTTACAACAGGCCGGGGTTCTGTCTATGGCTGCAAACCGGCGCCTTCGATTAAGCTGGCGACCAACACGACCCTGTACGAGCGCATGATTGAAGATATGGACGTCAATTGTGGAGCAATCATCGACGGGTCGGTCAGCGTGCAACAAAAAGGTCAGGAGATCTTCGATCTGGTGCTCAGCGTTGCGAGCGGTGCGGCAACCAAGAGCGAAGCCCTTGGAATCGGCAACGACGAGTTTGTGCCCTGGCAACTCGGCGCGGTAATGTGAAACAACATAACGATATGAATCGGTTTTTCTCACTCAGTGGTGGCCAGAAGTTTCGGCGGGCGTCGCCATTCGCAGCCCTCATCGCCGTAGCGCTGTCAGCACCCGGAACGGTCGAGGCGGCGAATTTGGGTACGCTGACGGTCCAGTCCGGACGCAACGAACCTTTGCGGGCTGAAATTCTCGTCGTCGCGGTCAATCCGGCCGAGGCCGAATCGCTGACGGCACAATTGGCCTCACGACAATCCCATGAACAGGCGCAGGTTCCGTACACGGCGGGCACCAGTGCTTTGGTTTTGACCCTCGAGCCGCGCACTTCGAACACCATGACGATCTTGCTGCGAACCCGCGAGCCGGTCGAGGAGCCGACCATCGCGATTGTGGTCGAACTGCGATCGAAGTTGACCGAGGATACGCGGCCCTACCGGATAGACACGACCGGTGTGGCCCAAACCGCAGCGCCGGTCGTGGCGAACAAAGCCAATAACGCGACGACAGCGGATTCGCCGACTGCCCGAGCGCCACAGGCGGCATCGCCATCCGCACCGGCGCTGGCCGCCACGCAGGCCGCCTCACGCGCCGTGAGGAAATCGCCGACCAGTAGCAATCAAGATAACGACGTCACCTCTGTGGCGGTTGCCAAGGGCGACACGCTGGCCATAATAGCGGCTCGGGCCAAGGCCGACGATGTCGCCCTCGATCGCGCCATGCTGGCCATTTTCCGCGCCAACCCGAAGGCATTCTTTGGCAGTATTCATCAATTGAAGGCCGATCAAACGCTGGCCATACCGGCCCGCGAAGCGATGCTCTCGAATGCCGACTCGTTTATCGCCTCGGAGTTGCGCCGCCACTCGGAAATATTCCAGGCTTACAAAACGCGCGTCGCTGCCGCCCCGGCATTGGCGAACACCAGCCCGACCGCGCAACAGGCACCCAGCGCTGGCAGCGCGGGCGGCAATGCCCGATACGATCGACTGGTACTGTCGAAAAGCAACGGCGGCGCACTGGCGCCCGACGAGCAGCAAACAGCGATCGACAATGCGCTCAAGGAATCCAATTCGCGAATTTCCGAGCTCGAACGTAATCTCGGCGACCTCGGCAAACTGGCGGAACTCAAAGATCGGCAAATTGCCCAAGCCACTGCAACCTTGAAGCGCCTGACCTCAGAGCCAGCCGCTGCCGTCGCGGCCGCACTTCCCATCGTAGCTGCACCACCCGTCGTGGCGGCGGCACCCAGCATCGCTGCGGCGCCCGCAGCCGTGAGCCTGTCACCGGCGGAAGCGGCGACCGCTGCAGCCGCTGCCGTCAGTTCTGCGAACGCGGACGCGTCAGGCGTGAAGCCAGCCGTCACCCCAGCCCGCAAGGAGGCGGAGTCTTCGTGGTGGGACTACGCACTTTATGGCGGCATTGCGCTGGCCGCCCTGGTCGCGGCCCTGCTCTTCAAACGTCTGAAAAGTCGTCGCGATCCAAAAGCCAAGTTCGACAAAATGGTCGCGCAGCACAGCATGTTCGATACCGAGGACGAAACCGACAGCAAAACTCTGGATACCCAGGATCAATGGAAAAAATCGTCCGCGAAAGCCGCTCGTGCCGAAGGCCCTCGAACCCTGAAGGCTGAGGTCTAAAAAAACGCCATCGTTCGAACCTCAATGCTCTCGCGCTTGAGCGCACCGATCGGGGTGGTCGGATCCTCAAAGGCGCTGTGGCCCATGAATCGGGCGCGGCCATCGGTTTCGGAATCATAGGTCTTCAACATCAAGGCCTGTTCGGGTTCCATATTCGGGAAGTAGTACCAGCGATGCTCGGGAGAATGGCGCATCACGTAAATTTCGCCGGTGCGCTCACGGTACTTGAGTTCCATGATCAACATGTCGTCATCGGCATCCGAGCTGGCATCACACATGGCCAGCGGTAATTCTTCGACGCGCCGGTACAGCGGCTTCCAAACGTTATAAAACGCAACGCGATTTTCCAATAGCGCATCGGCTTCATCGGGGAACAAGTCGTGCACGCGTTGCGGCCCGGATTTCACCGTGTAGTCGCTGTGCACCAGCATGACCGCAGGTCGCTGTACGGTTGTCTGTGCTTTGAGATCGGGCGGCAGGCGCTTGCGAATCGTGTGGTCGAACACTTCAACCCGCTGGGCACCCGTGTTGGTTTTGACGAAATCGACAATTTGCGCATAGAACGCGGTCTTGATGGCGTCGTCGTCGTCGAATAGCGCGAACTTCGCCTCGAACGGCTTCAGCACGAAGCCTTCGCGATCGAGCGAAAAGTCATGCACCCTGGGCCAACCATCGTAAATCTTGACTTCACGAGAATCGGTTCCAGGTGGATTCAACTTCACCGACGGGTCCGGCTCATAAAAGTAGTAATCCGGTGGCGTACCGTTATCCACCGAATAATTCATCCGAGATTTAACGAAGGCTGGCGATTCCATGATTGATTCCCGTCCTCGAGCTCAGGCGGCCTTGGTCAGAGTAAATCCGGGGCCTACATAGGTCTGGTCCCAGCACGGCAGCATTTCAACCTTCTCGGTCATCCAGCGTTTGAGGTTGGGATGTCCGTCCAGCGGCAGTTGCTGGTAAGGATGAAGATGCATCGGCGCGGCAATCGCGATATCAGCTATGGTCGGCGAGTTACCGGTCAACCATTCGGTCTTGGCGAGTCGCGCATCAAGGATACCGGCCAGCTTGTGAAAATTGGCGTCCTGCGCGGCGATCACGGCTGGATCGGGCTGTGCTTGCAGCAAGGGTTTGACGCAATTTTCAACCAAGTAAACATAGGTACTTGGGAACCAGGCGGACGACTCCCAGAGTAACCAGCGGTTGATGTCGGCACGGGCCTTGAGCTCGGTCGGATAGAAGGCCGCCTTGCCATGTTTGTCGGCCGCGTATTGCAAAATGGCGTTCGATTCCCAGAGTACAAAATCGCCATCAACCATGGCTGGCATCGACTCGTTCGGATTGATTTCCTTGTAACTGGCGGACTTTTGTCCGCCGGTAAAGTAGTCGACATGAACCCGCTCGAACGGCACGCTCATAAGGTTCAGGCCCGCCAGTACCTTGCGGCAATTGACGGTAATCGGGTCAGCATAGATCTTCATCGAGTCTCCTCCGGGGATTTTCGCCCACTGTGGGTTAGAGTCACAAGCATAACGCAAACCGATATTTTTAAAAACACTCTGATGGCCAATAATATCGAGATCAAGGCACGGGTTGCCGACCGCAGCGGGCTCGAACCGAAGGTCCGTAAAATTGCCGACCGTGGGCCTGTTGAAATTGCGCAGGACGACACATTTTTCGCCTGTCCCAATGGACGCCTGAAGTTGCGCGAATTTGCCGACGGCAGCGCCGAGCTCATCTTTTATCAGCGCGCCGACCAATCAGGCCCTAAGAATTCTTTCTACCAGATCGTCGACGTCGCCAACCCCGCCGACTTGCGGGCGGCGCTGACGCTGGCCTATGGAATTGTCGGACGGGTCGTCAAGCAGCGGACGTTGTATCTGGTGGGGCGGACTCGAATCCATCTGGATCGAGTCGACGGGCTCGGCGATTTCATGGAACTGGAAGTCGTACTGGCCGATGGCGATCCGGTGCTGGCGGCCGAGCATGAAGCCCGTGATCTGATGCAAACGCTGGGCGTAAGGGCCGAGCAACTGATCGCGGATGCCTACATTGATTTGCTGAACAATCGATCCTGACCTACTCCGGCTTGATCCCAGCGGCCGCTGCGATCGCTTTGAAACGCGCGATCTCTGCAGCCTGATATTTGCCCATCGGCTCCGGTCCGTACTGCAGCATCGACTCGCTGCCTTGCGACTCGAGGTAGCGCGTGTACTCTGCCGTGCGCAGCGCCTGTTGAACCGCGTTGGTCAGCTTGCCATGAATATCGGCAGGCGTATCGCTACGAACCCAAAGCGCCGTCCAAGCATAGTTTGAATATTCGGCAAACAATTCCTTGATAGTCGCCACATTCGGCAAGGCCGGATGACGGCTTTCGCCTGACACCGCAATCGCGCGAAACTTGCCACCCTGAAGCAGCGCCAACGCGCCACCGAGATCACCGACCCCGACATCGAGCTGGCCGCCGACGATATCGGTGAATATCTGCGCCTGGCCCTTGTAGGGTACGTAGGTGAACTTGATGCCCGAGAGCAAGCTGACCCACTCGAAAGCTATCTGATAACCAGCCGAATAGGTCCCCATCGTCAGTTGCCGGGTCTTGCCCAGCGCCAGTAGCTCGGGCAGCGATTTCACGCTCGACTCATTGGCCACATACCAGACATTCTGGCTTCGACCAATGCCGTGCAGGGCCTTGAAATCCTTGACCGGATCGTAGGGCAGATTCTTGATCACGATCGTATTGACCGTCATGGGAGAACTGGTACCGACGAAAATGGTGTAGCCGTCGGCCGGTGCCAGCTTGACGGACAGTGCCGCCACCGCGCCACTGCCACCGGGCTTGTTCTCGACCAGCACAGACTGTCCCAAGGTGCGCTGCAATTCATTGGCAACCACGCGGGCCGAGCTGTCTGCGCCACTGCCAGCCGCGAACGGCACCAGCATGCGAATCGGCTTGTTCGGGAAGTCACTGGCGGTTTGGGCGAACGCCGGCGCGCTCAGAACCGGCAGCAGTATGACGCCCAGTATCTTCAACCCGGCGAGCAGACCGCACACCGAACTCGCAAGTTTGATGCGCCAAACGACAGATTGCATGAATGTCTCCTATCGGGGTGAGCCAAGCACCGCCGTTTTTTTGAGCAGCTCAATTCGATCTGCATCGTAACCCAATTCACGCAACACTTCTTCACTGTGGGCGCCTAGATGCGGCGCCGGTCGTAACGCGGGCGGATCGATCGAGTCGAATCGAGCCGCCGCCCGGGCCACCCGAATCCGGCCCAGCGCGCCCTGGTCGATTTCAACCAACGCACGGTTGTGAACCACCTGCGGATCGGTCAGCACTTCGGGCTTGCGATTGACCTTGCCGACCGGCGCATCGGCCGCATGCAAGCGGTCGACCAGCGGTCCGGTATCTTGCGCGGCAAACAATGGCTCAAGGGTTGCCCGGATTTCTTTCGGATGCCGCGAGCGCGCCGCCAGGGTCGAAAAGCGCGGATCTTGCGCCAACTCCGGCGCACCCAGGCCCTTGCACAAGGCATTGAACTCATCTTGCTGCGGCGTCATGGTGGTCAGATAGCCGTCGCGCGTCTTGTACGGGCGCAAGGTGCCACCAACCTCGGGAAACGCCGGCGGCGGATTATCAAGCCACATATGGTTGTACATGGCATCCGGCCAGTTGAACGCCAGCGCCGTATCAAGCATGTTCAGTTCGATCACGCGGCCATGACCATCGCGCTCGCGGGCCAGCAGCGCCGTGCTGATCGCCTGCGCGGCCGTCATCGAGGTCAATTTGTCGCAGATGGTCGTCGACACCAGACCGGGCTCGCCGCCCGGCTTTTCGAGATGCGAGGCGCACATGCCCGACACCGCCTGAATCACGGCATCGTAGACGCGCGCCTCGGTGTACGGGCCGTCTTGACCAAAACCGGTAATCGACAGATAAATCAGGCGTGGATTGATTCGGTTCAGCGTGTCGCGATCACAGCCGAGTTTGGCCATGACGCCCGGTCGAAAATTCTCCATCAGCACATCGGTACGCGCAATCAGGTCGTGCAGCACTTCCTGACCGGCTTTCTTCTTCAAGTCCAGAACAATCGAACGCTTGCCCCGGTTCATCGCAACAAAGGTCGCCGAAATATCGCCTTTGGCGGGACCAATATTGCGGCAAATATCACCACCTGGACTCTCGACCTTGATGACATCTGCCCCCTGGTCGGCCAGCAGCGCGGCAGCCATGGGCCCGGAGTAGACGGCCGAAAGATCGAGGATTCGAATACCGGCCAGTGGGGGTGGTAAGGGTCCAGAGATCATGACGATAGGCCTGTCGGAGTTGGAAACTGAAATGCGGACTGAAACGTGGTCTGAAACGGCATCGAATCGATTGTATCTTTCGCGCTCTGTTCGATGCGTAGGTAAACAGCGGTCGCGGTTCACTCGAGGTTAATCGAATTGATTTAACATCGATCGCGTCTGCCAACCTTCGCTGCCCGTCACCTCACCCCTCCATGAAGCCAACCCTATCGGCACGACCGCATGCACCCCGTGTTCTGATCATTGGCGCAGGACCCGTCGGTTTGGCGCTCGCCATTGAACTGGGCCACCGAAACATCCCCTGCCTGGTGGTCGAGCGCAACTTGCGGGTTGGACATGCCGCCCGCGCCAAGACCACCAACGTACGCACTCGCGAGCATTTGCGGCGCTGGGGCATTGCCGACCAACTGCGCGCCGCCTCACCGTTCGGACCAAACTACCCGTCCAACGTCGTGTTCGTAACTCGTTTGTCCGGCCCGGAGCTGACCCGCTTCGAAAATGCGTTTTATTGCGCACCGGGTCGCAATCCACTGTACTCGGAACATGCGCAGTGGATACCGCAATACAGCCTCGAAGAAGTGCTGCGCGCGCATGCCGAATCGCTGCCCGGTGTCGAGCTGCGATTCAATTGCGAACTGCGCGGCTTCGAGCAATCGCCGGACCGCGTGCACGCGCGTTTGCACGACCGCTCGCGCGGCGAAGATTTTGCGCTGAGTGTCGACTACCTGGTCGGCGCCGACGGCGCGCGCAGCATCGTTCGCGAGGCGATTGGCGCTCGAATGCAGGGCGAACCGGGCTTGTCTCGTAACCTGAATATCGTGTTCCGGGCGCCGGGCCTGGCGCAAGCGCATCGCCACGGGCCGGCGGTCATGTATTGGCAAGTCAACAACGATGTTCCGAGCCTGATCGGCCCGATGGATCGCGACGACAAATGGTTCTTCATGCCTACCAAGCTGCCCGAGGGCACGCAGTACGGTGCGGTTGAGTCGGCCGCGTTGATTGCCCAATCGACGGGTATCAATCTGCCTTACGAGGTGTTGAGCACTGACGAATGGCTGGCCAGTCGACTCATCAGCGACCGCTACCGCGATCGCCGCGCTTTTCTGGCCGGCGATGCCTGCCATCTGCACCCACCTTTTGGTGGCTATGGCATGAACATGGGCATCGCCGACAGCGTTGATCTGGGCTGGAAACTGGCGGCCGTCATGCAGGGCTGGGGCGGTGCTGGGCTGCTCGACAGTTACGAAGCCGAGCGCCGGCCGGTTCATGAATATGTGCTCGACGAAGCGGTCGCCAACCACGCCACGCTAGGCAATCAACTCGCCGCGGCGGGCATTGAGGACGAGACTCCGGCTGGCGCACAATTGCGCCGCCAGATCGGCGCGCGCATTCAGGTGGCGAAGCTGCGCGAATTTGTGACGCTCGGGGTCGTACTCGGATATCGATATGAAGCATCGCCGATCATCAGGGGCGATGGAACATCGGCACCCGCGCCGGACTTTCTGAATTACGTACCGTCGTCACGACCCGGCAGCCTGGCGCCGCATGCCTGGTTACATGATGGCAGCTCGCTCTACGATCACTTCGGCGCGGCGTTTACCCTGCTCGCCCTGCCCGGCTCGCCCGTGCAGCAGATCGAGAGGGCCTGCGCGCAAGCGGCGGCGCTTGGACTTTCGCTGAAGGTCATTCAACCCGCTGAAGGCGGCGTCGCGGCCTTATACCCAACGCCATTTACCTTGATTCGTCCGGATCAACATGTGGCCTGGCGCGGCAACGCATGGCCCTATGACGGACACACACTGCTTGAATACATTACGGGTCGTAACGACTCCTGAAGGGCACCACTTGAATCAACCCGTCATTGACAAAGAGGCTCTGCGCCGCAAGTACCTCGCCGAGCGCGACAAGCGCTTGCGCGCCGACGGCAATGATCAGTATCTGGAAATCAAGGGCGCACTGGCGCACTATCTTGAAGACCCGTACACGCCCAGAGTTGAGCGCGCGCCAAAAACCGATCATGTGAACTTTGCCTTTATCGGTGGCGGCTTCGCTGGCCTGGCGACCGGGGCGCGGCTCGTCGAAGCGGGCATCAAGGACGTTCGCATCGTTGAAAAAGGCGGTGACTTCGGCGGCACCTGGTACTGGAACCGTTATCCGGGTGCGCAGTGCGACACCGCCGCGATGGTCTATGTACCGCTGCTCGAGGAAACCGGCCATATGCCGAGCGAGAAGTATGTTCATGCGCCGGAAATCCTCGCTCATTGTCAGCGAATTGGCAAGCACTACCAGCTCTATGATCAGGCCTTGTTCCACACCCAGGTACAGTCGGTGAGCTGGATCGAGGCGAACTCGCGCTGGTTGATTCGCACCGATCGCGGCGATGCGTTCACCGCGCAATACATTGGCCTGGGCACCGGGCCGCTGCATGTGCCGAAGTTGCCCGGCATACCCGGTATCAAGGAGTTCCAGGGGCATTCGTTTCACACCAGCCGCTGGGACTATGGGTACACAGACGGCAATCCCGCCGGCGCGCCGATGCACAAACTCGCCGACAAGCGCGTGGCGATCATCGGCACCGGCGCGACTTCGGTGCAATGCGTGCCGCATCTCGCCCGTGCCGCCCAAAGCCTGCATGTATTTCAGCGCACACCGTCATCGGTTGATGTTCGCGGCAACGTACCGATCGACCCTGACTGGTTTGCGAGCATTGCCACGCCTGGTTGGCAGCAACGCTGGCTCGAGAACTTCACCGCCAATCAGGCCGGCGGTAATGCAGAAGTCGACCTAGTACAGGATGGCTGGACCGATCTGGCCCGACGGATTCGCGAACAGATCAGGCAATTGCCGCCGAAGGAGCGCACCGTACCCAAGATGCTGGCCGCCTACGAAGACGCCGACTTTCAGAAGATGGAGGAGATCCGCGCGCGTGCCGATTCAATTGTCAAGGAGCGCGAAACGGCGGCGAAACTAAAGGCCTGGTATCGGCAACTGTGCAAGCGGCCATGCTTTCATGACGCCTATTTGCAGGCCTATAACAATCCGAATGTGCAGCTCATCGATACCGATGGCAAGGGCGTGGAGCGGATCACAAAAACCGGTGTGATGGTCGACGGTCAGGAGTACCCGGTTGATTGCATCATTTACGCATCCGGCTTCGAAGTCGGCACACCCTTGCAGCGTCGCACGGGTTTCGATCTGATCGGTCGCCAGGGGCGCCTCCTGTCCGAGCACTGGGCCGAAGGCATGCGCAGCAAACATGGGATCCATGTCCACGGCTTTCCGAATGCCTTCTTCGTGCAGCCGACCCAGGGCGCCAATCTGATCTCGAACGTACCGCACAATCTGACCGAAGCGGCCCGCACCATTGCGACGGTGGTCGCCTATGCGCGAGATCACGGCCACCATGAAGTTGAAGTCTCCGAGGCGGCCGAAAACGCCTGGGTCGAGTTGCTGCTGACCAGCGTTGGCCGAATGACCAGTTCACCGGATTGCACGCCGGGCTACTACAACAATGAAGGCAAGGATCTGGGCGCAGCGGCGAAGCTGTATGTCGGTTATCCAGCCGGTGCTACCGCGTATTTCAAGTATCTGGAGGAGTGGCGTAGTACGGGGAGGTTTGAGGGCTTGGAGTTTCGTTGATGATTGAGCGTTGGTCGGCAGACTTGAGGAGTTACAAAGTCATAATGTTTCTTCATAAAAGCACAGCCTTTGCCGACAATCTTCCCGAAACAGCCACAATTTCAAGTTACTTTGATGGCTCTTGATAAAAAACCGAATTTAGTGTGTTGCCGCGTAAACACTGTAGATCGCCAAACTGAAGGTGCAAGGCCATGTCCATTCACAATCCCGCTGTAGGCGTCGATGTCAAAGCAATGAATTCGAAGCCGGTCCATATTGCCCGACGACGGGCGAGCGCACTGATTATCGCGGCACCGGCAATCTGGGTCTCCTCGAGAACGCAGGCTCAGGCTCAGGCGCAGTCTGATGGGCAAGCGAACACACCATCGCCTGACTCACGCGCGATTCAGCCGACTGAGCGTCGTTATACGCCCGCTCAGATGGAGGGACCCTTTTACCCGGTTGTGATGCCCAAGGATGCCGACTTCGATTTGCTTCGAAACGGCGCGCGGCAATATCGACGTGGCGCGCCGGTTTGGGTGCAGGGAACGGTGACGGACCTGAGCGGCAAACCGGTGAGCGGTGCCGTTGTCGAGATTTGGCAGTCTGACCAGGACGGACATTATGATCATCCGGGTGACGGCAATCGCGCCGATCCTGACTTCCAGGGCTTCGGCCGTTTCAACGTCGGTTCGGATGGCCAGTATCGATTCCGCACCATTCGCCCGACCCCGTATCCAGGCCGCACCCCGCATATTCATTTCAAGGTCAAACTCGGGCAACGCGAATTGCTCACAACGCAGCTCTATGTCGATGGCGATCCGGGTAATGCCGGCGATATGTTGTGGCGCCGTTTGCGCGCCGATGCCGATCGCGGTGCCTTGACCGTTCCGTTCGTACCCGGCTCGGACGGATTGGTCGCGCAATTCCCGATTATTGTTCGGGCCTGAGCTTGCTACAGATCGAACTTTGTATCGTAACTCGACACCCTAGTTCACTAATACGCACCCGTAATGACATCGATACGTTTCGAGTCGCGGCTTGCCGCGCATAAGGAAAATATCGGGATTTTCTATTGGCCAGGATCGAGTTTTTCAATTGAACCGG